>CAJTER010000019.1 GCA_910575405.1 Clostridia bacterium | reverse complement strand
GACTGCCGGTGCGAATAAGTTTCTTCGCATCTACTATGGACGGGTGAAAGAATATCTTTCATCGCTTCCGAAATAACCATCTCATACATACCTTTATTTCAGACCAGCGAATATCGGTGGTCTTATTTCAATGTTCAAAATCCTACATAAAACTTTTTGCCTGAAACAATCAATTTACTATTGACTTTTTATTTGCAGGCTCAAAAAAAGCCGGATAAAACAATTGGATTTCCAATCATCTTATCCAGCATATAACCAAATATTACATACCCTCCGATGCAGGCTTAGTCTACCATATAGCTGCAGACGCTGTCAAGGTTTCATCCTGCTTTTACATTTTTCTTTATCATATATTTCCCCAGCTCGCTTACGCCGCAGCCCAGGGAAATGGCATGAAAGATTTCCTCCTTCTTTTCTCCATCCCAAAGGGCACCTGCAAGGTTTGTAATGCCGGTTCCCTTAAAGCCCTGCGGATACATGGGAGTGGATGGCCCTGCCATAACTACCTGCCTGGCGTTTTTACAAAGCTCCATCAGGTGATCGATGGTTCCGTTGATGGTAGTTGTCCCCGAAAGGATCACGATATCGCACTGGGGAAGCAACTCAGGCTGGCGCTCCATGGGGCAGATTTCCGGATCACCGCCATGAAGAGAGACGCCTTCGTCAAAGATGATCAACCTGCATTGGTCCGCCAGCTTTTCAGCCACCGGCCGGATGCAGCCGATCATGGCCACCGTATCCCCCTGTCTCAGATCCAGATTAAAAGGTATATTCGTACTGGTGTCATCCTCAAGAGGCAGAGATGCCGAGGCCGCAGTCAGTACGGCTGTTCCGATGGCCCGCTGGAGATCCTCTCCCCCAGACAGGGCCCATTTTGCAATTTCAGCAGCAGGCTTTCCGCATACTTCTGCCCCATAGCTGAAAACCGAGCAGCCGTTTGGCAGCCGATCCCTCAGAACATAAGCGATCCCTACGTTTCCATCGGAAAGCTGGATCCCGATGAGGGAAATTCCAACTACAAGATCCTTTACCGTTTTCCCTTCCAGCACAGGCTGGGCGCTGGCAAGAATTCGTTTCATCAGCATGTTTTTCTCCTCCTTTATTGATCCTCTTTTGGAATCTGCTCAAAGTATACCGGATCGTTGAGCTTTCCGCTGGCAATGGTCATACCTTTAAAGGAAGCGTTCACTGCTCCGGAAAGGGTTCCTCTCAGTTCGCCGATTTTCAGATATTCCGGCTCTACGGGAATATAGAATTTATCCGTGGCAATCAGTCTGTAGGTCACATCTTCTTTCCAGCCACAGGCCTTCATAATATCCGCTGTATTGTGGACGGTATCCGCTGTAATGGAATAAATGCCCTCCCCTTCGCTAGTTACCGCATAGGCAAGGGTGGTTTCCTGATCCGTATCCGGGTTGTAGAGGATGAGCGGCTCTCCCGATGTAAAATCGACGATTGCATACATGGCGGAAAAGTCTTTTGCTGAAAAGACAGCGCTCTTTCCCTCCGCATCGGTAACCGTTACATCCCCTTTTATTTCATTTGTCAGAAAATCCAGGGTATAGGATATGGGATAAGCCTTCGTCTCCTTCCCCTTATAGGAAATGGTCTTTGTCTCTGGCTTTGTTTCCTCCGTATAAAATCCGCTCATACCGAAGTTCAGCGTATTCTGAATAATGACCACCCGATTTGCGGCAGTCAGATCGTCAAAGGGTTTCATCAGATCTTTGTAAGTATGATCTGTGCCCGGTTCCGGGGTCACTTCCTCTTCTCCGCCGCAGGCAGTAAAGGCCAGGGCCAAAACAAGTGCCAATAAAATGACTAAATATTTCTTTTTCATTGTATTCTCCTTTATTAATCCAGATTCGGATCACAGAATCTGGTCTTCTTGCTGCCCGAAACCGCATCATATATCATTACGTCAACGCCGTAGGTTTTGGACAGATTAGCTTCTGTCATCACTTCTTCCACCGGCCCCTGAGCAACCATGCCGCTGTAACCCAGCATAGCCACATTGGTGCCGATTTTCCATACGTGGTTGGGAAAGTGGCTGGTCATTACAATGGTCATGCCTTTTGCTGATAGTTTTTTCACAGTCTGCAGAACCATTGCCTGGTTTTTAAAATCCAGGTGAGATGTCGGCTCGTCAAAGAGGATCATCTCCGGTTCCTGACAGAGGGTTCTGGCAATGAGCACCAGCTGCCGCTCTCCGCCTGATATATGAGTATATCGTTTCCCTGCCAGATATGCGATGCCCATCTCCTCCATGATATGATAGGCGTGCTCCGTATCTCTTTTGTCTGGCGCGGAAAACATTTTTAAATGGGGCGTTCTTCCCATGCGCACAACCTCCAGCGCTGTATAGGGAAAGGGAGCACTGTGCTCCTGAAAGACGATTCCCAGAGTCTTTGCCAGCTGGGAAATGCCAAAATCCCGAACATCCTTTCCATTGAGCAAAATGCTGCCCGTTTTCAGCTGATAGCTGTTGTTAATGCAGTTAAACAGCGTAGTTTTTCCGCAGCCGTTAGGGCCTAGGAGGCAAAGACATTCGCCGTCCATTACGTCCAAGTTAATATGCTCCCATACGGTGTCTCCGCTTCCGTATCCAAAGCTGGCATCGCGTATTGATAATTTCACTGCCATCAGTTCCACCCTCCCTTTGTCTTTCTCAGAAGGTAGGCAAACACCGGTGCTCCCACAACCGCGGTCAGAATTCCAAGGGGAATTTCTGTAACCGTAAAGAGCCGGCAGAGATTGTCGATCAAAATCAAATAGCAGGCGCCCACCAGCATGGTGGCCGGAATCAGCACTTTATGATCCGGTCCCACCAGCATCCTGCAGAAATGGGGGATTACCTGGCCGACCCAGCCGATGATCCCGCAGAAGGCCACGGAAGTAGAAGCAATTACTGTGGTTGCGATAATCACAATGATCTTGACTCGCTCGTTGTTTACCCCCAGGGCTCTGGATTCCCTCTCCCCCATGGACAAAACGTTCAGCTTCCAGCGTATAAGAAACAGAGCCGCCATGCATACGATGAGAGGGATGGCCGCAAGGGCGATATCGTCAAGTCCTACGTTTCCCAGACTTCCCATGAGCCAGAAAGTGATGGCGGGAAGCTTTTCCTCATCGTCGGCCACAAACTTGATCAGGGACAGCATTGCCTGAAAAAAGGCGGATACCACGGTTCCCGAAAGCACCAGCATGAGGATAGGCGTTGTCTGATAAAGGTGCGATAAAAAGTAGGTAATCCCTACTGCTGCCAGACCGAAGAGAAAAGATACGGCCTGGATCCCCGCGGTAGGAAGCTCCAGTACAAGGCCGATTGCCGCCCCAAAGCTGGCGCCGGCCGAAACGCCCAGAATAAAGGGGGACACCAGCGGGTTCTGAAACATGCCCTGAAAGGAAGCGCCGGACATGGAAAGCCCCGCCCCGATGAGCACTGCCATAACCGCTCTCGGCAGCCGCACCCGTATTACCACTGTTTCCGCCGAATCCGTCCACGTGGTTTGGATGGGCAGGTTGAAAATCTGCTGTCCGATGATCTTGATCACATCATCCGGCATGACGATATATCTACCCAAAAACAGGCTGACGATAAACAGAACCGCTAGAAGAACGGCCATTAGGATCCACTTTACAGGGGACGGCTTATGCTCCAGCGTCCGAAAGTCCACCTCACCGGAGGCCAGGCGGGGAATCGCTGCTATATGCTCTTTCATATTCTTCTCCCCTGCTTTCCCTATTCATCAAAGGTACTGAAATCGTACCATCCGTCTACCACCTGCTGCGCTTCCTCAAGGGTCAGATCGTATTCGTAGAATTCTTTGTAGTAATACTGTACTTCTTTTGCAATATCAATATCGGAAAACAGCTCCGGATGGATCACCGTTGCCATCCAGAGAGTCATCAGCGGTGTTGTGGAGCCCTTGTCCAGAAAAAAGACGCCTGCCGGAATGCGGTGAAGCTTTTTATTTTTCACTGCCGAAAGGGACGCCCACTGGGAGCCTTTTTTGTACATGGATTTTATAATCAGCTCTGGGTAATTTCCGTGGTTATCTACTAAAATGACATCCGGATCCCAGTCAAAAAGCTGTTCAGAAGTGATCTCGGGAAAGTTTCCGCCCCCTTCCTCAGGTCCTAAGAGCGTTCCGCCGGCCAGATCCACTTCATACCAGCGGTTATTGACACTGTAGGAGGCCAAAATATTTTCCCCCCAGGTATTCCCCCAATAAACCGTCGGACGATCCTCCGCTTTCAGATCCTTTGTGCGTTCGTGGAGCATAGTAATTTTTTCTGCCGCGTATTCCTTCCATGCTTTTGCTTCTGCCGCAGCCTTGTCGCTTCCCAGTGCCTGAGAAAGGATCATTACAGGAGATGTAATCAATTCAATATAGTCTTCTACAGACTGCTCCTGTACTTCCTCCAGACTGCCTAAAAGACCCGTGTTTTTGGATATGACGATGGCCGGGATGCCTGCTGTTTCGAATTTGTCCAGCTCAGACTCGGTTTCATAGTAAAGGGCCAGATCAATTTCGTTGGCCAGGTAATCCTCAATATTAACCGATGAGCTTGGATTTGCCGCAACTGTATTGATGTTCTTTAGCTCCGGGTTTGTAAGAAGCGCCAGGGGATAATTGGTCGTATGTCCTGCTTTCACCATCTTGATTTTATCGGCTTCATCCAGCATGAAGACCATTTCATACGTAGGCCCTGCCATGGCTGCAATATTCTGGGGCGCCTCGGAGACTTCTACTTCCCTGCCGGCCAGATCGGTCACCACCTTTCCATCTGGAGTTTCTCCTCCTCCACAGGCACATAGGGATACCGCCACCATCAGCGCTGCTGCTAAACAAAGGAACTTCTTCATTTCGATTCTCCTCTTATGCATGCCAACAGACGGCAGGAGTCTGCCGCCTGTTGCTATATTGGTTATATACTTATTTTGTTACGAAATTAATGGTGCTGAGGCTGTAGGTCGTCCAGCGCATTCCCTGTTTGTCGATGAATGCAGTCAGTCCTACCTTCTGCTTTCCGATTGGGCAGTAGGTCTTTCCGTCATACATGGCAAAGAACTTGACATTGCCTACATACCAGGGGCTGTTTTTATCTGTATTGTATTCGGTGTTGAGCCCTTCCTTACCCATGCCGCTGATTCCGGAAAATTCCACGTTTTTGTAATCCTCTGGAATATCCATTTTGAGAGCCTTCAGTTTTGCTGTCATCTGATCCAAATCAAATCCCAGGAATTTGCCTTTGTAAGTAGCTGCTCCCTGCTTGTACATGAAGGCTGCATCGTACATTCCGGTGGGAACTTTATCCGATCCCATCGGTGTTTTCTTCATGAAGTCTTCCATTGTGAGGCTTCCTACCGATGCTCCGTCAACCTGGATATCCACCTTCCAGCTGCAGTCAGTGGTAGTCAGATAAACCTTATTTACTCCATTACTAAACATTCCGCCTTCAATAAATCCGCCGTAGTACTGCTTTCCGTCAAGCTCAACCGGCTGATATTCGCCGTTTGAATCGGATGTGTAAGCCGCGAGAAAGGCCTTTTCCGGATCCGTACTGCAGGAAACAAAACCATCTGCTGCTTCAAAGAATACGGTCTTCACATCGTCCGCACCTTTCTCTAAAAGCTTGTCCACGGTCATTCCATAGTAAAGGGTCCCCTCTGATTCCTTATGCTCCATGCTGCCGGACAGATCATCATATGTAAAGCCTCCCTCTTTTACAGGCTCTCCGTCAAGATACACTTCCAGCGCTTCCATATTTGCGGTTTCCGGTACTACAGGGCCCTCCGGCGCTGCTTCCTTTTCTTCTCCTCCGCAGGCTGCAAATGAAAAGCAGAGTGCTGCTGCCACTGCAATAGCAAGTAATTTTTTGATCTTCTTCATGATTTCTCCTCTTTTCTTTTCGATCCAAAAAACCTAACAAAAAACAGCAGCTTCCTCTTCCATCAGAAACCACTGTCTGTATACATTGCTGCAAAGTGCATTGCAATATATAATTCAGCATCCTTCTCAAACACGGAAGGCATATGAGTTTCCCCACACACCCATTGGCTACAGTTCTTAGGATCCGGTATCCCGTACAATCCCTTAGAGCCTGCAGCTCGGAGCATATTATACGCATTGTACAGTATTTTATAAATCTGTACAATGCGTTACATACTTTATCATATTTGATAAAGTTTTGTCAATCACTTTTCAGCTATATTACCATAATTTATTTGTTGCGCAAAGGTTGGAAACCTGGCGTTTTGTTCCCAATTTCTTGTCTATCTGCTGTTATAGGGCCACTTTTCAATCAGCTGAGGCAGGATTTCATAAACATCCCCTACCATGCCATAATCTGCTGCTTTAAAAATCGGAGCCTTTGCATTTTTGTTAATGGCAACGATGACAGCGGAGCCTTTCATTCCTGCAAGATGCTGATTCATACCCGAAATACCGCAGGCAATATACAGATCCGGCGCAACGGTTCTGCCTGTCAGACCTACCTGATCATCTTCCTCTGCCCAGCCCATGGAAACAGCGCCTCTTGAAGCGCCAAAAGAGCCGCCTGTTTTTTCTGCCAGCTTTCGCACAAGCTCCAGATCCTCTGTTTTCTTAAAACCTCTCCCCCCGCTGCAAATGATCGTATCCTTTTTCATATCCGCAAGGGCTGCTATCAGTTCCTCTACTGTTTCAAAGAGGACAGCAGGCGCATTTTCCTTGTTTTGCTCTTTCTTTTTTCCAGCAAACAAGCTGCCCGAAATGACCAGCTTCATGACCTCGGAGGTCCCTTCATATATCTGGGTGATCTTGGCATCCCGCATAAAGCGTTCTACTGGCAGATCTTTGATATATCCGTAGCCGCCGTGGAACTGAACGGCCTTTACTGTTACATCCATGGCAGTCTCCGAGCAGGACAGCTTTGCCTTTGCTGCTGACTCGGTTGTTCCCGCAAGACCCTTTTCCCGGATATAAGCCGCCTTGTACAAAAGCAGCCTGGAAGCTTCAATCCTCGTATCCAGCTCTGCCATTTCAAAGGCCATTGCCTGAAATCCGCTGAGCTTTTTGCCAAACTGCTCTCTATGCTTCATATATTCGACTGTCATATCAAAGGCCCCCTGGGCAATTCCCAGGGCCTGAGCCGCAATCCCAAGCCTTCCTACATCCAGTGAAGACATAGCGATTTTAAAGCCCTTTCCCAGCTCTCCCAGAAGATTTTCCTTTGGAACGATGCAATCATCGAAGACAAGCTCGGAGACAATAGAACCGCGGATACCCATTTTGTCCTCGGTTTTGCCTTTGTAAAATCCGGGCATTCCCTTTTCTACAATAAAGGCGCTGATACCTTTTGTTCCTTTTGACTGATCCGTCATTGCCATGATCACGTATACGTCCGCAATACCGCCGCCTGAAATGAAAATCTTGGAGCCATTGAGCACATAATGATCCCCCTTATCCTCCGCAATAGTCTGCTGCATGGCAGCATCCGTGCCTGCATTTGGCTCGGTCAGGCCAAAGGCGCCGATGGCTTCCCCTTTCAAAAGATGCGGAAGGTATTTTTGCTTTTGTGCCTCTGTTCCATAAGTAAAAATCGGCCAGCAGCACAGTGCATTATGTGTCTGAACAATAACGCCATGGGAAGGGCATATCTTTGAAATTTCCTCTACTGCCATCACATAAGTGACGTAATCAAGACCTGCTCCCCCATATTCCTTTGGAAAAGGCATGCCCAGCATTCCCATTTTCCCCAGCTTTTTAACAGTCTTTAGAGGATATTCCGCATCTCGATCCATCTTATCCAGAATGGGAAGCAGTTCTGTTTCCCCAAATTCCTTCAGCTGTGCTTTCAGATTTAGCTGCGCCTCTGTATAACCAAACTCCATTTAGTATCATCCTTTCTTTATCACTTTGTATCCTTTATCAGCCTCAAAAGCTATCATACGCTATCATCGTTTCTCAGGCAGACGGCCTGCCCCTTTATTGTTCGCCATTCTGCTCATATGCCGATTACATCTTCCATTGTATAGAGTCCTGCTCCATGCTCCGCCATATATACTACTGCGTCACAGGCACCCCTTGCATAACATTCCCAATTGTAGGCATGATGGGAAATTTCCATAATTTCTCCCATACACCCAAAGAGAACTTTGTGGCTGGAAGGAGTATCTCCTGCCCGGACGGAATGAAATGCCATACCCTCCATGGTCTTGTCCGATTGTGTTATCATTTCTTCTGCCAGCTCCAGAGCAGTTCCGCTGGGTGCGTCCAGCTTGGTCTGGCTGTGCATTTCAATAATCTCAATCTTTGCTTTATCCCCCAGAGCAGCCGCCGCTGTGCCAAGCAGCTTTCGCATTACATTTACAACATACGACGTATTGGCCGCTTTCATCATTGGGATCTCGCTTCCTGCTTCCAGCAGCTTTTTTTCCTGATCCTCTGAAAATCCCGTGGTTCCGCACAGGAAGCCTTTTTTATGTGCTTTACAAATTTCAAGAACCTCCATGGATAGCTCCACTCTGGAAAAATCCACAACCAGATCGCACTGATCGATGATGTCTTCCAGATTATCGTAAACCAATGCACCGATTTCGGTTCCCAGCCCTGCGGCTATGCCGATATCCTGCCCGATATAGTCTCTTCCTGCCGGGCCAATACCACCTATAATTTGTATATCCTCCCGTTCACAGGCAGCTTTGACAATAAGGCCGTCCATATGACCGCGGGGTGCTGTAATGATGACTTTTACCATGTGAATACCTCTTTCCTTTCCACTTGTAATTCTCTGCTACTGTTTTTTCTTGCATTTATTTTTCTTACATTTACAGTATACCGTTTTTTTCCTCTACAGGCAATGCTGCAATTTTTTTGCGCAGGAAAGCGGGAAATTTACTGGAACAGAATGAAATGGTAAAATTTTGTGTACACTAGTGTAAGGAAGTGAAGTCTTGCTGTTTTTTCAAAATTTATCAACAAATGGTGGTAAAAATATGGTAAAATAAAGCAAATAATTTGTTTTATTTTGTTTTAAATGGATTAAAACTTCACCGTTTTTACATTGCTGTGTACTCTGCATTATAGAAGATTCCATTTATTTTTTCGAAAAGGAGGCTTTGGCTATGCCGCTGATTATTTTAGGACTTCTGGTTATTGGAGGGCTCTTGGCCTATATGTATTTTACCGGCCACTCGGAACAGTTCACGGAAAAACGACCGAAAGAAGAAAAGGAGTCCCAAGAGGAAACTGCTTCTGTCATTTATCTTCCTACTGACATTGAAAAGGAAAAGAAACGGCGGAAGGTAAAAACCGGAAAATAAAAGGCAGAGGCTTGATTGAGCCCGCAAAAAAGCAGCCCTGGCAAAGATGAACTCTGCTGGGGCTGTTTTCGTTTGCAACTTGCTTTTTTATTATGTAGGAAATATCGTTTACGATATTTCCAGAATATCAACAAAGTCTACCTCTGCAAGAGAATCGGCGGAGCCGACTTTGTTATTTCGCATAATCAATGGCGCGGGTTTCCCGAACCACATTGACTTTAATCTGTCCTGGATACTCCAGTTCTGATTCGATTTTTTTCGAAATATCCCGGGCAAGAAATACGATGGATTCATCCGTTACTTCCTCCGGCTTTGCAATAATCCGGATTTCTCTTCCTGCCTGAATGGCAAAGGACTTGTCTACTCCCGGTGTCGTATTGGCGATTTCCTCAAGTTTTTCCAGTCTCTTGATATAAGTTTCAAGAGTCTCGCGCCTTGCTCCCGGCCTTGCTGCTGAAAGCGCGTCTGCTGCCGCAATGAGCACGGCCTCCATTGATTTCGGTTCATAATCACCGTGATGCGCTGCCATACCGTTGATAACTGCTTCAGACTCCTTGTACTTTTTCAGCACTTCAATTCCAAGGTCAACGTGAGTACCTTCTTTTTCATGGTCAATGGCTTTTCCGATATCGTGGAGCAGTCCTGCCCTCTTGGCCAGGGTAATATCCAGTCCCAGCTCACCAGCCATAAGGCCTGCCAGATGTGCAACCTCAATAGAATGTTTGAGAACATTCTGCCCATAAGAAGTCCTGTATTTCAAGCGGCCAAGGAGCTTGACCAGCTCAGGATGCAGATTATGTATCCCCACTTCAAAGGTGGCCTGTTCACCCTCTTCCTTTATAATAGCATTTACTTCCCGCTCGGATTTCTTTACCATTTCTTCGATCCTCGCAGGATGGATTCTGCCGTCTACAATCAGTTTTTCCAGGGACAGCCGTGCGATTTCTCTTCTTACCGGATCAAAGCCTGATAAAATTACGGCTTCCGGAGTATCATCAATAATCAGATCGATCCCCGTCAGAGTCTCAATGGCGCGGATATTTCTGCCCTCTCTGCCGATAATGCGTCCTTTCATTTCATCATTTGGAAGCGGCACTACTGAAACGGTGCTTTCTGCCACGTGATCTGCCGCACATCTTTGAATCGCTCCGGTAATAATTTCCTTAGCTCTCTTGTCCGCTTCTTCCTTAGCTTTCGATTCGATGTCCTTGATCATGACCGATGCTTCATAACGAATTTCCTTTTCAGTATTGGCAAGCAAAATTGCTTTTGCCTCTTCCACAGAGTAGCCCGAGATTTTTTCCAGCTCCTCCATCTGCTGTTCCAGTACGTGATCCAATTCTTTACGCTTTGCTATGATAGCCTGCTCTTTATTTGTAATGCTCTCTTCTTTTTTCTCTATATTTTCAAGCTTTCTGTCTATTGACTCTTCTTTCTGAATCAGCCTGCGCTCTGATTTTGAAATCTCTGAACGGCGCTCTCTGATTTCCCGATCCGCATCGCTTCTTAATTTATGTGTCTCCTCCTTAGCTTCCAGAATGTACTCTTTCCTGATGGTTTCGGATCGGTTTTCTGCATCCAGAATCAGATTTTTTGCTTTTTGTTCAGCACTGCCGATTGCTTTTTCTCCAACCGTCTTTCGTATAATATATCCGATTAAAAGCCCCAATACAAGGGTTATAATTGCAACTATAATCGTCACAACGATATTTGTCATTCAGACACCTCCTTTTCTCTGTATTTTCCTATCTTTGAATGTTCTTCCTCTTGTAAAATATAATAAAAATTGTGCATTACGTAATAATTTTCTCTGAAAATCACACATTATATATTATACTGTTTTAAAGCTTGCTCGTCAAGGTTATGAAAGGGAATGAATGGACAGTTATTGGAAATTTTGGAAAAATGCAGACAAGTTTTTGCTGCTGATTGCCGTTTTTTTTGCTTTTTTAAGTATTTTGATGATTACAAGCATCTCTTTTAAAAGCGGCAGTTTGCTTCTCCGGGATATTATCATGCAGAGTACGGCTTATCTCTTAGGATTCGCTGCTCTGATATTTATGGTTTTTTTGGATTACCGGAAATTTGAGGATATGAGCAGAATTTTGTATATCGGCTCTCTCGTATTTCTCTTGACCGTTTATATTCCGGGAATCGGTATTGTATCCAACGGAGCCCGCTCCTGGATCAGCATCGGTTTTACAACCCTGCAGCCCTCCGAATTTGTAAAAATATCCTTTACCATTTTAATGGCCAACTATTTTTCCCGTTTCCAGGCACAGCTGACAGAGCTTCGCGGCCTTCTGCGTGCTGCTCTTTATGCTGCGCCTTTCATCCTCATCGTAGTAAAAGAGGATCTGGGCAGCGCTATTGTGTACTGTTTTATCTGGGTTTTTATGATCTTTTTTGCGGGAATCGACAAAACTATCTTTACCCGCTTTCTTTTTCTGTTTTTCCTGTCCCTTCCAATCGCCTATCATTTTATGGCGCCCTACCAAAAACGGAGAATTGACGCTTTCCTTCACCCGGATAATCTGGAGCTTCCGGGAAACTACCATGTCTGGAACTCCAAGGTAGCAATTGGATCCGGCGGTTTCTCCGGAAAGGGTCTTTTTTGCGGTACACAAAAAGAGCTGGATTTTCTTCCGGTTCAAAAGTCGGATTTTATTTTTTCTGTAATTGCAGAGGAGTTCGGCATGCTGGGCGGTACATTTGTCATTGTACTGTTCTTTCTGCTCCTCTACCGCATCGTAAAAATTGTCTGTCAGGCCGCTGATCTGTACGGGGCGCTCCTTGCCATCGGGTTTCTGGGCATGTTTCTGTTTCAGGTATTTGAAAATATTGCCATGACCATGGGACTCATGCCGGTAACCGGTGTCACCCTACCCTTTATCAGCTATGGCGGTTCTTCCATCCTGGCCAATATGATGGCACTGGGTCTTGTCATCAGCGTTGGAATTAAAGGCCGTA
The DNA here is from genome assembly GCA_910575405.1 of Clostridia bacterium. Lineage (GTDB taxonomy): Bacteria > Bacillota > Clostridia > Peptostreptococcales > Anaerovoracaceae > Hominibacterium. The sequence continues at coordinate 69,619 of CAJTER010000019.1, read as the reverse complement.
GCACAGGGCTTTAAATGGGCCTTTAACTGGCCATCCGGCTATTGTCCCCTGTTTTCCACTTGTTCGCCGCTCTCTCCTGTCTCTGCCGGTTTCTTTTTTTCTCCCTTTTCTAAGAGTCTGCCAAGGATATTGCGAAAGTTTTCTTCTATGTATGTATGTTCCTTGTATACAATGGGAATTCCCCGGTTAGTTGAAATATAAATATTATCATCAAACTGAATCAGTCCAATCATTTCGTTGCTGAGAACCTCGGCAATTTCCTTGAGATCCGGAACCAGATGCTGATTCATCAGATCAACCCGTACCTTATTGACTATGTAGCAGGTATTATCAATGCCCGCTTTTTTTGCGTAGCGGCTCAGCACATCCGCATCCCTGATGGAAGCGATATCCGCCTCTGTCACTAAGAGCAGTCTGTCCGCCCCGCCCAGGGAAATATCGAATTCAGCGCCGATTCCCGCAGGGCAGTCGATGAAAATATAGTCAAACTCTTTTTTAAGCTTTCTGCACAGAACCTGCATATGCAGCGGTGTAATATCCCGGTTATCCTTCCTCGGACAGGCTGACATAAGATACAAGTTTTCAAAGCGCCGGTCTTTGATTAAGGCACGTTTGATCCTGCAGATTCCGGAAAACACGTCCATGATATTGTATACAACCCTATTTTCCAAACCGAGATATAAATCCAGATTGCGCATTCCCATATCCATGTCTAATAACGCAACCTTATACCCCTGCCTTGCAAGCAATGCTCCCAAATTAGCAGTAACTGCTGTTTTGCCAGTACCGCCTTTTCCTGATGCTACTAAAATTACCTCGCTCATTTCATCCTCACTAATATTTATCTTACTTCTGCTGAAAATAGCTTCCCATAACTTCTCTTGCTACCGGACCTGCATTGGATGCTGCCGATCCCTGGGCAATCATAACCGCTACTGCGATTTCCGGCTCCTCGGCAGGCGCCATAGCGACTACCCATGCAAAATTGTCATAGTCTTTCTTGTATCTGTCAATCTTTGCGGCCGTTATACTGCCGCCGCTCAGGTTCATTACAGCCCTCCTCACTGCTGCATGGCGTGAGGTGTAAATATCCGGGTATTCTTTCATCAGCCGGTCTTTCTCCCGTTGGATTTCATCCCAGCTCAGGGAAGGCGCAATAGCCCCCAGATTGTTTCGGATATAAAGCTCTTCATCCGGAGGGTTGATTTTCCCAGCCCGCTGCGCAGTTCCTGTTTTTGCTGCCACTGTAACAGGAAAACTGCTGAAAAGATTGGTAAGGCTTCCTGCACTTCCATTGGCAACTCCTGTCATTCCCTCAATAATTTCATCAAAGCAGGAATCGTCCTCTACTTTCACCTTAGAAGGGGATCCCTTATCTATTTTACCATGTCCTTCGATCTTTTCAACCAGGCTGATTGGATTTCTTATGCCTTTATTTCCTAAAGTTGCAGTATAGCCCGCCATTTGCAGCGGTGTATACGAATTCAAGCCTTGCCCGATTGCAATATTTAATGCGTCGCTTGTATTCCAGGTGGCCTGATTAATATATGTGTACTGGCATAAATCTGCCAGAGCAGAACGCATATCTTCTTTAATGCCTGAAACCGTTTCCAGATTCTGCAGCGTATCCTCCCGTTTTAGTTCCTGACCGATCCATCCGGTAATTGTATCAATCGTTTCATCCAGTTTCCTGCGGTTTTTAATAAGCGCCTTATCAAAATAAGTTTCTGCTTCTGCCAGAAGCGTGTTTTTCAGCGAATTTTTGAGCCCGAGGATCTTTGATCCCCGGGAAGGTGCACCTGTTACCGTTTCCGGAATTTCAATACCGGTTGCCTGCCCTAGCCCGAACTGAGCCGCATAGTCCATAATGGTATCAATCGTAATCTCTTTTTTGTAACCCAGGCTGTTTCCTGTATAAAGATCCCGTCCCGTTGCAGCATCAAAGAAATAATAATTACAGGAAACCTCCAGCGCCTGCTGCAAATTGAGGTAGCCATGTTTTTTCCCCGAAAGATTCCAGGCAACGCATCCAAACGTGTTGTTCCCCAGCTGTACATATCCGTTGTCGTAAAGCGCCCGCTTTGGATCCAGACCGCACTGCATAGCGGCAACAGCCGTTACCATTTTAAATGTGGAGCCAGGCTGCACCGCACTTTTGGCTGCTACATTGTATAAAGGAGCTGGCGCCAGCGGATCCCTCGGATTCTTGCTCTGAAGCTCCTCCCAGTCCTCTGAGGAAATCCCGTTTGAAAAAAGACCGGGATCAAAATCCGGACAGCTCGCCATTGCCAGAACCTGCCCTGTTTTCACATCCAGTGCAACGACTGCTCCCACCTGGGCATTTGGAGCCTGTTTCATAGGATAGCTTCCATATTGGCTGACAAACGGTATTCCGCTCTGCATGGCAGACAGCGCCTGTTTTAATGCAGATTCTGCGGTTTTCTGCAGCTCCAGATCAATGGTCAGGGTTACATCCCGTCCCTTCTCAGGTTCTGTCTGGCTTATGGTTTTGACCAGATTCCCGGCAGCATTGACCTGAACCTTCTGCTGCCCCGCAGTTCCCCGCAGCACACGTTCGTATGCCTTCTCTATGCCATCCTTTCCAATGAGATCCCAGTTCTGATATCCCAGACGCTCCACATAAGTTTCTTTTTCACTGTCTGAGATTTTACCCATATATCCCAATATATGGCATGCCAGGGATCCTTCTGGATATTCTCTTGATACTTCCGAAAACACCTCTGTCCCCGGATAATTGGCGCTGCCTTCTTCCAAAAGCGCAATAGAACGCTGTGAAATATCTTTTGCTACTGTAACGGGCATATACTTCTTATATCCCAAGGCTGCCATTTCATTGCGGACAATCATCACCCTGGCTGCATCTTCAGAAGAAATCCCAGTTTCTATTTTAAAGTAATTTCGCAGTTTTGAAAAGACCTCTTGTGCATTTAGCTTATCAGAAAATCCATATCGGTTAAAAAATTCGTTCTTAGCCGCCTTGTTTACACTGTCTTTCCAGTAAATTTTTCCATTCTGCCGAATCTCAAGGGGGAAATCTCCATAGAGCGCGTCTCCATTTTCCTCCAGTGTGTGTGCCAGCTGCAGTATGCTCTGGTTCAGCTTTTCATCGGTCATATTGCCTTTGCTCATTCTCACGGAAATCGTATAAGCGTTCCCCGCCAGCACCTTTCCATTGCGATCCAGAATTTGCCCCCGGGGAGCTGCTGTATAAATCGTCTTTGTACTTAATTCCTCAGCTGCAGAAGTCCACTTGCCCTTTTCTATCACAGACAGAACAAAAAGACGAACAAGCAGAATACCCATCAGCAGCCCTATCATTCCTGCCAGCAGGGCAGGTCTGGAATGAACCCATCTTTTCATAATTTCCTCTTTCCCAACATATCTTTTGCGTCGTCCAGGCAGGTTTGAAGGTCTGCCTTTAAATCTCCTCTGCTCCTTGTTTCTGTTTCAGCAGCCAATAATACATCGGCAGCATAATAGCCACATTATAACAGGCGGACAGGGGCAGCAGCTTCAAAAAATATGTGAAGCTTACATATCCTCCCACGATTCGCAGTCCTGCCCAAAGGATAAGCTCGTAAACAGCCGTATCAAAGACAGTAAATGCCAGGTAAAAAGGCAGCCTGTCCCACGTACAGTAACGGGCAGCAGCGGCTGCCAGCGTACCAGCCAGAAATACAGCAAACGCTCCTGGGCCGGCATACAGGGAAAAGCAAATCTCCTGTAACGCTGCAAACGCCGCGATCATCCCAACTACAAGACCAGTATCTCTGCAGGAAAAAACCGCTGCTATCATCAGGCACAGGAGCAGCTCCGGCGCCTTTCCGCTAAAAGAAATCAGCCCGGCTACTGATGGCTCCATGAAAAAAGCTGCAGCTGCCAGAGCAGCGATATGGCCTGTTTTCATAAAACCACCGCCACCTTCCTTAATTTGAAAAAGGATACGGAAGGCTTTGCCTCAAGGAGCAGTCTCTGGGTTCCCTCTTTTCTTTTTATGCGAGTAATTTCCCCAATTATGATTCCTTCCGGATAAGTACCAATGCCGGATGTAATAAGTTTTGTCCCCTTTTTTACGGTTTTGCCGTCTTCCAGCAGATAGCCCGCCAATCCGCCCTTTCCATCGCTTTGCAGTACACCCATTTTCCCCTTTTTTTCAAGGGTTTGAAAACTGACCTTCGTATCATCAGAAAGGATCGATACCACCTTTGCAGTCTCTGCCGATACCTCCGTAACCTTTCCTACCAGCCCGTTTCCCGAAATAACGATGCATCCAGGCTTTACACCGTCTCTGCTGCCTTTGTCAATTAGAAAGGCGCCCTGCCAGCCTGAATATTCCATTGCCGATACATTTGCCGCTTTAACAGTATACCCTCTGATTGCTTCATATTGAAAAACTGCCTCCAGTTCTTCCAATTCTTGTTTTTCCTGTCTGGTGAGGGCAAGGGCCGCCTTTTCCAGCTGAAGCTTTTCATTTTCTTTCTTCAGAATCTCGTTTTCCGCAGTCACTTCTTTAAAGTGAAAAATTCCTTTAAACCCTCTTTGGATTCCGCCGGCAGCCTGATACAGGGGCTTTGTTACAGCAGCTGCTGCATTTTGAAGGCTTTCTTTTATCCCTTCGCTCCCGGATGCTGCTCTCCAAAAAAGTACCAGCAGCACAAGGCCTGCCAAGATCCCTGCGCTGATTGCCGCTATCTGTTTTTTCCTGCTCCTCGACCGCATAAAAAAGCTTCTCCTTTATTTTTGTAGCCTGAAGCTGAATAATATAGTATACTGACCGCCTGACAACTGGGCGTCTGGCTATTACATCAATCCTTCGCTTTTCAGGCTCGTGTACTGGTTGTCACCTATAATAATGTGATCCAGTACGCGGATTCCCAGGATCTCCGCTGCCTCTACCAGCCGTGTTGTTGTTTCAATATCCTGCTGGCTGGGACTTGGATCTCCGCTGGGATGGTTATGTACAAATACAACAGATGCTGCGCTTCTCTTTATGGCCTGGCAGAACACTTCTCTTGGGTGAATCAGGGTGGAACACAAATCGCCGATGGAAACTTCTGTTTCTTCTACGAGCTGTCCTTTCGCGTTAATAAGAAGCACATTAAAATGTTCTTTTTTATAGTATCTCATTTTCTCCATAAAAAGTTGCACGATATCGTCAGGATTTGCAATTTCTGCTTTAATTTTTTTTGGATGCGTGGCAACTCGTTTCCCAAGCTCTACAGCAGCCAGGATCTGACAGGCTTTCGCGGTCCCAATGCCTTTTACTTTAGCCAGCTCTTCCGGACTGCAATTTTCTAAAAACAAAATTCCGTTTTCGTCCAATGCCAGTATTTCCTGAGCCAGTTCAATCGCGGACTGCTGTCTTGTCCCGCTTCGCAGCAGAATCGCTAAAAGTTCCGCTGTTGAAAGCGCCTCTTTCCCGGAAAAAAGTAGTTTTTCCCGTGGCCGCTCCTCTTTTGGAAGTCCTTTAATGTTCATGGTTATTTCTCCTTTATTTTACATATTATACCATCTTGTCTTTTTAAACGCAAGTATTTGCCATTTATATTTTTTCGCATTCAGGTCATACTAAAATTGAGGACGAAAAAGGAGGTATTGAAAATGAGTCACATTAACCAGAGCATCAAATGTACGGTAGAGCAGTGCCAGCATCATGCAGGAGCGCAGAATTACTGTTCCCTGGATTGTATCACAGTAGGCACACACGAAGCATGCCCGACAGTCGATCAGTGTACAGACTGTCTGTCTTTCCGAGTTAAATAAGACCATGCACTTTTGCCTGGGTCAGGCACTTCCCCTCTGGATTTTGCATATAGTAAAAATCTATAGAGGGGGTTACATAAATGAGCGTTTCCTTTCCAAAACCATTGTCTGCAAAAGAGGAGGAACATTATATATCTCTTTATGAATCAGGAGATGAAAGCGCAAAGGATATTTTGATCGAACGCAACCTGCGTCTGGTTGCTCACATTGCAAAAAAATATACAGGAGCATATCCCGCCGATGATTTAATTTCCATCGGTACGATCGGGCTGATCAAAGCGGTCAGTACATACAGCAGCAAAAAGGCTGCACGCCTGGCTACTTATGCTGCAAAATGCATTGAAAATGAAATCCTCATGAGCATACGCTCTTCCAAGAAAAATAAGGCTGAAGTTTCTTTGTCCGTACCCATTGGGACGGATAAGGATGGCAACGAAATCAGCTTTAATGATATTCTTGGAACCGATCCGGATGCAGTTCTTGATGATATCAGCCTGAAAATACAAGTAACAAAATTGATCGAGGCTATTGATACCGTGCTTACAGCACGGGAAAAGAAAGTAATCTTAAATCGGTACGGAATCCGTGGATACAAGCCCAGAACCCAGCGGGAGGTAGCCGCCATGCTGGGAATCAGCCGCTCCTATGTCTCCCGCATCGAAAAAAAAGCCTTGCTCAAGCTTCGAGAGGCGCTAAAGTACGAAAGAACCGCCTGTATCTGACAGGCGGCTTTTTTCCCTCATGCACACTGTTTTAAAAGTGAATTGGCTGTTCAAAGCTCCCCGATTCGCTGAGATACCTGGCTGTCTGCGCAAAAAGAGGACCTGCCGACTGACTGCCTGATTCGCCTTCCTGTATGAAAACGGTAATGGTGTATTCGGGATTTTCTGCTGGTACAAATCCCGTCATCCATCCATGAACCACTTCTTTATTTCCCATATAGCTCTCCGCGGATCCGGTTTTGCCTGCCATAGGCACATGCCCGGCTATGTCTAAAAGACCCTTTCCCGACCCGGTAATCATGGTCTGATCCATCATTTCCATCAGCCTCTTTGCTATAGCAGGCTGAAGAACCTGGCTTTCCTTCCCGCCGCTTTTTTTAATTTCCTCCTGCAAAATATGGACACCTGTATCTTTGCCTCCTGCTGCAATGATATTGGTCATATGAGCAGCCTGAAGAGGTGTCACCAGCGTCTCTCCCTGACCAATAGAAAGATTTGCAATCGCCGCCCCTGAGGACTGCCTGACGGTCATCAGATTTCCATCCTTTTCTCCAGGATATTCGCAGAGCGTCTTTTTTCCAAGACCCAGCTTTTGAGCCATGTTTAAAATCTTATCTGCTCCCAGTTCCTGCCCCAGCTGTATAAATGCAGAATTACAGGACTGGGCAAAAGCTTCCTTCATGGTAATGGCGCCATGCCCCGTCTGGCCACCTGTTTTGCATTTAATGTTTCTTCCGTTGATACTCATATACCCCTGGCAGAAGAATTCCCGTTCCGGCGTGATTCCCTGCTGCAAAGCTGCTGCAGCTACTGCAATTTTAAATATGGATCCCGGAGGATATTCTCCCTGAGTCACCTTGTTGACCAGTTCGCTGGTGCTGCTGTCCATATACTGTCCTACTCTGGAAGGATCAAAATCAGGGGTGCTGGCAGATGCGACAATTTCTCCGGTGTCTGTCTTCAACACTACAATAGCGCCTTCCTTATCCGTGCTTCTGAGGATTGTTTCTACTGCGCCCTGCAGCCCGGCATCAAGCGTTGTTACAATTCCCTTTTTCACATAGGAGTCCTCCTCCATTGCCGTTGATACCACCAGACCCCGTCCCGGTACAATATTGCCCAGAACATCTGCTGTTGTAAAAATCCGCTTGTTTAAAAGGGACAGCTCCTCATCGCACATGAGCTCAATGCCTGCGGCGCCGCTTGAATCCTGCGGATTGACATATCCCAGGATATGGACAGCTTTCTGACTGTGGCTGTAGCGTCTTCCCGCCTCAATAACATAGGCAGAAGAATTTCGGATAAGCCGCTGCCCCAGCTCTTTATCATACTTTTTTACGGCAAAAACCCGGTAACCGTTATCACCGTTTTTTATTTCTTCAGCTTCCATGGCAGACAGGGCATTCATTGCTTCGCCGTCAAACTGTTTTTGCCGGATAATAAAAATGTATTCCCGGTTGTTTCCCACAAGGGGCGTCTGATTCCTATCATAGATGAGCCCTCTTGAGTTTGCTCCTTCCAAAGCAATGAGCTGTTGAGCGGCTGCCGCGTGTGCCAGATCTCCATGGCCCAAAAGCTGAATATAGGACATCCTGCCCATGAGCCCCAGAAGGATGACTCCTAGGATAGCTGCCACCTGGTTCAATCTTTTTTTCATAATAAAATACTCCCTACAGGGATCCTAACCCGTTTCAGGAGTATTTATACGTTTTATTATCTGAAGCTTGTACTAGTGAAAGTTCCCTATAACTGGTGAAGGAATAGGCCGCTTCCCAGCTTTGGCTCAAACCAGGTAGATTTTGGCGGCATCACCATGTCGTTGTCAGAAACGGTCAGAAGATCGGTGATTTCCACAGGGTGCACGGCAAAAGCCAGCTTCATATCCTCATGACAGCGTTTTTCCAGCTCTGCAAGTCCCCGTATTCCGCCGACAAAATCAATGCGCTTGTCCGTACGCGGATCCGCAATTCCCAAAATTGGCTCTAGAATTCGGTTCTGCAGAATGGCTACATCCAGAGAATCGATCACATGATCCGGAATAATTTCAGGCTTTGCGGTAAGACGATACCAGTTATCTTCTAAAAACATGGAAAAATAGTGCTTGGCCTCAGGATAATAAATATCCTGCCCTTTTTTCTCCACTTTAAAGCCCGCTTCTTTAATTTTTTCTATCAGGGATTCAACTGTATTGTCGTTTAAGTCTTTTACGACCCGGTTATAGTCAAAAATATGCAGATCCGAGTCCGGGAATAGAACAGCCATAAAGAAGTTGAACTCCTCTTCACCTGTGTAGTCCGGATTTTCTTCCCTTCTTTTCAGTCCTACTTTGCAGGCTGATGCGCTCCTGTGGTGTCCATCGGCAATATATAAAGATGGTATTTCACCAAACAGCTCGGTTATGCTGGATACCGTATTTGGATCATCCACCGTCCACAAGGTATGCTGGATGCCGTCTTTTGTTTCAAAATCATAGACCGGCTTGTTGGCTGCAATCCAGCCATCTACGAGAACCCGAATCCGCTTGTCATCCCGGTAGGTCAAAAAAACCGGTTCCGTATTGGCATCGCAAATATCAAAATGATTAATTCGATCCAGCTCCTTTTCGACTCTGGTATATTCGTGCTTTTTGATGGTATTATTCTGATATTCATCTACGGATACCGTTCCTACAATACCGGTCTGAACCCTTCCATCCATGATCTGTCTGTAAATATAAAGGGCTGGTTCTTCCTCCTGTATAAAAATTCCTTTGTGCAAAAAATCTTGGATATTGGCCTTTGCCTTTTCGTATACGCTTTTGTCGTACGGGTTCTTCTGGTTTGGCAGGTCGATTTCAGCCCTGCATATATGCAGGAAGCTGTAAGGATTGCCTTCCGCCATCTGTTCCGCTTCTCTCCTGTTCATTACATCGTAGGGGAGTGATGCCACCTTAGATGCATATTTTTGTGCCGGTCTTATTGCCTTAAAGGCTCTGACTGTTGCCATTACTGCTGTATCTCCTTTCTTATATATGCAATAACCTCTTCAATACTCATTCCTGTTGTGTCCACTTCTACTGCATCCTCCGCCTTGCGTAGAGGATTTAATTCCCGCGTCATATCGCTGTGATCTCGTTTTTTGATATCCTCCAGAACCTGCTCATATTCGGCTGTCTCGCCCTTTTCTATCAGCTCGTCATATCTGCGCTGCGCCCGCTCCTCAGCGGATGCTGTCATGAAAAATTTGTATTCCGCATCTGGAAGTACATTATTTCCAATATCCCTGCCATCCATGACAATGCTCTTTCGCTGCCCCATACTTCTCTGAAGCTGCACCAGTTTCTCCCTGACCTCCGGGCGGGACGAACAGCGGGATGCCATTTTTGAAATTTCTTCTGTACGGATTTTGTCATTAATGAGCTGGCCGTCCAGTATGATGTTTCCTTCTGAAAAATCAATTTCCGTTTCCTGCAGCATAGCCCTCATAGCCTCTGTATCTTCCGGATCAATGCCGCAGTTTTTTACCTTATAACCGACTGCCCGGTACATGGCTCCTGTATCAATATAATCAATGCCCAGCTGTTTTGCTATGGCCTTTGCTATCGTGCTTTTTCCTGCCCCACTTGGTCCGTCAATGGCAATTCTTATCCTGTTTTCCATAATGATTCCTTTACTTTTTCTTATTTGTCAGCATTTTTTCAATTTCGGCTACAAAGGTCTCGATATCCGTAAACTGCCTGTAGACGGAGGCAAAACGGACATATGCAACCTCGTCGAGTTTTCTCAGCCGTTCCATAATCAGCTCACCGATAAAGGTGCTTTCGATTTCCTTTTCCATCATGTTGTTCAGGCCTCGCTCGATTTCATCTACTACCTTTTCGATTTCCGCCATGGGGACGGGGCGCTTTTCACACGCCTTTATAATTCCATTGGTTATCTTGTTCCGATCAAAGGCCTCTCTGCTTCCATCCTTTTTAATAACCATGAGAATCATTTCTTCGACTTTCTCGTAGGTTGTAAAACGCTTTCCGCAGGCATCACATTCACGTCTTCTGCGAATGGCATGTCCATCTTCCGTATGCCTCGAATCAATTACTTTGGTATCCTGATTTTCACAAAACGGGCATTTCATATTGCTGTATCCCTCCTAATTGACTAATTGACAGTTTTGTAACCTAATATATTGATTTTACTACATCCGGCCTTTTTTGCCAAGCAATTTACTCAATTGTCTCCAAAGAGGCTGGTACATCTACTAAAATGACATCCTCGCCCACGGTTTTTACATTTTTCCATTTAATCACAAAGTCATCCTCTTCTTTGCCGAATATGTGAAAAAGGCCTCGCTCTCCCGGCAGTACAATGCCTTCAATCCTGCCTTCCTTCAGATTGATTTCGATATCATAAACATAGCCCAGACTTTTCCCATCATAAATATTGATGACTTCCTTATTCTTAATATTCTCTGTATTTAACATACGTTATCCCCCTTTGTTTATGTTTGTCCCTTCAGTATATTAAAAAACGGCGGAATTCAGAACGCTTTTTTGTTCTTTCTCCGCCGTTTTTCTTATGTCAAATTCTCATCGAAACGTTTGTTTGCAAGCGCAGACAGAGCCAACAGATGCAGCATGGGGCATGATGGTTCGTTGTATCATGCAGGCTATCGGCATATCTTCTGCGCTTTCTTTTTCGCATTTACAATCTGTTTTCACTAAGACGCTTAAAATAGCTCCTGGTTTCGGCCACAATGACACCGTTTAATGCAAGCAGAGCAATCAGGTTTGGAATTGCCATCAGTCCGTTAAAGATATCGGCAATTGTCCATACTGCGCTTACTGTAATAAACGGTCCTGCCAGAACAGCCAGGATATACAGCCATCTGTATACCTGCAGCGCGCCCTTGCTTCCGCCTGAAAGGTATTCCAGGCAGCGTTCGCTGTAGTAATCCCATCCCAATATCGTGGTAAAGGCAAAGAATGCCAGACAGAGCATCAGCACAAAGGCTCCAACCTCTGTGGACCATGGAAGTCCCTTTCCAAAAGCGATTGCAGTTACCTGCACGCCCTCCAGACCTTTTTCTATGGCTGTATCATATGCTCCGGTTACCATGATGGTCAGTCCTGTCATCGTACAAATGATAATGGTATCGACAAAAGTACCGGTCATGGAAATCAGTCCCTGTCTTACCGGTTCCTTTGTCTGAGCAGCAGCCGCTGCAATCGGCGCACTTCCCAGACCTGCTTCATTTGAGAAAATACCTCTTGCAACACCTTTCTGCATGGCAATCATGAGAGCTCCCAGTGCTCCGCCTGCTGCTGCCCGAAGGCCAAACGCGCTGGCCACAACCTCGGTGACTGCTCCCGGAATCTTTGTGATATTTGCAAGCAGAATTGCAACGCAGATGATAACATATGCAATTGCCATAAAAGGAACGACAATCGTTGTAACGCTGGCAATTCTTTTAATGCCCCCGATTACAACCAGTGCTGTAAGTACGGCTACTACAACTGCCGTAATTACGATGGAAATCGAATAGTCACGTCCGAACAGGCTCATTGTCGTCTGATTATCCGGATCAAAGAATCCCTGCGCTGCGGATGCAATGCCGTTTACCTGGGTAATGGTTCCGATTCCCAGAAGGCCGGCTCCCATTCCAAAGATAGCAAAAAGCTTTCCCAGCCAGCTCCAGTTCTTTCCCATTCCATTTTCTATGTAATAAAACGGGCCGCCAAGAGCATGTCCATCCGGCTTGATGATCCGGTATTTGATGGACAAAAGTCCTTCTGAATACTTGGTAGCCATTCCAAAGCATGCTGCCAGTACCATCCAGAATAAAGCTCCGGGACCTCCTGCTACAACGGCAGTTGCCACACCTACGATGTTTCCCGTACCGATGGTAGCGGCCATAGCCGTACATAAGGCTCCAAAGCTTGTAACTTCACCTTCTCCATTGGCTTCGTTTTTTACCATGTACTTAAGTGCCATTCCAAGCTTTCGGAACTGCAGAACTCCGAGGCGTATTGTAAGAAATATACCAGTACCCATGATGAGTACAATCATCGGGACTCCCCATACCACACCATCAATACTGTCTAATAATGCTGTAAATTGTTCCATTGTTTAACCCTCTCTATCAACATTTTTTACAGCGCGCCCAAAGCGGGCATGCTGTGCATTCGAAAAAATATGCTGCTTACTTTTCCCAAATGCTTCCATAAATAAACAAAAAGCCGAATCATTCGACTTTCCAGAGATAGGGCAAAGCTATATGCGATAATTAAAAACTATCTGCTCTGTCCTTTTGCCTGAGAGATCATCAAAGCGTTTTGCTTTGACTTACACCTTCGGCGCTCGTTTTGAGACTCTCCAGAGAATCATAGTTTCCTCTTTCTGACGCGCCCTCCGCGTCATCTGGGCAGATTAAAAAGCCTGCGTTCAAACTTCCTTTTCTACCTGCTCCTTTCTTCCTGTAAAAAAAGTACGCCCCCACTTTTTCGCAGGATCATGCAAAGCTGCAAGGTTTGGGTCAGATCGATAAACTAACGTATATGATATTACCATACCTTGCAGCGTATTTCAATGCTTATTTTTCTTTATTTTTACACTTTTTGGAACATATCCGTCTCTGCTCTTGAAGCGGATCTATTAGGCGTCTGCACCGCCTGGTTCATCGTTGGAGGTTGCCTCATCTGCACCCTCATCCTTTTTTTGTTCCTTTGCAGGCTTTTCTGTTGCCTTTTCTTTGTCGTCCTTGCTGTCTTTTTTGTCCTCTGTATCCTTTTGTTCAACCTTATCCACGGTCTTGGCATTATCAAAAATAAAGGTTCCTACCTGCTCAAAGGTAAGGGCTGCAACAATATAGGATTCGATGTCCTGTCCGAAATTCTGCTTAAAGGTTTCATCCGTATACCCGGCCTTATCAATTTCATCCCTGAGTTTATCCGCATCGTCATCCGAATAGGAGAGATCTTCTTTCTGGGCAATGTCGTACATGACCATCTGTTCCTTTACATAGGACTCTGCTGTCTGTTTGTTCTGCGTATTATAATCTTTCTCAGATTCAATGCCATACTGAGACCATAACTCTTCCAGCTTCACTCCGGAACTCTGTGCTACCGATTCATACTGCTTTTCGATTTCTTCAATATATGCATTGACCTCTTCTTCCGGATATTTGATAACTTCCGAGCTTTCAACGATCTGTGACCACAGCTTGCTTACCCGATCGTTTTTTTCAGAAGCTTCCTTATCTTTATACAGCTGTTCCTTTACCTGTTTTTCATATTCAGCCTTTGTCTTTACCTTGCTGTTTTTTGCTACCCATGCATCATCATATTGCGGAATCTTTTCCTCTGCAATATAGTTGATGGTTACAGTGAAAACGACATCCTTTCCTGCAAGATCCGGATTGTTCTCATATTTTTTCGGGAACTTGAGTTTGAGCGACTGGGTAGAGCCAACTTCTTTTCCAATCAGGCCGTCTTCAAACCCATCGATAAAGCTGCCTGAACCAATGGTAAGATTCTGCCCCTTAGCCGTTCCGCCATCAAAGACTTTGCCATCGATCTTTCCTTCAAAGTCAATGTTGACTACGTCATTTTTTTTCACTTTTCCTTCTTTTACCTGCTCAGTCGTTTTGGTGTTTTCCACATTTGCCTTAACCTGCGTATCCACCTCTTCATCCGAAACCGAGACGCTGATTTTCTCTGTCTCCAGGCCTTTGTATTCGCCGGTCTTTACATATTCGGATAGATCATACTTTCCATACGGCTTGTCACTGCTGCCGCATCCTGTTAACCCTGTAACTGCAATCAGACATACGACTAAGGCTGCTGCCAATATCTTTTTCTTCATTAACTTCCCTCTTTCCTTTTCTTTATTTGCATCCGGAATTCTCTGCCGGATATTTGATAATTATGATAGATTTTAACATATCTTATCCATATTTTAAAGCTTTGAAACAAATCTCCGCAGGATTCACAGAAAAAACACATTCTGCCTACAGGTCTTTGTGGATTTTTTCCATTTTCCGATCCACCTCTGCCATGGCATGAGCACAATTTTTCAGTTCTTCCTCAATTTCCGGCGTAAGTCCGCCTGTCCTTTTGTACTTTAATTCGTGCTCAAGGCTGGCCCAAGTGTCCATTGCAATCGTGCGAAGCTGGATTTCCACTGGAACCATTTCCGTCTTATCTGAAAGAAAGACTGGAATTTCCACAACCAAGTGGAGACTCCTGTAACCACTCTCTTTTGGGTCTTTGATGTAATCGCTCTTTCTCAGGAGACGAATGTCATCCTGCCTCAGAAGGAGAGAGGCAACTGCATAAACATCGTCAATATAATTGCAGATAACCCGTATGCCTGCCATATCCGTTATTTTGTAAACAGACTGAAGATCAACATTATATCCCTTTCTCTCCAGCTTTTCAAATAAGCTTTTGGGAGATTTCAGCCGACATTCCATATGATGGATTGGGTTGTAATCATAGCGTACCTGGAATTCATCATCCAGAATCTCCAGCTTTGTACTGACCTCCCGAATAGCTGCATGATAGGTATTGCGCAATAATACAAAATCCTGAAACTCGGCCATGAGCGGCTGCAGTGTCGCAGGTATGACTCCTTCGTCCAGTCTGAAACTATCTTTTTTTTCAATAATCATATTCTAAACTCTACTCCTTTTGTTTCTACATGAAATGTAATCCGTGTCTTATTGTACAATAGATTTGTATGGATTTTATAGAAGTTTTCTTAAAACTTTATTAAATCGCAAAATTGCACAATAATTGGTGAATCTATTTTGCCCCTTTTCTTCACCGGATACTTCTTCCCAGCTCTGTAACCGAACTTAATTCCGGCGCATCCTTCATGGAGCCTTTTTCGTTCATACCGGAAATAGTGATAATCCCCCGATCCGTCCACTTCAGGTAATTATTGGTGTACTTGTACTGGGTAATAGCTGCCTCGAACACGCCTTTTGACATGGCATTCAAAAGCAGAGCTGTCTGGGTGGGATGAAAGCCTTTTGCTGCGCGGGCATAGAGACGGTCAATGACTAATTTTATCTGGGCGGACATGCCAAACCAGTAGACCGGGGATGCAAAGACGATCATATCGGCCTTATCTACTTCTGCCAGTATCTGTGTCATATCATCCTTCTGGACGCATTCTCCATTGTGGGCAAAACAGTATTCGCAGGCTTTGCATGGTGCAACATTCAGATTTCCCGCATTTTTTATTACAACCTGATTGCCGCTTTCTTTTGCTCCCTGGGCAAAGGCTTCTGCCATAATATCCGTGTTGCCGCCATTTCTTGGGCTTCCTGTAATGATCAAAATATTCATAAGCTGAATCCTCCTCATTTTATGTCTTATATGTAATTCGTCACCATTATACCATTCATCTGCCTGTAATGCAAAAAAACGACAGGGTATCATAAGCCCTGCCGAAAAAAGTTTTTATTTTTACCTCGTGTATTGTCTGGCTGCTCTTTGTGTCATTCAGGCAATATACCGCAGCAATGACAGCATTATCAAAATGCTATTTGAGTGTTCCCTGCTGTACGCATTCACTGATCATTTCAGCGCAGATATCCAGCTGGTGTTTCATTTCCTTAACCTTCTGAACGATTACATTTTTTGCAGCAGTACTCATAAATATCCCTCTTTTCTTTTTGCTACTTAACTTTTGATGTTTTTATTTTACTGCTCTATTTGTTAAATTACAAGGGGATTTTTTGTATTTATTTGCTTTTTAATATATATTTATATGTTTTTTGTTTGTATTATTTTGCGATATCAAGGTTTTTCACAATATCCTTGCTATGTGTATAACTATCCGGTGTTTTCCCTCTTGTGATTGCAATAAGCGGCACCTCCCGCTCATAGAGAGAGCCGTGGGTTCTGACTTTATCCGTATGAAGCGTATGGCCTTCCACTTCTCCAAAGGCGTATCCTTTTGCTGCAAAGGCCACGTAATCGCCGATTCCCTGCTGGGGCAAATGATAAAGCTCCGCCGCCTTTTTCGCAGAAAGCACCTGCTCCACTGCAGGCTGGGACTCTAATAAAGCCAGAAGCATTTGTTTCTCCTCCTGCTGTTTGAGATACAGGTATAAAATTCCGCCTTCCTGGTAAATGTGGTTTTCTATGTATCGATCCTTCAGGGGCGGCACACATACAAGATGAAGGCCTGCATCGTCGCACAGGTTCTGCATATTGAGCAGATCCGTCTTCTGGTTCATACCATGATCTGCTGTGATATAGATTTGTCTTTCCGGATTCAGCTCATAAATTTTTTTCACATATTCATCAATTACCCGGATCTGATCCTTGGCCTCCTGCGTCTCAGGTCCGTAATGGTGCATTACAAAGTCGTTTGTCGTACAATAGACGAAATCCGGATCTTCCTGCCGGATGCACTGATATGCTGCTTCAAAAATCCACTGAGTGCTGTCTATGCTCTGAACCTGGGGCGGCGATGACAGCTGCAGTCTGGAAATCAGCTCCGGATCCGGATGCTGGACACTGATCCCCAGATCCACACCTTTTCCAAAGACCTGAAGGATCTTTCCTTTTACTGTTAAAAGTGCCGTCTTTCCGCCTGCGCGGCGGTAGGCCTCAAAGACAGTAGGCGCTTTCATGAAGCCAGTTCCTTCGATAAAGCCCTGTTCTCCTGTTTGGCGATCATAATAATAGTTTCCTACTACATGGGTATCTTCAGGAAACAGGCCGGACATGATACAGGCGTGGTTTACATTGGTGACCGTGGGAACCGCTCCTTGAACGTTTTTTGCAAAGGAGCCTTCTTTTCCTGCCAGACTGTAAATGCCTGGCGCTGTCTCTTTTGTCAGATACTCTGGCGCACAGCCATCGATTACAATAATCATTGCTTTTTTCATTTTAAATATCCTTCTCTTTCCATCCACTCCAGGGAAGCTCTGCCATCCAGACTTTCAATGGTAATCGTTGCTGTTTTGGAAACCTTATGATCAATTTCCTCCAAAATCTGCGTCATGTTCAGACTGCCGTCTGTCAAGGCGCCGTGGAAATCATGAGTACCATCGTTATTGTGAATGTGCAGATGTGAAATATAGGGGCCCAGCACCTGCAGCCATTCTGCGGCCGAAACCCTGCTCATACAGTTGGCATGGCCCAAATCTAGGCAAAGCCTGATATTGGGCTGAGCAATCTCCTCCATCAGCTCTGCCATCATGTATGGCTCATCCTCCAGCACATTTTCGATGCAGAGTGTAAAGTCCTTTGGCTTATCCTTCATATAACGCTTCCAGAACTCCACGGATTTTTCATGGTGCCAGACTTTGTAGTATACGTAGGGCATATAGCCGGAGTGGGCCACCATTTTAGAAATACCGCAATTTTTAGCAATACAGTAGGCCTGCTCATAACGCTCACTTGCGATTTCCTTGATCTTTGGGTCAATGGCAGCCGGGCAGAGCTCGTTAAAGGGAGCATGAAATATCATTCTGAGATTTGGGTTTGCACTGCCTGTTTGCACTCCGGATGCTGCTCGGATATCTTCCTGTACTTGCTGCCTGATCGGACCTGCCAGAGGTGGATCCATGTTTTCTGCTGTACAGTAATGATCCAGCTCCAGACCGATTCCGTACTCGTTTGCCAGCTTTGGCGCATCTGTTGAGACGCTGGCAATGTACAGCCTGTCTTTCATGCCGACCTTCCTTTCCTTTTCCTGCGATTCCTTTGGCAATACGGTTAAGTGCTGTAAAATTTTATCGTATGCTATTGTATCACAGGACAAGGGGCAAGTACATCTATACTTTGGCAATATCGTACATTTCCCGCAGGACCTGTGCGCCTGTAGCGAAGACATCCATAATATTCCAAAAGCTGATTCCCGCCAATCCATACTCAGCTACAAGCTGCAGCTTGGCCCGCCAGCTCCTGGCATCTTCAAACCACACGACATGCTGGACTCCATTTTCATCCATATAATAATAATATGGGGACTGGGCTGGTTCGTCGAACTGGATTTCCGCTCCGTATCTGGCCGCCCGCGCTACCGCCTCGTCATTTGAAATTTTTTCTGCCCGGGACTTGCCCCGGATAAAGGGCAGCTTCCAATCATAGCCGTAGTTGGGCATACCCATGAGAATCTGGTCGGCAGGTATCTCCGTGAGTCCGTATTCGATGACCCTCCGCACCTGGTTTAAGGGGGCTACGGCCATGGGCGGGCCGTATGTGTAGCCCCATTCGTACGTCATCAGCAGCGCCAAATTCGCCGCCTGCCCCATGCCTCCATAATCGTGCCCCTGATACAGCAGCCCTTCCTGATCCGCTGAAGTCTTTGGCGCCAAAGCCACGGTCACCAGATACCCTTCTGTATTCAGCCGCTCCCTTGCTCTTCGGACAAGGTCTGTATACGAATCCCTGTTTTCCGGAAACACATATTCAAAGTCAAAATCCACACCAAAGAGCCCTTTTCTCTTTATAGTGCTCAGGATATTTTCAATGAGCTGCTCCTGAGCCTCTATGTTTTCCAAAAGGGCCTTTACCAGCTCGTTACTGAAAACGCCTTGGCTATCCAAGGGCGTCAGAACCATTAAGGCCTCCACTCCTGCTGTCCTGGCCGGCTCTGTGATGATTTCGTCCTCCAGATCGATAAGTGCTCCATCTTTTGTAAAGCCATAGCTGAAGGTTGAAACAAAGGTCAGATCCGGAAGCCACGCATTCAGTGTTTCCGGCGCGATGCTGGGGTACGCATATCCGTTAACAAGGATCGTTTCTTTTTGCTGTGTTTGTACTTTTTGATCCATAAAATAAACCACCTCCTGGGATAATGTATGCTGGAGGCGAATAATTTAGGTGTGTCGATTAAGATTAATCAAGAATGCAGATGAGCTTTTGAAATAGAATTTTATTGGCAGAAACAAAACAGGCCGTTCAACAACAATTATACCTTACCCAGCCTTTCGGCCGGATAAGGTATGTGTTTCATAAAATAGTGAGATTACCTTTTATTCATCCTCTGGTATGGGATCCTTTTTCTTGCCCACAAGATAAAGCAGAATGCTCAGCACCAGCATAATCGCGCCAAGCCAGGTCAGTATGGTCATCATCAGCTCCCAATTACTGATCAGCCCGGAACCATATAGGTCAAGGTAATAATCGTGACCCCAATCGCCTTCGTACCATCTGAGGAAGAAGGAGCCGCCGAGAGCCAGGACGCCGAATATGAGGAAAAACCTTGCAAATCTCACCGTATCACCTTTGCCAAGTCCTGTCTTCGGGTTCAATGGATACTGCAGAGGCTGCTCCACGGAAAGTCCGCCGTATATCTTTTTACAGATAATATACATAAGCAGTGCAAACAGAATCAGAACATATCCCAGCAAGAAGTATTCCGTTCCATTCATGAGGATCCCCACGATACCGATGATCATCATGGCGATTACAATATAATAAGGGGAAAGTTTACCCTTTACATAATACAGATCGCCCCTCTTTTCCACCGGGTACAGTTTTCTCAGCTTGAGGAACGCTACTGCAAAACCTGCGTAACATACGAACAGCAACGGCGACAAAATGATAACCAGAATTTCAAAGTCCAGATTTACCAGAATCACGTTGAGAACAGCAAGGATAAGGATGGGCCAGATAGGCACCTTACGGTTCTTTGAAACGGTGGAGAGGAATTTGGGACACAGGTGGTCTTTTCCCAGGATCATAAAGGATCTGGCCGCTGTCGCCGTGGTAGCGTTTACCAGAGCCAGCTGAGAAATGACTGCCACGATCATGAAAGCTACGCCTGCCCATTTTCCTACATGGTTGAGAAGTACGCTGGAGTAGTCGATGGTATTGCCCCACTCAGACCAGGGGCCTGTGGATACAATGCCGCCCAGGGTAGGCAGAATATAGCTGATGACCATAACTAGGATGCACAGCTTCATACCCTTGGGAATAATCTGCGGGTTTTCAATTTCGCCGCCCAGGTTGGCAATGGCTGTGTAGCCGCAAAACATCCATACACCGATGGCAATTCCTACGCCAAGGCTGGAGAAAGCACCAGATTCAACATTCATAAAGGGATCAAAGGGATTGTTTTCCCAATTGGCCAGTCCTACGATGCCTACTGCCAGGAATGCAGCAAGAATAATAAAGGTAAAGATGGTATTGACCACATTTACTTCTTCAAGGCCCAGCAGGTTGACAACGGTAAATACAAGAATAATTGCGACTTTTAAAATCAGGTGTACCGTAGGACTCATGTCTACATACATACCTATGTAATCCGTGGCCAGAACAATGTAGGATGCTCCGGTCAGATACCAGGCAACCGCCATCCACAGACCAAAAGCAAATCCCCAGAATTCGCCGAATGCCATCTTCATCCAGACATAAGGGCCGGAATCTACCGGCGCCAGATTGGTCAGCTCCGAGACGTAAAGCCCCATGGGCAGCGCCCACATGAGCGGAATGACAATGAGCAGAACAAGTGTCAGTCCCGGACCGGATGCCGGAATAATGGACTCAATGCCAAACGCTCCGCCGCTGACTGCGCAGAAAATGAAGAAGACGATTCCTGCAAGAGAAAATTTCGTCTTTTTTAGATCAGGCATGGCATCTGTCAGCACCTGTCCGCCTTCGTACTTAACTTTCATAAAATATAACCTCCTTTGTCACATTTTGCAGCTACATACACTTATAAGGCATATAACAATTACAATTTACGAAATCATTATAACATTCCTGCTTTTTTAAAAACACAATAATTTTGCACTTTGCATGACTTTTTATCACTTTTTTGTTCTTATTTTTTCAAAATCTGCGCCAATATGTACTGCACTTTATAAAAAGATAGCAACTTTATGGTGTTATATTGTACTGACCATCTGCCTTTATAGACTCCCCATGATCTTCCCGTACTCCTCAGACTTATCTCTCATAATATGCATCCCTCGCTCCAGCTCTGCCAGCGAGAAGCGATGAGTGATTAAGCAGCCAGGCCTTATTCTTTTCTGCTCCAAGCGGTTTAAGACATAATGCCAGTCATCATCTGCACTGTGAGTAAATGAGGAATTCCATGTTCCTCTTATGGTCAGCTGGTTTCGCAGGATCTTCCAGTATATATCCTGCTCCAACCCTATATCCGAATGAGGGTTTCCTACCAGCACAATCTGGCCCTCGGGAGCTGTACTGTCCACGGCTAAGGATGCGGTCTCCTCTTTTCCGACGCATTCAAAGAAGGTGGAAGCTCCCTGTCCGCCTGTTTGTTCCATGAGCCACTCGCCTGCATTCTGCTGCCTGCTGTCGCAATAGCACGCCTCTGGCAATCCATTTTGAATGGCCAGCTGCTGCTGGATATGTTTGTTTCCGATTGCCAGGATGTTGGAAAAGCCCGCTTCCTGTAAGAAGAGCAACAGGAGAAGGCCAATGGTTCCAAGGCCGCAGATTGCAATGGTATCGCTTGGTGTCAAGTTTGCTCTTCGCATGGCATGAACCGCAACGGCCATCGGTTCCAGCATGGCGGCTTCCTCAAAGCTTACACTCTTCGGGATTTCGATGAGGTTTGCTGCTGGGACCAGAGCAAATTCTGCGAAGCCTCCGTTTCTGCGGGAACCGAGATAGCTGTAGGTTCGGCACAGCTCGTAGCGGCCTTCCCTGCACTGGGAGCAGCACCCGCAGGGGATTAGAGGGAAGACGCCCATTCGTTTTCCGGTCAGGGGTTCTGATTGACTCGGACAGTCTCTGCGAGAAACGGACAAATGCTCCCGGTATATGACGTCTGCCTGCTCCCCTGCTTTTATCACGATGCCGGAAAATTCGTGGCCCGGAATTAAGGGGTGAATATGGGCCCCGGTTCTGTAGATCCTGGGTATGTCGGAGCCACAGATTCCAGCTGCTTTTACCTGCAGGAGGACTTCGCCCGGGCCTGGGATTGGCCTGTCCGTTTGTTTGTATGTAAGCTGGTTGATTTCGTGCAGGATGTATGCGTTCATTTTGGGGATCCTCCGGTTTGTATATAAGAGTTTACCTGGTGCAAATGGCGGTTCACGCACCTGCCATCGCTCTCAGCGGCAAATCCCATTTTTTATCGTCTTTCAACCAAAGCCTGTATGCCCTCCAGGGCAGAAGCTTTTCCATACAGCAGATATTGAATGAGCTGCTCCTTTATGTCGATTAACCGTATTTTTAAATTCGTATCTTCTTGATAAACGTTCTCAGAAATAAGCTGCTCACATTGCTTGATTCGCAGCCGTATCCGTTCCTTTTCCAGCGGCAGACTCAAATCGTACCGAAGTTCTGCAAAAAAAGCATCTGCCCCAAGGCTTCCTCCCTTGCCTGTTTTGTTCTCCGGCTCCTCCACACTGTCTTTCTTTGCCGTTAAAATGCATACATCCGGCTTCAAGGTATATTCGTTTCTTTCCGCGAATTTCAGTCGGAAGCTGTTTTCCAGGAGCGAGGCATTACAAGCATAGCATACAAGCCTTCCCCCTTTTTTGCAAAGCCGCTCCGCCTCCTGAATCACACGATATGGCTCTTCAAAGCGAACTGTACCATTGATAAACACAACGTGAAAGGCTTCCGATTCCAACAGGGTATCATCGTAGTCCGCAGCCTCCATCGTAAGTCGAGGAGGATCTTTTACTAGTGAAACCCGATCCAGCCACTGATTTCCGCTGGTATTTCCAACTGCATCGGACACACAGCAAAGCATATTTTCTGCATGAAAGATTCCCAGAACCGTAGCCAGATAACAACTGACAATTCCGCTGGTGCAGCCCAGCTCCAGCACATTGAGAGGAAATGGCTTTTTGATAAGCTCTGAAATCAGAAGCAGATTGAGTATCATAGTTTCATAACCATTATGAACCTCCTCCTGCCCATTGCACAATGCTTCATGCTGACCCAGGCATTCCACAAGCAATTTGGGAATGGTCAGCGCATCTGAATCAAAGGAATGCATGGGAATTCTGCTTTTATTGCCCATGAAGTTCCTGCAGTCCAGCAAAATTTCACAGGAATCGCCATCCTTATATAAAAATTTTTCGTTTTCAAATTGAATCTGTCCCATATCATTTTCCTCCGAACAGCATTTCGTTTAATCTTGCCACTATCTGTTCCATGTTAAAGTTTGTTGAGCCATGCTCATAAGCGTGGGCTGACAGTTCCCTTAAATCCTCATGTGTGCACAGCGACAGCAGGATCCGGGCAAAGCCCTCTGTATCAAACAGGTCACAGGCCATGCCACACCTGCCGCTGTCTATGGCGTCTTCATAGGCGTCTATCTTCGTTATGGCAATTACACAGCTGGCGTTGAGGGCTTCAGCAATCACATTGGGAGTGCCGCCTTCAAAGCTTGAGGGAAGGGCAAATATCTTTGCCTTCCGATATTCCTCAAATAACGCATCCCGCTCCTGAATCGGGCCGGTAAAGATGCACCGTTCTTTCAATTCCGGAAACCTCTTAAAATACGCTTCTATGTATCCCTTAAAACTCTTTTCCACCGTTCCTACAAGGTGCAGCTTCCAGTCCGGAAGTTTTGGCGCAATCGCCGCAAAAGCCTCCAGCAGCATATTGGTCATCTTCTGTTCTGTCCCTAGTCTGGAAACAGTCAGGATGATGTTTTCTTTTTTATCAAAATCCGGCTTGATCTCACCCCTTCCAAAGTGATAAAATCCGTTAAAAATGCGTTCGATCTTCCAGGGCCATTTTTCGTTCAGGTGCTTCTGCATGGCCGTACAGGAAGTTGCAATCACGTCACAGCAGTCCATAAAGGCTGAAAAGTGTTCCTCCGTCCAAATAATCCGATCCATCCAGTGGCTGTTGGCATCCAGCCCCACATAGATGCGCCCCTCAGGATTTACCTGTTTGTATATGTTGGCAACATTAAAATTGGAAGAGTAACAGCCTCTCAGGATCAGGCAGTCAATCTGCCTAGCATGTTCGGCCATATACTCCAGCTTCGTCTGCTCTTCCCCGTCCGCAAGAAACTCCAGCTTCACGCCTTCAATATATTTTTGGTTGCTGTAGTCTTTTCCATCAGCGCCTATCATAGTTACTTCATGTCCATGATTTTTGTGAAGCAGATAGGGAATCAGACCGCAGTCTTTAACCAGTTCCACATTGCTCCAGCCTCGCGGATAGGGCGCCATTGCCATGATTCGTTTCGGCTGTCCCTCTCCCGCTTTCGCCGCTTCCGGGCGATGCTCCACAGCTGTATCCCCTTTTTGTTTTGGAATGGCGTATAAAACGGTTTCCCAGTTTTGGGTTTTCATATAGTGCCGGAAATAAAAGTCGTAATCCGGGTTAATGGAATCGATCAACTTTGGAATTTCCCATATATCGCTGATAATATGGTAGGTGCATATGGCCAGTTTGGGGCTGTCCTTTTGTATGTGATGTTTCGCGCCGATGATTGCCGGAATTTCAAAGCCTTCGATGTCCATTTTGATAAAGGTCACGGGTTCCTTGATACTTCCATCAAGAGAAATAATCGCTATGGTATCGGAATCCTCCGCTGCCTGCTCTGCTCCGACAAAGCTGCTGGAAGAGCCGCTTCCGGATATAATAAGCTTCTCTTCTTTTTCTCCTACTCCGCATTGGTGCACTTCCACATCGCGATATTGTTTCAGGTTTTCTCTGCAGGCAGCAATATTATCGCTGGAAGGCTCGTACACATAGATCTTTTTATAGTGTTGATACTGACGGATAAAGTCCTCGGTCGTGTCGCCGGTAAAGCCGCCGCAGTCAACAAATACTTCATCTGTATTACAGGAGACAATCGTTTTATCAAAATACTGATGGTTGACCGGATCAAAGGCTGACTCAATAAACTGCATGTCCGGAACAATCCGGAACTGGATCAGGTTGGTAAACACCCGTTTGGATTCTTCATCCGCCAGCCGCGTAAATACCCAATCATAATAGTCGATATTTTGTATCAAATCCCGCAGCACATATTGCCAGGCTCCGCTGCGTTTGCCTTTGGAATATCCGCCCATAGGGTGATGCTCCAGTGTTGAACGGTGGGTATTCAGGACAGCGACCACTGCTTCGGAGATCTCATCATAGCTGTATTCCCGGAGCATGGAGGAGATCCCCTGATAACTGTTCATATGGCTGAGAAGCAATTCTTTGTTCATGATTATTCGTTCTCCTTCCTGATGGGGTCACCACCAAATGGCTATTTTTTCAGACGGTTCTTCGGACATTCCTTTTTCAAAAGATACTCATATCGCTTCAGATCTTCGCGCGCAGTAATTTTAAAATTGCCCGGATCACCGGGGATGATTGCAATATCCAGGCCTGCCAAGATTGCAGGCTCTGTGGAGCCTTTGATATTGTAAATTTGCTCTGGTAAAATCCTCTCATTTGCGTTTAAATATTTGCCCAATCGGAAGGCTTCCGGTGCCTGTCCAGCAACGACCTGTTCCCGCTTTAAAAGTTCTGACACCTGTGTTCCATTATGGCTGAGATACACGGTATCAGCCATGGGCAGCGCTGGCATGACGCCATCATGGCCCTGTACTGCATCCAAGCAATTGGATATCAGCTGGGCGGAAACCAGTGGCCTTGCAGCATCGTGGATTAAAACTGTGTCCTCTGCCTCTGCATAGGTAGAGATATCCCGAAGGCCATTTAGGATGGACAGCTGTCGGGTTTCACCGGGCAGAGAGAAGCCCCGGAAAACAGCTTCTGAACGAGGCAATCCTGTCTGTTCCGCCAAGATCACATCCTGCCACTCTGGCGCTGCTACGAGCTGCAGAGCGTGGATTTGCGGATGATTGTAGAACCTTCGGAGTGTGGCTATGAGGACCCTTTCCCCGCATATGGTAAGGTATTGCTTTGGGATATCAGCTCCCAGTCTGGTTCCGCTGCCGCCGGATAAAATCAGAGCGATGTTCATGGGGTTAACCTCATGTTTCGGATATCCGCTAAAATGTCTGCATATGAACGATTCTTGCCGAAAAGCAAGGTTGTACCCAGAACAAAACCGTCAACCCCCTTCGGCGCAAATTCCAGGATTTTATCAGCACTGCAGGCCCCATCCCAAAAAACTTCAAACTCCATTTCCTCTTTCATTGCAAGCAGCCTTGTAATCTTTTTTCCCACATAAGGAAGGTACATCTGGCCGGCATTTCCCGGATTGACGGACATGACCAGAACCTTGTCCACAATACGGAGCATTTCCATAACCGTTTCGATACTAGTCCCCGGGTTGATGGCGATTCCCGGGATCATACCTGCATTGATGATACTCTGCAGTGTGGTGGATGGATGGTATTCAGCTTCCGGGTGTATGTAGATGGTGTCGCCCTTTCGCAATTTTTTTAAAAAAAGATCGATCCGGTTGTTGGGATGTTCGATCATCAGATGAACGTCGAGAGGCTTTCTCGTTGCTTTGGCTATGTATGCCATGTCGTTCAGGGACATAGCATAATTGGGGACATAACGCCCGTCCATAATATCAATGTGGAAGGAGTCGATTCCTCCTGCTTCCAGGTCTGTTACTTCTTTTTCTAAGTTTCCGTAGTTGGCACACATCATGGATGCTGTCAGTTCAAAATTCATTGTCATACATTCCTTTTATACACTCTCTCAAAGCAAGTCCGTCACAGCTGTCATTCTATTGAAAAAGGGATCCTCTACCATTAAACGCATAAAAGCTTCATTATTGATGGCAAGCTCATGTATCAAAGATAAAAAGATTTCATCCACCTCTTTATTGATTATTCTTTCTTCTTTTGGACATAAGTTTAAATATGTTTTAAAATAGGCATATACCTCGCATTGTATTTGCAAGAAGCACTCGATGTCCTTCTTTGTTCTCGTTTCTACTGAATATACCGGATTTCCCTCTTCATCAAACGCTTCTACTGATGGGGCTGGTGCAGTCAGCATCGTTTCTAAGATATAATAATCGTTAAAAATCGCACTGGTATCCAATTCCTCCCGCTTATAAAAAGGAGTAATATCCAACCCTTTACTGCGCATTTCTTCCTCTTCTAACTGCAGAAAATAGAAACCTTTTAAATGCTTATCTACCAATCGCTCCAAATACATTTGGCTAGTTCCCTTTGCCACAAAATCAAAGAATGCAATGTCCCCTTCATGTAACTCAAGCGTTTTAAGATACTGCTTATAATTTCGCTTTTGGATTTTAGATCTGGCTAAAATTTCTTCAGAGTAGTCAGACAGCAGCGCAGGTTCAGTATTTTGCCTAATTTCAATATCAAATCGCGTTTTCAACTGTTCCTGTAGTGTTCCGCTAAACTTCATTGACTCTACGTATGCGATATCCTCTTTTGTTTCCATTCCCGCCCTAATTACTGCAGTACGGGATGTTAAAACATACACAGAACGTTTGGTCTCCTGAATTTCATCATACAGCTTTTGAATCAAATAACCATCTCTTGCGCTAAACCAGATATTAGGGAGTTCCTTGGTTTGTTCATGGAACCACAAAACAAAGTCACTGATTATAGGTGCAAAAAACAAATATCCGATATCCTGCGCTTTTTCTACCGATATTTTGCAAGCATTTGCTTCGAATTGAAAGGGACTGTTCAATAATCGTGCCACGAACATTCCTATACGCAGGCGATTTGAAAATGTATCCATTCTGTCCCACAACCCTAGGTATCCGGAACAGGCAAAAAGCTCTAAGCTGCTATATAATTGACAAGCGTCAATGCCATTTTTCTGTGCACATTCTACATCTGCAGTTGGATCATCACCGATATGTATACAGGTTTTATTCGAAACTCTTTCTTTCAAATGCTCAAAAAGCTTGCCTGTTTTGCCTGTACCATATTCGCAAGATGCCAATATCTCTGTATAACCGTTAATACCGCACTTGTGCAGCAGTACTTCAATTTGCTTTCTGCGATAAAATGTATCGGATACAATATAAATTTCTTTGCCTAAGTCTTTGGCTTCTTCCACCAATTGGCAAACATCGTTTCGCGGCAATATGGTTTCACAATCTACAACCCACTCCAGTTCGGCCAACATGCTAGCCGTTACATCTGATATTCCATATGTAGTTATCATGGATTCATAAATCATTTCTAAGGTTGGAGCTGAAAGCCTTGACAGACGTTTTTCACACTCCAATCTTCTTGCGCAAAACTCATTTAAGGAATAACCCGATTTTTTTAACCTGTTTTCGACTAATGGAAATACATCAGTTGGAAATAGCACCTGCCGCATAATTAAAGTATCAAACAAATCCACACTGATTACATCGTATTCTGCCACTATTTGCCGCAACTCGTCTTTCTTTACTCCTTCAATATCTCGAAAATGGTATACTGCTTTTTTCCCTTTGCATAAGTCATTACCACGAATATCAAACAATGCGATTCTATTTTCTCTGCACACTTCCGCAATCTTCCTGGCAATCGCTTTACAAGAACCAGGCCGCGCTACAACCACAATCAATTCGACGTCAGCCTCTATCGCTGCTTCTAAAGAAATAATTGGTAGTCCATACAACATACCTTCTGTTCTGTAGCTGTCTAGCAGACCTACCACCTGAATTTTTTTTAAAATCTCAGGTATAAGTTTTTCTGTTTCTATGCCCAATCCATAAAGTGCGATTTTCCCCCCAAAAAAAGCACCTAAAGTATCTGTCAATTTATCTTCCATACTGCGTTTCAACTCAATATTCCAATTCGTCTCTTACATATCTGAGTGACAATAATTTCTCTTTAACCTGTTCCACGTTCAAAATTTCCGTATTATCAGAAGTGAATTCTTCCAGAGCAGCTTTTTCAATTTTTCCATTTTCAAAATACTGCTCATAATTTAAATCTCGATTATCCGCCGGTACTCGATAAAAGTTCCCTAAATCAAAAGCATGCATACATTCTTCTTTTGTTAAAAGAGTTTCTGCTTTTTTTTCACCATGCCTGACACCTATGTAGCGTATCTCATTTTTATCATTGAAGAGTTCTCTGATAGCCTGTGCCAAAGTTCCTATTGTGCAGGCAGGTGCCTTTTGAACCATGATATCTCCTGCCTCTGCGTGTTCAAAAGCAAACATGACTAAATCCACTGCTTCTTCTAAGCTCATTAAAAATCTCGTCATATTTGGGTCGGTTATTGTAATTGGTTTTCCTGTTTTAATCTGCTCAATAAATAATGGTATGACGGAACCCCTTGAACACATAACATTCCCGTATCTTGTTCCACAAATGACAGTATCTTTTGCTGTTCTTGACTTTGCAACAAACACCCGTTCCATCATCGCTTTGCTGATTCCCATAGCATTAATTGGATATGCTGCCTTGTCTGTTGATAGACACGTAACTTTTTTGACTCCTTCTTTTATTGCCGCTGTGAGTACGTTTTCCGTTCCAATAACATTCGTTTTAACTGCCTCCATCGGGAAGAATTCACACGATGGAACTTGTTTTAATGCAGCTGCACTGAAAATATAGTCCACGTCTTTTACAGCATCCTCTACACTCCGAATATCCCGGACATCTCCTATATAAAACTTTATTTTAGAATTATTATATTCCTTCCGCATATCATCCTGTTTCTTTTCATCTCTTGAAAAAATTCGGATTTCTTTAATATCCGTCTCAAGGAATCGGTCTAAAACAGCATGTCCAAAAGAGCCTGTCCCTCCTGTGATCATCAGTATTTGATCTGCAAAAATTCCCATTTTTTATTTCCTCCACACTTTCGTATCTATAATTCTCGTATAACTTTGAATGATGCGGATCACTGCCGTTGACACATTCGCAGTTTCGTAATCCGGAACAGGACTTCCAAATTCTTCGTTTTTAGCCAGTTGAATTGCCATTTCAATCGACTGCAGTAAGGATTCCTCTGCAATACCACCGATTACAAAACAGCCTTTATCTAAAGCTTCCGGCCTTTCTGTTGATGTCCGTATGCTTACAGCCGGAAAATGACTTATAGCAGCCTCTTCCGGCAGAGTTCCGCTGTCTGATACAACACAAAAGGCATTGCTCATCAATTTGCTGTAGCTGGTAAAGTTAAATGGAGGCATTGGCTTCACCAGCGGATGAAATACGAATTTTCTTTCAGCTATAAACTTTGCACTCCTTGGATGCAGAGAATATATAACCGGCAATTTATATGTCTCAGCCATTGCATTTACTGCACGCATAAGACTTTCAAAATGTATTGGATGATCCATGTTTTCTTCTCTGTGTGCTGAAAGAATCATATACTGCTGCTTCTGTAAATGCAGCTCGTCCAAGACGGTACTGGCATCGATTTTATCCCTGTGAGTCTCAATGATTTCTTTCATTGGCGAGCCGGTTACATAGATGTGCTCTTTCTGAACGCCTTCCGAAATTAAATATCGCCTCGCGTGTTCTGTATATGGAAGGTGTATATCCGCAATATGATCCACAATTCTCCGGTTTGTTTCTTCTGGTAAGTTCTCATCAAAGCAGCGGTTTCCCGCTTCCATATGAAAAATCGGAATTTTTAACCTTTTGGCAGAAATTGCAGTCAATGCTGAATTTGTATCACCTAATATTAATAAGGCGTCCGGCTGTTCATCCCGCATCAGTTCATAGGAACTGGCTATAATCGTCCCTATTGTTTCACCAAGATGCTTTCCCGCTACTCCAAGGTAATAATCAGGTTTACGCAGCTCCAGATCTTCATAGAAAATATCGTTTAATCTGGTATCATAATTCTGTCCAGTATGTACAAATATGTGGTCAAAAAAAAGATCCGCCTTTTTAATAATTTGTGACAGCCTTATGAGTTCCGGCCTCGTCCCTACTATTGTCGTGACTTTTAACTTTTTCATTTCTGTCTCTCCTGGCCTAAATATTGCGCATATAGATCCGCGTGGCTTCTTATCCATTCTGCCATTTCAAGAATCATTTGTTCATAATCGGGAATCTCAAAACATGGGCTAGCCTTTGTATTCACCAGCGATTTATCACAAATCCTACTTGTATCCTTTTTTATTAATATTGGATCATTTTTTCTGCAATACTGATTAAATAACCAAAGCAATTCATATTTTGTTATAAATTGATTATTCACTAAATGGTACAGGCCGGTTTGTCTATGGTGCAAATCCTCTTCAATCGCTTTTGCAAGCTGCAAAGTAGTAACCCCCGACCATATTACATTGCTATAGCCGCAAATTTCACGTTTCTGCGACATAAACCAGTGGAATAACCCTATGCCATGCTTCTTTTGCTCTGGCCCTACAATAGATGTCCGTATTGTCAGGTTTTTTTCGTCTAGCACTTCCCCTAAAGCCTTACTGCGGCCATAATAGGAGACAGCATCCGGAGTATCTTCTTCTGTGTATTTTCCTTTTGTGCCTTCAAATACACAATCCGTACTTATATGTATTAATTTCGCCTTCTTCCCTTCAACTAACTGTGCCAGAAAATGCGGCAATACACTGTTGATGTAAATTCCTTCCGCCAGGTTTTGATCTACACCTCTATTTAATACTCCAATAGCGTTGACAATATAATCGGCATCTGTAAAATTGACTGCGGATTTCACCGCCGTTTTATCGCATGCATCATCAAGTATTGTTTCGCAAATGTGGCTTTTCTGTCTTCCAAAACCAATTATTTGATGTCCACGTTCAGCCAAATACTGGGCAATCATATGCCCTGCCATGCCATTGATCCCTAATATCAAATACTTCATGTTTAACGCTCCATTTGAATTGCTACCGGGACTCTTTTTGGATTAATGTGATCCCAATAACCTGCACAATGCTTACAAAGCTGAACATATCCCTGATCATTATAGTTAAGCAGGAATTCTACAAGCTCTGCCTTTCTTCCTGCATTCATGCAGGACAGATCAAAACAAGCGCTTTCGTTTTCCTGATTGAGCCCTGCTCGCTCTGCAAATTTCGCAAAATTACAAGCATATATTTTACCTCTTTCATAATAGTGCCAAGGGTTGCTGCAATGATCAAAATATTCTGTAAGCTCTTCTTCACTCATATCTGAATGATCCGTATGGAAAATATCTAGATCGAACCAATCCTCGACAGTATTGTCCACCCAATTCACCTGATGCATTTCAAGCTGCCGGATAATCTCCTCCCTGTAATTCTGCTCAGGCGATATCGTTTGCACATAGTTATCCAGATAGACAGTCATCCCATATTTATTCATACATTTACATAACTGATCCGAGGGAACGTTTGTTCCATTGATCACTATCTCAAATACATCGATCTTATTCCTGTAATGAGTTCCTATATATTCGATTAACTCTTTCAAATACGGATAGAGTAGAGGTTCACCTCCTGAAATCTGATGTCTGAAAGTAAAATCAATCCATTTAAAAAACAGATCCATGTCTTCGCAAACTTCCTGCAATTCTCTGGTCTCAAAGTGTTCAATATATGGCGTAAAATTCAGGCAATGCTTGCACCGCAGATTGCAGGTATCCCCTGGTATACAGCATGAAGATGAGATAATCACTTTATCTTGTGTATACAACGCATATAATGGCAAATACGGCTCATTTAAATGTATCCAAAATGTATCCCAGTGAAAATAATCTAAGTTTTCAATATATCCTGCCTGCTGCAGACGGTCTAATATCCAGCTGCAAACCGGTTCATGCATTGCTACAATAATCAAATGGTGTTCCTCATATTCCTGAAATACAATATCTGGAGACAGGACTGGTCTGCCTTCAAAGCCCTCCGCTTGTTTTTGGACATCTCTGTCAATGAAGCCATCAACCATATCCAGCAATCCAATTTTCTCAAGTCGATCTAGAAATTCTTTTCCCATCTCAGCTGCTCCATATACGAACAGCTTATTTCTTTTTCTAAAGTGTCTGCCAATATAGTCAAACTGATGTCCCTTTCGATTCCACTTCATACCCTAGCTACCTTACCTCTCTTTTTTAAACTTGAATTGCTGGCCCGCACCAACGTTCATTTGTAAAGATCCAGCCTCCGCATTTTCGACAAAACTCCATGTAGCCTTTTTCACAGCAACGTAATCGAAACTCGATCAATTCCTTTTTCTTTTCTTGGGAAAATCTTCTCAAATCATAACTCTCATCTTCATTCCCATTACAAATTCCTGCTGTCTCCGCATACATTGCATAGTTGCAAGCTGATAATTTCCCACACTTTAGGGAACTCCACGGAGCATCACACTTGTCGTATTTCAATTGCAAGGCTTCTTCTGAATACTGCTTCCCATCATCCTCCTCTGGGATATACATCCGCATCCAGCGATCCACAGAGTTATCCATATATAAAATATCGTGCTTCTGAAGTTTCCCAGATACTCGTTCATATGCTTTATTACCATCTTCAAGAGCCATTCTATAGTCATCTAAAATAACATATATCTCCTTTTCTTTTAAGACTTTGCACAGTCTATCATCTGGTATGATTGTACCATTTGTTACGATTTCAAATCTTATGATTTTCTCTCTGTAGTTCTCATCAATATACTCAATCAGAGGGATCAGATCTTCATATAAAAACGGCTCACCTCCTGTAATCTGAAAGCGATATATTAATTCCACCGCATTAAAAAATAAATCTACATTTTTTTTCAAAGTATCAAGGGATTCAATATAGTGTTCTTTAATATATGGCGTAAAATTCAAACAATCTCTGCAGTTCAAATTGCATACTGTCAAAGGAAGTATACTTTCAGAAGTAAAAAAGACCATATCATGTACATAAACAAAATATATAAGTAGATATGTATGCAGAAAGTAAAATTGCTGAAATATCACTATGTTTTCAGGAAGTTTTTTCTTTAACAGATCATAAATTTCATTTCCTGTTTTCCCCATTGCATTTGCTATCACAAAATATTGTTCTTTTTCCATGGAAAAGAACATCTCTGGAGATAGAACCGGATATCCAAACCTTCCCTCCTGCTGTTTGCTCCTATCTCTGTCAACAAGATGAATATTCCAACCAGTCCACGGTTGAATCGCCTCCAAAACTTCTACTAGCTCCCAGGCACCTTCCCCTGCACCATACAAAAAAATATGTTTCTTGTCCTCCAGCAAGTAGCCGATTTCATCAAACTCATGCCCTTTATTGCTCCACTTCATCTCACTATCTCCTCAATATACAATTTTATTTGGCATAACATAAAATAAATTCTTTTTTAATTGCCCGGCAGTCATTACATTAACCATATTCATCTGGCCCAATTGAATTTCTACCGCTTCCGTGTCCATCATTGCTACAATGATTAAATTTGCCTTTTTCTCTTTGAGATATTCCGGCGGCCAGCATCTTACACCGTTAATATCCGTCCCTTGCTTTTCTTTAGCATTATCAATAAAGCCTTCTACACGAATTCCATATGATTCTAAGTTGGCCAGCGTTTCCTGGCCCACCTGCCCTGCTCCAAAAATATATATACCTTGGCTCTCGGCTTGTTTTAGCTTTGCCTCTTCCCGATGATACTCTGTTTCCTTTGGCGCATGCTCCCTATAAGTGTTTATTCGTTCTTTCAAATACTCCAATATGTTATTTGCAGGGCTGCTGTGTTTTAGCAGCAGATAAAGTCTATAATAAAAGTTGCACATGCTGCCGCATAGTTCTTCTTTCTCCAAATCTGAAAGTTTTTCACAAAATGATACAAACATTTCATTGTATTCAATTGTGTGCATAGGCATTGTTTTCTGCCCCTGTTCTCTATGGATTCGGGAAATCATCAAATTTTCATCCACAAAGATGGATTTCTGTCCTCGCATGGCACGAAATAAAAATTCACTATCCTGTGTAGTCAGAAGTTTTGCATCATATAAACCGATCCTTTTAAAATGGCTTTTATGTATCAGAACTGTACTGCCATGAATAGCCAGGAAAACTGGGGCAAAACAGCTGTTCTCCATCTGTTCTCTTTCATACTGCTGCAGCCAATCCACCTTCACTTTCTTGTCTTCCTCTATATACCAGAATGTAAAATTGCTGTGCACAATCGCATTCTCCACACCTGATTTTTCTATAGCTTCGACTTGCTTCTGAATTTTTTGAGGATAAAACATATCATCATGGGACAGCCATGCAAAATATTCCCCAGTCATATTTTGTATGCCGAGGTTAACAGCTGTCGCAACTCCGCCATTCTTTTTATAAAAGTAACGGATCTTAGTTCCATAGGATTTTGCGATTTGTTCTGTCTTTCCACCGTCCTCGGATCCATCATTTACAACAATGACTTCACAGTTTTTATATGTTTGATTTAAAGCACTGTCAATTGCATCCCGCATATAGTTCGCGCCATTAAATACTGGTATCACAATCGAAACTTTTGGTTCCATCATTACATTCACCTATTCTTTAATCCTACTGCTGCTTCAAGATTTGATAAATATCTCTTCCTACTTCCCTATCTTCGTTCGACTTGCTGCTAATAGTCGTTTGCAAAATAAGCTCCAAATAAGTATCTAAAAAACAGTGCGGTGATTCATATAAAACTTGTTCTTCTTCAAATTGTTTCTTCCATGCATCGCTGTATATTTCGAGATAATCTTCATAGGGCATTACTAAATCTATATATTCTGCATGCATAGTCGGAAGATCTATCAAGACCAAAGTGTGTGAATGGTAAGGGAACAAAAGCAACTGATCCTTTTTCTTTTTACAGACATGGAGAGGTTGCAAATCGGACTTATATATCGAAACCTGCTCCCATTCAAGATCCATGTTTAAAGACTCCCCATTGCAAAGCATGTAAAGCGAATGGTCTCTCATGGGCATTCCAACAAGTACATCCTTTTCCAATGGCCATAAATGTATATATTGCATCGCTGCTACAGACCAGCTTTCTGTATGCATTTCTTCGGCCAGCTTAACCGTTTCCTGATAGCCATTCCGATCATACACATCATATTCCGAACCATTTGCCTGGAGTATATACATTTTTTCCTCTGCAGAAAATGTCATAAAAAATGTCCCTGGCTTTTTTTGAGTCTCAATGTAAAACAAATTTTCCTCTATACTGTATACCAGCAAACTGTTTGTGCCATCTATAGCATAATAGGTCTTTCCATTTAAGTACGCTTTTCCGCGCAAAATCTTATTATTGACTTCCTGCTTTACTTTTTTGCAATCAAAAGGAATAGTCTGATAAGCCTCTGTTTCCAAATCTAAAATATAGGCATGATCCTCTATTTCAACTGGCAGCAGCAACACGTTTGTTTCTGTTATTTTTGTCACATTATAATACTCTACCGCTTTTCTTTTTTTCAGCACAATATAATGTGTTTTACCTGTACTGATATCGTATACGGCCATTTTTTCTGCTACACAGGGGAAGCAATAAAGCTTTCCTTTATAAAAAAGCATCTCGTTATAGAGATCTCCTGCAAAAACCTCCTCATCGAATTTCGTTACATAATTCAGTTCATAAGTATCCGTGTTTAAAAAAAACAGGCCATTAAATTCATTAGAAAAAATCCAGGCATTCCCTTCATGATCCAAGGATGCACATTGCGTAGAAAGCGGTATTGATTTTTTCCTCATCATCAACTTCCTTTCTGTATTGCCGGTCTGACTTTATGCTCATTTATCTCCAGATACCCTGCGCACTGCCTGCAAAACTCAACATACCCCTTTTCGCTATACCCGAGACGAAACTCCATAATTTCTTTCAGACTTCCTTTTGTTGCTGCCGTAAAATCATATGTTTCTG
This sequence comes from Clostridia bacterium, assembly GCA_910575405.1. Lineage (GTDB taxonomy): Bacteria > Bacillota > Clostridia > Peptostreptococcales > Anaerovoracaceae > Hominibacterium. The sequence continues at coordinate 32,486 of CAJTER010000019.1, read as the reverse complement.
AAGGATCAACTTCACCTGTAATCTCTGCAACTGAAGCAAATGCAGCATAATTACATGAAAACAGCTTCCCATCTCTGAATTCCTGCCAAGGGACATGGCAACTGTCATACTTTTCTACAAGCTCACTGTCTTGCAGCTGCTTTTGTGGAAATGGATATAGATCGATCCATTCGTCATATTTTCTGAAAATAATTCTATCTCTGCCAGCATATTTGCATAGTAAGTTTAAATTACACTCAATACTTTCTGATTGTTCCGGTAAGGCGTCTCTATAATCATCCACTGTTATTTTTAACCTTGATTTTTGCAGCATTTTTAAAACTTTTTCGTCAGGTCTTACCGTTCCATTTGTTACCGTTTCTAACGAATATATCTTATCTGTGTAGTGTTCCTCCACATACTGGATCAAAGAGGGAAGCTCTTCATACAGAAATGGCTCGCCTCCACTAATAAGCAGTAATCCCACATAATCCACCTTTTGAAAAAATAAATCTATATCTTGTTTTAATCGTTCTATTGGCCTGTCTGTAAAATGTTTTATATATGTAGTAAAATTCAAACAGGCCTCACACCGCAGATTACATTTTGTCGTAGGCAAGATGCTAATAGATGGAATAAACAGTTGATGATATTCATAAGCCGCCAAAACAGAAAGAAACATTTCGTAATGAAAAAAATTCACTTCTTTTATCCATCCATTTTTATGCAACTGAGCATCAATCGCACAGGTAAACTCTGAGGCAAAGGAAATAACAATACCGATGTTCGCTTTTGGTTTGATTTCCTCAAAACTATAAACGTGGAGACCTTTATAGAGCATTCCTTTTTTATTGATATCGTTATCAATAAAACCTAATACTTTTATTCCCTTGTACCGATTATCTAATATATCTTTCACCATAGCGCCATCATGCCCTGCGCCAAACAAATAAATTCCTTCCAGCTTTTTAATATTTTCAAATACCGCATCATACTCATGCCCTTTATTTATCCATTTCATATATACTCTCTCCGATATCAGTCTGATTTTGCAGCATAAGAGCTTCTACTTCATCTTTCAGCATGATCCTTTCAATATTCGCATTAAGTAATTGTTCCAATGCTTCTTGATAAAATTTCTGAGCCACTATTACCACAGCTGACTTGTCTATTTGCATCTTATCCAGTTTGCAGCAAGGCACTTTATCTATTATCTGCCCATCTTTCTCATCAGAATTATCAATAAACCCATCTATTTCCACACCAAGCACATTTAATTCATACTTTAGCCTTCTCCCATATTGCCCTGCGCCAAAAATAAAGAGATTTTTGGTTTGCTGCCTCAACTGCAACAGGGACGGACATTTTAGGGTTTCCTTACAATTAGAAATCATACTATCAATTTCTATGATTTCCTGGTCGCCGTTCATACTTTTTATAATTCCGCCTAATTTTGCATAAACCTGGGATTTACTTCCAGCTAATTCCTCCATCTCTTCTAGGCTCAATTTCTTTGCCATATTCAAATACAAGCTGCGATTCTCAGCATCAACTACGGATTTTAAGCGGTTTGTTCCCGACTCTCCATGCAGGCGTACTTTACTAACCGGCCTCTGAACAAAAACCGTTTTTTGTCCTCTTAAGAGACGAAAAATAAAGTCATTATCCTGTGCTGTCAAAAGAGACTCATCAAATAAGCCGACTCTTTGAAAGTGGTTTCTATGAAAAAGAAAACTGCTAAAATGAATTTCTCCCCAGAAAAACAAAAACAATGGCCTGCTTATCTGCTCCTTTGTATAATACTTTTCAAAATCTGTTGCTACACATTTTTGGAGTTCGTTGTTACATAACAAATAATTTCCCTGTGCTATTGTATTTGTATCGCCTGAATCCATAATTGCCTGAATTTGATCCGATAATTTTGTATGAATAAACTGATCATCATGAGAAAGCCATGCAAAGTAATCTCCTGTCATTTTACGAATTCCCATGTTTAAGGCAGATGCTACACCCTCATTCTCCTTTTCATAATACCGAATATTTCCTTCGTATTTTTTTGCAATATTTTTTGTTCTTCCTTCATCATTTGAACCGTCATTAACAAGAATGATTTCAAAGTTTTTATAGGTTTGTGACAAAATGCTTTCTATTGCATTTTCCAAATAATTCGCTCCATTATAAACAGGTATCACAACAGACACTTTCGGGTTCTGATTCATGCTTTTCTCAATAACCTCTCCATATTTCTTACGATATATTCTGTATCATAACCTTTACGCCTGCTTTCTGGCAAAGCTGTACAACGGAACTCCAATCCCCATAATATGCCTCACTTAAAGCAATGGCTCTATTCAAATCAGCCGTATCATCATAAATTCCCCAACCAGCTTCTTTATATTCCTGCACGAGCTGAACATATGATTTCCAAAGTTCAGGCCGCATTGCTTCGATTGTTGCTTTGGCAAGAGGGTGAGGTCTCCATAATAACGTAATATTTTCTTGATATTCTTTGAACGTTTGAAAAACCTCTCTCATTTTTTCGACTATCCGCTCGTTCTCCTGAAGTAAGGCTCCTACACTGGTATTATAAAGTATAACTTTTTTCCAGCTTCCATCTGGTTTTTGAATCGCTCCCAGCCATTCCTCCGGTATGTCCTGTTCCTTCCGGTTTGCTGCCTGCACTTTATCAAACTTGGGTGATCCCAGCCCTAGAATTTTATCCTCCCAGTAGTGTCTGGTGTGTTCTCCCGTCTGCCCTGTTAAAACATTAATATAAACTTGCCGCATACTTTCTGACTGTACAACAACCTTATCCGCATTCACAACTCCCGGAGCCATGCAAAAATGCTTCATGCCATTAACAGCATCCTGGTTATCCGGTGAAATCTCACCGAGTACAAAATAGGGGATATACACCAAACAATCCGTATAGCGCTTAAGCTGCTCCGAATAAAACGCAGGGTGTACGCTAGTTACCAGATTCTGCCCATCATAGGGATTGTGGATATAGATCATATCTGGATGATGCTCTTCTAGGTCATATTCCTCATAATGAGTAATGGGCACATAGTCTGGATATAATTCCCCTTCGTAATGCATCTCCTTAAAGCTCCCGTCCGGGTTGCGATCATAATAGGGAATAGGGATCACGTAAGCCTGGCAGTTTTCATCCTTTTCCGCTGCCTGCCACACGCTTTCCAGAGAGTCCCACATGGAAGCTTTGTAGGGCAGAAAGACGACTTCGATGGTTTCCTTGATATCATGCTTGATACTGTTTTCTGTCTGGATGAGCTGCTTTTTCAGCTTTTTTACAGTTTTACTAATGTTTTCGGCCTGTCCCCGATTCAATTCTTCGTAAAAATGGTACAAATCCTCACAGTACTGCTCCAAAAGCTGCACAGTTATAAAACCTTCGCCTTCCGATTCCTCAATTGCTGTTCCAATTTTTATTGCCCCTTCCTGGCAGGATCCCATCAGATCCATGGCTTGAAAAAGATCCCCTGCCTCAATGGATTTCTTTATCTCCTCATTGACTCCCAGCAGCAACTCTATCAAGTTTTCGATTATTTTTTTCTGCTGTTTTCTCATTCGCTTCCCTCTCCTTATCCGGTCGTTACGGCATTAAGTCCTAGCCCAGCTGCCCAAGCTGCTGCTGTACCGGCTGCGGCAATTGAGTCCAAATATGATTTTTTAAGGCTTCAAACCCCGCCTCACAAGAGACTTTATAGAGAAATACTAAATCCTTTAAATTCTGTATATCATATAGCCTTACAAGAAACTTCCAGTAAGGTTCCACTGACATCCCCTCTTTCCATTCGGTCCGAAAGGCCCGTAACAAAATGCCGATTCCATCCGCAGAATATTTATTTACTTTCAAGGCAGATACAGCAAACGATACGGATTTTTGCACATCTCCCCGAAGCAGAGCTTCCGTTGCGATGACCCTGTTTACAAGCTCCAGTGCTGATGTCATTCTGGAAATATCTTCTCCATGGTAGGTTTCCATTTTGTTCAGGGCCTGTTCATAATATTCAGCTGCCGCACTCAGCTTCCCCGCTTTTAAGTGCATGCAGCCCAGATAATAATCCACATCCGGGTGCGGCTCTGCATCCAGTTCTTTGAGCCTTTGATTGATACGCAGGTACTCCTCGCGGATTTCTGCAGCCGGCCGATTTACAAGAAGATTCATAATTTCCAGCCCTGCACGCAGAGGGGCAACTTTATGGGTCATTTCCATCTTTGGTTCTTCCAATACTCGTCGATAGCAATCCAGAGCTTGTTCGGTATTTCCCCTGCTTCGATAAGCGTCCCCCAGATAGGCCCAGCACATGCCGTCATAAGGGCGTTGTTTCAACTCATCTTTTAGCAGCTCTATATTTCGCTGGCCCTTTTTTTGCTGCATCTGCGTTCCTGCATAGCCGGTGTGGAGGATCATCAATTCATCCTGAGCATCCATTGCCAGGGGTTTTCTTCCATCTTTGCGAGACAGCGCTTCGTGAATCCGATGCTCATAGCGCACATCCGGGTGATTTCGGAAGATCCGATCCTGACAGCTGACCGAACCGATGCTGCCATCCTCTTCTAAATTAGCAATTTTTGTACGCAGAACATCAATGTCTCGGCGGTCATGGATCTGTTCCAGAATTGGAAGGAGTTTTTTTGCTTCCTCTGACGGGAACCATTCGTCCGCATCCAAAAAGGCAATCCAGTTTCCCCGAGCTCGTTCAATGGCAAAGTTTTTGGCTGCAGAAAAATCCCCATTCCAGGGATAGGTATATACCTGCGCGCCCAATTCCTTTGCCAGCTCCGGGGTGCGATCTACGGAGCCGGTATCCACTACAATCTGCTCCCATACAAGCCCCTTTCCCCAGGAAAGAGCCTGCCGGATATTCGCTTCTTCGTTCTTTACAATCATGCATTGGGACAGACGAATCCGAGACTGCTTTTTTGCCCCCCCTTTAGCGGAAGTTCCTTTTTTTTTCTTTTTTGGCATAGTTTCTTCCTTTTCTTTTGACCTAGCCGGTTTTTCGTGCACCCTCTATCCGGGCAGCGTTGCAAGGGCGCTTCCGGGATAAAGGGCGGGCTTCATACAAAGAGCGGACATAACTGCCCGCTCTTTTATGGTTCTGAAAATGGCTTCTTTTCTCATTCAGAAAAGAATGCGTTACTTGTTCAGACTTACTGTAATAACTGCAGTACGCCCTGCGGTACCTGATTGGCCTGAGCCAGCATAGCCTGTGCAGCCTGAACCAGAATGTTATTCTTGGTGTAAGCCATCATTTCTTCAGCCATGTCAACGTCACGAATACGACTTTCTGCAGCTGTCATGTTTTCAGCTGTTACGCTCAGGTTGTTGATGGTGTGCTCTAATCTGTTCTGGATAGCGCCCAGATCACCTCTCTGAGAGGATACATCGTTGATTGCTGCTTTGATCTTGTCAACTGCTGCCTGTGCGCCTCCCTGTGTGGAAATATCAATACCATCAATGCCCAGAGATTTAGCGGACATACTTCTTACATTAACGTTCATTCTGTTGAAATCATCGGAAGTATCGCCAATCTGCAGAGTCAGTCCGGAAGAACCGATGGACGGTGCTTCATCGGTAGCTTTTGCTGCAAAAACGGTAACCTTATTGTCTGTTACTTCAACCTTGTAACCATCTTTTTTCACTGCTGCTGCCAGATTCTTAGCAGACTCCTCTTTGTTTGCTCCAATAGCGATTTTGCCTTCGCCTTCTCCGAAGGTATAGGTCTTGTCACCAATCTTGATGGAATCTCCAATTTTCGGAGTATCTTTCAGCGTAACGCTGGTATTGGCGTTTGCAGCTGTCTGTGACTGTGTGAACGCAGCCTTTAACTCTTCAGCGCTGAAGTTTCCGTATTTACCGGTTGTGATAACCTTTTCCTCAATTTCAATCTTACCAGTAGTGTCTCCACGACCGATTGTGAAAGCATGATCATTTCCATCCTTATCTTCAATGTTAATGTCAGCCGTATGATTGGACATCTGACGGGTAACAGCTTCCAGGAGCTTATCACCGCTCAGATCCTTAATTCCGATGACCTTGGTGTCACCAGCAGCTACTGCCTGTGCTTCCGTCTTGGTCTTATCAAAGACAAAAGTAGTATCACCAATCGTCAGTTTCCCTCTGTTGATGATGTCTTCTGTCAGCTCCAGTGCAGCGCCGGCACGTACCGGATCTCCTCCTGCAACCGGATCTTTAATTTCAGTCAGATGACAGTTGTCACGATTCTTGATATTGGCTCCTGTAAAGTCAATAATAACATCGCCGACTGGTTTCCACGAATCCTTTTGTACTTCGCCTCCGACAGCATCTTTGTCAATAAATTTGTTGGTAGACTCATTCTTCTGGCCTGCATATGTGAATGTAACCGTTCCATCACCGTTATCTGCTATATCGTAAACATCGTTACCAATAACAGCAACTTTACCATCGAACAGAGCCGCCACGTCACTGGCTGCTGCGGAACTAGCAGTTGTCGTCTGACCAATCTCTATGGTAGACTCGGTTTCCAAATCTGTATTGGCATCATGAATGGATATTGTCTGTCCACCGATGCTCAGGCTACCTGCTGCAGACTGGAGGTTTCCTGCTGTTCCTGCCGGAATATGAACTTCTAAATCAGCAAAATTGATAGTAAACTCTGGCTCTACCTCCTCTGTTCTGACGTCTGCGTGTTTTGCCTCAATGTTTCCGATGGCGTCACCGCTGATGTCTCCTGCTTTTACTGCAGCTCTGGCAGCGCCGATATCAAATGTATTTCCATTTAAACCTAGAGAACCGTCCAGTAGGTTAATTCCGTTGAAATTGGTTGCTTTGGAAATACGATCGATTTCCTCCAGTAGAGAGTCAACTTCGGCCTGCAGGTTTTCGCGGTCCGGAGCGTCTGCGTAAGTTCCGTTGGCAGACTGGTTCGCCAGCTCTACCATTCTGTTCAGCATGGAGTGTACTTCTGTCAGCGCGCCTTCTGCTGTCTGTACGAGAGAAATACCGTCGTTGGCATTCTTCTGAGCCGTGTTCAGACCTGTGATCTGAGCTCTCATTTTTTCGGAAATAGCAAGGCCTGCTGCATCATCGCCTGCGCGGTTGATGCGATAACCGGATGACAGTTTTTCTAAGTTCTTAGATACTGCATTGTTGTTGTTTGTTAAGTTTCTGTAAGAGTTTAATGCTGCAATATTATGTTGGATTCTCATTTTGTTACCTCCTTGGTAATTGGCAGCGTATTGTGATTATAGGGTGGTTATTACGCTGCCCGTTTGTTTCAGGGGAGTTCCTCTCTTCCCCTACACATGAACTACTGTTTTTTATTTATTTCCTCCGCCCGGACCGGTCAAAGCGGGCGGTTGAAATCGTAAATTGAAGTGTCAGTTTCTCGGCGATTTGGTAATGCACTTAGGCGGCTCGTGGGTTCGTTCGTAAACTTCCCCACGCAGAATGGACATTTCCTTTGGCGCCTCAATCGCCAGTTTCAGAGAACCATCTGCCGATACCACCTTAACCACGATGTTATCGCCGATTACCACATATTCCTCCGGGTTCCTTCCCAGCATAAGCATGTTTCCTACCTCCTTGTAATGAATAAGTTTGATTGAGTCTGCTCGGAAAAGCTTGAAAAGAAAGGTATACTTTTCCGTGCGAACTTCCTGACATAATAATTATCGGTTTTTACCCTCTTTTCTTAAGTATTTTTTCAAAAAAACTTTGTTTTTGCCCTAATTCCTTACTGATATTTCCTGATTCTATCATTTTATTCCTTTTTTCCCTCAGCCCATTTTTGAAAATAAAAGTATACTTTTCTGTGCAAGGCTTGGCTAAATTTCAATGTTTTCAGGCATTATGAATTTCTTTTCAGGAGGGATTTTCCGCGCAAGATTCCTTTCAGAAAAGATTTTTTATTTTTTTACGAGTTTTAAACCTATTTTAGGCCATAAATCCACTTATTTTTTACTATATTTTTTAATTAATTTCATATTATTGTATATAAGTCCATTATTTTCTTGTTTCTATTTTTGTTTGAATAGTGCCAGATTTTCCATACCCTGCTCCATACAGGACTGTTTCATCGGCTTTCTCCATCACNGAAGCCCCCCCCAAGAACAGATCTCCGCCCGAAAGGGTAAGACCCGTGGAAGACTACCACGTAGATAGGCCTCAGGTGGAAGTGCAGTAATGTATGGAGCTGAGAGGTACTAATCGGTCGAACGCTTGACCAATGGTTTCAGGGTTGTAAGGAGGGAAGTAGCAAGAGCATTATTCAGTTTTGAAGGTACAGAGGAGTACATTCAAAGAAGGAAGAAGAGTCTGTGGAGGCAGAAAGCAGCTAGAAGCAGGCAAAAGGAATCCGGTAGCAATAGCGGGGAGGACACACCTGTACCCATCTCGAACACAGAAGTTAAGCTCCCCAGCGCTGATGATACTTGGTGGGAGACTGCCTGGGAAAGTAGGACGTTGCCGGTTTTGTTCAAAAGACAGTTGCGAAAGTAGCTGTCTTTTTTAGCGAAGCGTATAAAACGGGACAGCGTAGGGAAGCGGAGTTTCCTGGAGGAGTGCAGGGAAGCTGCATGTTGCCGGTTTTACAAAAATAGAGACTGCGAAAATGCAGTCTCTATTTTTCATGTAAGCGGAGAAACGGACGTTTCCCCCTGAAGCCAAACCGCCAAACGAGCCATTTCACAAAAAAGATAGCTTACACCCGAGCTGCTATTTGTAGACAATAAATCCTCAAATGGCCCCAAATAGGCTCTGCAAACTCCATCTTACGCCAAGCAACAGCCTCAAACAACCAAACCTTCACTTCTTAAACGATTCTTAAAGAATCTCCCTGTTTCATCTTAAAACTTTTCATGGCATAATAACTATGGAGGTTGAGGAAGGAATGTATAATATACTGATCTGTGACGATGAAAAAGATATCGTCTCTGCATTGAAAATTTACCTGGCAAACGATGATTACAAGTTCTTTGAAGCATACAACGGAAAAGAGGCTTTGGAGCTGATTGAACAAGAAGATATCCATCTGATCCTTTTGGATATTATGATGCCGGAACTGGACGGAATCCAGGTTTTGACCAGGATGAGGGAGACGAGAAATATCCCTGTAATTTTTCTCACCGCAAAGGGCGAAGATACGGATAAGATTCTGGGGCTGAATCTTGGCGCTGATGACTATGTAACAAAACCGTTTAATCCAGTAGAGCTTTTGGCCAGGGTGAAATCCCAGCTGCGGCGTTACATGGAGCTGGGAGCGGGAACCATTCGAAAGGATACGCTTACGGCAGGTGATATCATGCTGGATGATAGGAGCAAGACCGTCACGCTGATGGGAGAACCGGTCAGCCTTACGCCAAAGGAATACGGCATTTTAAAGTTTCTCATGGAAAATCAGAATCAGGTGTTTTCGCCAAAGCAGATTTACAGGCAGGTCTGGGAGGAGGATGCCTATGGAGCAGAAGGTACGGTTGCAGTTCATATCCGTCATTTAAGGGAAAAGGTGGAGATCAATCCTGATGAACCCAGGCACTTGAAGGTGGTATGGGGTCAGGGCTATAAGATGGAATAAGGGGTGGAAGGCAAGTAGGGATTGAAAATCGAGAAATTGAGGGCTTGAAGAAATTGAAAGAATGAAAAAGTGGAGGAAGGTGTGTGTTGTATGGAATTATTAAAGAAAAGCTTGGGCATTAAAATCGGGCTCTTCGCTTTGCTGCAAATTTTCGTTGCTATAACGCTGTTGGCTGGGGCTGTTGTGGCTGAAAACCTTTCGTACGATTGGTATTCAAAGAGCGGTCAGGAGGTAAAGCGGGATCTCCTTGAGGAAACCGGATCAAGGGCAGCTCTGATGATTAACAATCAGCTCTGCGGGGAGGAGTCCTGGGATCGTCTGAAGAGTGAAGTTGAAGCAGGAACAGAGCTGATATACGGAGAGCGAGAAACTGTTGGATTCGGTTATCGTGTTTACCTGGGAAAGGGTTTCGATGATGATGTTGCCAGGACATTTGGGATAAAAGGAAAACCGGGGGATACGATAGTGGAGTTTAACGCAGAAAAGGCATTCTATACGGTAAGGGCGGATTACGGAACCCTTATTATTGAAGTCTACATGGAGCCCTTGGCTGGAAGCTTTCCAAGGCAGATCCAGCAACAGTACGACAGGCTGGAGAGGTTCTATAAATACCGCAGGCATGCCCTGGCTGGAGGAATTGCCAGCGGCGCGGCAGCTGTCGTTATCCTTATCGTGCTCATCATTACAGCAGGCTGCAGGAAAAGGGAGGAACCTGATCGTTGGCAAAAGCTGCCGACGGATTTAGTGGCTTTTGCCGGCTTCCTGCTGGTTGTGTTTATTACCTACTTTGCATCCGATATGGCGATAGGGGCCTCCTTCGGCGTGCAGCTTACCATATTGATTGCAGCGGCCATCCTGATATCGACGATTATCACAGGCTTTCTGATGCTGTTTGCGGCTCAGGCAAAGCAGAAAAACTGGTGGAAGTATACAGTGATTTACCGCATATGCAGGCTCCTTTATGGTCTGGGAAAGGGGGCGTCAGCTCTTTGCCGCAGTGCGGTAAAACAGGTACCCCTGGTGTGGAAGACGGCTGTGTGTCTCATCGTTATCTGGAGTCTCAATCTCTTCTTTGCCAGCGGCATGTATTATGGCGGCGCGGCAGTGTTTTTCTGGTTTACGGAGGCTGCGGCAGTTAGCGCAGGTGTTTTGTATATGGCCTTAGGCCTGCGACGTCTGAAGGAGGGCGGAAAACGCCTTGCAGAGGGAGATTTGAATTACAAGATCGATATGAAGGGCCTGCGCCTTGACCTTGCGGAGCATGCGGAGAATCTCAACAGCATTGGAGATGGCATGGCAAAGGCAGTGGAGGAACGTATTAAAAGCGAGCGCTTTAAGGCTGAGCTGATTACAAATGTTTCCCACGATATCAAAACGCCGCTGACCTCCATCATCAATTATGTGGACTTTCTGGAACAGGAGGAGCTGGGAAGCGAAAAGGCCAGGGAATATCTACAGGTGCTGGAGCGGCAGTCAAACCGCTTGAAAAAGCTTACTGAGGATTTGGTAGATGCTTCAAAGGCAGCTACAGGAAACATTAAAATGGAGCTTGCACCCTGCCAGATCGGAATCCTCATGAGCCAGACCATGGGAGAATACGAGGAAAAGGCAAGAGCCAGTGAGCTGAGCTTTATCATGAAGCTTCCAAAAGAAAAAGAAGAGCTGGAAATTCTGGCTGATGGAAGGCGGCTGTGGAGAGTCTTTGACAATCTGCTCAATAATATCTGTAAATATTCCCAGCCAGGAAGCAGGGTTTATCTGGAGCTGGAAAAAAGGGAAGATAAGGCGGTTATCACCTACAAGAATATGTCCAAATACGAACTTGATATTACCGGGGAAGAGTTGATGGAACGATTCGTTCGAGGCGACAGTTCCCGCCACACAGAGGGCAGCGGACTTGGGCTTTCCATCGCGCAGAACTTGGTGGAGCTGCAGAAGGGAACCTTCCAAATTAAAATTGATGGAGACCTTTTTAAGGTGATCATGGAATTCCCATTAATAAGTATATAAAGTAAAGGACCGGAGCCTGTTTGAACACAGGTTTTTCGGTCTTTTTGTCTGTAGCTGGGATCTGCGGCTTCATTTTGCAGGGAAGTTTTTTTGTGGTATAATGGATTTCAGCGGCAGTGGCCGCAGGGAGAAACCAGGGAGAATCGGGAGGGAAGCAAGGAGCATATGGATGACAGCTGTAAAACCAAATATCCTATTATGCTGCTTCACGGCATCGGCTATGATGATCAGCATTACAGCCGCTACTGGGGCAGGATCCCAGAGGCCTTAAAGGAGCAGGGGGCAGAGCTTTATTTCGGGAATCAGGATCCCTTTGGCAGTATCCGCGCAAACGCGGCTCAGATAAAGGTTTCCGCCCAGCAGGCTCTCCGGCAGTCAGGCGCTGAAAAGCTCAATCTCATAGCCCATTCAAAAGGGGGACTTGAGGCCAGATATATGATTTCTGCCCTGGGTATGGAGAAATGCGTCGCTTCCTTAACTACAATAGCAACGCCTCATAGAGGGATTTCTTCCATGGATCGCGTGAAAACACGCTCAGCGGCCTTTTACAAAGGACTGGTCTTTACGTTCAACGCTATGCTTTTAGCGGATGGAAGGGGTAAAAATTCCTCTCTGGCTGTTTACGAACAGCTGACCGCGGATTACATGGAGGTCTTTAACCAACTGGTGCCGGATAAAGAAGGTGTTTATTACCAGAGCTATGCCCTTGACATGAAACGCGCCTTAAGCCACCCTGCAATGGGGCTCTTTTACATTCTGGTTAAAAAATTCGAAGGGCAAAATGACGGGCTGGTTTCCGCCCAGTCGGCAAAATGGGGAGAGTTTCGCGGTGTTTATACCGGCAAGGGAAAAAACGGGATTTCCCATCCCAGGGCAGCGGATTCCTGCCAAAGGACTGTGAGCAGAAAAAATGCGCAAAGCGGCATACCCGATATTATACAGTTTTACCAGGAGATTGGGCGCGGCCTGAAAAGGCGAGGATATTAATGTTGTGAAACGTGGCTCCGGCGTGCTATAATAGTAGCATTAATGTGCATAAAAAGCAGAAACAAGGGGAATTGACATGACAATACTGAAATTTATATTTATGCTTCTGCTCTGCGTCCCCCTCATATATATTGCGGCATTTTTTTTAATACGACTGATGGACGAGGTCATTATGCAGGGCAAACAGAGAAAGCAGGAATCGAATATACAAAACAGGAGGAGCCGAAGATGAAGCATGGCTTGTTTATCACCCTGGAAGGGCCGGATGGCTCCGGAAAGACGACGCAAATAGAAAAAATGAGAGAGTACCTGCAAGACCAGGGAAATCAGGTTCTTGTAACCAGAGAACCGGGGGGCACCAGCATTGGTGAGCGGCTGCGGGAGCTGATTTTAAGCAGAGAATCCGAGGAAATGGATCCTCTGACAGAAGCGCTGCTTTACGCGGCAGCCAGAGCCCAGCACGTAGAACAGGTAATTCGCCCGGCTTTGGAGAGGGGAAAGTTTGTCATATGCGATCGCTTCATTGATTCCAGTATTGCTTATCAGGGATATGGCCGCAGGCTGGGAGACAGCGTTTCCATTATCAACGCTTATGCGGTAAAGGGCTGCATGCCTGATGCTACGTTCCTTTTAAAGCTGGATCCGGCTATGGGAAGAAACCGGATTGAACAAAAGCAGCGGGATCGGATCGAACTGGAGCATGCGGATTTTCATGAGCTGGTATTTCACGGCTATGAGGAACTGGAGCTGCAGTATCCCCAGCGGATCATAGGAATTGATGCCAGCAGGGAAATCAGCGAAGTTACAGAAGACATACTGCAGCATTTAGAGAGGCTTTTAGAACGATGAGACTTGATGAGATAAAGGGAAATGAAAAGCTGGTGGAGCGATTGACAGCATCTATCCGCAGCGGAACAGTTTCTCATGCATATATATTCGAAGGAGAGGCGGCGCTGGACAAAAAGGCTTTTGCGCAGGCTTTCGCAAAAGCCATTCTCTGTGAGAACAATCCGGGGATTGGGTGTGACACCTGTCTTTCCTGCCGGAAAATTGACCACGATAATCATGAAGATCTAATTTATGTGGAGGCAGATGGAAGAAGTATTAAGGACGAGGCTGTAGAAAAGTTGCAGGCAAAGCTGAGAGTGAAGCCATATGGAGCGAGGAATATTGCCATTATCAGCGATGCGGACTCCTTGACTTTAAGAGCGCAGAATCGCCTGCTGAAGACGTTAGAAGAACCAGCGGGAGGCGCCATTCTCATCCTGCTCTCAGAAAACATGGAAAACCTGACTCAGACGATTCTTTCAAGATGCGTCAAATTCAGGCTGGATTATTTTGGGAAGGAAAGCTACGAGGGGATGCTGGACAAGGCAGAGGAAGTTGCGGATCTGCTCCTGGCAGGAGAACCCTTTTACAAACGGAAGGAAGCCATTGCAGGAATTATAAAGGATGCGGGAAAAGCAGATGCGTTTTTAGATGCTTTAGAACGGGTTTACCGGGATCGGCTGATAGAACCTGCGGAAAAGGGTAAGCTATATAAAAAAAGCCAGATTTATGAGAATGTGGCGATTATTGAAGAAACGAGACGACAGATCCAGCGAGGCGTGGCAAAAGGTTATGCCTTAAAGGACTTAGTGATAAAAATTGGAGGATAAGTGATGGTAAGAGTGGTAGGCGTGAAATTCAAAAGCGCTGGTAAAGTATATTATTTTGATCCTGGAGAGCTGAAGATCGATATAGGGGAAAATGTTATTGTAGAAACGGCAAGAGGTATGGAATATGGCATCGTAAACATGGCAGAAAAGGAAGTTTCGCCTTCGGAAATTGTTTCTCCTTTAAAAAAAATTATCCGCATTGCAGATGAAAAGGATCGAAAGCGCTATGAAGAGAATATGTGCAAAAAAGAGCGGGCCCTGCGGCTGTGTCAGGAGAAAATAAATAAGCACAAGCTGGAAATGAAGCTCATTGATGTAGAATATACCTTTGACAACAGCAAGATCATTTTTTACTTTACAGCAGACGGCAGAGTGGACTTTCGTGAGCTTGTAAAGGATCTGGCAAGTGTGTTCAAAATGCGCATTGAGCTGCGGCAGATCGGTGTCAGGGATGAGGCAAAAATGATGGGGGGCATCGGAACCTGCGGCAGGAGCCTTTGCTGTCACAGCTGGCTGGCAGATTTTGAACCGGTTTCCATCAAAATGGCAAAGGTGCAGAACTTATCTCTCAATCCTACGAAAATATCCGGAATATGTGGACGGCTCATGTGCTGTCTGAAATATGAAAACGACGTTTATGTAGAATTGAAGAAGGGCATGCCGGATCCGGGAGAACGCATCAGGACGCCGGATGGAATGGCAGTAGTGGTGGATGTCAATATCCTGGAAAACAAGATTAAGACAAGGCTTGTGCTTGAGGAAGGAAATAAAGAACGGGATCAGCAGGAAAAGCTGAGCACCGAGTTTTATCATTACAAAAAAGAAGAAATCAAGCGGCTGGGAAAAGGCAAGCGAAAGAAAAAGCAGGACAATGATCTGGAAGAGCTTCCTGGCGAGCTGCTGAAAGAAATTGAAGATTTACTCAAGGAGTAGGTGGATATGCTTTATCCAGGTGAACGACTTGATGAGATCGGGTTTTCCGGGCTCAAGCTGATACAAAAGCCCGATGAATTCTGTTACGGCGTAGATGCTGTAATTCTCGCGGATTTTGCTGCGGGAAAAAAACATGATCATATTGTGGATTTAGGAACAGGCACCGGAATTATACCGCTTGTGCTGAGCCATAAAACGTGTGCGGAAAGGATTTACGGTATTGAATACCAGAAAGGATCCTGGGAGCGGGCTGTGCGCAGCGCAGAGCTTAACAGCCTACAGGACAGGCTGCTTTTTATCCAGGCAAATGTAGCGGACTTTTGCCAGCTAAATGGATGGGCAGATGCTGTTACGGCAAACCCGCCTTACATGGCAGGAAGCGGGGGATTGACAAACGAAAGTATGGCGAAAACAATTGCCCGCCATGAAACAGTAGGGACTCTGGAGGATTTTATCAGTTGTGCCTGCAGATTGCTCAGGGATAAGGGGGATTTTTATCTGGTTCACAGACCCAGCAGGCTGGTGGACATTTTTTCCCTTTGCAGAGGCTATGGATTAGAGCCTAAAGAGCTTCGATTCGTAGCGCCCCGGCAGGGCAAAGCTGCCAATATTGTTTTGGTTCACTGCGTCAAAAACGGCGGAACCGAGCTTAAAATCCTGCCGGAGCTTTATGTGTATGGGCAGGGAAGCGATTATTCTCACGAGATTCAGCGCATCTATGAGAGAACTACATAATGCGGCAAATGAGAACGGAAGCAAAGATACCGGCAATATAGCCGATAATACCGGCAGCAAAGGCATGCCGCATTTTCTTTACAGAAGTAACGCCAAAGTACAGGGCGAGTACATAAAAAACAGTTTCGCAGCTTCCTACCATGACAGAAGCTGCCCGCCCGACGAGGGAATCCACCCCATAATCCTGCATGATTCGCTCTGCAAGTACGAGAGAGCCGCTTCCTGATACAGGCCGCAGCAAAATGAGGGAAATGAGTTCCTTTGGGATACCTGCCAGCTCAAAAACAGGCCCTAAAAGAGTTTCCAGCCACTCCATGGCCCCGGAGGAAGTGATGGCTTCAATGCCGATAAAAATAGCAATAATAAACGGCAGGATTTCCACAGCAGTTGCCATACCATCTTTGGCGCCCTCTGCAAAAAGATCATAGACTGCTGCTTTTTTGTATAATCCGTAGCCGATGATAATCGTGATAATCACCGGGATAAAAAAGACGGATATGGTACTAAGAATGGTTGACATTGCGCTGCTTCCTTTCGAATAGTTTGCACACGACAATAGAGACAGCCATAGATATCAGGCCCGCGATAATGGATGGGATGATGATATCCCCTGAGTCAGCAGAGCCTTCATCGTTGCGGATTTTGATGATGGTGACAGGCACCAGTTGTACCATGGACATGGTTACGGCCGTAAACATACACATGGCGTCGCTGGCATAGGGTGATTTGCCGTTTTCATCGTCCAGGCGTTCCATTGCTTTGAGGGAAAATACAGTAGCACTGTTTCCAGCGCCAAAGATATTAGCCACAAAGCTCATGAGCATGACGGCAATCGTCTGATCGTCTTTTTCTTTTGGAAAAAGAAAATGCATGGCAGGGCGGACCCTCCTGGAGATTTTTTCGATAAGCCCTGACTTATCGGCAATATTCATCAACCCGCTCCAGACAGCCATAATCCCAATCAGACTGATGACAAACTCAACTGCCTGCGTACAGCTGGACATGAGTCCATCCGTAAAACTTCCAAGAGTTCCCTTAAAGCAAGCAAACCCGATCCCAAGGCAGATCATGCCTGCCCAGATGTAATTCATCATTTTTTTCACCTCAGAGTAAATTTATTCTAAAATAAGAAAAATATGAGTTGAAACAATTTACATTTTATGTAATAATAGAAGTATATTGTTTAACAGTCACCGGAGGTAGGAATATGATAATTACGTTAGACTTGAAGACATTGGGATGGGCTTTAATTATTATTGGATTACTGGTTCTGATTGTGTTCTGTATCATTTTTATGAAGAATCTTATCGTGACCATCAAGCACGCAAATAAAATTCTGGAGGACAGTGAGAGAATCTCTGCAATTGCAGCAGAACGGACGGAACAGGTAAACGAGGCAGTGGGAGATGTTTCAGAGTCTCTCAGTCAAATGGCAGAAATTATAAAAGGCAATCAGAGCATTACAGCAGCTCTGAGCTCCATTGTCAATGCATTTGCCTCAATTAAAAATTTGGTAACCAGAAAGGGAAAAAGCAAATCGAAAGAGAGCTAATACCTTTCAATCTCAATAAACCCGCTTTCCGAGCAATCGGAAAGCAAGCAAAGAAGCGGGGCGTAGGTTTCCCCAGTCAAAACCTAAATATATTTTTAAAAGGAGTAAAGTATGAAAGCAACGGGAATTGTTAGAAAAGTAGATGAGCTAGGCAGAATTGTACTGCCTATAGAACTGAGGAGGACACTTAATATTAAAATCAAAGATCCGATCGAAATCTTTGTAGATGAGGATTATATCTTACTGAAAAAGTATGAACCGTGCTGCATTTTCTGCGGCAGCGCAAAGACAATTAAGCAGATTAAGGGAAAGAACGTCTGCGAAAATTGTATTCAGGAACTGCAAGATCTGTAAAAGAATAGGTGAAAAAGCATTGGGTATGGATTCAATGCTTTTTTTCTTTTTCAGGAATGTTTCAGACAAAAATTGGCGACAATAAATGGAAAGAAAGAGGCAATCAAAATATGTTTTGTTCCCCTTTAGCATGAACATTTAATGTCTCTTTCTTTTCTATTATTTCTTGAAATACCATATCGAAAAGGTTATACTGTATGTTAGACAGAAAAAAGGATATGATTGGGACTATTTCCGGGCCTGCTATAATAAGTGAAGGACAGATAAAGAAGGACAGGCAGTCAGGCTGCGGGGATTCCGAAACTACTTATACATTGTTTGGAGGAAAGAAGTGGCAAAATTTTTAGTGCAAAAAAGCGCTCCGCTAAAGGGGGAAGTCGAGATCAGCGGTGCAAAGAATGCGGTACTCCCGATTATGGCAGCAGCTTTGCTGACTGATGACTTGTGTACAATTATGGAAGCTCCGGCGCTGCGGGACGTGGACGTTATGTGCGAGCTTTTGGAAAGTCTGGGGGCAGAGGTGAATGCTAGGCTGGATGAAAATATTGTGGAAATACAGACAAGAGAGATTACAGAATACGAAGCACCTTTTGAATTGACCAAAAAGATGAGGGCATCTATCTTGGTAATGGGACCGCTTCTTGCGCGAACCGGAAAGGCCATTATCCCTCTTCCCGGAGGCTGCGCCATTGGAAAGCGGCCGATAGAACTTCACCTGAAGGGGCTTCGGGCACTTGGTGTAACGATTGAGGAAGATTCAGGAAATCAGGGACCCCTCGTGGCAACGGTGGAGCGTCTGGTAGGAAACGATATTTACCTTGACTTTCCCAGCGTAGGCGCAACAGAAGTCATTATCATGACAGCCGCTCTTGCAGAGGGCATTACGGTCATTGAGAATGCCGCTCAGGAGCCTGAAATTGTAGATTTGGCCAATTTTCTCAATAAAATGGGGGCGAGAATCAAGGGCGCAGGAACGGATACCGTAAAGATTGAAGGTGTAGAGCGCCTTCATGGTGTCAGCCATCACGTGATACCGGATCGGATTGAGGCAGGGACCTTTATGGTGGCATCGGTCATCACAAAAGGAAATATTTTAATCCGCAATATCCTGCCGGATCATGTAAAGCCGGTTACAGCAAAGCTGAGAGAGTGTGGCGCTGAAATCTATATGACAGACGATGGAATGGTGGTCAGAGGCGATGTTAACCCCATTATTTCCACGGATATAAAAACCCTTCCATACCCAGGATTTCCAACGGATATGCAGTCGCCTTTCATGGCGCTTTTGGCCGTATCTAAGGGACCTAGCGTTGTAATTGAAACCGTCTTTGAAAACCGCTTCATGCATGTGGCAGAATTTAACCGGATGGGGGCAAATATTAAGACGGACGGAAACTGTGCTATTATCCCGGGGGGAAAGCAGCTTCAGGGCGCCCAGGTGGTAGCTACGGATCTTCGGGCCGGCGCTGCAGTCATACTTACCGGGCTGGTGGCTGAAGGGACTACAGAGGTATCGGAAATCTATCACATTGATCGCGGCTATGAAAAGTTTGTGGACAAGTTCCGCGGACTGGGGGCTACGATTATCCGAATTGAAGATTAAAAGCGAAAAGAAGAAAGAAATGAGCAGAAGGAAATCTGCTCTTCTTTTTTGAAAAGATCCAGTTATATGAAAGATTTTCAGATTTTTGGATAAACTAGTATCAACAAACTTAGAAAGATTTAGGGGGAATTGATATGAAAGATTTAAAAGGTTCGAAAACGCTGGAAAATCTGCTCATCGCTTTTGCTGGGGAATCCCAGGCCAGAAACAAGTATACGTTTTTTGCAGACAAAGCAAGAAAAGATGGCTTTATGCAGATTGCAAAAATTTTTGAGGATACAGCTTCAAACGAAAAGGCTCACGCTGAGCTGTGGTTCAAGCATGCGGCCGGTATCGGAACAACGGAGGAAAACCTCATTGCAGCTGCAGAAGGCGAAAATTACGAATGGACGGAAATGTATGCGGAAATGGCAAAGACGGCAAGGGAAGAGGGATTTACAGAAATTGCAGCTCAGATGGAAGGCGTGGCAGCAGTTGAAAAGGAACACGAGCAGCGGTATCGAAAGCTTGCCGCTAATGTAAAGGAAAACAAAGTATTTGCAAAGGATGAAGAGGTTTTATGGCAGTGCAGAAACTGTGGCCACGAGGTGATGGGCAAGGAAGCACCGGGAGTCTGCCCGGTATGTCTGCATGCAAAGTCCTATTTCCAGATTAAGGCGGAGAATTATTAAATACAGCCAGAACTGGTATACAGCGGGAAAGCAGGAAGGAATGGGGCCTCCTGCTTTTTGCTGTCTTCTCCGTATAAACGGAAAGCGGAACATTGAATCGTGCCCGCCAATTTGGTACAACCACGATACTGAAAGCCTTGGCACAGTTTTTAAAGCCGGATTATCTGGTAGCAAGTTTAGATTTCCAAAAAATGAGTGCTTCTAAGTTTAAAGACGAAAATTCATTTTGAATACGAGGACGACTATAAGACGGGTATGGCGGTTGTCCGCATTTCCAGCCTGATTTATGATTATACATCAGGATATCCTTTCCTCGTGTCCCGCATATGCAATTTGATAGATGAGAGAATCCAAGGAATTCGGGAATATCCGGACAGAAGATCGGCATGGGCAGAGGATTGTGTGCGGGAAGCTGTGAAACTTTTGTTGGCCGAACCGAACGCTTTATTTGGATCTCTTCTGAACAAACTTGAGGATTATCCGGAGCTCAACGAAATGTTGCGGGATTTGCTTCTGAAGAGAAAGGAAATACCCTATGTGATGGGTATCCATTCTATTGAAATGGCGTTGCTGCTGGGCTTTGTAAAAAAAGAGCAAAATACAGTTGTAATCGCAAACAGAATCTTTGAAACCTTATTATACAACCTGTTTCTCGCATCACCTTATCTTGATTATTACCATTTGAAAAGAGGATATACGGTCAGCTTTAGCTTTAATAAGAATAAACGGATTGGAAGGAAACCAGAATAGTGGACAAGATCCTTGTGGAGGTTGTTGTCTGATAAAAAATAAAATTTTGTATGAAGGAGCGCTTGACAAAAATTTCTTTTTATATTATTATAATTGAGGAAGTTAAGACTAACTAACTCGAATGTGTCCTGACAAGAGAAAAGGCGTTGGCGCATGACATGCAGGCGGAGAGTTTGAAAGCAAACGATCTGAGTATGCCTGAGTAACATGGCTGGTGCGTAGGGAAGGAGGAAATGATGAATATGAATTTGAATTCTGCAAATATTGGGGAAAACTATATTGTGAAAGATGTGCAGACAGAAGATGAAGAGCTGAAAGCCTTTCTGTTTTCCTTAGGGTGTTACAGCGGCGAACCTATTACAGTGCTTTCTCAGTTAAAAGGCGGCTGTGTGGTCTCCATAAAGAATGGAAGATATAACATTGATCAAGGTATCGCGCAGGCTGTGTTGATTTAGCAATGGACTACTATTTTTTTGAATCTAGGTTAGTTCAATATAACTAACTAAAATATAAAAATAACGATACGATAATTAAAAGGATAGGAGGAGCGATTATGAGAATTGCTTTAGCTGGCAACCCGAATAGCGGTAAAACGACCATGTATAATATGCTGACTGGGGAAAACGAACGTGTGGGTAACTGGGCCGGGGTTACGATAGGAAAAAAGGAATGCCCGATTAAAAAAGATTTTTCGGGTACAGGTGAAGAGCTTATTGCCGTGGACTTGCCGGGTGCATATTCCATGTCTCCTTTCACACCAGAGGAAAGCATCACCAGTGGCTTTGTAAGACATGAAAATCCGGATGCAATTATCAATATTGTGGACGCGACCAATCTAAGCAGAAGTCTTTTTTTTACAACGCAGCTTTTGGAACTGGGAATTCCTGTAGTGGTAGCTTTAAATAAAAGTGATATTAATGAAAAACAAAATACAGAAATTAATGCAGATCTTCTGGCCCAGCTGCTGGGCTGCCCGGTTATCAAGACCGTATCCACTTCCACAGGTAAAAACGGGTTGGAAGAGGTTGTAAAAAAGGCGGGAGCTCTGAAAGGAAGCGGCCAGAAGGCTCCATATGTACAGGCAGAAATTGATCTGCATGACAAAAATCAGGTAGAAGAAGAAGACAGAAAGCGCTTTCGTTTTGTGAATCAGATCGTGACAAAGGTGGAGAGACGCCAAATTGTTTCTTCACAGCGTAATGCGGATGATAAGATAGACAGTGTTCTTACAAATAAAGTGGCCGGAATCCTTATATTCGCTGCTGTGATGTACGCTGTTTTCTGGATTTCTCAGTCAGCTCTGGGACCGTTTATCGCAGACTGGATGGTAGGCTGGATCGAGACTTTCCAGGGCTGGGTTTCCGGTCTTCTGGAGAACAGTTCGCCTCTGCTGCAGGCAATTTTGGCAGACGGAATCGTTGGCGGCGTAGGAGCGGTAGTAGGTTTCCTGCCATTAGTAATGGTTATGTACTTCCTGATTGCCTTACTGGAAGACTGCGGCTATATGGCCCGGGTCAGCGTTGTAATGGACCCGATTTTCAAACGGGTGGGACTTTCCGGTAAGTCGATTATTCCTATCATCATCGGCACAGGCTGCGGAATCCCGGGCATCATGGCAAGCCGTACCATCCGCGATGAAAGGGAACGGAGAGCGACAGCAATGCTGACAACCTTTATCCCCTGCGGCGCGAAGATCCCGGTTATCGCTTTGTTTGCAGGTGCCTTTTTCGCGGGGGCTTCCTGGGTAAGTCCTCTGGTATACTTTGTGGGAATTCTGTTGATTTTTCTGGGCGCGCTGTTGATAAAAGCGGTTACAGGATACAAATATCGAAAATCCTTCTTTATCATGGAGCTTCCCAGCTACAAGCTTCCGAGTCTCAAGAGAGCGGGCTTTTCCATGCTGGAGCGGGCAAAAGCATATATTATCAAGGCAGCGACCATTATTCTGGTTTGCAACTGCGTTGTTCAGCTGATGCAGACTTTCAACTGGCAATTCCAGATTGTAGAAGAGGGTATGGAAGATACTTCAATTCTGGCTACCATTGCTTCTCCATTTGCCATTTTGCTGATTCCTCTTGGGTTCGGCGCATGGCAGCTGGCAGCAGCGGCAATTACAGGCTTTATTGCCAAAGAAAACGTAGTCGGAACATTGGCAGTCGTTTACGCGATGACCAGATTTATTGACACCGAAGAGCTGGCTCTGACCGGCGGGGCTAATGAAGTTGCTATGGCCATGGGGCTTACATCCGTTACAGCACTGGCATATCTGATGTTCAATCTGTATACGCCTCCCTGCTTTGCCGCAATCGGTGCTATGAATTCGGAGATGAAGAGCGCGAAATGGCTGTGGGCCGCAATCGGACTGCAGATGGCAACTGGATATACAGTAGCATTCCTGGTATACCAGGTTGGCACGCTGATTACAGAGGGAACTCTTGGCCAGGCATTTGTTCCTGGATTAATTGCCATTTTAGTCATGGCCGCCATCATTGTCGTCATTGGACGCAGATCAAGGCAGAAGTTTGATAGGGAATATTCCCTGCACAACAAAGGAACAGGAGCGGCTGCATGAATATCTTGAGCAACATTATTATAGGACTGATTATCCTTCTGGCCTTTTGCGGAGCTGTTGCGTATATTATCAGAGCCAAAAGGAAAGGCGTAAAATGCATCGGATGTCCGGCTGCAGGGCAATGTCAGTCTGCCAGAACAGCTGGAAAGCAAGATGCAGGAGGCGGAAGTTGCTGCAGATGCAGCCACTCTCAGGATGAAGGAGCTGTGATGGCTGCGATGCCAGATAACAGACACTAAATAAGCAAACAACAACCTTTACTCAATAAAACACTTCATAAAAAGATACTGTCACGGAAGCTTTTCGGGAGAGTATCTTTTTATCATACAGGTACTCTCAGGCGCGTTGTTTTGCAGTAAGGCACCTTTTTGAGAGACTGACAATAATATGGAGCAGGAGGATAAATGATATGGACGAAAAAATTTATAAATTGCTGCTGGATCTGCAGCAGGAGGTGCATAAAATTCATTCAGAGCTTGGAAATATGCGTTCGGAAATGCAGAGCATAAAAGGCGCGGAATACAACTTCGCGCAGCAGATAGAAAAAAGGGAGGCTGCAATTTCCAAACTTGCCGAAAGCCAGCACCACCATTACGAAACCCTGCACCATGATTGCGAAGCTCTGAAACAGCAACTGCAGGACAGGGAGGGAGAGCTGAAGCTTTTAGAACAGAACAAGCTGGATAAGAACGCTTTGAGGCGAATTGGATAGCTGCGGCGTGACTTTGGTTATTGGGAAGAGGGATAAACGGTAATACCGCTGTAATAATGGGAGAGTATCTCTTTGTAATCATAACCTCGCTTTGCCATGCCATTGGCGCCATACTGGCTCATGCCAACGCCGTGGCCAGAACCGGTAGTAGTAAAGGTGATGCTGTTTTGGGAAAGGGAGATTGTAAAATTAGCAGAGTAAAGCCCCAGAGCCTCCCGCACCTGTTTTCCTGATAAGGTTGCATTTCCTATGCGCATGGTTTCGACTCGTCCGCCTTTGCTGCGGGTTTTGATTGCTACATTGGAGGAGTGAAGACTTCCAAAGCTTTTGCCAGGGTATGCCCCTCTCATTTTTTGAGCAAAATCCGAAAGAGTCAGGGTCAGAGTTTCTTTTTTGTGGGTGGCCTCCTCTTCATAGGGACTTTCCACGCTGACCAGATAGGGGACGGCAGCTGTAAATACATCTTCGCAGTTCTCCGTCTTGCCGCCGCTGGAGGAATGAAACAGGGCCTGGGCCACAAGCTCCCCCTTGTAATACATGAGCTGACCCTTTGTCTGGTTTACTGCTTTTGATATTTTTTTCCAGTCCTTTTTCATCCAGCTGCCTCCCTTTGAGGTCTTTAAATCCTTTTTGCTTTGATATACCTGGCAGTGAACCGTATCGCAGACCGGTGCGCTGCTGTGTGAGCTGGAGTATCCGTTTTTCTGTGCGTTTTGGTATTTTGCCATGGAATAAGTGCGGGCAGCTACAGCCTGGGCTTTCAGCGCTTCCGGCTCAAAGACGGAGGGCATTTCACTGGCTACGACTCCTTTTACATAGTCTTCAAAGGCAATGGTTTCCACAGTGCCTTTGCTTTGGCGGTAAACCTTGATAGTCTGTGGCACCTGAACCTGTTTGTCCGGCTTGCTGTCAGAGACTGGGGGGGCTTTTTCTGCCTTGTCCCTAACCGGGGCAGGGGAAGACTCCGGTGTAAAGATCGAGGTTAAGGTAAAGGGCATGGCAACGAGGATGAAAAGCGCGGCGGAAAGAATCAGAAGGATAGGAGCAAAAGAGAGGGGCTGCCTTCTGCGGCGCTTCCTTGTCCCTGTTTTTGAGGCGGAAAGAAGGTGTACATGCGTCAGTATATTTTTTTTCATAACAAGTCCTCCCAGATAAAATTAATACAGCTTATGAAGCGGAGGCGGTAAATATTATGAAAATTTTTGCAAGCCTTGCGGGAAGCTATGTTTCATCGTATAATAAAAAGGTGCTTTTTTGAAATTCCGGAAGTACGGCAGACTGTATGTTCTGCATTATAAATATAGTAGAGACAATGCTCAAGGGTATGGGCAGATTAGAGGAGGATATACATGCGAACGCTTCATACATCAGAACTTACAAAGGCAGTGGCAGAGATGGCAAGGGAAACCAATCATTTTCTCAGCGAGGATGTAACGCGTGCCATCAGCAGGCAGGCAAAAGAAGAGCCATGGCCAGTTGCAAAAGACGTTCTGGAAAGAATAGAAGAAAATATAGCAATCGCCGGCAAAGGGGTGCTGCCTCTTTGTCAGGATACGGGTCTTGCCTGCGTCTTTCTTGAAATTGGACAGGATGTGCATATTATAGGCGGTCTGATAGAAGATGCGGTCAATGAAGGTGTGAGGAACGGCTATGGGGAAGGCTTTCTCAGAAAATCCGTTGTAGTGGATCCGCTGAGGAGAGTCAATACAAAGGATAATACGCCGGCTCATATCCATTATGAGATAGTTTCCGGTGATCAGGTAAAGATAACCTTTGCGCCAAAGGGATTTGGTTCTGAAAATATGAGCCAGATTAAAATGATGCCGCCCTCAGCAGGGGAACAGGGCGTCAAAGACTTTGTGGTAAAGGTGTGCGAGGAAGCTGGTGCAAACCCCTGTCCGCCGATTGTGGTAGGGGTGGGAATTGGAGGTACTTTTGATAAAGCCGCTCTCATGGCAAAGGAGGCTCTTCTGATTCCCTTTGATGAGGCAAACAGCGATCCGTATTATGCGGATATGGAAGCAGAGCTACTTGAGCGGATTAATGAGCTAGGTATCGGACCGCAAGGCTTTGGCGGGGCAACGACCGCTTTATCCGTAAAAATTAAAACAGCGCCTACCCACATTGCAGGGCTTCCTGTAGCAGTCAACATTAACTGCCACGTCAGCAGACACGCGCAGCGGGTTTTATGAGCGGGAATACGGCATAGCTTTATTATGATATCTTTGCCGGAAAAAGGCGGAGATAAAAAGGAGAGGTTAAGGAAACTTATGGAATATCAGATAAAAGAGCCCTTTACATCAGACAAATTTCAGGAGCTGAGAGCCGGAGACACGGTGCTTCTTACAGGGAGCATTTACACGGCCAGGGACGCGGCACACAAGCGGCTGGTAGAAATGCTAAAGCAGGGAGAGCCGCTTCCCTTTGAAGTGAAAAACTCGGTAATTTACTATGTAGGGCCGACGCCGGAAAAACCGGGAAATCCAATTGGCTCAGCAGGGCCTACCACCAGCTACCGGATGGATGCTTATGCGCCAACGCTTTTGGATCTGGGGGAGACCGGGATGATCGGAAAAGGCCAGCGTGGACAGGAGGTCAAGGATGCGGTTACTCGAAACAAAGCTGTCTATTTTGCTGCCATCGGCGGAGCGGGAGCATTGATGGCTCAGCGGGTGGAGCATTCTGAGATTGTGGCTTTCGAAGATCTGGGCGCGGAGGCTGTAAGAAGGCTGCTTGTAAAGGATTTTCCCGTGACCGTTGTGCTGGACAGCCAGGGAGGCGATCTGTACGAGGAAGGTAGAAAGGCTTATCTGGAAAGCAGAATGTAGAGGCGCAGATGGAAAAACGATACGTTATGAAAAACGGCATGGAAGTATTTCATTACCCGGGAAATCATCTCCACAGCTTTTGCCTCAGCCTCTATGTCAAAGGCGGGAGCATGTATGAAGCGAAAGAAGAAAACGGCATTTCTCACTTTCTGGAGCATGTGGTGATCCGCAATATGAACTTCCTGATGGAGGGAGAGCTTTACCGCAGCTTGGACAAGCTGGGCCTCATGCTTAACGCCTGTACCTACAAAGAATTTGTCCAGTTTGAAATCAGCGGGGCAAAGAGGCATATCCGGGAAGCGATCGATATTTTTGTAAAGCTTTTTGAGCCAATCGGTCTTCCTGCCTCGGAAATTGATGTGGAACGAAAGCGGATTAAGGCTGAAATACGTGAAGAGGATGAAAAAAGCTCTCTTTCCTTTTTTTCAGGCAAACTGGTGTGGGGCGATACCAGCCTTGCCCGTCCCATTACGGGAACCAGTTCAGGCCTTGATAAAATAGGGAAATCAGCTTTGCAGCAGGCTCACAGCAGCTTGTTTTCAGCGGAAAATCTGTTTTTTTATGTGACAGGCTGCGCGGGAGAAGAGGATATCGTCTACCTTCAGAGGGCCCTTGAAGCTTATCCTTCCGGAACCGGAACGGTAAAGCGGGATAATATGGCTCAGATACCGGAAGCGTTTTTTCACAGGTCCGGCTCGGTTCATATAAAAAAGAGCAACGATACGATGGTGCGGTTTTCCTTTGATCTGGACATGCAAAAGCACAGCCAGGCAGCTTATATGCTGCTTTATGATATTCTCTTTGAATGTGAAAACTCGAAGATTCATCAGGAGCTATCGGAAAAGTACGGCTATATTTACAGCTTTGATCCTGGTATGGAGCAGTACAGCAATATCGGAAATTTGTATGTTCAGTATGAAGTTCAGTCTTCCAAGTTGGAAGAGTCGGTGGAGCTTGCGGTAGAGCTGTTCCGGCAGATGAAGAGGGGCATCACGGATGAGCTGGATTATGTAAAGCCCGTATATATCGACAACGGGGAGCTGATTTTGGATCATGCGGCTAATCTGAATTGGGCGCAGGCTTACGAAGGACATATTCTGCAGAAAAAAAGTCTGGATCCGGAGCAGAGAAAGAGGGAATACGCAGCTGTTACAGCAGAAGATATTACGGCTCTTGCAGAAGAAATTTTTACTTGCAGGAATTTGGTGGTGACCATGAAGGGAAAGCCGGGAAAACGCCTGCAGCAGAAAATCGAAAATATACTCAAAAAACTGGATATACAGGAGGATTAGGAGGAACGGATGAAACTTGCATTTTTGGACAGCGCTATCATAAACCCGGGAGATATTTCCTGGGAGCCCATTGAGCGCCTGGGCAGCTTTACAAATTATAAGAGGACTTCCAGAGAGGAATTCGCAGAGCGGATGGCAGAAACGGAAGCCGTTTTTGTGGACTCTTTTGCTCTTCCTGCAGCGCTTTTGCAGCAGGCGCCTGAGCTGAAGTTTATCGGTATCGCAGCTACCGGTTTTAACCATGTGGATCTGGAAAAGGCAAAGGAGCTTGGCATTGCAGTAGCCAATGTGCCGGCTTATTCCACTGACGCTGTGGCGCAGCAGGCCATCTCTCTGCTTCTTTCCATTACAAACAGGGTGGAGCTTTATAACCAAGCTGTTGCTGCGGGGGAATGGCAGAAAAGCAAGGATTATACGTTTATTAAGGCGCCGGTTACGCTGCTTGCCGGACGCTCCATCGGAATTGTAGGCTACGGCAGTATTGGAAAAAAAGTAGCGAAGATTGCAGAGGCTTTTGGTATGACAGTCAATGTTTACAGTAAGGACCCGCAGGCAGCGATTCAGTCGGATATC
Source organism: Clostridia bacterium (assembly GCA_910575405.1). Lineage (GTDB taxonomy): Bacteria > Bacillota > Clostridia > Peptostreptococcales > Anaerovoracaceae > Hominibacterium. The sequence continues at coordinate 3,693 of CAJTER010000019.1, read as the reverse complement.
CTGTCCCTTCATTGCCCTCTTACAAGGGAAAACGCAAAGATGGTGGACAAGGCTTTCATTGAGCAGATGAAGGACGGGGCCATTCTCATCAATACGGCAAGAGGCGGACTTGTGGACGAGGAGGCTCTGGCAGAGGCTTTAAAATCCGGCAAGTTGGCAGGCGCTGGACTGGATGTGCTGGCAAAGGAGCCTCCTGAAGAGGGAAACCCGCTCATTGGCCTAGAAAATTGCTGGATCACGCCTCATATCGGGTTTATCCCCGTGGAAACGCGCAAGATAGTCATCGATACCTGCGGCCGCAATCTGGAAAGCTTTATGAAAGGGGAATCCCTCAACAGGCTAGTATGAAAAAGTTGAAGAAAAAACGAAAAAGACGGAGAAGGAACATCCGGCTGCAGCAAAGGCGGATTCGCATCCTGACGGCAGCAGGGATCTGCCTGCTCCTTGCCCTTGGAATCGGGGCAGGAATTGCGATTCATCATAATGGCAGCCAGGAAAAGCCGGCAGAGGTGCGTGCCTTGTGGGTGGCTTATACGGATTTTAAGGCCCTGGGACTTTATAACAAATCGGAAGAGGAATTTCGCAGCAATGCGGAGCGCCTCTTTGAGCAGGCTGAAGACTATGCTGTCAATACCGTGTACTTTCACGTGAGAGCTTTTCGGGATGCCGCGTACAAATCGGAACGCTTTCCCATGAGTCGCTACATATGGGACCGAAAAAAAGAGATCCCCTACGATCCGCTGGAGATCATGATAAGCCTTGCGAAAAAGCACGGCATGGAGCTTCACGCCTGGATGAACCCCTACCGGAACCGAACTTTTGAAAAGCCGATTCTCAACCCAGCCTCGGAGCAATCTACAGAGGAAATCCTGCTTTGTATAAGGGAGGTTCTGGAACATTACGATGTGGCCGGCATTCACTTTGACGATTACTTTTACAAGGAAGACTCGAAAGTTTCCGTGCAAAAGAAAAAGGCAAATGTGGACCGCATGGTGAAGGCTGTTTACCAGGAAGTAAAAGCGTATGGTGAAAAGCTTCAGTTTGGCATCAGTCCGGCGGGAAATGTGGGTTACTGCGAGTCCCTGGGCGCGGATGTAAGGACCTGGCTGCAGAGGCGCGGATATGTGGATTATATCATGCCGCAGATTTACTGGACCGACAAGCACAGCGCAGCCTGGAGAGAGAAGATGTTCAGCGATACTCTGGATGAGTGGATGGATATGAATGAGGCGAACATCCCCCTTTATGTGGGACTTGCTCTCTACCGGACCGGGGAAAAGGCTTCCGATGATCCGGGCTGGGGGAAAAGCAATACGAATCTGGCACGGCAGGTGGCGCAGCTGCGGGAAAAGGGCTGCGGCGGTTTTGCTCTGTTCAGTGCAAAGGATTTCCTGCGCAAAGGGGCGCAGAAGGAATTAGAGAATTATCAGAAAGAGGTGTTAGAAGAATGAAAAAACGAATTACAATTATAACGATGCTGTGCGTTTTCGGCATAGCGGGTCTTTTGGGGGGAATGTTCTGCAGGGGAGGCATTCAGGAAGCCAGCGCTTTTTCCGGAAGCGGAGAGACCAGGGCGATTTGGCTTGCATATGTGGATTTTTCTTCTCTGGGACTAAAAACAAACAGCGAAACAACCTTCCGCACAAAAGCGGCAGCCTTTCTCGACAAAGCAAAAGCAAACAACATCAATGCCGTCTGCTTTCATGTGCGGGCTTTTGACGATGCGGCATGGAAAAGCGATACTTTCAGCGCTATGTCCTACCTGACATCAAAGGCTTCCTCCTCAAAAAAAGCTTCAGCTACATATTCTTATGATCCCCTGAAGATCATGATAGAGCTTGCCCACAAACGGAACATGGAGCTGCATGCGTGGATGAACCCTTACAGACTCAGTTTAAATTACTATCTGGATCCGGCTTATACGAGTTCAACGAAGCGGATCTTGGCCGCAGTCCGGGAAGTCATGGAATACGATGTGGACGGAATCCACTTTGACGACTATTTTTATCATGCCAGCAAGGGCTACAAAAACAGGGATAACAGCAACATTCTCAAGCCTTCTAAGACTCCCTCTGCGGCTAAAAAGAGAAGCTATGTAAACAAGATGGTAAAGGCAGTTTATGCGGAAGTAAAGGAGCTGGACAGCAAGACAGTCTTTGGCATCAGCCCTCAGGGAAACATCGACAACTGCCGGAGCGCAGGGGCAGATGTGGATAAATGGATGTCAGAGGAAGGCTATATCGACTATATCATGCCCCAGATCTACTGGACGGATCAGTGGGGGAAAAGCGGAAAAACCACCATGTATACGGATCGGCTGAAGGCCTGGCAGGAGCTGAACTCTTTGAAGCTGCCTCTGTATGTGGGCCTTGCCTCCTACCGCACAGGGGGAAGCTACAGCGATGATCCGGGCTGGGGAAAAACTTCAACAAATCTGGCCTCTCAGCTGAACCTGCTGAGGACCTACGGCTGCAAGGGATACGGCCTTTTTAGTGCAAAAGATCTGTACCGCTCCGGAGCATCGGCAGAAATTAAGAATTTAAATAAAATGGTAAAGCGCATTCCGCGGCTCAGCGTTTCTGCCAGGGATTATCAGAGTCTGAAGATAAAATGGAGCAAAATCTATAATATGTCCGGCTATCAGATCTACCGGGCCACAGATAAAAACGGCAGCTACGAAAAAATAGCGGACGCGGCAGGCACTGCAGGAAGCTATGTTGACCAAAATCTTACGCCCGGCAAGACGTATTATTACAAGGTTCGGGCATACAAAAATAGCAAAACATATGCCTTCTCCGCTGTAAAATCCCAGCAGGCAAGACCTGTGACACCATCCGTCAGCACAACAGCGGGAAAGGGAAAAATCACCGTAAAATGGAGCTCTGTCTCAGGCATTACCGGATACTACGTGTACCGGTCCGCGACGAAGAGCGGGACTTATAAGGCGCTTAAAAGGTGCAGCAGCAAGACGCAGCAGTATACAAATAAGAGTCTGAAAAAGGGTAAGCGGTATTATTATAAAGTGCGGGCCTATAAGACAGTAGACGGAAAACGGATTTACAGCGATTACAGCGGTTATAGCAGTAAGGTTGTGAAATAATAAGATAAATACGGAGAAAACACCCCCGGTGGGAACCAGTTCAGTTCTTTGCCGGGGGTGTTTTCGTTAGCAGGAGAAGTGGGGCGGCCTGCAATTGGCTCTGGGGAACTGCGTGAAAAAGGAGGATGGCAGTCTTTTATTATCTGTTTAAAAAAGGTTAAGCGATTTTGACTGACTCTGGGATTGGGGTGATGGAGAAAGCCGATGAAACAGTCCTGTATGGAGCAGGGTATGGAAAATCTGGCACTATTCAAACAAAAATAGAAACAAGAAAATAATGGACTTATATACAATAATATGAAATTAATTAAAAAATATAGTAAAAAATAAGTGGATTTATGGCCTAAGCGGAAAATCCCTCCTGAAAAGAAATTCATAATGCCTGAAAACATTGAAATTTAGCCAAGCCTTGCACAGAAAAGTATACTTTTCCGTGCGAACTTCCTGACATAATAATTATCGGTTTTTACCCTCTTTTCTTAAGTATTTTTTCAAAAAAACTTTGTTTTTGCCCTAATTCCTTACTGATATTTCCTGATTCTATCATTTTATTCCTTTTTTCCCTCAGCCCATTTTTGAAAATAAAAGTATAC
>CAJTER010000018.1 GCA_910575405.1 Clostridia bacterium | reverse complement strand
AGCTTTTCTGCGGTTTGCGAAGTACAGGGCTGCTGCTACTACCATGATCAGGCAGCCGCCTACTGTGAAGATGATAGTACCGATTCCACCTGTGGATGGCAGAGCACTGAGATTAGTATTTGGAAGTTCTTTGTCAAATACTAATGTTCCTCCACCATTCTTATTCTCTTCAATACTTTCTTCTATAACTTTTGTTGTTGTCGTTTCTTTTACATATGCAGCCATTGCATTTTCTGCAGGTTTCGTAGTATAGAACTTACCATTAAAGATCCATCCAGCTTGGACTGCAGGCTTAGTTGCAGCTTCTTCTGCATTGTCTGTATACTTTATTGTAGTTTCTTCACGATTAATGATTGTTGTCGCTTTTTCCCATGTCGGTTTATTTGGGCCGTATACAGTATCATTTAATGAATATCCTTCCGGAGCTTCAATTTCTTTTACATAGTAGTCTTTTGCTGCAACACTTGTTGATACACCATAACCAGCTTCGTTTGTTTTTACAATGTCAACCAGCTTTGTACAATCTTTATCTTCATAGATTCCAAATACTGCATTTGCCAGTGCATCTTTAGTCTGTTGATCTACTTTCTTGAATCCTAACTGGTAGGTATAAACAATCTTTTTATCTTCTTTCTTTGTCACACCCTCTGCACCATCTGGTGTTGGTTTGTCATTAGAAGGTTCAAATGTGCTTCCTGTAGTAGGATCATTTGCATAGTACATTTTCACATCATTCGGGTTACCAGTTGTTCCAACAACTGCATTCTCATTTACTCTTGCAGAATACTTAATCTTTAAATTAGCATATGGTACACCCGTATCATCACAGATAGCGTCGTAAACAAAGTTCAAATTAAATCCATTATCCGTATTTACTACACTTGCAACTTTTGTTGTTCCAGCCATAAAGTTTCCATCATCATCAGCCTTTAATGCCTGATCCCCAAATTCAATTTTCAAGCTAGTCGGAAGATAGTCTAACCCTGGTGACATTGTATCTTTTACAAATAAGGTTTTATTCTTAGCATTGCTTGGATACTGCGGGACTGTAGGAGTTACTGCATAATCAATCACATCTCCAACTGCTGCTGTACGTTGATTCTCTGTATCAGGAATAGTCGTATCCTCTGTTGTTCCCCCTGTGATCTCTTTCTTGACATCCGGGGTTGTTTTTTTAGCAACTCCGTTGGTACCATACAGCTCAGAGGTATCAACATTGCCTCCTACAAACTGTCCCTGTTCATTATAGCTTGCTGTCAATAAGATAGGATTATAAATGGTTCCATCTATTGCACCACTAATCACAGCAATATATGCACCTGCATTTACAGTTGCGGTATATGTGTCGCCGCTTATCGAACCTGCCGTAACAATACCATTTTCATTGCCTGTAAATGGTGTTATAGTCTGAGGATCGGCTTTAAGACCATTTACAATAGTTGTCACGTCATCTGCAGTACGGGTTCCATTTTTAATCTTTTCAATTATTGATAATTCAAGCCCCTTGGCCCAACTATAGTCTTTAAATGCATTTTTGCTGGCATTACTATACTCGCCTTTTGCAATTCGATATAAGGTTACTGTTGGGTTGCCTGTTATTCCGGTTATTGAGACCTGAACGCTATCATTGCTACTTCCATTTGCATTAGCATTTACAGTAGGCTCTGCTGCGAATACCGTGCCCGACATTCCCAGGATCATTGCCACTGATAACAGTACGGCAAATACTTTCTTGAGTTTTTTCATTTTTTCTTCCTCTCCTTTCACACGTTCGTGTTCTTTTACTGTGCATCATCAGGCGGATGGTCTGGCAAACGGCCTTCCGGGTTTCTGTCCTGCCGTGGTTAGTAGTATCTATTGCTGTGTCTAAAGCTACATCTCATTCTTTAACGCTGCAGGATGAACGCCCCTCTGCGCCATTTCCCAAACTTCAACCAGATGCTACACTATTCATTTTGTGCATTATGCACGTTTTAACTTTTTGGTGCAAGATTATACTTGAACCGCTAAAAATTTAGACTTTTTTCTAACGTTTCAGCACCTCCCTGCATCTGTTTTTATATACGACCAGCGCTGCTCCTGCCATGAGCAGGATTCCGCTGATGATATACCAGTAGATTCCCATTCCGCCGGTGGACGGCAGTTTGTAATAGGTGAATTTGTTTTCATAACGGACGGTCGTGAGTGTCTGATCTGGTGTAATCAAACCACTCGCCGTTCTATCTGTATCAGATATCTGTTCTTTCTCTTTATAACCTTCCGCTACATATTTCTCATAATCACTTGTAATATCTACATTGGTATCCACAGGATATTCTATCCCTCCATAGTTAAGCGAATCAGTCCATTCTTTAACTAGGTATTTTGAGTCTTTCGGTATATTCTCGATTATAATATAGTCATCATGCCCTAGTTTAAAGTAACTATTGTCATGAAGTACAAGGTATAAAGTTTCATTATCAACAAAGTGAATGTTTCCTTTCTCTTCATCTGTCAATGGTGTACCATCTTTATGGTAGTATGTTGTACCATCGTACAAATACTCCCTACCATCCGTAGCGCACCGGTATTCATATTTACCTGTAATATTACCATCAGAGTCTTTTATCTTCCTATACTTTTTGTATGCATAGTCATCTGGTAGTTTTGTACCATTACTGTCCGTTAAGGTTAACTCAAATGTAAACTCATTATCACTCTGGTACGGCTCTTTTGTACCATCTTCCTCCTTAAGAACAGTTTTGTCTACGGATAAGTTACCATAATCATTATTGCTCTTCAGATTATCAGAAGTAACAGATGGTAGAGTAAATTGCATCCAGCAGGATGAACCAGAAGCTCCACGTTCTGTGTAGAATACGCTTAGCGTATGATTGCCTCCTTCTCCTTTTTTAAGATAATCCCACAAATCTACATATTCACCGACGGAAGAATGAACACCGCCAATATCACAAACCAGTGTGCCATCTAAGAATACCCACATGTCATCATCGCCGTAGAAATAATATTCTAGAGGTCCAATATAATCTTTTGGCAATGTAAAATCTACCGCATAGGACATGCCAAAGAAGCTGTTATGGTTTTCGCCATCATCACTCCGCGGCAATCTATCCCAATCTCCATAAGGATAATACTTCTGATTCGGATTATTCTTTGAAAAATTTCCAAAGTTCTTATCGGTTCTTTTATTAGAGTGAGCATTATCCATTGGCCAAAAATTATTTGTCCAGATATCATAGTGAGTCCCATCAGGATATGTCGCATTTGTTGGATTTTTAAATTGATCCAGATCTCCTATAGCTTCTAAATCCCCCACCTTTGCTGTGGTTAACGTGAATGTATCACCATTTCTGTTATATGTGAGCTTCCCATCGTACGTATGTTTTCCTTCTGGTTCATCCTCGCTCTTTCCGAAAAGATTTTTGGGAGCATTAACACCACTTGAAAACGTAACATTCATCGCTGCAAGGTTACTTCTTCCCTCAGCATTTGGAACTCCATTCGTAACTCCGCTGGCTAATCCAAAAGTACAACCTTTATAGACCAACTTGTGATTACCAGCATTCAATTTATGTCCGCCATTCCAGGTCACATTCCCAAAGTTTGTACCACAGTTACTATTTCCAAACGCAAACTTAGCCTGTGTATTTTGGTCATAATGTTTATAGTTGTTACTGCTATTAATTCCTCCCTCTCGAGTATCCATCTTGAGTATATCCTCATCTATCTGTGCTGAGCTGCTAATATCATAGTCATAAAACAGTGAATTAACCGTTGTATCTTGCTTTTTAGTATCATATACCAGACGAAGAGTTGCATTGTCAGTAATGCACATATAGCCTTCCGGATTTTCAGGCGTAGCCTTAGCAATATCTGCCCGATTTGTAAAATGCAGTTTCGGCTTGGTCTGTTCAGCATCATAATAAGTGTAGCTGTAAATAGCCCAGTCATCTGGATTCATACTATTAGCAGACTTATTTGCCTTTAGTACCCAAATTTGTTTCAAATTATACTTATCTTTTTGTTTAAGCAATTTATCAAAATAATTTAGATTTGGTGCCTGTTGATATCTGACTGTCTGCTGTGTATAAACTTCTGTTAGTTCAGTTTCATGTATAACCTTTCCTTTCTCATCTCCACTCTGGGATATATATATATTCTTTAATGCCGGAGTTGTAAGGGAGTTTTCTGGCAGGTTTCCACCTGTCCCATTCTGATTACCTGTTGTGTCAATAACAGGTAATTCATTTGAGTTCTTAACTCCATCCTTTTCACCCTGTGTCAACACCTTGTTACTTGAATCACTACTTACTCGATCAAGGTTTGCATAGTACTGCACAGTAAAGCTTGGGTTTGGAGTCTGCTTAATTTCTATTACTACATCTCCGTCGGCACTATTGCCACCTTCTGGTGCTGACCCTTGAATCTCATCCTGTTCTTCGTCACTTGCGTCTTCTGTACCAGTAGTATTATTTGTTGAATCGCTATCTGATCCTATCTCCGTATCAACGATATCTTCATCTAGAGTATCCTCAACTTTCCCGCTCTCCACAGGTTCATCTTCCTCAGCTTCTATACTCCTAGCCCGTGCTTTACCTCGCTTCTGTTCGGTTTGTGTCAGACCTTCCTCCGAGCTTTTTTCTTCCGCCTGTGCTGCTGGCTTTTCTCCCGATGTACCCTCTATTGCGGCCTCCACAGTCGTTCCATTCAGCTCCTTTTCACTGTTCAGGGACATAGTATTGACCTGCTGAATCTGTGAGTCTGCAGTCCGCTTCAATACGGATAAAATATAACCATTTGAAGATTCTTCTTCAACCGCCTCCTCCACCTGCTTTACAAGTGTTTTAGTCGGCGTAATTTCTGCTGTAATATCACATTTTGATGCATCTACTGCTGCTCCGTTATAGCGCAGGGAATAATGAACGCCCTGAAGCAGAAGCTGCTGTCCGCCATCATCGTTTTTCTTTGTGTAAGCAACAAAGTCTTTGTATGCTTGTGACTGTTCCTCTAAATCTTCTACCTGGAACGTCAGTTTTTCATTATTCCCTGCGATTTCTACAGTATTGCTGTTTTCATCTTTATTTTCTACAGCCTCTGTGTTCTCTGTAGGTTCAGCCCGATCAGATGTTTCTGTTACTTCCTCAATTACTCCTTGGATGCCCGCTATGGTTCCATTACTGTCTGCCACAGCATTTGTACTATCTGCCGTTTCCTTCTCCTGTACCACGCTGTCTCCATTTTCGGCAACTGCTTCCTGCGGAACTTTAATCAGACCTCTTACATGGAATGTAATCTTAAAGGCCGGGTTATCCGTATATTCAAACTGTTCATTAACGCTTACTGGAACAGGAGCATCTTTGTCTTCTTCCTCTGCCTTTAAGCAGCTATCATCATGCGCATGCTCTTCCTCCTTGCAGGTCAGCTCTCCCTTTTCATCATAGCAGGAAGCTTCATGTTTATGTTCTTTCTTTCCGCAGATGTACTCCGGTTCTTCTTCCTTCTGCTCTACCAGACAGCTGTCGCCATGCTCATGCTCAGGCAGTTCGCAGGCCAGCTGGTTGTTTTCATCCAGACAAGTTTCATCATGTTTATGATTTTTCTGTCCGCAGAAATATTCTTGTTCTGCTTCTTCCTTCTCCACTTCTCTCTCCGGCAGGCAGGCATCATCATGGTGATGCTCTTCCTTACCGCAGATCCGTTCCGGTTCCCCTTCACTATTCGTAATGAGTTTGAACAGCGGTTTGGTCAGGTTATACGTTCCATCGTCATAGCATGCGTCGCTATGGGTGTGCTCTTCCTTTCCACAGATGTATTCGCTTTCCGGCGCCTCAGCCTCTTCTGGCTGGGCCGGTTCTTCGGATGGCTCATCCGCTGGCTGCTCTTCTTCACTCGGCTCTTCGGATGGCGGTTCTTCTCCCTCTGCCGGTCTCAGGCAGTCCAGGCCGTGCTGGTGTTCCTCTTCCTTACAGGTCAGTTCGCCCTGCTCGTCGTAACAGGCTTCACCATGCTTATGTTCTTCTTTTCCGCAGATGTATACAGAAACCTCCTCGGTCGGATCCTCCGTTGTAATCGCATCGCTTCCCTCTTCTTTATCTGCGTCTGCTTTGTCTGTATCTTCGATGCTTGGGTCAGCAGCTCCGGTCGTCTCATCTGCCTCCGGCTGAGCGCTGTCACCATCTGGTGCTGTCTGATCCGTGTCTGCCGGGGCCTCGGTTTCCCCTGTTACTTCATTTTCTACCTGTTCCATATCAATGGCGTCGGTAATGTGTTTGTCATCCGCATCATACGTGTTTTCTTCTACCTGATCGTGGCTGTCTCCTTCCACTACCGTGATTTCATCCTTCTTTTCATTCACATCTGTCACGATTCCCATGGTGGTTTCGTCTTTGTCATTTCCGTTCTCTTTATTTCCTTCGATAAAGACGATATCTCCCACCTGCGGCGTGTAGTCTTCCTTATTGGTGTCCGCAATGTAGTCCTGGTTTTCCTTCTCGTCCTTTACGAACGCTTCCTGCCATTTCTCAGCATCCGTTTCTTCCTTCGGGAACACGTCTGCTTCTGCGATTCCAGCATATTCCAGACAGAAGTTTACAAAGGAGGTATCCCAGCTTCCATATTTATCGTCCGCAAAGTCGCCGTACCGGGTGTAGCCGTTGTGGCTTCCGTCCTTTTCCACTTCGTAGTTGTCTTTGCTCTCTTCATAACCTACCTGCTGCTCAGCTACTGCTGCCAGACTTTCTGCCCAGGTGTCCTTGGTCAGGGCTGCTGTTCCGAACTGTGCGTCCCACAGTGCCGGGTCTTCTACGTCTGCCGTTTTGTCGCTGTAGCAGGCGTCCATATGGGTGTGTTCTTGTTTTACGCAGGCTAAGACTTTGTCATAGCAGGCGTTTGTGTGGGTGTGGTCTTCGCCTTCTGCTTTTCCGCAGGCAGGGGTGTTATCCAGCCGGTAGCAGGATGCGTTGTGCTGGTGCTCGGCTACTCCGCAGTTTGGCAGATCAGAGGAGGCCTCTATGAACTGTGCGTATGGCACCATCAGGCTGCAGATCATGCTTACGGAAATCAGAATGGCAAGCACGTTGACCCTTCCATCTTTCTTTTGGCGCTTCTTTGCTGCGCGTTTTCCTTTTTCATTCACAAAATTTCGCATGTTTCCACCTTCCTACTTAATGCTTTCTTCGGCAGCTGCCTGTTCTTTTTCCAGGGTGCCATCTATAATTTTTATCAGCTCCAGCTCAGAGCGAAAGTATACGGTTTGGTTGTTATCCAAATGAGTTACGCTTCCCTGCCATGTGGCGTGCTCTGTGCCCAGAATTCGGATTACAAATGTCTCCTGATTCTTTTGTTTTTCATTCATGGCGCTGTGCGCACCTCCTTTTGGAATCGAGTACTCTCGCGTGTCTCGACTGCTTTTTGGTTGACGAATTCATTTTTGAGTCTGCTTCTAATCTGCTTCTGAATTCGTGCATTGTGATTTTGCATACTCATTTTACGAAATGGGGCATTACGAAAAGCATTACACACGGTAAGTTTTTTATGATTTTTTGTAATGTTTTCGAGTTTTTTTGCTTAATATTGGCAAGTATATGGGTTTAACGGAATTTTATAGAATTTAATGGGATTTTCAGGATAGCGCTGAGGCCTTTTGGGCATGAAAAAGCCGGGCTGCTTTCCGGCTCAAATGGGGTTTGCCAGGATGATTTACCAGTATAATGGTACGAAATACCACTATAATACCCTGTCGTTTTTTGTCGAATTGCGGTAAGATATTATATATGCCCTCATATATAGAATTTAAAATAAGTATCTAAAGGAGTTGAGTTTTCAGTATGAGTTTGTCTGGTAATTTTTCAAAAAACCTTTCATCCATGCGTAAGGGCTGCAACAGCACCCTGACCGAATTCGCAGAGGAAATCAGCGTTTCCCGCTCCTACCTGCAGAGCGCTCTCAAAGGCTCTTGTAATCCAACACTTGATACGGTTGAGCATATTGCAGAGAAACTCCAGGTGGCCCCGGATCTGCTACTTTCCTTTCCCAGAGGGCCGGGCGAAGAGATGCCTTCCCTTGTCCTTATTCAAAATTTGCGGGAAGTCAGGGATCATCTGCGAGCAGCGCTGCGCATTCTTGAGGAACTTGTTCCGGGGGAATTGGACGCTCCGGAGGATCGGGAGGAGCCGTAGCTCCATTGCAAAGGCCGGGAATCATTCTTTTGATTCCCGGCCTTTCAGTGTTTTTGTCTATCTGTTTGAATCGGCTGCCAGAGTTTTTACTTCCTCAACGGAAAGGCCAACAAATTCCGCAATCTTTTCCAGCGTTATAGTTCCATCTCTCAACATTCTTTTTGCAGTATTGATTGCCCCTTCTTTTATTCCTTCTTTTATTCCGGCCCTCATGGATTCATTTCGCATATCTTCCATAATCTTATTCATTTCGCTCACTCCTTTTGGCTCTTCTTTCAAATATCTCCTTCTCTCTGCCGTCAATTCATACTTCATATTCTCTGCTCTCGTGCAGTTGAAATTCAATCCCATATGTAATACATGCGCTTGCTTACAGCATACAATAGTGTTATAATAATCGCAACCCGAATACGAAAGGAGCGATATTTATGGCACTGGCAACTTTAACCGCAAGGGTAGACGAAAAAGACAAGGCCAGCTTTGATACCTTCTGCTCAAATGTTGGCCTGAATACTTCTACCGCAATTAATCTTTTTGTGAAAGCAGTTTTACGTGAAAACCGCATCCCGTTTGAGATCACCCAGACCACCGACCCATTCTTCTCTGAGGCGAACATGGCCTATGTAAAAAAATCCGTCCAGGAGCTGAAAGCCGGGAAAGGCACCGCCCATGAACTGATCGAGGTGGACGATGAGTAAAAAAATATGGTCGGACGATGCCTGGGAGGATTACCTCTACTGGCAGACGCAAGATAAAAAAACACTAAAGCGGATCAACCAACTCATCCAGGATATTGAACGGAACGGCTGCATGAAGGGAATCGGAAAGCCCGAACCTCTCTCCGGCGACCTGCAGGGCGAATACAGCCGCCGCATCAACGAAAAAGATCGCCTCGTCTACCATGTGGAAAACGGACGGCTGTACATCGCCCACTGCAGAGGCCACTATGGGGATAAATAACCCCAACCAATCCCGCCTATAACCTCCGCTCTCGTGCAGTTGAAATCGTGCATCAGTTTTCCGCTCTCTGATTCTTCCCGGTATTCTCCATTCACATATAAAATATGTTCTCCATCTTCAAAGGCTTTACCTGTTGCCAGGTTGATTCGTTCTATTGGATAGACTGGCTCACCCTTCTCGTAAAAGTCCTTTTCGATGATAAATATCGTATAGGTGTCCGGCAGTTCGTTAAAATCCTGCCCCGAATGGAGGTTTTCTATGTCCAGCACACTGGAATGGTATATTGTCTTTAAACAGGCAGCGCATGAAGTCATCATCTATTGGACGCAGGCTGCGCAGTCGCTGTAAATCCTCCTGGTGCTGCTGATGCTTTTTTTCCTGTTGTTCTGTCACGTTCAATCTTCCCGCCCGCTTTCCCTGCCGTTTTGTACCTCTATAGTATCATAAAGGATGGATCCTTTCAATCTAGGCCAGCAAAAAGGTGTAAAATGAAGAATCATGTATCACTATAATAGTACAGGATGCCACCATCTTGCTCTGTCGTTTTCTGTCGAATAACGGTAACATATATAGTTAAGAGCATCAGAAAGCAAAGGAGTTGTCAGTATGAGTTTATCTAGTAATTTTTCAAAAAATCTTTCATCCATGCGCAAAAGCTGCAACAGCACCCTGACCGAATTCGCAGAGGAAATCAGCGTTTCCCGTTCCTACCTGCAGAGCGCTCTCAATGGCTCCTGCAATCCTACCCTTGATACGGTCGAGCATATTGCGGAAAAGCTTCAGGTCAGTCCGGATCTGCTCCTTTCCTTTCCGCAAAAGCAGGATGAGGATACGATTCCCCTTGTCTTTCGCCAGAGTATCCGGGAGGCCAGGGATCACCTGCGGGCAGCGCTGCACATTCTCGAGGAACTTCTTCCTGAGGATGCAAAAGCTTCGGAGCATCTGGACGATCAGCAGGCCATTCAACCTGAGGCGGACGAAGACCACAGTTTTCTGTAAATATCTTCAAATTTACCACTATAATGGTACGAAATACCACTATAATACCCTGTCGTTTTTTGTCGAATTGCGATAAGATATTATATATATTCATTAATGCATAAAATACAAAAAACATTTAAAGGAGTTGAGTTGTCAGTATGAGTTTGTCTGGTAATTTTTCGAAAAACCTTTCATTTATGCGCAAAAGCTGTAACAGCACTCTGACCGAATTCGCAGAGGAAATCAGCATTTCCCGTTCCTACCTGCAGAGCGCTCTTAATGGCTCCTGCAATCCTACACTTAATACAGTTGAGCATATTGCAGAAAAGCTCCAGGTCAGCCCGGATCTGCTCCTTTCCTTCCCCAAAGGGTCAGACGAAGAGGCTCTTTCCCTTGTCTTTTTTCAAAATATCCAGGGAGCCAGGAATCACCTGCAGGCAGCGCTGCGCATTCTTGAGGAATTTCTTCCGGAGGAAGCTGGAGCTTCGGAAGACTAACAGACAACCCGCAAAGCCCGGTACAGGTAAAACTCAGCCGGGTTTTGCGGGTTTTCCTTTTTTCTCTTCCTATTTTCCCTTCCCATTTCTACGGGAATGTAGTATATCTGATAGTGTAAAAATTTTCTGAAAACCACAGATCATGCAAATGCGTATGAATTATGGAAGGGAGCACAAGATGAAGTATCAGATTACAAATGGCGACATATCCCGTTATGAGGAACATTTAATGCAGGAGGAAAAAGCGCCGGCAACGATTGAAAAGTATTTACGGGACGTCCGTAGCTTTGCAGCATGGCTTTCCGGCCGGGAGGTTACAAAGCAGCAGGCAGCAGATTGGAAGGGGCATCTCGCGGCCAGCCATTATACGGCAGTTACGATCAATTCCATGCTCTCGGCAATCAACAGCTTTTTCCGTTTCAGAGGGTGGGAGGATTGTCGAGTCCGGTTCCTGCGTGTCCAAAGGCGGAGCTTTCGGGAGCAATCCGAAAATCTCAATCTCCAGGAATACCGGCATCTGGTTCAGGCGGCAAACGCGCAGGGGAAGCAGAGGCTGTCCCTTCTGCTGGAAACCATCTGCGGCACCGGCATCCGGGTATCGGAGCTGCGTTATATTACCATGGAAGCGGTAAAGAGAGGGAAGGCTGAAATTTCGCTCAAGGGGAAGCTGCGGGTCATTCTGCTGCCGGAAAAGCTATGCAGAAAGCTGCTGGCTTATGGCAAAAATCAGAAGATCGCATCCGGAGAACTATTTTTGACCAAAAGCGGAAAGAGTCTGTCCAGGCGGCAAATCTGGTCGGAAATGAAGCAGCTCTCCAGGCAGGTAGGTGTACAGCCGGACAAAGTGTTTCCCCATAATCTGCGGCGTCTCTTTGCTCGTTCCTTTTACAGGGCAAACGGCGATATTGTAAAGCTGGCAGATATTTTAGGCCACAGCAGCATTGATACGACGCGTATTTATCTCATTTCCACTGGTGCAGAACATATGCGGCAGCTCAACGGCCTCGGGCTTGTCAGCTAGTGTATGGACCGGATCGTACACGAATGTCATAATCCGTATTATGTTATAAACCTCATCTAGCTTTCACTTTATTTAGGAAAAAAAGAGAAGCTTCCCCGTTCTTTCCCCTGTATTCGCATAATCTCCAGCTGAAAAACAGGGAAACAGTGCATAGAAAATAAGACTGCTCAGAATTGCTCTTTCAGCAGCCTTATTTTAGCATACGCTCAATCACAGAAAGATTGCAAGGAAGCATAAAGCTGGATAAAGGAATCAGGCAGCGCCTCTTGTATGTGCAGGCTGCCTATGCTATAATTTCTGCATTAAGCGGCTGGGGGAGAGTTCCCCTTATATTTTTTAAACATAATACGGATTTTGGGTATTTCCCGGGCAGACAGACAACGCTCGGTATATGGCCCAGGGCTCTGGGAGGAAAAAGGCGTGAAGGAAGCAGAACAGGAAAAGGGGATTCTCATAACAGCGGAATTGATAAACGAATTTCTTACCGATATGCAGGAAAAAGGCAGGAGCAAGGGTTCTCTGGATGTATACCGGCGGGTTCTCTTCGGGCTGCTTGATTATCTTCCTGGGGACAAAATTCTCCCCGAAAAGGAAGGGCTGCTCTGGTGCGATATGCTGCTGACAAAGCAGGGTTTTTCGGAAAGCACCGTCAATACGCATATTTCGGTTTTCAACAGCTTTATGCGGTATCTGGGCAAAAAAGGCTGGCAGATCGATCGCGTTTCTCAAAAGGCGCAGTCTTCGCAGCCGGAGCTGACGAGAATCGAATATCTCCGCCTTCTGTCTGCGGCAAAGCAGTCTGGTCGGGAAAAGTCCTATCTGATTATAAAGACGCTGGGAAGCGCGGGGCTTCGGGTTCAGGAGCTATCTCAGCTGACGGCAGAAGCAGTGGAAATGGGCACGGCAGTTCTCAGCAGCCACAACGGTCTGCGTCAAAGGGAGCTGCATATTCCCCATGTGCTGCGAGATGAACTGTCTGACTATATGAAGCGGGAGAATATTAAAAGCGGCCCCCTCTTTCTCTCAGAAGAAGGCCGGCCTATGAGCCGTTCCGCGGTTCACCATTATGTCAGCGCAGTCAGCAGCGACGCCAGGGTAGAGTCTGAAAAGGCCAATCCCAGATGCCTGTACAAAATGTATCTTTCAGCCCGGGAGGAAATCGAAGCCAATATAAAAAACCTGCTGGAGCAGGCTTACGAGCAGATGCTGGAGCAGGAACAGGTTGTGATTGGATGGGAAAAGCGATAAACGGAAAGAGCTGGACGCTTTTTTGCCGAACTCAACATCCTGAGTATTCCCCCTTCTTCACCCTTCCACATTATCCAGCAGCCGGATAAACTCCAGGGTGCTGGAAAACCGATACATCTGTTCCTTTTCAGCCCACACCGTTTCGCCCTGCCAGGTGGAATTCTGCCGGTACTGGACATACGTAATAAAGGTTGCCAGCTTTCCGCTGTGCTGGATGATATCCTTTTGCTCCTGCTGTTTTACAGGCAGCGGCTGACCGGTCTGCTCGGGTTCGTTAAAATATCTTGTCTTTGCAGAAGCCTGAGGGAAAGATATGGAGTCATACAGCTGATCCATCAGATTGAGCATCTGCAGAAAGCTCGCAAATTCCCAGGGCTTTTCATCGTAGCAGTGGTAGAGCCGTCCAGAGGGTTCCCCGTCCATCCTCTCGTCCATGCAGATGTTGACCAGGTTGGGTGCTGATAAATTAATGTAATATGGCTGTTTTTCTCCCATGTGCACTGTCCTCTTTCTCCATTCCGTTTTGGTTCATGTTCTTCGTTCTGTTCGCTCCTGCCGCAGTTTTATTATAGCACAATACCTGCTAATTTTTTTCCGCAAAGGGGATCCCTAGGGGTTCGTTTTCCACATCTGCCACGGAGGAAATATGCCACCCCAGATAATCGGAGCCGGATTTATAAATCTGAGAAAACCGGCGGCTGATACGGCGGCATACGACTTCGCAGTTTTCTCCATTTGTGCCCACCAGCAAAATCAGATATTGGCCGGGGCTGTATCTTGTAAAGCTGTCGCAGCGTCTCAGGGAATCCTTGATCGCATCGTGGAGCTGTTTTTCTGTATCTTTTACCGGATCGTGGTGTTCCAGCGGACGGCCTTTCTCATCGGTAATCGTACAGAGGACCAGATAAATGGACTGTCCGCTGCGTTCCATAATCCGCCTCACCATGCGGTACTCATCACGAAAACTATGAAAGCTGCAGTAAAATGCTCCGGATTCTCGTTTTTCTTCTTTTAGTTGTTCTTTTATTTCGCTTAATGTCTGGTGTCTTCTGTTCATATTATCTTCCAGTTTCTTTAACCGGCTGAGCATCGTATCCGAAGGGTTGACTCCCAGCTCTTCAAAAAATAACTTTGCCGCATCTTCATATTCCTTCAGCGCTTCATCGTATCTGCCGAGTGCAATATAGGCGTCTATTTTAACAGCCTGCCACTCGTCAAAGGGATACAGTTCACACGCCGGCTCACAGATGCTCAGGAGTTCTTCGTATTCACCCTGCTGCTCCAGATAGCGGCACAGCTCTGACAGTGCCTTTGTGTAACGCTTTTTGTACTGCACATCCTCCAGCAGTACCCAGTACTCTCCTGACATTTCCTGCAGAAATTCGCCCTTATACAGAGTGATAGCTTCTCTCAGCAGATTCGCCCGTTCATCCTCTGCCGTCTGCTGGTCTGCGGCGTCAAGGAGTTCCCGGAACTGGACTGCATCTACAATCGTTTCCATTGGCGAGGACCATCTATAGATCCCATCCTTTATCGCAATGTACTCGTGGCTCGGCAGTCCCGCCTCAATGAGCGCTTTTTTCAGACGGTGGGCCGTAACCCGCAAGCTGTTGGCGGCATCGGAGATTTCCTCTCTGCCGTACAGCTCCTCAATGAGCCTGCTTCGTTCAATCCCTTCCTCTCCCTGGAAGAACAGGATCGCAGCAAGCTTTACTGCCTTTGTCACATTATTTTTGTAGAATAAAATCGGCTTGTCTCCATACGTCATGCTGATGTGCCCAAACATGTGAATCTTCAGTGCCGGTAGTTCCTGTTTCATCGTCATATCTGCTGATTACCTTTCCTTTTTTATTTCACTAATCCAGTGCCCATTGCGCTATTATCGCTATTATGCCTTCCACAAAATACAAAAATTGGTTCCGTTTCCAGATCCCCCTTTTTTAATCCATATAATTCTAATTATGTTATCGGTTCATTTCTACTGAGAATTAAGCCGGAATGTGATTTTTAACCAAGAAAAAAGGCACAGACATCTTGATTCTTCCTTTTTCCAGTAGTATACTGATTTCAGTATCTGCATATGAAAAACAATGTTAAGGAGGACTTAACACGTGAACCAGAAAACAAAATCAGCGCTTATTCTGCTGCTTGTTTTATGTACCATCCTTTTTTGCGGCTGCACAGAGGGTGGCAGTGAGGCTCCGTCTTCTTCTGATACTTCATCCGCTGCGGCCAGCGGGCCTCCCCGGGATAATACGCCCAATGTGCGGGTTCCCAAGGCTGACGGCGATATTTCCTATGGGACAAATATCGTAAAAATCGATGCTTCCCATACGGATCAGGGTTATGTGATGGTTCGATACAGCGGCAGCAACCCAAAAGTAAAACTGCAGATCGGGACTCCTGACGGCAATACATATACTTATCTGCTGTCACAGGAGAAAAAGTACGAAGCGTTTCCTCTTTCCGCAGGAAACGGCACGTATTCCCTGATTGTCTATGAAAACGTATCGGGAGACATGTATTCCACTGCTTTTTCCCAAGATATTACGGCTGAAATCAAGGATGAATTCCTGCCGTTCCTTTATCCCAATCAGTATGTGTGGTTTACTTCTGATTCCAAAACAGTAGCAAAAGGCAGTGAACTGGTAGCAAACGCACATTCGGATCTGGAAGCAGTCGAAGCCATCTACGACTATGTAATCAAAAATATTTCGTATGACGAGGCTAAAGCATCCAATGTCACCTACGGCTATCTGCCCGTTGTGGACGAAACCCTCAACAGCGGGACCGGTATCTGTTTTGATTATGCCTCCCTTATGGCTGCTATGCTTCGATCCCAGAATATTCCTACTCGCCTGGAAGTGGGCTATGCGGGAGAGGCTTATCACGCCTGGATCAGCACTTATCTTAAGGAAAAGGGCTGGGTCGATGGGATTATTGAGTTCGATGGCTCTTCCTGGACTTTGATGGATCCCACCTTTGCGGCCAGCAACAGCGCGGATGCTCTGCAGGAGTACATCGGCGACGGTACCAATTATCAATTAAAATATTCCTATTAAACAATCATAAAGTAAAGAGAAAGGAGCACGTATGGCACAGAAAAAGCAAACTTTTACCCCTTTGTCGAATATGGAAATATCGTCCTTCTGTTCACAAATGGCGATGATCCTTCGTTCCGGCATTTCTTCTATGGAGGGACTTTCCCTGATGATGGAGGAAGTGCAGGATTCAGATGAGAAAAAACTGCTGGAGTGTATGTATGACAGGCTTCAGACTACAGGAAGCTTTTATGAAGCGATTTCTGCTGCCGGAGTATTTCCCCCTTATATGCTGCAGATGGTGCAGATTGGAGAAATTTCCGGAAAAACGGATGATGTAATGGAGGCTCTTTCTTCCCATTATGAGCGGGAAGCGTCTCTTGCGCAGGCTATAAAAAATGCCGTTACATATCCGATGATCATGATCTGCATGATGGTTCTTGTTATTCTGATACTGGTTACAAAGGTTATGCCCATCTTTAATCAGGTATTTATTCAGCTTGGAAGCGAGATGACGGGATTTTCCAAGGCTGTTTTGGACTTTGGGACATCCATCAGCCATTCTTCCATTATTCTCATTGATATCCTGATTCTGCTGGTAGTTGCAACGCTCTATTTTTCCAGGACAAAGCGGGGGCGCGCAAGCTTTGCCAGATTTGCTTCCCGGTTCATTGGTACACGGGCGCTTTCGGAAAAAATCGCAGCCTGCCGGTTTGCCAGCGGTATGCATCTTACTCTGAGCAGCGGCATGAGCCCTGAGGAAGCGCTTTCCCTGACCGAAAACCTGATTGACAATGAGCCATTCAAAAAAAGGCTGAATGCCTGCAAGGAAAAAATAACCCAGGGTGAGGAGCTTTCAAAGATCCTTCTCAGCACTGGTGTTTTTTCTGGGCTGTATGCGCGGATGACTTCTATTGGTTCACGGACCGGTGTGCTGGATGAGGTAATGCAGGATATTGCGGAACGATATCAGGAGGATCTGGATCTGAAGTTTACTCGTATTATCTCTGCCCTTGAACCTACACTGGTTATTGTTCTGTCTGTGATTGTAGGCGTTATCCTGCTTTCCGTAATGCTGCCTCTGGTTGGACTCATGTCAAACCTGTAAGCGGATTGGAGTGAGGACTATGAAACATCGTTTTGAATCCCCTGAAACACAAAAGGGCAGACTGGCGTCAAGAAACCTGATCGTTTCTGTTATCAGCTTTCTTTTGATTGCACTCCTGTTTTGGATCGGCATCTCTCTGGTATCAAACCGAACCGATTCACGTGAGGCAGAAATTGTTAAGGATGCCATTACCCGCGGCATCATTCACTGCTATACTTCGGAGGGATTTTATCCGGAAAGTCTGGAGTATTTAAAGCAAAACTATGGTCTTAGATATGACGAGGAACGTTTTTTCATTGATTATCAGGCGCTGGGCAGCAATCTTCTGCCGGATGTAACGGTTATTGACAGAGGGGGGATGTAATGTGAGATTTGAAAACCGGGGCAGGCATGCCATTGATCTCCTTTTTCCCATTGCTCTGTTTTTCGTGTTTGCCGCATCAGCGCTCATTGTGCTGACGCTTGCCGCAGATATTTACGGCAGTACTACAGGCGAGTTGCGTGTCAATGACGAGAACCGTACTGCCCTGTCTTATATTTCGGAAAAAATACGGCAGTCTGATGTCAAAGGAGGCATGGAGATTGCGGAGGTGGAAGGCACCCAATGTCTTGTCATGTCCGCCGAATATAACGGCCAGAAATATGCTACTTATATTTATGAATATGAAGGCACGCTGAAGGAACTGTTTGCCCGCGATGATGCTCCTGTTTCCCTGAAGAGCGGTATGGATATTATGGCAGTTTCTTCTCTTTCCATGGAAAAGGACTCCGATACCCTCTACCGGTTCACTACGGTTGACAGCAGCGGCAAAAAAGCTTCTGTGCTCATATCAGAAAGGAGTGTCCCATGAAAAAAACATCATCACGTTCTTCACTCCTGCTGATTGAGCTGATTATCGCAATCCTTATTTTCTCGCTGGCAGGGGCTCTTTGTCTGCAGCTCTTCGTACAGTCCCACTCGCTGGGAAAGCGGACCGAAGAGCTGGATATTGCAGTCCGGCAGGCTGTGTCTGTCTCAGAACTTATCCTGCAGCAGGATGGGCTGGAGAAAAAGCTTCCTCAGCTCTATCCAGAGGCGGATATTGATCCCGGGAATATTATTATTTACTATAACCAGGATTTTGAAGCGTGCAGCCACAAGGACGCTTATTATCAGATGAATATTCTCTCATCTGCTGTAGACGAGCGCCTGACTTCCTATAAAATCAGCGTATGTAAGGACAGCAACGCAACGACAATCTACAGCATGGAAACATCCGCTTATGAGCAGCAACCGTGATCCTGATACAGGCCGTCTGGCTTATGGTTCATTCATCACTTGAAAGGAGTTCCTTTTACCATGAAAAAACATGCATATTCTATTGTAAATATAGGTTCTGTGCTGCTGTTTATGACCTTCATTGTGCTGTGTCTTGTGGTCTTTGCCACCTTGTCTCTGTCCAGTTCTGTAAGCGAGTATCAGTACAGCCAGAAATTAGCGTCACATAACCGCGATTATTATCAGGCCTGCGGTCAGGCTTCTAAGATACTGCATAATATTGATGATATTCTGAAAGGCGCTCATACCAGCTCTTCTGCACAGTATTATGCAAAGGCAAAAAGCAAGCTTTCGTCGCTGGAAGGCGTCACATCGGACTTTTCGGGCAAAGCCCCTACGATTACATATGAAACCCCGGTGAGCAGAATCCAATCCCTGCGGGTGACTTTAACTCTGAATCCTCCCAGCCAGACGGCAGACGGATATTACAAAATCACCGCATGGCAGGAGGTTCCTTCTTCCGATTGGGAGGGGGATGACAAACTTAACCTTATGAAATAGATTAGACATTAATGAATTTGATTATCAGATAGGAGAACATAACTATGAGCAAAACGAATATACTCCAACGAGCAATCGAAAAGAATGCTTCGGATATTTTTATTGTTGCCGGTCTGCCTGCATCCATGCGGGTAAACAACAGCATGGTTCAGGACAATGATCAGCGGCTGCTTCCTGCTGATACGGAGCAGATTATCGCCCAGATTTACAGGCTTGCGGATGATCGTCCCATGGATCGCCTGCTGGAAACCGGAGATGATGATTTTTCATTTGCCATCCCTGGGCTGTCCAGATTCCGTGTGAGCGCATACAAACAGCGTGGTGCTTTGTCTGCTGTCATCCGTATCATTACCTTTTCACTGCCAGAGCCATCTGAACTGGGCATTCCATCCAGCATCTTAACTCTGGATCGATTCTCCAAAGGACTTGTGCTGGTGACAGGCCCTGCCGGAAGCGGAAAATCTACAACTCTGGCCTGCATGATCGATGATATCAATCGAAACCTGGATAAGCACATCATCACATTAGAAGATCCTCTGGAATTCCTTCACCACCATCAGAAGAGCATCGTCAGTCAGCGTGAAATCAGTGTTGATACGAAAAGCTATGTAACGGCACTGCGTGCTGCGCTGCGTCAGAGTCCGGACGTCATTCTTCTGGGTGAAATGCGAGACTACGAAACCATACAGGTTGCCATGACAGCAGCGGAAACAGGACATCTGATCTTTTCCACTCTGCATACCATCGGAAGCGCCAATACTATCGACCGTATTATCGACGTGTTCCCACCGAGTCAGCAGCGCCAGATCGCAGTGCAGCTTTCCATGGTTCTGCGGGCAGTTGTTTCTCAACAGCTGGTACCTAGCACCCATGGCAATCTGATACCTGCTTTTGAGATTATGACGGTCACTCCTGCTATCCGAAATATGATCCGGGACAATAAAATTCCTCAGATCGATGGTATCGTCTATTCCTCTGCCAGCGATGAGCTTATTTCCATGGACTCCAGTCTGGCAAAGTTATACCAGAAAGGCGAGATTACCAAGGAAACGGCTCTGACCTATGCTACCAATCCGGAAATGCTCTCCAAAAAGCTGAAATAGAGGCAGAATGTTACGCACAAGAAAAAATGTGTACAAATCAGTCATTTTTTATGATTTGTACACATTTTCTGTTTTTTGAATACCCCCTTTGTATTGCCCGGCCTGAAATCAGGCAACTGCCTCATTCCTTTGGGCCTTTTTTTGCTCCAAAGAGCATATCCTCAATGAGTTTTGCCGCAACCTCTTCATCATAAGCCTCTTCGCGCATTTTCTCATAGCTGGCATATCCTTTTTTCATGTAGTGTTTTACAGCTTCCAGGGCCTTTTTCTCATCTGAGGTTCTGGTAACGACTATTTCATCTTCCTTTTTTCCCGTTTCACTGATGGTTACTGTAATTTGCGCTCTGCCGCCGTACTTCCATGCTTTTACATATTTTTTATCCATTCTCTTCCTCCATATGTTTCTTCAAATACGTTTTCCAGAGCCTCTTCTCATTCTTCTCAGGATGTGAGACCGAAATAAAGCCGGATCCCTCTGTAAATCCCTTTTGCAAAGCTCTGAGGATCGTTGACCAGTAGGTATACATCATTCAGGTTTGTAATGTAGCCCATTTCCACCAGAACCGATGGCATGGACGTTGCCCTCAGCACGTAAAGCCCAGGCCGTACGAAGACTCCCCGGTTGGCAAGGCCTGTCATATCGTGAAGTCCTTCCAGTATCTGCTGTCCCAGTCCGTATGCTGGGGTCGTTTCGCTGTAGACATATGCTTCGCTGCCGCTGGCTGCTGTGTTTGTACTGGCGTTGCAGTGGAGACTGATAAAGTAGTCCGCTCCCCATGTGTTGGCTGCGTATACCCTGGCCTG
The DNA here is from genome assembly GCA_910575405.1 of Clostridia bacterium. Classification (GTDB taxonomy): domain Bacteria; phylum Bacillota; class Clostridia; order Peptostreptococcales; family Anaerovoracaceae; genus Hominibacterium. The sequence continues at coordinate 63,057 of CAJTER010000018.1, read as the reverse complement.
AAGGCTGGTGGCATTGCTGGTTCCCAGCTGCTCCTGGGGGTAATTTCGCGAAAGCATCACCTCAAAATTAGGGTCTGCCCTTAAAAGCTCGGCCAGTCGCACTCCGATGTCGTAAGTAATATCCTGCTCCCGCACTCCGTTTGCCTCTGCCCCGGAATTGGGGTTCTGCGGGTTGTGGCCCTGGTCGATAAACAGTTTGATTGCCATAGCAAATTTCCTCCTTTACCTGTAAAAGGTCTCCTTTACTATATGCATACTGCCGCGCCCCTGTTCTTTGCAGAAGAGACGGATAGCTGGGTTCACAGGTTTTCCAGCATTTCCAGCAGGCGGCAGACCGGCGGCTCCGGCTCTTTGCAGCCAGTACATTTTGTCGGCGTCCTGTTGAGTATATCGTTGAGAAGGCTCTGGCGCTTTCCCAGACTGTCAAATGCTACATCGTTCCACATCAAAAGCTCTACTGCCTTGTTAAGATAGGCCACCTGGCTCCTGCCATGGGTTTTGGTCAGCTGCGGCTCCCTGGCCTTTTTCATATATTTCCCGATGTATCCATCCGAGATTCCCGCTTCACGCAGGCTTTCCTCTATCTCCCCCACAACCAGGCTGCTCAGCTGCTTCCCATCCTGAGAAGAAAATCCGGCCCGCACAAAGGAAAAGCGGGTTCCACAGTTTACTCCTATGAGAGATGGCTGTCCCTGCAGCAGGATGACATGAAGCTCCCAGCAAAACAGATTATCCAGGGCCTGCCCATAAGGCGGCTTTTCTATTTTTAAAAACCGCTCCAAAGGAATTGTAATTCCAAGCTGCATAGGATACTCCCCCTTTTTTCTTTCCCTTTTATGCGTTCCACTTCCCGTTTCTTAAATCTGGCTCAAAAATGCTTTGTAAGCCCGATAGGCTTCGTATACGTCTGCCTTGGAAACGACTTCCCACGGTGCATGCATATTGAGCACTGGAACGCCGGCATCAATAACGTCCATGGTGTAATTTCCCATAATATAGGCGATGGTTCCACCGCCACCCTGATCGACTTTTCCCAGCTCCGCTGTCTGATAGTGGACTCTGGCATCGTCGAGAACGCGCCGCAGCTCTGCCATATATTCCGGATTCGCGTCGTTGCAGCCGCTCTTTCCTCTGGCTCCCGTATATTTGTTGAATACAATGCCGTTTCCAAGGTATGCGGCGTTTTTCTTTTCACTGACATTGACATAAAGGGGATCCACTGCCGCGCTTACATCACTGGAAAGCATCTTCGTATTGGACAGAGCCTTTCTTGTCTTGAGCATGGACTCGCCGCCCGTGCAGGCTATCAGCTGCGCAATGGTATTTTCCATAAACAGAGACTGAGCGCCGGTTGCCCCTACGCTTCCGATTTCCTCTTTGTCCACCAGGAAGCAGCAGTTTGTGTACTGACAGGCGTCTACCTCCAGGATGGCTGCAAGAGAGGTATAGGCACATACACGGTCGTCGTGGCCATAGCCTGCGATCATGCTCCGATCAAGGCCGCAGTCCCGCGCCTTTCCGGCAGGCACCACTTCAATTTCCGCGCTGAGAAAATCCTCCTCTTCTATCTGATAGGTTTCCTTTAAAATCCGCAGGATATTGGCCTTTACCGCATCCTTTTCCACGTCTTTCAAAGGAATGCTGCCAACAGTCACATCCAGATTTTCTCCTTCAATGACCTTTGCACCTTTTTCTTTCAGCTGGTCGGCGGCAAGGTGGATCAGCAGATCGCTGATTACGAAGACCGGCTCCTCATCTTTTTCTCCGATTTCCAGATCAATTCGCGTCCCGTCTTTTTTGATCACTACGCCGTGAAGAGCCAGAGGAAGGGTGACCCACTGGTACTTTTTGATGCCGCCGTAATAATGGGTATCCAGGAGCGCCGTTCCTTCGCTTTCGTAAAGAGGGTTCTGCTTTAAATCCAGCCGGGGCGAATCGATGTGAGCGCCTAAAGCCCGCAGACCTTCCTCAAGAGGCTTTTCCCCTATCACAAAAAGAGCGATGTTCTTGTCCCGGTTCAGGGCGTAAACCTTGTCTCCCGGCTTTATCCGCTCCCCTGTGTCCAGGAAATGTTCCAGTCTGCGAAAGCCCTTTTCCTCGGCTGCTCTGAGAGCCAGCTGGACACATATGCGCTCCGTTTTTCCTCTTGTGAGAAAGTCCCTGTAGCCTTCGCTGAATTCCATTAATTGACTGACTTCCTTTTCCGTATAAGATTTCCATGCGTTTTCTCTGTACATATTCTAAATTCTCCTTTTTTAATGACGCTTTCTATTTTGCTTTCATAAAATTCTTTTTTTCCGCTTCCGATAGCTCAAATGGCTGTACGCCTTTTTGTTTTGCGTATTTCAGCATTCCGCTCAAGTCCATTTTAATCTGCGGGCATTTGCTAAGCGGCGCCGGTGCTCCCATATTGCGCAAGCTTTCTCTATATTTGTTCATTTGTCCATTCATAATCATACATCTCCATTATTCTATCTACCATCTCCCTTTATCAATATTACCCGTTTTGATTCATTCCTATTATATCATCACCTTATTTTTTTTGCTACTGTTTCAAAGTAGCTCTGAGAAAATTGAACTGTAGAACAGATCCGTTTCCTATATCGAACGATTTTTTATTTGATTTTATAATTTCGCACGATTTTGTTGATTATCTCTTTAAAATCGCATATAATATGACTAAAATAACTAAGAAAGGTGGAATTTATTATGGTTGTCACAGCAACGGAATTCAAAACCAATTTTGGAAAATACCTTGACTTGATCGCCAAGGAAGACATTTTTATCACCCGTAATGGAAAAACCATTGCCAAGGTTGTGAATCCTCATATTTCTGCTGTAGATTCTCTCCGCGGTATGCTGAAAGATGTTCCCTCTGATATTGATATGGATTCTCTGCGAGAGGAGCGGTTGTTAAAGTATGAAAATCATGTGTGACACGAATATCATCCTTGATGTGTTATTGGAACGGGAGCCTTTTGTGGAAGATTCCTGTCGAGTTTTAAGTCTTTGTGAAGAACATAAAATAGATGGATTTGTATCTGCATCCTCAGTTACGGATATTTATTATCTTGTGCGGAAATACACGCATAGCACCCAGATGGCATATCAGGCTGTGGGAAAACTTTTAGAGATTATGAAAATATGCAGTGTCACCAACGATGACGTTCTTATGGCATTTCAAAAGAAAGCAAAGGATTTTGAGGATTGCCTTGTCGCTACCTGTGCAAAATCAATTCATTGCAGCTATATCATCACTCGAAACAAAAAGGATTTTGAAGAATTTGATATTCCGGCACTTTTGCCCGCAGAGCTCCTTTTGCAAATTAGATGAAAGGGAGCCTCGCGCCCGCAAATACCATGCGGCTGCTTAGCTCCCTCTTTCCTCGTTTATCTATTTTTCCTCTTTTTTACACACTCTGCCAGAAGGTATTCGATCTGGCCGTTTATGGATCGGAAGTCTTCCTCCGCCCATTTTGCGATTTCGTCCCACAAAGACGGTGAAATCCTCAGCAGAATCTGTTTTTTCTTTTTTTCCGCTTCTTTTAGTTTTTTCTCTCTGGCTTTGATTTCCGCTTCCATGGCTTCCAGCTTTTCCAGCTTTTTCTGGAGCTGCTGTTCTTTTTTCTCCAATCCTTCGCTCATAAAACCAGCCCCTTTAGTAGATGGTCCCGCTGTTTACAATGGGCTGAGCCTCTTTGTTTCCGCAGAGTACTACCAGGAGATTGCTCACCATAGCTGCTTTCCGCTCTTCGTCCAAAATGACGATATCCTCTTCGCCCAGCTGATCCAGGGCGGATTTTACCATGCCTACTGCGCCTGTAACGATTTTCTGCCTTGCCGCGATGATAGCGGTTGCCTGCTGTCTCTGAAGCATTGCCGCCGCGATTTCTTCCGCGTAGGACAGGTGGGTGATGCGTACTTCCAGGATTTCCAGGCCCGCGTCTTCCACGGTCTGCTGCAACTTTTGCTTCATGGTGTCGGCGATTTCCTGGCTGCTACCCCGCAGGGTCTTTTCGTCTGTATCCGTTTCCTCCATGGTATCATAAGGATAGAGTCTGGCGATGCTCCGGATGGTGGAATCGCACTGGGTGGACAGGTACTGGAAGTAATCATCGACGTTGAAGACGGCCTTTGTCGGGTTCTGCACCTTCCAGACGACGATGGCTCCGATGATGATGGGATTTCCCATGGCGTCGTTGACTTTCTGAGTTCCATTGTTAAAGGTCAGAACTTTTGTAGAAACTTTTTTGCTTATGCTCTGCTTTTTTGCCTTGCCTTTTTTGCTGTTTTCGCTGATCTCTTCCAGCAGGCTTTCCGCGCCCCCCTGTTCGGCCACCGGGTTTCTGCCTGTTGCAAATGGGTTGACAAAGAAAAATCCGTGCTTTTTAATGGTCCCATAGTATTTTCCGAACAAAGTCAAGACCAGCGCTTCGTTTGGGTTGATGACCCTCAGTCCGCCGATCATCACGCTTGCCAGGCAGATTACGATAACTGCGGCAACAATAACTACAAAATAGTCTTCCGGAGCCTCTCCTGCAGCTGTCCAAATGATAGCTGCAATGGATGCCAGAATGGCTAAAATCAAAATTATCAGCATAGCCATGCCGCTGAATGGCTTTAATTCTTTTTCTTCAATTTCCGTATTGATAAATCCCTTATTCATGTTGTCTCCCTCCTTTGTACTCTCCTATTTGTACTTGACTGCCGTTCCATAGGCGACCATTTCCGCTGTGCCATCCATGATGGCACTGGTGGCGTATTCTATCCGGATAACTGCGTCCGCTCCCATGGCTTCGGCCTCCTTGACCATTCTCTGCGTGGCGATTTCCCTGGCCTCTATCAGCATCTGGGTGTAGCTTTCAATTTCTCCGCCTACTACGTTTTTCAGTCCTGCCATGATGTCTCTTCCGATGTGTTTGGACTGGACTACGTTTCCCTTTACAATGCCCAGGGCCTCGATTTCCTTTCCCGGTACGTAATTGATGGTGAGTAACAGCATATTTTTTCCTCCTTTTATTTTTCTATCTTTATGATATCAAAATAATATCATAAAGATATTTTTTTGTCAAGGGAGAAATTTTCAGAACAATTACGAAAAACGGGACGCCAGCTTGCCAACGTCCCGTTTTTCTTATTGGTTGTTTCAAATTTCCATCATTTCCGCAAGTGTCACAATATACTTTCTCTGTGGAACAGGCGCTGGGAGTAGTTGCTGCCATATTCGGATTCATAGGATACCTGCTTAAAGCTCAAGGAATAATAGATGGTTGCGGATCTGGTTCCGGCTGCGAGTCTGTAGGATCCATGGCCGCTGGTTCCGATGATAATGGGCGGTTTTGGCCGCATGTCGGCTTCTCTGTAAAGGTCTTTTCATTAAGTTAGTACCGCAGGGCAGAGAAAGGTTACAAATTTTTTCACTGGGTATGCTATAATACCAGCAAGGGGGATTGAAAGCCATGTATCTTCACAAAAATACAGCTGAGAAAATCATCCAGGAAATCAGCATGATCCTGGATTATGACATTAATATTATGGATGAAAAGGGCGCGATTTTGGCCAGCACGAATCCGGCTCGTGCCGGTATGTTCCACGAAGGGGCCTTTCGCATCATCTGTGATCAGCTTCATGAGCTGACGGTTTATGAGGACGGGCAGTACCAGGGCTGTAAAAAGGGGATCAATCTGCCGATTGTTCTTAAGGGGGAAATCATCGGGGTAATCGGTATTACAGGGGAAGTTTCTGAAGTCATGAAGTACGGAAAAATCCTCAAAAAAATGACGGAAATTCTCGTCCTCGATCTGTTTTCCTATCACAAAAAGAGCCAGCAGGAGCAGGCCCGGATGTTCTTTGTCAACGAATGGCTAAACAAAGAGCCTTTTGAGTTTCTTCCCGCCTTTCGGGATGAGCTTCATATTTATGGATTTTCGGAAAAGGCCTCTTACGCAGTTGCTCTGGTGCGTCCGCCGGACATATTAGAGCATGCTGAAGATCTTGGGGATCGCCGCTGTCTTTACGCTCAGGGAAGCGATATTGGCTTTATCATTTATCAGGCAGACGCCATTTCTCAGCTCCTGCGGTTCATCGAGAGGACTTCGAAGCATTCGGGTGAGGCTTCTTTTCTGTGTACCATCGGCCGCCTGCAAAAGGATTATACCGGTGTGAAGCGATCCTTTGAGCAGGCCAAAAAGCTGATGACCGTAAAAAGCAGGGAAAGCGGAGTTTTTTACTATGACGATTTTGCGGCGGAGCTGATTTTCTGTGATGCTGCTCTGGAGTACAAGGAAATTCTCATGGAGCAGATCCTGTCAGGATTTTCGGATGAGGAAAAGCTGGAATTTGCCAGATTTATGGAAAGCTACGCCAGGAACAACGGCTCTGTTTCCCGCATTGCGGAGGAGCTGTTTATCCACAAAAATACGGTTCAGTATAAGATCAATAAGATCCTCAAAAAAACAGGAAAGGATCCCCGCATTATTCGCGATGCAATGATCCTCATCATGGTTGCCGATTGGATACGGCGCGGCTGATACCAGCCATGCAGCGTCTTTTCGATAATCGGATGCTGTGCAGACTACAAGACGCTGTCTGGCTGCAGTCTTTATATGCGGTGAAAATAGGCATCGATTCCGTCCGCCATGCCGCAGGTCATTTTTTTCTGGTATGTCTTTGATTTGTTCATTTTCCGGTCTTCTGTTTTGTTTGACAGAAAGCCCATTTCCACAATGGTTACCGGCACCTTGCTCCAGTTGATTCCGGACATGGTATCCGTGTACATGACGCCTCTGTTTTTGGCTCCGGTCGCTTTGCAAAAACGTGATAGCATGACTTTGGAAAGCCGGCTGCTTTCTTTATATATGCTTTTGCAGTAGGGGGTTTTCTTTGTGGGTGAAATGGTCAGGGCTCCGGAAACGCCGCTGCTTTCCGAGGAGTTTGCGTGGATACGGATAAAGGCGTCTGCCTTTGCTTTGTTTGCTATCTTTGCCCGCTGGGAATTGCTCAGGTTTACATCGTGCTTTGTGCGGATCATTTTAACCTTGTAGCCCCTTGCTTTCAGCTCTGTTTCCAGTTTTTTGGCCATTTTTAGGGTCAGCTTGTATTCCGGGATGCCCGTGTAATTTCCCGTTGCTCCGGAGGAAACTTTTGGTTTCTTCGCCTTTGCTCCCGGGCCGATTGGCTCTTTTGACGGGTTTCCCTTGCGCTGGTGGCCTGCGTCAATAGCCACCAGATAGCCGTTATAGACATCCAATTTTGCGGATTTTATATAGCAGGTCTTTTTTTCATGGATCACCCTGATCCATCCGGACTCGGATGTGCCGCTGACCTGAATTTTGCTGCTCTTTTTTACCTTCGCCGCCTTCTCTGCCCTGCTTTCCGGCTTTTGCAGGAGCCATGAGGTTTCTTTCAGATAGCGGGTCTGCTTTACCTGCTGAAAGACTGGCGCCTTTTCCTCGGCATAGGCCTGCTGAAAGGAGCAAATCGCGCCTGCTGACAGGAGCAGGAGCGCTATGGCCGCCATCCCAATAAACAGGAATTTTCGTTTCTTGATTTGGTTGTTTTTTTGTGCATTCATGAGTACTGCTTCCTTCCGTTTGCTGCTGCTTTTTTTCTGTTCGTGTAATTGGCTGACAGCCGCCTGACAATTTGGCTTCTGGCACTTCTTATTTGCCATCTACCGCGCTGCCATAATTCCCAACCGGGTGTTATACTATCGGAATCCGCGAAACCGATTCAGGCAGGCAAACAGCTCCTGCTCCCTCGGCTTTGCAAGGCCGCATGGAATATAGGAACCACAGAAAGACTCCCAGCCCTTTTCTTCTAAAATCTGCAAAAGCCGGGCTATGGTCTGGCGGACCGTGTGTCTGCCGTCTGCCAGCTCTTCCAGTCCGTAGCGGAGGAAATGGGCCAGGGCCGTTGTCTGCTCGGAATCCGCAAGCTGCTCCACATAGCGGAGATCCACCTGCTCCCGATCCAGGGAAAAGGAGTCCTTTCCTAATGTTTTGATCTTCATATGGGCGGGGCCGCTGTTTTTCTGCCGCTGCCTTCCGTAATAGTCCTTTCCTCCCTGCCTGCTGCGTCTGTATGCGGGGAGCTGGCGCTGGTAATTGGGCGTTTTAAAGCCGGGAGCATCCGTTTGCGGAGCATCGCGCCCTTCGCACATTTTTTTTACATGCTCCGTAATATCAAGGGGGCGGTAGCAGTCCATTTGGATGATGTGATCCGCTATATAAAAGAAGGCGCCAGAGCTTCCCGCCACCAGGATAGTAGATACACCTTCCCTCTCGTAAAGGGCTCTGGCCCGCTCCAGAAATGGTGTGATAGGCTCCTTGTCCCGGCTGATGACCTGCTGCATAAAGCCGTCCCGCACCATGAAATTGGTGGCCGATGTATCCTCATCAATTAGAAGCAGGCGTGCTCCTGCTTCCATGCTTTCTACGGCAGCTGCTGCCTGGGAGGTGCTCCCGCTGGCATCCTGGGAAGAAAAGGCGGAAGTATCAGTTCCGCTGGGCAGGTCATTTATAAAAAGAGAAATATCCACATTGCGGATGGATCTCCCGTCTTCCGCCCGCAGCTTAACCGCGGTATCGTCCGTAACCACATATTCCCTGCCATCGCCTGCGATATGGTCGTAGACGCCGTTTTGCAGAGCCTCCAGGAGCGTCGATTTTCCGTGGTAACCGCCGCCTGCAATGAGGGTGATGCCCCGGGGCACAGCCATCCCCGTGATCCTTCCTTTGTGAGGCAGCACAAAGCTGCGCTCCATGGATTCCGGTGCGGCAAAGGGTACACTTTCCTTCATAGGCATATGGGAGATCCCGCTTTTCCTCGGCAGAATCGCACCGTTTGCCACAAAGGCAACCAGATTTTCATCTTGCAGCAGCTTTCTCAGGGCCTGCTGATCCTCTGCCAAAAAGATGGCTTCCTCCACCGCTTTTTTGTCCAGGCTGCTGTAAAAGAGGCTCTCCTCCACACAGCGGGGCAGAAAGTCAAAGAGGATCGTTTCCAGCTCTCCCGCCAGAATGCTGCGGCCCGAGGCCGGAAAGCCGGCGTGAAAGCGGGCGGCTATTTTCGTATCTGTGATTTCACAGGCTGTCCGCTCTAAAACCTCCTGGCCGCATCTCGATGCAGCCAAAAGCCCGCTTTTTCCGGATCCCTTTACCTGAAAGCTGCATTTCTCAAGCCGGGCGGCCAGCTGCCTTGCGAGAAAGTCGGAAAGAGCCCTGCGGGCGCAGCGGCTACCGTAATATTCCTCTGGAAAGCCCGCTTCCTGATGGCGGATCTCCACACGCAGGCTGGAGGGAGACGCGAAGGGATCCCCCTGCACGTGGTCGATGAACAGCGCAAAACCTGCAAAATGATAGCTTCCCTTTAGGGCCTTATATGCGGGATAGCTTTTACGCTCCATACCCCGCAGCGCATGGCGCAGCTCCTCTGATGATTTCATGAACGATGTCCTCCTTGTCTTGTCCTTGCTCTGTAGTTTTATTATTATACCACAGTTCTTCCCACCACACAGTCCTTTCCCCCGATCTTCTCATTCTTTTATTCACAAACCCGCCCTGCCGCAACGGCAACTAAAAGAGATATTATCGTTTCCACGCAGAACACCTCTCTTCCGTTCCAGTCCAGGAGACGATAACAATTTTAGCATATCACAAATTTCGACTGCTTTCAAAAGCATCGCGCTGGTTAAAATTTTTCATTTTTTCATTATAGAATTGACCCTGCGCCGGACTGGGCGTATAATTAGGTTTGTTTTTTAAGAGGGAAGCAGTATTCTTCCTTTTTAAGCATATGTTTCACAAAATTTACTATACTTATGGAGGTAATTCGTTATGAACAGTGAAAATCCAAATGTCCTGAAGCGAACATTTGGTATGAGAGAAGCTGTCACCATTACGGTTGGTACTGTGGTGGGTGTCGGGCTTTTTACAACAGGAGCAAATGTAATCGGAGGTCTTGGCCCTGCCGTTATCCTGGCTACTTTTGCCGCTATGATCATCAGTATTTATCCGGCCCTTTTGTATGCGGAAATGGGCGCTTCCCTACCTTACGCGGGCGGCACTTATCAGTACGCTTCTCTGGGAATCGGAAAGCCGGTGGGCATGCTGGCTGGCTGGAATTTTATTATTTCTCTGGTGGCTGTAACAAGCGGCGAGGCTCTGGCATTCAGCTTTTATTTTAAGACCTTTTTCTCCGCTCTGGGCGTGGAGCTTCCCATCAGCGATACGGTTCTCGCCACTATCGTAGTGCTGGCCTTTATTGTGACCAATGTATGCGGTGTGGAAATGACGGGAAAGCTGCAGAACGGGTTCATGTTCTTTTTCTGGGGCGTTGCCATCATCTGGTTTTTGACCATGATTCCAAATGTCAATATGCCCAATTTTGTAGTGCTTCCCGACTTTATCGGAAAGAGCGCGCCTCTGGATTTTGTGGCTTCCGTGGCTATGATCTGGTGGTGCTTTGCCGGGTTTGAAACCTGCTGCGCTATGGGGGAAGAGATCAAATATCCGCAGATCAATATTCCCAGGGCTTTATTTCTGGCGCCTTTCATCGTCTTTGCGGTAAACGGGGCTTTCCAGTGGTTCCTGGTAGGTATTGTTCCTACCGAGTCCATTGATACGCTTTCCACCGCCTCTGCGCCTTTTGCGGAAGCTATGATAACAGCCGGAATTCTAGGATTCCCGCTGGTGCTTCTTGCAGCTGGGGTTGCTTTTGGCGGCGATTTTTCCACCTTGAATGCAAGTATTGCTGTGCCGCCCAGATATTTGTTCACCATGGCAAGGGACGGGGCAATGCCAAAGGTCTTTGCCAAGGTGCATCCAAAATTCAAAACACCTTATGTTGCCATTATCGTGTTGGGGCTGCTGTCGGCTTTTCTCATCGCATCCAATTCCATGATCTACATCGCGTCCGTCAGCCTGTTCGCAGATCTATTTTATTATGTCATCGGCATCGCAGCGTCCTTTGGGCTGCGGAAAAAGCATCCTGAGCTTGAGCGGCCGTTTCATGCTCCCGGCATCATGATCGGGGCTCCGATAAGCGTGATCCTTTACATACTTATGATGACTCAGCTTGATAAAAATGCCCTCATAACTGGCGTTATCTGGTGCGTACTGGGACTTGTCATTTACGCGGTCTGCCAGAAATTATACCGTTCCGACAGTACAGCGGATATTGATAAAGCGGTTATGGAACGCGAGACGCCTGCTCCCGCTGAAAAGCAGAAAATGGATCGGGAATTCAAAATCTGGGCCATTGTTGTGGCCTGCGCGGTTGTCATCGTGCTGCTGCTTTATATCATGCCCTTCTTTGCGTCTTAGAAAAAGTTCTCTTAATTCAAAAACAAAATGCCCCGCATATTTGAGCGTATCGCGTTCAACGATGCAGGGCATTTTAGTATAGTTCAGGAATTAATTAAGTACAGCGGCATGTTCCCATTTCCAAATAATAAAACTTTTCAATTACTATAATATATAAACAGCTCTAATCTCTACACCCTATCTGACTCTATATTCTTATAGATTATCTCCGGTTCATTGTATCATATACACCTTTTCTTTTCAGCAAATCCAGTAATTTCAACAATACTGACGCTTAAACTTTACTGAATTTGTTTGAAGGGACGGAACGATTCCATTCCGAATCACTTGTCCGGGCTTTCGCAAGATAAAGCGCAAGCTTTCCCCGGGGTTCACAGATTTCCTGTTGGGGGTTGCTTGTTGCTGTCATCTGTAGCAATGCCTCTTAAAAGAAATTGACTTATAGCCGCCAGTACACCCCGCCCGGCAGACGGCACAGACAGCCGGGACTTCTCTCCTTTTGTCTTCCGGAAGCAAAGTCCCGGCAAATGACGTATTCCCGATAATCCGGCGCTTCCTCCCACTGGGAAAAGTACATGGTATCTTCATCCCGAAAGAGGAAGCTCTCTGTTTCTTCCATGGAGAAGGTCTTTTTCTCTGGCCAGATGAGCTCCAGAACCCCCTCGTTTCCATCTCTGCACAGCATGACAGGCGATACCCTTAGCATCAGGTTGTAGCAGTCCTTTACAATATCCAGGGGCAGGCGGGCAAGCTGCTTTAACGCCCGTTCCTCAGGTGTGTAGCTGTAAATTTGTATTTCCTTCTGGCTGAAATCAACCGCCAGGAAATAAAGCAGTCCCTGCTCCCAGACCGGCGTTTCCACGTATACGTTTTCTTTCAGTTCAAAGGGGCTGTGGACGGTTCCTTCCGGGTAATGGATCAGGTGGCAGTTCATGCTGGAAAATGGTTTGCCCGCTTTTGCGATTTCCTCGGCTTCGTACAGATCGCAGAGACTGTCCTTTCCTTCTTTGCAGTAGTACCAGTCCGCCGTCCCCTCTATGGGCTCCGGGAAGCCTCCTGGAAGTTCTTTTATTTTTGTTATGGTGATCATGACTTTTCTTCCTTTCAGATTTATCTTATAACAAAATACTGCAGCTATGTCAATTCCCTTTCCCCACGACAAAAGCCGCCCGCAGGCGGCTCTTGCACAAGAGTGTTTTAAAAATGTCACCAATAATTAATATTTCACAGGAACCTGCACGCCCATTGATTTGAGTCCTTCTTCGAGGCAAACGAAGAAGTCGTCAACATCCTCTGGAACGATGGTACCCAGTGCACACAGTCTGAAGGTCGGGAGATCGGAAACCTTTCCTGGATAGATGGTAAATCCTCTCTCATATACATAGTCGTGGATGGTTGTGAAGTCAAAGTTGTCATCCTTCGGATACAGAACGGAGACTACCAGCTTGGACTGCAGTTCTCTTGGAATGATGGTCTGGAATCCCAGTCTGTCGAGTCCTCTGTAAATGGCTTCCCACAGGGACTGATGTCTTTCCCATTTTGCCTGCTCGCCAACTTCCCAGTATTCCTTGATAGCCTGACGAGTCGCGTAGATGGTCTGTACCGGTGGTGTAAAGTGCATTTCACCTTTGTTTTTAATAAAGTCATACTGCATGAAGAGATTCGTGTAATAGGATCTGGTCGGATAATCTTTGGAAGCTTCGATCATTTTCGTGTTGCCGATTACATAGGACAGACCAGTCATGGACATGAGTCCCTTCTGTGCGGATGCCATTACAAAGTCCAGATTATCTTTATCCATATCAATTGGAATCATTGCATATGTAGATGTGGTGTCAACTACCATGGTCTTGCCGTATTTATGAGCAACTGCACCGATTTCACGAATTGGATTCAGGATACCAGTACCAGTTTCATGGTGGCAGCAGTATACAACTGCGATGTCCGGATCTGCCTTGATAGCTTCTTCTGCTTTTGCAACATCAACTGGCTCGGTAATCGGAAGCTTCAGGTCTACATAATCCATGTGATAGTATTGTGCCACTTCTGCAGCTCTTCCTGAATATGCGCCGTTGTTGAGAACCAGGATTTTCTTTCCTTCCGGCACCAGTGAGTTTACGCAGGCGTCGATGTTGATAGTACCAGATCCTGTGAAGAGTACAGCTGTGTACTTATTCAGATCGCCGTGTACAATTTTAACAAGGTCTTCGCCCATTTCTTTCATGATCTGTCCAAATTCTTTTTCTCTCGGGCAAATATCAGGAACTACCTGCGCGTATTTAACGGTATCGGTCGTAGTAGCAGGACCAGGGTTTAACAGTACGTTTCTTTTTACTTTAGGATAATCCATCTTTCTTCCTCCTTTATGTACTAATATGTGCTAATTTTTTTATGTACTATGTACATTTAGTTGTAACTTGTTATGGCTAAATCATTTTCATGAATTAAGCGGCGCTTTCGTCTGCCTTCTTTTGTCCTGTACCCAGTCCTGCGATGATAGCTGCAACGATCATGATGCACATTACGCCGATGATGCAGACGAATACCAGAGTCCAGTTGTGGCTGCTGGTCAGTACACTTCCAAAGAAGATAGCCTGTACGGAAGCACCGATATATGCGGAGCAGTCCAAAATACCAGTAGCAGTTCCGCCAAATGCTCTTCCGCCAACGTCTGTGGCAAAGGCCCAAACCAGACTGTTAATGCCATAGATAAAGAATCCGGCAAAGAACAGCAGGGTGGAGGCAAGGAATCCAGGACTTGCACCCATAAAGCCAAATACAGTCAGAGCTGCGGCAGCGGCCGAAATGATAACCCATGGAAGCCGGTTCTGCGACCACACTTTGTCGGAAACCCATGGAATAATCAGGGCGCCGAAAGCCATTCCCAGCGGACAAACGACAGAACCAACAATTCCCTCTTCAATGTCCGTACCAAATACTTCTACGAAATAGGTCGGTACCCAGGTAAGCAGTCCATATCTGCCGATGCTGGAGCAGGCGATGATAATGAGCCAGAGGTCAAATCTCCACTGCTTCAGAAGGTGGATGTATGGATACAGCTTGCCCTTTTGCTTGATGAGCTCTTTTAGCTCTTCGTCCTGTTCCTCCCTTGCTGCGTCCGGATCTACATATTCCGGCAGACCGATCTTGGAAGGCCTTTCTTTAGCAAAGAACGGATAGATAATTACAACAACCAGCATAACGCAGGCCGGTCCGATGAATCCACCGCCCCATCCCAAATGAGGGAAGATGATGAGCGACAGAGATACAGCAAAAGCAGTAGCAACCGATCCTAAGCCGGAAAAGGCATTGGCAAAGCCTGTAGCAAATCCTCGTTTGGATCCTGGCCACCAGTTTGCCAGAAGCGCCATACCTGGAGACCAGAGCATGGACTGGAAATATCCGTTAAAGCCCCACAAAATCGCAATAAAAATCAAGCTGGACTGGAAGCCAATGAGGATATTCATGGCTGCCGATAAAATCATACCGATGACGATGAGGCGGTTAACACCGACAATCTCACCGAGTCTTCCATTAACAAGATGCCCCAGACCGTAGGTCCAGAACTGTACGGACGAGAGGATGCCCAACTGCAGCGCCGTCCAGCCCTCTTCCTGCATCATGGCCGGCATGGCATAAGACAGGTTTTGTCTTCCGCAATACAGGAAACAATATAAGATGGAGAATGCCAGAAGCACGATCCAGGAGTTTCGTTTAAACTTCTTATATTGCTCAGGCGTATAGCCTAATAAATTTTTGCCCTCACTCATTTTCATCCCTCCTTACGTTCCGAATCAATAAGTAAAACAGTATTAAATAGGATATAATTACGAAAAGCAAGGCGCTCCCCGATAAACAAAATGGGGAAGCGCCTCGTTAATAGCTTTAACTAGATTGTCTCAATGATGCCCTGTCCCGGTCTTTCGCCTCTTCTGAGTCTTGGTTCGATCTGTCCGAAAATGATTTCCGGTACATAAGATACGTCTGGCACTAAGAAGTCTGGTTTGGAAGCTGCCAGCTGGTCGTAATTGTTGGAGCCGGATGCATAAAGGCCGATGGTCCATGCGCCTGCGTTATTTCCGCAAATCATGCCAGGAGCTGTGTCGTCAATCTTTACAACTGCTTCGCAAGGGATTGGTTTCTTTGTGATTTCATAAGCGCTCAGCATGCAGTCATATACCATGAACGGAGTCGGTCTTCCAGGAACCTTTTCGGAGTTGGTTACTACGTCAAACTTGAGTCCGTATTTGTCTTCCAGAACTTTGTTCAGATTCAGGGAGTCTTCTTCATAATATCCAGTGTCGCATCCAACGAGGATTCCTGCTGCTCTCAGCTTTTCGATACATTCTACTGCGCCGTCGATTGGTTTTGCCAGATCTTCGTCTACTATGTATTTGCTCATCAGCGGTCTGAAGGCTGCCAGAACTGCGTCAAAGTCATCTTCGTTCCAAGGACGTCCGTACTTTTCTTCCCACTGTGAGGAAATTTCCGGCAAGCTCAGGAGCATTCTCAGGTGTGTCGGCTTGAAGTTGCCCATTGGCTTTCTGATTTCTGCCCAGTCACATTCGATTCCAAACTGCTGCAGAGCTTCGTAGAACGGTACTACCGGTGCTTTACATCCTCTCAGGTCATCCTTCGGCCATCTGCTTCTCAGATCTCCAGGGCCATCGCAAAATGTTCCTGCTGTGTCCAGTACGGCTAATTCGATCTTTCCTGTGTAAGTTCTCTGATACATCGTTGTTCCTCCTTTAACATAAATGGTAACTTCCATTTTCTCGTTCGGTTTTTGTTTATGTCTATACTATACAGGACCCATTTAAAGTCCCAGTCAAGAAAACCTTCAGGTTTGTATAAGGAATGTTAAAGATAAGTTAAAGAAAGATTCCCCCGGCGCAGCTCCTATTTTGAAAGATGTGTGGAAACGGGCGGCTATTTGTGATAGATTATAAGGAAGTAAATGACGAGGAGGTATGCAGGTATGCAGGCATTTACAAGGATGGAATATACTGTTGATGATATTTACGCCCTTCCGGAAGGAGAGAGAGCGGAGCTGATTGACGGGGATATGTATATGATGAGCCCGCCGGGCCGGATGCATCAGCGATTAGTTAGTGAATTTGATACATTAATTCGAACGCATATAAAAGCTCATCATGGCGAATGCGAGGTCTATCCCGCACCCTTCGCGGTCTTTTTAAATGCGGATGACAAAACTTATGTGGAGCCAGATCTCTCAATTATCTGCGATAAGGATAAGCTGGATGACCGGGGCTGCAACGGCGCTCCCGACTGGGTGATTGAAATTGTCTCCCCCAGTTCCTTGCGCATGGACTGTCTGGTTAAGCTTCGTAAATACCAGGATGCCGGTGTGCGGGAATACTGGATCGTAAATCCGGAAAAGGAAACGGTTTTGGCTTATTTTTTTGAAGACGAAAAGGAAGACTTCGGGCAGTATTCCTTTGAGGAAGATATTCCAGTGCGGATTTACGATGGCTGGAGTGTCAACATCGGGGAATTATTAAAGGGATGAAAAATTGATAGTAATAGTAAAGGAAGTTTTATGAACACACACGAAATAAAGGCCGCCATCTTCGATATGGACGGCACGCTGACCGATTCCATGTACATCTGGGATACGGCGGGGGAAACGTATCTGCGAAACAACGGAAAGGAACCGGCCCCGGATCTGCGGGAGCGGCTCCGGCCCCTGAGTCTGCCCCAGGCAGCGGAGCTGTTTCAGAGGGAATACGGTATTACAGCCTCTATAGAAGAAATTCTCAAGGGCTTTGATGATGTGGTGGAATATGAATACCGCCACAATGTAGTGCTGAAGCCGGGGGCCGCAGAGCTGCTGGAGCTTTTGAAAGCCCGGGGCATTCCCATGTCCGTGGCAAGCTCTTCCCCCCATTCTGTAGTCGATACGACCCTGGATCGGCTCGGGATTCTGCCCTATTTTTCGCATGTCGTAACCTGCGGCGATGTAGGGCTTGGAAAGGATCATCCAGCTGTTTACGACCGGGCGGCAGAATTGATGGGGGCTGACCGAACCTGCACGGCTGTGTTTGAGGATGCCCTGCATGCGGTGCGAACCGCCTCGGAGGCCGGATATTTTGTCATTGGAATTTACGATGCAAGCGAGGGTATCAACGAGGAGCAAATCGTGCCTCTGTGCAGCCGCTATGTGAAGAGCCTGGATGAGGCGCTGGTGTTTTTTGAATAAGAATACATGACAGAAATGAATAAGAGATCCATATAAGCAAACAGGGAATCGGACTGGGATTCCCTGTTTGCTTTATCTTGATTTTGTCTGAAATCGCTTTTCGCTTTACAGCGCTGAACCAATGCCGGTTATGATTAATTTTGTGCCCATGTATGTTTTAGGCTCGTTTTCCTTTGTCTCCACCATAATATCCGACGCTTTTTCTTCAATGTTCCAGCGGCGGCAGCCCGCGTCTGCCAGGACGTGCTCCACATGCTTTCTGCCTTCGTGGATGGCGTAGAACATGGCTTCCTCCAGGCTGCTGTAGAGATTTCTATCCCACGGCATGTTGAGAAGATATCCGTCCCCGTCCAGACTGATGAGAAGCTCAACCGTTTCCATCACCTGTCCTACTGCCGCGCCGTAGGCGTTTGCCACATCCGCGTTTTCAGGAACCAGAATTTGGCTGCTTAAGAGCGCTCCCGCATCCTTTACCCAGGCTTCGGCCGGAGCGCCGATGGCTACTACCGGTTTTCCCAGGGTCAGGGACGGCCGCAGGAAGGAAGAGCTGCCGCGGCTTAAGGCTGCCTGGATCAGGTACATGGCCTGAGGGCTCTTGTCAAAGGCAAAGTCCTCCCCGTCAAAGTCAGCGGCGCTCTGGATACAGCTCATGGCAATCTTGTTGTGAATGGCCTTTGCCGCTATATCTGTAAATTTTGCGGCTGACATTTCTTTTCTTCTGGCCAGGATCTCGACGCCTGCGGCAGATAAATCCCGGTTCCAGCGGTTATATTTCCCCTGAACGTGGAGAATATCCGTGGGAGTAACGGAAATTCGCGCCAGAACGCCAGACTCTACAAGCGGCGTCAAGTCCAGAGTCTCCGGATCCGTTCCCACGGATCTCGCCAGATGAGACAGGCTGTGGGGCGCTTTTTTCAGCTTTTCCAAAATTTTGCGTTCACGCTCGTCCGTTGTCTGCGGGATTTCCGCTCCCGTGTACAAAAAGCAGTCCGCCTCCTGCTCCGAGTAGCTTTTCAGCTCCCCGACCCGCTTAAAGCTTTTCAGCTCATGCACCAGCTGAGGATACTGCTGCCCCGCGAGGCAGAGAGGTATTACTTTTTCTGGCCCAATTCGCAGGTTTCCCTTTTTATCAAGGCAGATGCGGCTGTCTCCCCCAAGCCCAAAGGTGGAAATTTCCACCGCCTTTACGCGAGTAAACCAGCCTCCTACCTTTGCGCCCTCTGCTTTAATATTGACCTTGCCGCCAGTTACATTTGCAATATCCGTAGTCGTCCCGCCCATATCCAATACAATACCATCTTTACTTTTCGTCAGAGCAAGGCCTCCGATTACGCTGGCCGCCGGGCCGGAAAGAATGGTTTCAATGGGACGCTGTTTTGCCAGAGATTCGTTCATGAGAGTCCCGTCGCCCTTTACGATCATAATCGGCGCGGAAATCCGTTTTTCCTGCAGAACGTTCTTGGCTGAACGCAGCAGCACATCAATAATAGGGATCAGTCTTCCATTCAAAACAGCCGTTACAGTCCTGTGGTGAAAGCCCAAGGCAGAAGTCAGCTGGTGAGCGCAGACCACCGGGATGTTCAGTATTTCATCTGCCAGCCGCTTTACTTCCTGTTCGTGCTTTGGGTTTCGCACGCTGGCATATCCGGAAATGGCCAGAGCCTCCACCATCCCTTTCATATCCAGGAGCACGCTGCGCAGCTCCGACTCATCCAGTTCCTCCTTCAGCCGCCCCATAATATCAAAACGGCCTTTCACCTTTTCCCTTCGCAGCGCAGGAACGTCACCTTCCAGGTCCGTGCCCATGTAAATCAGACCGACCTTTGCACCGCGGCCCTCCACAATGGCATTGGTAGCCAGGGTTGTAGACAGGGATACCAGGGTAATTTCCTCCATGCGGTCGAAGTCCAGATTTTCGATACAATTTTTAATTCCAACAGTCAGATCTTCTTTTGTAGTCAGCGCCTTTGCTTTGCAGATAATTTCTCTTTTCCGCGAATCCACAATTACGCCGTCCGTATAAGTTCCACCTGTATCCATTCCCAAAATAAAAGACATAAGCACCTCCATTCCTATTCCAATGATTTTATGTTAATCCGCCTATGTCCTCTTTGCAATATGAAGTTCTGATTCTTTAAGCAAACTTATACTTACGTTCGCTGCTGCCTGGCGCAGTACTCCGCCCAATACTCTGCTGCGGTTTCCGCCCGGATTTTTCCGGCTTTCCCCTATTCCCTGACTTCCGGTACGATGACCGTATTCTTTTTGCTGACAGCCATGCCGCAGATAACCATGCAGATGCACAGGACTTCCATAACCACAAAAACGGTCATAGAGGCTTCGAACAGCTTCATGGCGGCGGGAAAGACCACGCCCTCCAGGCAGGCTCCCAAGTAGGCGAATCCATTGAAAATTCCCGCCGCTGTTCCGGCGAAAATTCTGCAGCCCTGGTCAATGGCATGAAGCCAGAGTATTCCATTTATGCCATACAGCGCAAACCCTGTGAAAAAAATCCCCACCAGAACGGCCTGAAAGTTATCGACCATGGGAAAAATCATAACCAGCGTGCCGCAGAGAGCCGCCATAGCCGTTACAATAATGCCTTTATTGTTAAATAGCTTTGTTCCCGCAATCCAAGTAATGATCAGAGTCCCAAAGGCCATCCCCACAGGGAGTGTCAGCTCTGAGAAGGTTTCACTCAGAATAGCGCCTCCATTTTTTTCATTAAAATAAAGGGGGATCCAATTGAGCAGGCCGTACCGGCATATACTGGAAAGCATGGCTATGGCACACCACCACAAAAATTTTTGCTGACTGAAAAAATGCTTCCAGGGGGAACGCCCCTCCTGTGCCAGCTGCTCCAGGACCTGCTCCCGTTCTATGTGTCTGTTATTTTCAATTGAATAGGCAGGCAATCCTTTTTCCTCCGGTTTTTCCACTGCCGCCACGCTGAAAATCCACGTAGAGAGCAAGAGCAGAACCATGGGGATGGCAAAGCTCCACTGCCAGCTCATCTGCGGCCAGAGGGCTACAACAAAAATCGGAATCAGGTACGCTGTTGTATGGGACATTCCGGAAAAAAAGTTGGCGACTCCAACTCCCAGGCCTCGCTCACCTTCCTCCCACCAGTTTGCCAGCAGGCTGATTCCTCCCACCCATATCATGGACTGAAAATATCCGTTTGCAAGCCAGATCAGCAGCACCGGAATCCAGTGAGTCTGCATGGGTACTACGATATTCAAAAGTCCGGACATGATGCCGCCCAGAAGAACCGTCCGCTTCGCACCCCAACGGTCCGCCATATACCCGTTTACAAAGCTTCCCGCTGCATAAGCTACAAGCACGCTGTTTACAATCAGGTTTTGCTGCATGGCGCTCAAATCCAGCGCGCTGCCAATCTCCGGGAGGAAATAGGATACATTAAATCTGCCCAGGTATACGAAATTGTACATAAGAGCAAAGGCTGCCAGACTGCGCCATTTGTACTGCTGAAGATTCCGTTCCATAGATAGCTCCTTACCTTCACTGTCTTTTCTGATAAATTCCCATGGTTTTCTTATAATGTATCATAAAAGAGAGCGATTTTCAATTTGAAGACCCCTGCCTGCGGAGCACAGCCCTGATTTTTATAGCAGCGCCGTTTATTTTGTGATAGAATAGAAAACACGTTGGGAAACAAAAAAACAGAGATAAGGAGGCTGTCTTATGTATCAGATTCCCGCTTATTCCATGCTGGCATCTACTGCCACTACGCTGATGCTGAGCATCATTTTTCTCATACTTTCCCGGCAGACCAAAAAGAATTCTATGCGTTTTTGGGGCATTTCCTGGCTGGTTTATTCGGCCATGTTTTTCCTGGACTTTCTCAACCTGCAGGGTTCTTTTCCCGGGGTTTATTATATCATGCTGCGGCAGATCCTTTCGCTGGCCGGCTCTTACGTTTTTCTGCTGGGAACCCACTACTTTTTTCAGAGAAGGCCTAAGGGCTTTATCAAATGGACGACGATCCTGTCCTTGCTGCTCATTTTGCTGTATCCGTTGGTGCCTTTTGTTTACACACTGGCGATTATCCCCAATGTCATTTACTGTTCCGGCCTGCTCATCTGCGCCGGCTGCATGTTTATCTCCTTTTCCTGGACTCAAAACCTGCCGGAAAAGCTCCTTGCCAGCTTTTTTATTATCATATGGGGCATTTTTATGAATCACTTCGGCTTTTCTCTGCAGCACAGAGGGCTTGCAATCCCTACCTACTTTATCGGGATTTTTACAGTCAATGCCCTGATTTTAATTTTGGTTATCATTTATTTTAAAAAGGCCCGTTTTCTCGATACCCGCCAGGCCTCCCGCTTTCGGCTGCTGGTAGAAAACTCCTCCGACTCCATGTTCCTCTACGATTACAAGTCCCAGGCATTCGAATACGTCAGTCCCTCTATTGCCCAGCTTATCGGCGTAACGGGAAAACAGCTTTATGAAATGCCGGATCGCTTTTTTGATTATGTCAATACCATGGAACAGTGCAAAGATATTGTAGGCATTTTTTCCCGACCTATTTCTGAGCCGGGAAATGGGATACTCTGCCTTTACCGGAGCGGTACAGTCATCCGCTGGTCCGAAATCCACTATCTTCCCATCCGTGACAACACTGGAACAGTAACTGCAATCGAGGGGATCCTGCGGGATATTACGGAACGAAAAACCATGGAAGAAGAGCTGAAGGCTGCCGAGCAGGTGAAAAAGGAATTTCTGGAGAATATTTCTCATGAAATCAAGACGCCGGTGACGCTGATACAGGGCTATACGGAGAGCCTTCTGGATAAAATCGTCCCTGCTGAATCTACGGATACTTACCTGAAGATGATCGGATCAAAGGCGAGGATGCTGACAACCCTTGTGGACGATCTTGCGCAGGCCTCCCATATCACGTCTCAGAGCCTGGAATACCGGTTTTATGAGCAAAAGGCAGAAGAAGTATTTTCTGAGCTTCTCAGTCAGAGTGAGTTCCATGTTATGCAGTCCGGCCGAGAGCCGGTTATCCATTCCTGCATTTCCGGGGATACCATTCTTATCGTGGATCCTTACCGAATTCAGCAGGTCGTGTCCAACCTCATCAACAACGCTATCCGCCACACGCCTCTGGGCCGCAAAATTTATGTTTCCTGCCGCACCGATCTCAACGAAAAGCTTGCAGGACAAGTTGGAGACGATGATGATTACAATATCCCGGAGGGAGAACTTGTTTTTACGGTCAGCGATACAGGCGATGGAATCCCGGAGCAGGATCTACCTCATATTTTTGAGCGTAATTTCAGCGGCGGACGGCGAATCAATCCGGATATGCATCCCCACGGTGCACCTCCGAGGCAGTCAGGCCTGGGTCTTTTCATTTCCATGCAGATTGTCAAGCAGCATTCCGGCAATATGGTCGCCCAAAATAATGAACACGGCGGTGCGGAGCTTTCCTTTACTCTGCCTCTGTACAAAATGTAGCACAAAAAAATTTCCTCTAAAAACAGCTACTTTTTCTTGACAAAATCCTACAAAAAAGTGTATTGTTAATAAGCACTTTGTTTTAATCAGGAGGAAATTATAGTATGAGACTCAGAAAAGAATCCGATTCCATGCAGGATGATGAAGTCCTGCTCATTGCAAAAGTATCTGATGCACTGGCCCATCCTGCGAGAATTAATATTTATCGCTTTATCATGCAGTGCAACCGAGAGCGCACGGATGTGTGCAACAAGGATGTGGTGGCCGCTTTTCCTTATTCTCAAGCAACCATATCCCAGCATATTAAAAAGCTGGTAGATTCCGATCTGATCCAGGTAAAAAAAGTCGACCGTTTTTCTTATTATTATGTAAACATGGGCGCTCTTGCCCGTTATCTTTCTGCTGCAAAAAAGTTCGGTCAGGGACAGATTTAGCACATTAACTAGTGTGGAGTCTAGCTGATACCACCAATTACCCACCCCAGACACCACACTACCCGGGTTAGAGGTCTCCTGCTTTCATGGCTCCTGTCCGTTTCCATGCTCATCTCCTTTTCCATTTTTTGAGGCCCAATAAGGCCCCGCTCAAAAGGAGCAGCATGATGAGGAGTCCTGCTGCTGCAGCCTTTAGCCCGGAAAAGCGCTCTGCTTTCTTCGTCCATTTGTCGATAATCTGACCTTCCTCATCATAGGAGGTTACGGAAAGTTCTCTGCTGCTGACCGAAACCAGCTGATAATTGCTGCTTACCGCATCCAGCGCAGCGCTGTAATCCGGCGCGTTTTCCCCGTCATACCAGGTACTTCTCCGTTTACCGGAATTGCCCATAATATAAGTAATTCCGCCGATCTTCTTTGTCCGCATGTAAAGATGCTGGTGTCCGCAGAACACCAGATCCACGTTTCCCTGTTCAAAAATCGGCTCCCATTCTTCTCGAATCTGCTCGTAAATTGGATCTTGATCCGAAATCCCGTAGGCCGGGTGGTGCATAGCGATAATGTGCCATTCCGCATTGCTGCTTTCCAAATCATCCTGCATCCAGTCGTTTATTTCCCTGAGCTTTGTTTCCCAGTCTTGTTCACAGGTTTTTCTGCTCTCCAGGAAAAAGCAGGTATTGATCACAGTAATATGACAGCTTCCATAATCAAAAGAATAAAATTCTTCCTCCAGACCTGAAGGACCGTTTTCCGGAAGCGCCAGCATTTCCATATAGTAATCCGCCTTTACTGAAGTTTCATGATTTCCGATAATCGTCATCAGCGGAATATAGGAAAAGACCGGCGATGCGGCCTGCAGAAATAAATTCCAGTCCTTCATCTTTCTGCTGGAGTTGACCATATCTCCCCCTGTCAGAGCAAAGGCGATGCCTGGGTTTCTCTGCCTGATATCCTGCACCAGCTTTCCCCATGCCGGGTAGTCCCTGGTTCTCTGTCGGTACTGGACATCTCCCAGGTAGAGAAATTCAAAAGCTTCATTTCTTTTTGAGCCTTCTGTTTTTCCCTGCCTGGATGCCTTGGGCGGAGCAGTTCTAAAGTTCCTCGTCCTGCTCCAGTTTTCGCCATCCCCGATGCGGTAGTCATATGCTGTATTCCCGCTTAGGCCTTTAATAACAGCTTCATACCGGTAATAACCCTGTTTTCCCACCTCCGTTATCTGCGCCTTAACCTGACTGGCAGCAGACAGCTTTTGACCCTTGGGGCTGTACTGAACATAGCCTTCCTTTTTTGCCTCGCTGTGCCAGGTGATGGTCTGGGTGTGGGTGTTATCCTCTGACCAGGACAGTATAATCTGGTCCCCATCGTATTCTGCGCAAAACGCAGCGGCAGGGCATGCAAAAAATAAAAGGCCGGCCAGCAAAATGGCGCTGCATAACGTTTTCATAATCCTTTCTCATCCTTCTTCCGAACATTTAGTAAGCCTGGAATTCTCTCGCATTATTTTATGCACAAAAGCCGGTTCTTATGCTGCCATCGATTTTATGGAACAGCAAAAAACAGCCACAGAAAAGTTCCATCGCTGTTTTTTGGGCAAATTATTATTATGTTTGAAGAAGGTGTGGTTTACGATCACCATGAACCTAATATACCACAACTGCCATTCCAATTCTGTTGTCTCGCCAACATTTTATTCATTTTTTTCTAAAATTTCAAAGCGGTCTTTTTTAAAGCGGATGATCCCCTCTCGTTTCATGGCATTGAGCTCATAAGACAGGGCGCTGCGGTTGACGCACAAATACTGGGCAAACTGCATCTGATCCATGTGAATGGAAAAGGTTTCTTTGCCAGCTTTTTTCCTCATAATCCGCAGATAGGTCATAATCCGTTCCCGCAGGCCTCGCTTTGATAACATTTCGATTTTGTAAAGCTTTTTGATGTTGTCGTCCGCCAGGATCTGTAGCAGCGCCAGGGTAACCGGTCCCGCATAACGGCTTTCGCAGATCCCTTTAAAGGGAATCAGAATAGCGGAGCTGTCTTCATTTGCCACGTATGTAAGGGGCGAGGATTTGCGCCTTGATACAGCTGCCTCAGCGCCGAAGGTTTCCCCTTTCCTGTACAGGTACATCAGATCGACGTTTCCTTCCATATGAAACTTTTCACCGCGGACTGTGCCGGTATGGAGGATTGCAACTTCCTGTACTGCCTCGCCCTCCAGAAAAATGAGTTCACCTTTGCTGTAAGTGCAGACCTGAAATTGCAGCTCTGCTGCCGCCGCATCCCGCTCTTCTGTCCGAATCTCTCCTAAGAGTCCGGATAGCTGCAGCGTATCCAGATATTCCCGCTCCGCGCAGTGTTTTACTCGCTTCATAGATAAGCCTGGGCCTTATACTTCCCGGCCCAGCAGCTGTTCCAGGCGGATCTTCTGCTCTTCCCTCGCAAAGCCGTAGCCGTACTGGTAAAAGTCCAGCACATCCGCATCCTTTACGATCTCCTCTAAGGGACTTCCCACTTCGCCCTTTTTGCTGTGATTTTTTACGGCAATTCCCATCTGCTGAATTTCATCCTCTTCAAAGAGACCAGTTCCCCGCAGGAATTCCATGGCCGGTTCGTATCCGACTTCCGCATGGTTTTCCTGTTTGCCGGTAATGATGCGGCCATAATCGTGAACCGCGCAGGCACAGGCAGCCAGAATTGGATCCACGCCCCGCTCTTCAGCAAAGATGTATCCCAGCTTTGCGCAGCTTGAAATATGCACCCGCTCCCAGTCGATAAAATGGGAACGCTCCGGCACCAGCTTTTCATATTTATCAATTTCCTTTAAAAGCGCGCTCTGCAGTCTTAATATTTTTTTCATCGTTTCCTCTCTTTCTATTTATGGTAGGTTTCCCCTTTGAGAATCTTAAAGCTCCTGTAAATCTGCTCCAGCAAAATGACCCGCATCAGCTGGTGAGGGAAGGTCATTTTGGAAAAACTGAGGGCATAGTCGGATCGCCCGATCACTGCCTTTCCCAGACCGATAGAGCCGCCGATAACAAAGGCAATGCTGCTTTTTCCCCCGAGAGCCAGCTGTCCCATTTTATCCGCCAGCTCCTCTGAGCTCAGCATCTTCCCCTGTATTTCAAGGGTTACGACGAACATATCGTCTTTGATGTGTTTCAGGATCCGATCCGCCTCTTTGTCGCGAATGCTTTCGTTTAGCGCCTCTCCCGCTTTATCCGGCACCTTTTCATCAGGCACTTCTATCAGTTCCAGCCTGCAATAGCTCCCCAGACGCTTTTTGTATTCCAAAATCGCATCCTTTAAATATGTTTCTTTTATTTTCCCAACCGTAAGTATGGTAATTTTCATGGTTTCTGCCTGCTTTTCCAGCGTGCTGACGCTTGTTTTTATACTTTATATACTGGGCTTACGCAGTCCCGCAGTATGACATCCATCTTCAGCCGGTCGCCTATGTATATGTCCTCTTCCTGCAGAATGTTTCCCACAGTCAGCTTTGCCAGCTCCGGTTCGTTGTTTTGATGGCTCAAATGGCCCAGGAGAATACGCCGCGCCTTGTCCTTTGTTTCCATGAGTCTGCATATGCATTTTGCCGCCGTCACATTGGAAAGGTGTCCCTCATCGCCTAAGATCCGGCGCTTTGTCTTGTATGGGTAATTACACATCTGCAATACCTCCACCTCGTGGTTGGCCTCCAGCACTAACAGATCCGCATCTGTAATTTCCCGGAAAATTTCCTCTGTAACATAGCCTGCATCCGTCACAATGCTGATCTGCCTTCCCCCTGCGAAGAGGGAAAAACCCACCGGCTCAGCTGCGTCATGCGGAATGGGAAAGGAGCGAACCCGGATATCCCCGATGGTAAAATCCTCTCCTGTAAGGAAAAAGGCTTTTTTCTCATCTGCCACTTTGCGCTCTATATTCTGCCAGGTTTGCTCGTTGGCGTAAACTTTAACATTCGGCGCCTTTTTTGTAACAACCGGCAGGCTCTTTACATGATCGATATGTTCATGTGTCACCAGCACTGCCGAAAGCTCCTCCGGGGAAACTCCCGCAGTCTGCAGCCCTTCGAAGATTCGCTTTCCACTGATTCCTGCGTCTACTAAAATCACCGTCCCTCCATAGCGAGCCATATAGCAGTTTCCGCTGCTGCCGCTGGCAAGGGAGCAAAAATTGAATGACATTTCCTGTCCTCTTTTCCTGATTGATTTCGATTTTTTACGATACATTTATTAGGATACTCCACTTGGAGGCGGCTGTCAATCCGGAGGCGGCCTGCGGACTTAGGATTTTTCTTTTGGATTTATCGGAAATGCAGGATGATATCTCTTGCGGGCAGCCTCATTTACAGGTATAATATCCTGCAAATGGAATTTTTATATGAGGTATGGACAGCATGAAACAGGATAGAATATTACGGATTTATACGGATGGAGGATGCTCCGGCAATCAGAGCAAAAAAAATGCCGGGGGCTGGGGGGCAATTTTGGAATTCGCAGGCCGCAGCAAGGAACTTCACGGCGGTGAAAAAAATACCACCAACAATCGGATGGAAATGACAGCTCTGCTGGAAGCGCTGCGGGCGGTTAAAAAGGAAAATCAAATCATAGAGGTTTATTCGGATAGTTCTTATCTGATGGACTGCTTTCGCAAAAAATGGTATGTAAACTGGCTGAAAAACGGCTGGCAGACATCTGCAAAAAAGCCGGTGGAAAACCGGGATCTGTGGGAAGAGCTGCTGCCCTATCTGGATCGCCATACCATTTCCTTTTACCGGGTCAAGGGCCACGTAAATCTGGAGAGCTCCTCTGTTAATTTTGACAAGCTTTATGAAAAGTTCCTTCAGTGGAATGGCAGCGGCTATTCCTTTGAAGACTTTCAATATGTTACAGAAAAAAACAATCGGGCCGATGAGCTGGCCAATCTGGGGATTGATGAAGTAAGGGGATAGGGGCATCTGCTCCTGTCCCTATCTTCTTTTTGCCAGCTTGTTTATCGCGTCTGCCGCAATTTCCATCTGCCGCTTTGTGTTGTAAATTCCTACGCTCATGCGGACCGCCCCTGTATCCCAAGTGCCAATGGTCTTGTGGGCCAGACCCGCGCAGTGAAAGCCGCCCCGCACTGCAATTCCAAATTCATCGTTTAAAAGCGATGCTGTTTCTTCGCAATCATATCCTTCTATATTAAATGTAACAATTCCCACTTTTTTGCGGCAGTCGCAGGGGCCATAGACGGTTACATGCTTCATATTTCTCAGGCTGCAGTCCAGCATCTGGGTCAATTCACGCTGGTGGCCGCATATGGCTTCCATTCCTATTTTCTCCACAAAAGAAAGGGAAGCTCCCAGCCCGATGATGCCCGGCGCATTGATGGTCCCCGCTTCATAGCCTTCCGGCAACTCCCGGGGCTGAACGATGTCCTTTGATGCTGTTCCCGTACCGCCTTCCATAATCGGTTTTATGTCAACTCCTTTTCTCACATATAAAAATCCGGTTCCCAGCGGGCCCAAAAGCCCCTTGTGTCCCGGCGCGGCCAGCATGTCGAAATCCCGCGCGTCCATAGGCAGATGGCCCGCTCCCTGTGCTCCATCTGTCAGAAACAAAATATGGTTTTTCCTACACAGTCTGCTGAGCTCCTTTACCGGAAGAATCGTCCCTGTTACATTGGAGGCTTGCGTACAGACCATCAGCTTTGTATTGGTACGAATGGCCTGTTCCATCCTGGAAAGCGTAAGACTTCCATCCCTTTCACATGGCACAATGGTATACGTTACTCCCTGCTCCGCTAACGCGCGGATAGGCCGCAGAACGGAGTTGTGTTCCATGGAAGTGGTAATAACATGATCGCCTCTTCCCAGCACTCCTTTTATGGCCATATTGAGAGCCTGAGTCGTATTGCTTGTAAAGATCACCTGCTCCGGATCTGAAATATGAAAGAAACCCGCCAGACGTTTTCTGGTTTTGTATACTTCCTCACCTGTCCTGCGGGACAAATCGTGGCCCGAACGCCCCGGGTTACCGCAGTAGGACAGCATGCACGCGTCCATAGCCTCTATCATTTCCTTTGGCTTTGGAAAGGATGTAGCGCCGTTATCTAAATAAATCATTTCTTTTCCTCCTGACCGATTTGGCATCCCCTTCTTTACCAGAAGGCGAAAAAGAAGTCTGCCGCATCGGTTCTTACATAACCTCACTATAAAGTACAGAATATGCGGAGAAAAAGCGGGAAGTTCCCAAAATCAGACCTTCCAGTTCCGATCTGCCAGCCTGGCCAGGCGGCCCTGCTTTACGTCAATGGCCTTTTCCGGGCACATTTCCTGGCAGCAGTAGCATTTAATACATGTTCGATAGCGGTAAGCCGGTTTTCCATTTTTCAGATAAATGGCCTTTTCTTCCAGGGGGCAGGCCTGCACACAGATGCCGCAGCCTACGCAGAGCTGTTTTTTTACATAGGGCTTTCGATCCAGCAGGGGCTGCAGAAAGCGGATGGCGTTCAGCTGTCCCTTAAAGTCAGCTCCCCGCTCCACATTAAAGTCCGCGTTTCCCCATTTGGAGACAGCCTCAGCCATGGAGACTTCTCCTTCCTCAGTCAGGATTTGAATCCGTTCTTCCTCATATGTACCGACTCCGTATTCCTGGCCATAGACATTCGTCGGCACCAGGGCTGGATCCAGATCCACCAGCCGGCAGAAAACGCTGTCCAGGGCCACCGGATCGGCGGAGGCGAGAATCACATACATGGGCATGGGCTCTCCGGAATGAGGGCCGTTTCCTTCCATAGCAATGACTCCGTCCATAATGTGAAGTCTGGGCTTTACCAGCAGATTCAAATCTGCGATCATTTTGGCAAAGGAGTCTGCGTTGGGGAATCTGGCATGGGAAGCCGCTTTGTTGAAGCCATACACACAGCCAAAGGTATTTTTCACCGCGCCGGTTATCCGCTCTAGCTGGTGGGTCTTCATTTTGCACAGATTGATAATGGCATCAGCGGAACGGACGCCGCTGCAGAGGACAAAATGATCCGCCTCATAACCCTGGGGATACATCACCTTCTCCCCTTTGGAAAAATCAGCAAGACCAATGCCCAGCGCTTCCGCTTCCTGCCGGATCCCGCAGCCCTCGGCAGTCTGCTCCGTGCCCATCAAATGGTTTCCCGGGGAATCTCCGTAAAGCAGGTTCTCAAAGCCCTCCTTCTGAAGACTCCTAGCCGCCGCAGCAAAGATCTGCGGGTGGGTGGTGCAGGCTTTTTCCGGCTCGCATCTTGCCAGAAGATTGGGCTTTAAAAGAATGGTTTCTCCGGGAGATACGAACTCCTGCCAGCCTCCCAGCAGATCCAGGACAGTTTCTATTGCCCTTTCTGCCGGCTCCTGCCTGTAGGTTCTGCATTCTGCGATTGCTACTTTGCTTTTCATGGTAATCCTTTCCTTTCGCCCCATGGCCCGGTATCTGCTAAACGACAGCTTCTACTAAAAGTTTGTCTCCAAAGTGAATTTTCTTTACGCCTGTTTGCTTGTGCTTATTAAAGTTAAAGCTGAGCATATAGCCCTTTTTCAGATGATATTCCTCCAGATAATCGGCAAGCTGCTGCCGTCCTCTCTTATTATATTCTTCTCCCCGCCAGACCTTCATCTCAATTACAAACTGTTCGCCATGATAATCCACGATCACATCGGTTCGCCTCATACTGCGGGTACGGGCTTCGATATAGTAATTGCCTGCGCCATTAATAATCGGCCTGAGATACAGGAGGAAATACCGTCTTCCGTCCTCTTCTGCAAAGACTTCCATTTTCATCCCATATAAGTCATGGAAATGCGCCGTAAATTTTTTCAGCACCAGTTCCATATTCAGCCTGCCATCCTGTACAAACTGATTTTTATCCTGGAGCGCCGCCCGATAAATATCACTGCCCTGCACTTCGCTTTCCGTTAGGAACCAGTTATACAGCCTTGTTTCAAAGATTCGATTGGCCACAACTGCCATACCTTCCTGTACCTTGATAAATCCGAACATAGAGGCCATATCCATAATCGCGTCATCCAGATTATACGTAATGCTCTGCCCGCAGAAAAGCAACGCGTATAACATATCCCTCAGCTTTGGGTAATCGTCCAGCTTACTGATCAGAGAGTCGAAAAGCGTATTTTTTTCCGCCAGCAAAAGTTTTACAGCTTCCAGAAAACCACTTCTGCTCCAGGCAGCGCTTCCAGACGGGTAATCCCTGCTTCCCATCAGCCGTTCATCTATGATCTGACAAATTCGAGATACCAGAAACGGATAACCTGCCGTGTATGCATAAAGCTCCTCTGCCATAGCGCCTATATTCATCCCCGTATGATGCTCCTCCTCATAGTCTGCCAGCATGCCCCCAATATCCTCCGCAGAGAAGCTCATGTCTACTGTAAAATCCGAAGCAATATTCCAGGGGCTGTTGCGCCTGTGATCGGCCTGCGGCCTGAGTTTTTGCTTTAAGTTCCTGACATCGTAAACGCCTGCCAGGATTACGCAATGGAAGGTCGGGCGTTTTTGGCGGTGAATAAAATATCCCCGAAGCTGAGCAAGGAAGTCCAAAAACACCTGATTATCAGCAGTACTGTCCGCCTCATCGATCATCAAAACAAGAGGTTTTTTCGATTGCCCGCACCACTGACTCAGATATCCGAACAAAACAGCCAGCCTGACG
Source organism: Clostridia bacterium (assembly GCA_910575405.1). Lineage (GTDB taxonomy): Bacteria > Bacillota > Clostridia > Peptostreptococcales > Anaerovoracaceae > Hominibacterium. The sequence continues at coordinate 30,913 of CAJTER010000018.1, read as the reverse complement.
GATGGTTCCTTACCGCCGGCAATGGCTCTTAAGGGCTGCAGAACACCCTCCGGTATCCATTCCCCCTCCTGGACTGCTGTGAGAACTTCTCTGGAAAAGGCAGAGGAAAAAGCCGCTTCCCCTGAGAAATCCTCATGGCTCAGCAGCTGAAAGTCCAGCTGGATCACGGTATAATCCTGTTTCAGGTATTCTGCAAGAGCATTTAGAAGGGTGGTTTTCCCGTATTGGCGCGCCCTGTTTATGGAAAAGTATTCTCCCGCGTCCACCTGTTTTTTTATTTTTGCCAGCCGCTGCTCCAGATTCACCATATAATGCTGCTGCCTGCTGCAATTTCCGGTAACATTAAACCGTTTCATCTGTTCACCTGCTTTCCTTTCGCCCCATGGCCCGGTATTTGCCTTTTCATTACTTATACCTCATTATATGCCATGCCTAAAGTATATCCTATGGCGCCTCTTTTTTCAATTCAATCCTGGCTTGCGATCCCGCTGCCGCTGATGGGAATGGCCTCTCCCAGATAAGTTGGATCCGGCTTTGCCATCCATTTAAAAAAGTCCTTATCCCGGGCCGCGATTTCCCTCAGATCCCGCATGTTCTGGCCTCTGTAGATAGCCTGATCCGATGCCACGCCCCAGGCCTTGATGCCCATTTTGCCGCAGCCGTAAAGGGCCCGGTACTGATGGTAGCTCTGGGTCACGACAATGATCCGCTCTGCCTGGAAGATTTCCTTTGCCCGGTAAACGGAGTCATAGGTGGAAAATCCCGCGTGATCCAAAAACAGATCCTCCTTTGGCACGCCCCGCTCCATGGCATACTGCTTCATGGCGTTGACTTCATCGTAGCGAACCTGTCCGTGATCGCCGGAAAGAAGAAGCTTTGGCGCTGCCCCTGCCTTATAGAGGGAGATGGCCAGATCCAGACGATCCTTCAGCATATAGCTGGGAGAGCCGTCCTTTTTTACCTTTGCGCCCAAAACCAGAATGCAGTCTGCGCCTTTTTCCCTCAGGCTGTCCAGTTCTTCCTGGGAGAGGGCCTGTTCTCTATCCTGCATCCTGCACAGGATCTGCTCTCCCGTCGAGCTGACCATATGGGCGCTGATGCCAAAAACCGCTCCTGCAAAAAGCACGGCCAAAAGCACTGCCCCAAGGACAATTTTTTTCCATAATCTCATAGATTTTTCCTCCTTTTTTGCACACTTTCTATTTTCAAACGACACAATCTGTATTATTATTATAGCAGATCTGTTTTTCATGGGAAATGTATAAATTCTCGGAGATATATTTGTTTTTATTTATAAAAAAATCACAAATAAATTGTTGACAGATCACAATTTTAGATTTATTATTAATTTACAAAATCAATATAAGAGATAAAAGAATGGAGGAGAAGGGTAAAATGAAATATAATTTTCCAGTAACCAAGACAACAACCCCGAAAGCAAAACCAGATCCGGATACACTTCGCTTTGGCGTGGATTTTACGGATCATATGTTTATCATGGAATATGAAGAAGGCAAAGGCTGGCACGATGGAAGGATTGTTCCTTACGGACCTCTGTCTCTGGATCCAGCTGCCGTTGTATTCCATTACGCGCAGGAAATGTTTGAAGGTCTGAAGGCTTACAAAACCAAGGCTGGAAAGGTTCAGCTGTTCCGCCCGGATATGAATGCAAAGAGAACGAACCGTACCAACGACAGGCTCTGTATTCCGCAGATCGATGAGGAGCTGTACGTAGAGGCTATCAAAGCTCTGGTAAGCGTAGATGCTGACTGGATTCCGCAAAAAGAGGGAACATCCCTTTATATCCGCCCGTTCATTATCGCTGATGAACCATTTTTAGGTGTAAGGCGTTCCAATCACTATAAGTTCATCATTATTTTAAGCCCTGTAGGCCCTTATTATGTAGGAGGCCTGACTCCGACTAAAATTTATGTGGAAGATAAATATGTACGCGCCACAGACGGAGGTACTGGCGAGGCCAAGTGCGGCGGAAACTATGCTGCCAGCCTGAAGGCTCAGGAAGAAGCTCACGCAAAAGGCTATGAACAGATTTTGTGGCTGGATGGAGTAGAAAGAAAATATGTGGAGGAAATCGGAACCTCCAATGCGTTCTTTGTCATTGATAATGAAATCATCACAGCGCCTCTGGACGGAACGATCCTGCCGGGTATTACCAGAGATTCGGTTATCGCTCTGCTGAAAAAAGAAGGCTTTAAAATTACAGAGCGCAGACTGACTATTGATGAAGTTGTAGATGCTTACAAAAAAGGCGCCTTCCAGGAAATGTTCGCTTCCGGCACAGCTGCCGTTATTTCTCCTGTTGGAGAGCTGTGCTACAAGGGGGACAAGATGATCCTCAACAACGGGGATATCGGCCCTATTGCCCAGAAGCTCTACGATACCCTGTATGGCATCCAGACCGGCAATGTGGAAGACACCATGGACTGGACGGTTGAGGTAAAATAACAATAACATAAGACACGCTGCAGCTTTTCCGGCTACCGGAGAGACTGCAGCTTTTTCTTTTTTATTTTACCAGCTCAAAGCCCGCCTCTGTCAGCCGCCGTTCGATGAGATCCGCCTGCTGCCGGTCGCGGGTTTCCATGACAATTTTCAGAAAACAGCTGTTGATTGCCATATTGGGATCCCCATTATCGTGGTGAACCGCAACCACGTTGCCGCCGCAGCTGCTGATGATTTCGCTGACGCCCACCAGCTGTCCCGGCTTGTCCATCAGGGCAATGGTCAGAGTATTTCTCCTGCCGCTCATAATCAGACCCCTTGTAATGACCCGGTTGAGGATATTCACATCAATGTTTCCGCCGCTTACAAGACAGACGATTTTTTTGTTTTTCAAAGGAATTTTTCCAAACATGACGGCTGCTACTGAAACGGCCCCCGCGCCTTCTGCCACCAGCTTTTGCTTTTCCATCAGGGCCAGGATAGCTGCGGCAATTTCATCCTCTGTAACCGTCACCATTTGATCCACATACTGGCAGACCAGCTCATATGTATTGGCTCCCGGCACCTTTACCGCAATTCCATCTGCAAAGGTATCGACACTTTCCAGAACTTTTTTCTCATGAGCAAGAACCGACTCGTACATGCTGGGAGCGCCTGCTGCCTGAACGCCGTAAATCCTGCAGTCTGGCTTTAACTGTTTGATGACCGCCGCTACGCCGCTGATAAGGCCTCCTCCGCCCACCGGCACCACTACTGCGTCCACATCATCCAGCTGATCGAGGATTTCAAGGCCAATGGTACCCTGCCCTGCAATTACATCCAGATCATCAAAAGGATGAATAAAGGTGTATCCCTTTTCCTCCTGCAGCTCAACTGCTTTCTGATAAGCATCGTCATATGTATCGCTTACCAGACAGACTTCCGCCCCAAAGCTTTTGGTCGCTTCTACCTTGCTGATGGGCGCGCAGTCCGGCATGCAGATGAGGGATGGGATATTATTTTTGCTTGCCGCAAGGGCTACCCCCTGAGCGTGATTTCCCGCGCTGCAGGCGATGATCCCCCTGTCCTTTTCCTCCTGGCTGAGGCGGCTTATCTTGTAATAGGCTCCTCTGACCTTAAAGCTTCCTGTCATCTGCAGGTTTTCTGTTTTCAAATAAATCTGGTTTTCCCGGCTCAGACCGGGCGCCAGAATCAGATCCGTTTTTCGTACCGCATCCTTGAGTGTAAAGGCCGCGTGATAGATTCGGTCCAGCGTCAGCATCTGTTTTTCCTCCCTGTCCTGTTGTATTCCAAAGCCGGATGCCCGGCTTACAAGTAGTATTTTTCGTATTTCTCCTGTATCTATTGTAATGGGTTTTATAAAATTTGCAATCCCTCTTTTTTTCCCCGCTGTTTTTCATTATAATAGAAGAAATCTTTTAGAACTGAGGATACTACTTATGAAGAAACATCTTTTAGAATTAAATTTAAAGCTGAGTTCCCTGACGATTTTCCGCGATCTGCTTTCCGATCCGGTTGTCCGCAGCTTTCAGCGTCTTGTGGATGCTCTGGATGAAAAGGGGCTCCAAAGGCAGGTAAGCGCTTACAGTGAATTTGCAGCCCACCTATACGAAGCCGGGGCAGATTTGGGCGTTTATATGAATCATTTGCTCCGAAATGACGAAAATTTTTATGTAAAAGAAAAGGCAAAGGGAACGCATCTTTCCCGCCTTGTGGAGGACTGCCTTGTTTCAGAGCTTAATACGCTCCAGGCCCTTTCCTCCGTCACTTCTGAGGCTGTAAAGTCTGTCATCGGCTACAAAGGATTTCTGCCGGACTGGGAAAATACGGTCTTTGATTTTCACTACGATTACAAGGAGCGGATTATGAAGCTTCCTACCACAGGCTATGGCATGTACTCCAAATATTTTGCCTTCCATCTGGATGATAAGGCCATTGCGCCAGTAAAACACCCTGACAGCCAGAGTCTTGAGCAGCTCTTTGGTTATGAGCGGGAGCGGTCTCTTATTATAAAAAACACCGAAGCTCTGATCAGCGGAAACGGCGCCAGCAATATGTTGCTGTACGGCGATGCGGGGACGGGAAAGAGTTCAACCATCAAGGCAGTCTGCCGCTACTTTTTCCCAAAAGGACTGCGCCTTTTAGAAGTTAAGAAGAACCAGCTCTATCGGCTCCCTTCGGTGATTGAGGAGCTTTCTGCCAATCCCCTAAAGTTTGTCCTCTTTATCGATGATCTGAGCTTTACGGGAAACGATGATAATTTTTCCGCGCTGAAGGCGATTTTAGAGGGAAGCATTTCCGCCTGCGGCAAAAATATTGCCATTTATGCTACCAGCAACCGCCGCCACCTGGTAAAGGAAACCATGGGAGAACGGGTCGGCGATGATCTCCATTTAAACGATACCCTGCAGGAGACCATGAGCCTTGCCGCTCGTTTTGGTCTGACCATCACCTTCCAGCGGCCGGATAAAGAAGAATACCTTGCGATCGTCAAAAATCTGGCCAGAGACTATAGGCTGGAGCTGCCGGAAGATGAGCTGTTTCAAAAGGCTGAAGCCCATGCCCTGCGGTGCAATGGCAGGAGCCCCAGAGCGGCCAGGCAGTTTGTTGATCTTCAAAAAATCGGAATTTAGACAATTGCCTGTACTTCTCCACCGTAACAACACATTTCTTCTGTAGAATAGTGGCATGATACCAAGCAGGAGGGTACTTGCAATGTTCAGGAAAAAAGCAGCTCTGCTCCTCATTGTTCTGGCAGCCTGCACAGGGCTTGCCGCTTGCAGTGACAATGTAATATATGGAAAAATCACCCATATCAGCAGCAGTGAAATCACAGTACAAACAGGAAGCTATCAGAAACCAGTTTCTCCGGATCAGGAAAGCGGCACTGTTTCTGAAAATCAGGAGAATGAAAACCAGGGAGGCGCTTCTGGTTCCAAAAAAGGAAATAACCCTGCAGAATCATCAGCTGAGGCTAACTGCGGATTTACGCCGGATGGAGATGCTGCCGCATATACCCTTTCCGAAGATGTTGATACTGGAAATCTTACAGAAGGCGAGCTAGTAAAGCTGACCTTTACGGGAAAATTGGTTTCCAGCATTGAAACGCTTCAGGAAAAAAGCATCCTGGGAACGAGCCCGAAAAAGGGGGATGTATCTCCCAGTGCAGCGTATACGATCCGCCACCAGGAAAAGACTCTAGTCAATCAGGATTTTGACTCCAGTGAACCGGATATAAGCGCAGTTCTTGTGGCGGATCAGGGTACTCTGGAGCTGCGGGAGGGCAGACTTACAAAATCCGGTAATACCACCAGCCAGGCGAACAGCAGCGCTTATGGGCTCAACTCCATCCTGCTGACTTGCGGGGGAAGTTCTGCCTCCGTCAAGAATACGACATTTCATTCCAGCGCGGCAGGCTCCAATGCTGTTTTTGCTGCTGGAAAGGGCACGAAAATCCGTCTCGCCAAGTTTAAAATCAATACAACAGAAAGCCTTTCCTGCGGCCTTCATGCTGTCTGTGGCGGAACAATTGTGGCCTCTAACGGAAAAATTACCACAAAGGGAGCTAAATGTGCTCCTGTTTACGCAAGCGGCGAGGATAATGTAATCAAAGTCCGCAACACCACCCTGCGTGCCTCTGGCAAAGGGAGCCCCTGCATTTACTCCGCTGGTACGGTTACCTGCACCAATACCTCCGGCAGCGCAGCCAGCAGCCAGATTGCCATTGTGGAAGGAGACAGCAAAATCACCTTAAAGGACTGCATTCTTCAGGGTGCTGGAAATCACGGCATTCTGCTGCGGCAAAGCTCCACAGAACAAACTGCCACAGAAGAGGCAGTCTTAAAAGCGGCCGATTCCAAGCTGACCACCACATCCAAGGGACCCATGTTTTATATCACCAATACAAAAGCCTCTTCTGTACTTGAAAACTCAAGTCTGTATTTTAGCAGTGGAATTCTTGCAAAGGTCTCCGGCAAAGGGACAGACAGCGCAAAGTCCAGCAAAAAAAGCGGCGGGGATTTTACGCTGAAAGGGATCGGTCAAGTCTTTAAAGGTGATATTATCTGTGATGCTGCCAGCAGCGTTTCTCTGGTTCTGACAGACAGGAGTTCCCTGAAAGGGGCTGTCAATCACAGCGGTAAGGCAAAGTCTGCCTCAGTTTCTCTGGATCAAAGCAGTTTTTGGAGCGTTTCTGCAGACAGCTATGTTACAGAGCTTATGAATCAGAAGACTTCCTGCAGCAACATTTTATCAAATGGACATACCATTTATTATGATGCGGGCAATTCGGCAAACAAATGGCTCGGTGGAAAAACAGTTGCTCTTCCAGGCGGCGGCAAGCTGACCCCTGTCAGAGCCTCCTCCGGAAAGGAATCTGCAGAAACATCTGCTGCATCAGGAGAAAAAACGGACAGCTCCATTTCCCCTGATCTTTCTGCTGATAAGTTAGATACTGATGCCGGGGACACGCTTCAAACCGATGTCGAACAGGATTCAAAACCAGCCTCCTTTAAGAAACCTGGTTCCGGTTACAAGGAAAATCGTGGGACAAACCTGACGCTCCATGGAACGGGACAGACATTAAAGGGTGATGTTACCTGTACTTCTGCTGATACGGTTTCCTTATCCCTGACAAAGCGAACGACTCTGACCGGCGCCGTTAACCCCAACAGGAAGGCTAAATCTGTCTCTGTTTTCCTGGATAAAAGCAGTACCTGGAATGTGACAGGAGACAGCTATGTCACAGAGCTTACGAATCTGGATGCTTCCTGCCGCAATATTTTGTCAAACGGATATACGATTTACTATGACAAAAGCTGCGATTCCAATAGATGGCTCAGCGGAAAAACCATCAGCCTGCCAGGCGGAGGCATTCTGACACCTTTAAAGTAGCGCTGTTGTGCGTCTCGTTGTCCTGCAAGCAGACAAAAAACAAAGGCCCCACCTCTTAATTCCGGTAAGACCTCTATTTGTTTTATTTGCTTTGTTCTATCCGTATTTCGGCTGCCCGGGCGTGGCCAATGAGACCTTCTCCTCTTGCCAGATTGGATACCAGAGGCGCAATCCCAAGCATGGCCTCTTTTGACATACTCTGCCACGTACAGATCTTCAGAAAGGTTCCTACCCACACGCCGCCTGTATAGCGGGCGGCTCCGAGAGTCGGCAGTGTATGGTTTGTGCCGGAAGCATAGTCCCCAAATACCTCTGCCGTATTCCCTCCGACGAAAAGGGATCCGTAATTGCGCAGACCATCTGTTACCTGCTTTGTCCTGCTTTCTTCTACATTCACCTCCAGATGCTCCGGCGCGTATTCGTTGGCATAGGCTACTGCTTCCTCCAGACTTTCTGCTATGAGGATTTCCCCAAAGTCATTCCAGGAGCACTCTGCAATTTCCTTTGTATCCAGAGTTTCAAGCTGCCGGCAGACTGCAGCCTGGATCGCCTTTCCCAAATTCTCATCTGTCGTTACTACAAGCCCCTTTGCCTCCCGATCGTGCTCCGACTGGGCCAGAAGATCGGCTGCTATCAGTTCCGGGTTTGCCTGGCTGTCTGCAATGACCAGCACTTCGCTTGGGCCTGCTACAAAATCAATTCCCACCTTTCCGTAGCACTGGCGCTTTGCCTCTGTCACAAAGCTGTTTCCCGGCCCTACAATCAGGTTCACAGCCCCGATCTGCTGTGTTCCATAGGAAAACGCGGCAATTGCCTGTGCCCCGCCCAGGGCGTAAATTTCGTGGATTCCTGCAACGTCCATTGCAACGAGAGTCTTTGGGTGAATCTGATCCGTGCCTTTGATAACTGGTGAGCACGCGGTAATCCGCTTTACGCCAGCCACCCTTGCCGGAATTCCCAGCATCAGAGCTGTGGAATAAAGGGGATAGCCGCCTCCCGGAACATAGCAGCAGCAGGAATCCACCGGGATAACCCTGTGACCCAGCTGTATTCCCGGCGCTGGTGAAAATCCGTTAAGCTCCCCTACTGTCTCCTTCTGCGCTTTTGCAAAGGCTTCGATATTCGCCGCGGCTCTGCGGATATCTTCTAAATCCTGCTGAGGCACTTGTCTGTATGCTTCTTCAATTTCCTCCCTGGAAATCCGCAGGGTATCCCTCCTGCAGGCATCAAAGCTTTCATTATATTCAAGCAAAGCTTTGTCTCCGTTTTTAATTACATGATCCATAATTTCACGAACCGTTTTCTGTAAACGGCTCCTGTCCTCTGCCGTTCTCTGTTTTGCACTTTTTAACACTTTCATGCTCTGTAATCTCCTCTCTTTTCAAATGCAGCAGCCATTTTCCAACCAGACTGGCAATGCAACTGGATGTCTCGGCTGCTATAAATCATATTTCAGTTTTTTTCGGGAAAGCTGTGCCTGTGTCATATTGAGAAATGCTGCTGCCTTTCTTGTGGAGCCTTCTTTTTTCAAGGCATATTGGATCAGCTTTTTCTCCTGCTCCGCAATGATTTCTCCAAAGGAGAAGCGTTCCCTTCCCTTCATGTATTTTTTAATATCAAAGACAACATCGTCATAAAGCCGCTCATTAATGACCATGTCCGCATCTTCTTCATCAATGATGTTTCCCCTACTGCTGATGACCATTCGGTGGACTGCATTTTCCAGCTCCCGCACATTTCCCGGCCAGTCATACTGATGGAGCCTTGCCATGGCTGCAGGTGAAAATTCTTTTTCCACACTGTATTTTTTATTATATCCTGCCACAAAAGCATCGGAGAGCACGTAAATATCCTCTTTCCGCTCCCGCAGAGGCGGCACATCAATCGTGCAGATGTTGAGCCGGTAATACAGATCCTCCCGGAAAGTTCCTTGCTCCACCAGCTTTTTCAGCGGGATATTGTTGGCACAGATGACCCGCACATTGACGGAAAGCTGCCGGGTTCCGCCAATGCGGAAAAACTCGTTTTCCTGCAGGACACGCAGAAGCTTTGACTGCATATTAAGGGACAGCTGTCCGATCTCATCCAGAAACAGGATCCCGTTATTGGCAAGTTCAAAATAGCCCTTTTTCCCTGCTGCCTGGGCGCCTGTAAAGGCTCCTGCCTCATAGCCGAAAAACTCGGATTCTGCAAGATTTTCCTGGATAGTGGCGCAATTTATCCGCACACAGGGATTTCCGCTGCGGGAGCTGTTTTTGTGGATCAGCCCCAGGATTTTTTCCTTTCCTGAGCCGGTCTCCCCCTGGATAATGACGTTGCAGTCGTAATTGGCGATGTTCAGCACTTCGTCGATCATCGTCTTTGTTACCGGGCTTCGAAAAACAAAGTCATCAATTTTCTCCGACCGTTTCTGCATAATTTCCCGGGCTCTTTTCTCCGTCATGCTCCGGCTATCCCCAGCTTTTTCATAAAACTGGTTGACCTTTTCCAGCTCAGCCTTCATCCTGCGCAGGCTTCCTACCGTATACTCGAAATAGCGATCCGTATATTGATCCAGCGAATATGCGGCCAGCTCCTTTGCCATGGACTCTGCAATGAGAACGGCTGTGCTGTATCCGTTTTCCAGACTGGTAAAAAAGATGGAGCCTCCAGGAGCTGTCATGAGTACAGTCAGTGTTTCTGAGCCGCTCAGGTCTTCTGTATTGACCGTCATATCCACCAGCTTTTTTTCATAGCGAAAGACTTCTTCATAAGCATCCAGCGGTCTCGTAATATCGGTAATAATCAGTTTGTCCACATAGCAGGACAGAAGCTGGCCGGCTTCCTCTTCTGATGCGATGCCCAGGCTCCCCTGATCCGCATCCATGACAGCCAGTATCCGCACCTGATTTTCCAGAGAATGCTTGAGGCTTCCCGCGTAAAACATGGTGGTGATAATGTCCTTTCCAATGAGCATGACGGTCATTCCCTTTTCCACTTTGCTGTTAATTGTTTCAAAGGTGGAGGCTTCATCTAAGGCTGCAATAGTGTAGTTGATGGAAAGTCCCTCTGGCCTGGGAAAAACAGAGGATGATTCAAATAAAATGGCATATCCCTCCACCAGAATGTCGCCGTAATTATAATCGATCTCCTTGATCCGGTCTAAATGCAGGGGCATTCCCGTAGCGCTGGTACAGACGATGACTTCATCCCCAATCTTGCATGAAGTATGCTGCTGATAGTGTTCTCCCATTTCTTCCAGCTGGCCGTAAAATGTGCCGCCGCTGTTTGTGAAAGGATTGTGCAGCTTCCCACGCCGCCCGACAATATCCAGGATTCGTCCCATGACCTTTGCCTTGTCAAATCCGCATTCACTGCAAATCTGCTGAAAGCTGTCGCGCTCAATATGCACCCGTGTGAGTCTGAGCCGCGCTTCTCTCCTTGTGATGGCTCTGGAGTTGTCCAGCTTCCACGCAGTTACCGGCATGGAGCCTTTTGGTTCTATGACCCTGTTGATACCATATTTATCTAACATGCCCTGCTCCCTTCTGCTCCGCGTTCCTCCGTTTATCTTACCTTATTGAGCCCTCTGCGTCAATTTATTTTCGAGTCGATTTTGAGTCTCTTTTCAGGTATTTGACTCGATTTCGATTCGCTTTTTTCAGTATTCCTCTGCAGCGTGTTCCTGAATCAAAGCCCTCCGAAACACTCTGACCATCTGGAGCTGTTGAAATTCCAACAGATTTCATCAAAAAAAACTTTTTTCATTTTCTCGCTTACCATTGGCATAGCAATTGCTATATATGTAGATGTACAGCCGTTTGAAATGAAAATATGAGACAAACAAATATAGGGAGGTATTGATTATGATGACTGTAAACAGAGACGTAATTTTAAAGGATGGATATGAAAAAGCAATCAGAGCTGGAATTGAGCCATTTTTATCAGACAGTGAACTGGTAAAGATGTATAAGGATAAGATGCTGGCCTATGGACGCGACTGCGGATATACCTTTACAGAAGAGGAAGTGACAGGCTATATCAAAAAACAGCTGGAAGATGTGGATCATCTGCAGGAAAAAAATGATGTCTCTGTAAAGCTTCGCTTTCAGTAAAAAGTGCGGACAAATCTGACAGAATCCCGGTAAACTCCGGCTTCTTAAAAATAAAGTAAGTAAAGTAATGAAAGCACACAGCAGGTGAGTCGAAACCGATTCATCTGCTGTGTGCTTTCTTCCTGCTGCAGACTAAAGAAACATTCCCATGGCCTGCTCCACGACAAATACAGTAATACACGCGCCAAGCGCCACCAGCAGCAGCCCCTTTTCCCGAAACGCCATAAATACGGCCACCGCAAAGCCTGCCAGCGCCGCCGCCATTTCCGTTGTGGAAAATAAAATAGCCGGAAAGGTCATGGATGCCAACGCCGCATATGGAACATAATACAGAAACGATTTGATAAAGGTGTTTTTTATGTCCCGGTTCACCAGCACCAGGGGGATCATTCGAATCAGATAGGTGACAACCGCCATAATAATCACATAAATATAAAAGTTCATGAGCACATTTCCTCCTCTTTGATAGGATGGAGGATGGCCCCTGCCGCGGATGCCAGTACTGTGCATATAATAATGGCAAAGCCCGGTGAAATCTGATTCAGTCCCGGCAGCCAGTAAAGGGCGGAGCTGAGAATAACGGCGATCCCAATAACTGCCGCAATAGAACGTTCCTTTTTGGCCGGCGGAATAATAATGGCAAGAAACATGCCATAAATGGCAATCCCCAGCGCACTACTGAAGGAAGCCGGAAGCGCGGAGCTTGCTGCAGCGCCAAAAAAGGTTCCCGAAGTCCAGGATGCGATACATACGGACATAACACCGTAAATATAGTACCGTCCTACCTTCCCCTCCTGTGTGCTGACCAGGGCAAATGCCTCGTCTGTAATACCAAAAGCGATCACGCACCTCTGCAGCCTGCTGACAGATGAATCCAGCTTTTGGGAAAGGGACAGGGACATAAGGGCGTACCTTAGATTGATGACCAGCTGCGTCAGCGCCATTTCAATATAGGGAGCTGCTGCCGCAATGACCGTAAGGCCCGCGAACTGCCCTGCGGAGGTCAGGTTTGTAAAGGAAATAAGGGTAGCTCCACCGATTGTAATCCCCTGCGAAACAGCTGCCATGCCAAAGGTAAAGCCCACTGCCAGGTAACCGGCGCAAATGGGGATGGCATCCTTCATTCCTTTTAAAATCTCGTGTCTCATAAATTCCTCTTTCTGATGTACATTTGTTTTTTCATCCGCATATCATTTTATCACAGAAACCCTTTCTTCCCAACCCTTGAATTTCGGGGAAAGTTGTGATATGGTTTTCTGGTGACAAATGAAAGATCTACTGGAGGTATCTATGAATCTCATACAAGCCATAGAAATACGAAAATCCCGAAGGGCCTATGACCCTTCTCCCATTTCACCTAAACAGGCAGCTTTGCTCAAAAGCCGTATTGATGAATACAACCAAAAATCCGGCCTGTCTATCCGCTTTCTGGAGGATGGCAGTTTTGCTTTTTCTGGTATCCGCAAAAGCTACGGCATGTTCAGCGGCGTCCGTTCTCTTTTCATTATGAAAGGACCAAAAAAGGATCCAAACCTCAAAGAAAAAATCGGATACTTTGGAGAGCTTCTCATACTGGAAGCCACGGTTCTGGGGCTCGGCACCTGCTGGGTAGGCGGAACCTTTGACCGCTCAGGCATTCGAACGGGAGAGGACGAAGAACTGGTATGCGTCATTACGGTCGGGAATATCCCTTCCTCTCAAAGCTTGAAGGAGCGGCTGATTTATAAAGCCATTCACCGCAAAACAAAATCGATCCAGGAACTGTGTCAGCTCCAGGGGTCTCCTGACGCGCCGTTTCCCGCCTGGCTGAAAACCGCTGTAAAAGCGGTTCGCAAAGCGCCCTCTACGAGAAACACCCAAAAGGTCATGTTTCTGGAAAAGGCCGGGATTTTGCAGGCCTATGTGCCGGACACCTACAAATTCGACCGGGTGGATCTGGGGATCGCAAAGCTGCATTTTGAACTAGCGGCAGGCGGGCGCTTTGAACTTGGAAATGGAGGAGCTTACCGCCCTTCTGGAAAGGAACGGACGATTTTATGAGTAATCAAAAACAGCACAACACTGGCTTTTATGGCAGTCTGATCCTTTTGCAATGCCTTCTCTGGGGTGTGGGAAATCCGGTTGGAAAGATTTGTCTGGAAACACTTCCGCCATTTCTTTGCCTTGCCATACGCTACTCGCTGGCCTGCATCCTATTTTTGCTGTTTTTCTATAAAAAGATCGTTACTCAGTTCAGACGGGAACATATTCCAAACTGTATGATCATTGGTCTTTTTACAGCTGCGTCCTTCATATTCAGTACCCTGGCCCTGAAAATCACGCAAGCAACCATCGTTGGATTTCTGCTGTCTCTGACCGTTGTGTTTACACCGATTCTGTCCTTTTTTATCCTGCGGCAGAAGGCAGGAAAAAAGCTGATTTTTATTATTTCTCTGGCAGTCGCGGGCCTTTATTTCCTGTGTGGAAATGGCGGAAGCTTTTCTTTTGGCCTTGGGGAAATCTGTGCTCTTCTCAGCGCGCTTACCGGGGCGGGAATGCTTGCGTACAGCTCCAAACATGTCAGCGATGTGGGGCCTTTAGCTCTTTCCACAGCTCAATCAGCAGTGACGGCTGTGATCAGTTTTATCTTTGCCTGCATATTGGAAGATTTTCATTCTCTCACCTCAGTATCGGCAGAAGGCTGGTGGTCGGTCCTTTATCTGGCCGTTGCCTGCACCTGTGTTGCTTACAGCCTGCAGAATATCGCTCTCAGCAAGGTGTCCGCTACCTTCGTTTCTCTGGCGTTTTGCACAGAGCCTATTTTTACGGTTATTGCCGCATTCTTCCTGCTGGGGGAGCGGCTGTCCCTGACCGGCCTCCTGGGAGCGGCTCTTATTATCATCGGCGTAGTGCTAGCCTCCATAGGAGCGGATGATCCGGGGCAGCTGCCGGATACTGCCCATCCACAGGAGAAATAGCATGGCTGCCTCTCCGAAAAATACATGGACACTGAAAGCCTTTTAGAATGCTTTTTCCTGGGTTTTTGCCACATAAAAATAAGAGCCCCTCAGTTCTTTACTGCTGTATGGGCTCTTTTCATTTAAGCTCTATTCTTCTTCGCACTCCGCTTCTTCGTCATCGCCACTTTTAAAGTCCTCCGCTACCTTCATGCTGGCGTATGCGATTCCCCCCAAAAGTGCGGTAGTCACAGCAAGCCCTGCCAGCAGGGTTTTGGAGTTCGACTCTCTGTCCCGCGTAATATCTTCTTTTGGTCTGTCTTTTTTGGCAAATCCCAGTTTCATAGTTTCCTCTTTTCTGACACGCCTTCCGCGTCATCCAGGTAGATTTGAAAGTTTACTTTCAAACCCTCCCCCTCTGCAGATTACAATTTTTGTTCCCACTCGGCCTGTTTAAAACCAGTGAGTACGGTATCCTCCGTTATAATCATCGGCCGCTTTACAAGCATACCGTCGGAAGCCAAAAGCTCCAGCTGTTCTTCCTCAGACATGGAGGCAAGTTTGTCCTTTAGCCCCATTTCCCTATACAAAAGTCCGCTGGTATTAAAGAACCGCTTTAAAGGCAGTCCACTCTTTTGCCAAGCATCCTTCAGTGCCTCTTTGTCTGGATGATTTTCCTTAATGTCAATCAATTCGTACTCTTTGCCCTGTTCATCCAGCCACTTCAGCGCCTTCTTACAGGTTGTACATTTTGCGTAACAATATACTTTCATAGACCCCTCCTTTATTTTGCTGTTTCTTTAAATTCAGCTCCCCTTGCCTGCATCCATATTTCATCCAAAGCAGTATCCAACTCTTCCTCTGAACGCTCATGCAGATCGGAAAAGTCCACATCTGCCGCCTGCCCCATATTTTCCAGAGCTGACTGGAGATTTTCCTGCATGTCGGAAATCTCCACCTTGAGACCTTCTCTGAGAGTTCTCATTTCCGTTTTTAATTCCCGCTCCGTTTCATCGCCTGTTTCCAGGGCCTTCAGATCAACTCGAATGTCCTCGCGAAACTCTTCTGCCTGATTTTCCAGATCATTTCTGAGATCCGACATCATCGTATGCATCTGCATGCGCATATCACTGATATATGTTGCGATATCTGTATGAATGCCATTTAAGGATCGCTGGGTTTCCTTGCCCAGGGCTGCGGTTTCCTGTTCGATGCGGGTATTTCCCGCCCTTATTTCATCATAAGCTTTCAGCAGTCTCAGTTCCATTTCATCGATATCCATGTGGTCCCTCTTTCTCCCCATTCAGATAAGATCTCGTATCTTTGCGCCCGATCCATGATGCAATCCGGCTATGTGAGTGTGTCTATTATCGTATCATATTGCAGACTATTTCTCAATATCGTTTTAAAGGCCTCAGGGATTTTTTTGTATTCCATCCGCTATTTCATCCCTGCTCCTTTTGCCGCGCTTTACGGGGATCTCAGCAATGGCGATTGCCGCAAACATGAGGATGCATCCTGCAATCATTCTTCCCCGAAAGACTTCCCCTGCCAAAGTAACTGCGAAAATCGTGCCAAACACGGTTTCCAGAGATAAGAGAATTGCGGTATGGCTGGCCGGCGCAACCCGCTGACACAGGTTTTGAAGCAGAAAAGCACAGGTGGAGTTGATGACAATCAGATAAAGCATCCCTGCCAGAGGCAGAGGATTCAGGTCCCCTATATTTTGAATTGGCTCAAATATCAGAGCTGTAATTACAGAAAGAGCTGCTGCTACAAAAAGCTGCAAAAAAGTAAAGACCATGGCATCCATATCTTTTATCACCATACCAATAAAGACCACCTGAAGCGAAAAGGTAATGGCAAATCCAAAAGTCAGGCCATCCCCCAGTCCAATCGTGAAATCGTCTTTTAACGTGAGCAGGGCAATACCCGCCAGAGCAATAAAGGCGGCCGCAAGGATCCGTCTCGATGGCCTTACCCTCAATAGTATCCAGGAAAGCAGAGGCACCAAAACCGTATACAGGGAAATGATAAAACTCTGCTTCCCCGGCGTTGTATACTGAAGGCCTATAGTCTGCAGCGTATTTCCTAAAAACATGAGAAAGCCGATGAGCCCGGCCCACAGGATCATCTTTTTTGTAATCCTTCTCAGTCTCCGAAGGCAAAGCAGCAGCATGAGCAGAGCCGCCCCTGCGTAACGGTACGCTGTAATATTCAAAGGTCCCATTCCCTCCAGCGCAAACTTTCCCGCAACAAATCCGGCGCCCCAAAAGAGGGCCACAAACAGCAGGCCCATATCTGCCATAAGGATATCCCGTTTTTGTTTACTTTCACCATTCAATGTCATTTGCTCCGCCTCCTCTGAACAAGTGCAACTGTTCCTATTTTACCTGATCTGCTAAAAAAATACAATATGCGGGTAGCACCTTCCCGCTCTGCGCCTGAACTTTTGGGCTGGGCAACAGGCCGGCGGATCCTGCAATGGAAATTTCTTTTAGAAATTCAAAAAACCTATGGACAAGAGGGGCCGGAATGGATATAATATAAAATAGAAACGGACATGTCCCGTTGGTCAAGTGGTTAAGACGCCGCCCTCTCACGGCGGCAACAGGGGTTCGACTCCCCTACGGGATACCAGTAAAGCCTTGAATTTTAACGATTCAAGGCTTTTTTGCATAAAAGGAAAGCCGCCTTGCTCCTAGCCAGACAGGCGGCTTTCCTTATTCATTTGATTATTTTTTGTAATTTATCTGCAAGACATCTTTCACTCTCGCTGCTTTTATTCATCCTGCCGTATGATGATGGAATCGTTTTCCTTCAATTCCTGCTGGAAAATTCCCGGCGCTCCGTTGACTGCCAGGATAACCGGGGATGTCAGGTTGTCAAAATCCAGCCCCGAGTGCTGTAGCATATCCAGCAGCAGGTACGGCGCATTATCCGGCTTTGCGGGGAATGTAACCGGTTTGTCGTTTAAGGTAAAGTGCCATGTTTTCCCGTTGTTGTAGGTACGCACGTCTTCATAAACCGGCGGTGCATCCAGCACTACGGATTTCATGGACGGCCGATCTCTGCGAGCCCTTGCTCTGCGGGCAGCTGCCGGATTTTCCTGTGCTTGCCCGGCCTTCGCTTCTGGCTCCTGGTTCTTTTTCCGTACAGGGCCTGCCTGTTCCGCATCCGCCGGGATTTTGGCTGCTGCAGTTTCTTCTGGCTGCAGCAGTTCTTCAGGATCTGCCTTTTGGGAAACGGATTCAGCAGCAGGTTCTTCCGTCTGTATTTCAGGGGTTGGCAGGCTCTCCTCCTTTTCTTCCCCAGTGAATTCCCCCGCTTCTGGCTCAGTCCCTGCGGGCGTCTTTGTATCTTCTGTATCCGATGTTTCCGATACATCGGAGGACTCTGCAGCTTCTGCAGCCTCCTGCGAAGAGGTTTCATCCTCCTGTCCGTCCTGCCTGGCGCTGCCAGTTACGATGATGTCTCCTGATTTCAGCTGCGTATCCAGAGATACGCTTTCCCCGTTTACCGTAACTTCACCTTCCTCTGTTCCCGGCTCCAGTACATCGGAGACCTTTGCCATTGCAGGGCTTCCGGCTTTTGCTGGGATGAATTCCAAGGTGTCCCCCGCCTTTACCATATCCTCCACCTTTGCCGGCTGACCGTTTAAGGTGAGGATGGAGTTGGTAGCAGGCTGACCGTAAAGAACCCTGCGCTTGCCGTTAACCGTGACGATAAGGCTGGCGCCGGAGCGCCCGAAGAGATCCCGGTAACGATAGCCGTTCATGGTCAGAACGTTGAACACATTCAAATCCCCGTTGCGGAACAGCCGCGCCCGTTTTCCGTTGAGGGTCAGGTGATAGCTGTCGTTGATCAGGTTCAGACCGGAAGATACGGCAATACCAAGGGGCGTTGCGTATTCCGGGTTATTGAGATCGTATTCCTTTGAGAAGGCCGTAACCTTGAAGTTATTTCCTGCAATTGCGATCCTCTTTTCGTCCATGTCCAGGGCGCTGCGCACTCCTTCCAGAACGCCGCGAAGCTTGCTGCCGCCTCCTGCCAGAAATACGGCTGAGGGCGGTCCCCCGTTTACGTCGATGATGCTCTCGGCAATCTCCGTGCACAAATGAGCAATGCCGTCGGAGACACTATCCAGAACGCTTTCCGCAGGCAGAGTCTGTTCAAAGCCCATAATATCCGTAAAGTAAATTTCTTTTTTGGAATCCAGATCCATTTTTATCTGCTCTGCAGTATCAAAATCAATGAGATATTCCTTCATCAGGGTTTCGGTAATTTCATCCCCTGCTGTAGTGGTCATGGTGTAGCCTGCAATATTTCCATCTTTACATACTGCTATGTCGGAGGTGCCCGCCCCAATATCCGCAAAGGCCAGGTTCAGCAGCCTGAGATTGTCCGGAATTGCCGCGTTAATGGCAGCAATCGGCTCCAGAGTCAGACTGGCTACTTCAAGGCCCGCCTGTCTCATGGCAGCATACAGGCTTTCTACCACCTCGCTGGGCAGGAAGGTGGCCAGCACATCCGCCTTAATCTTAGAAGCGTGGTGATCCAGCAGACTGGAAATGGGATAGTCATCCAGATAATACTGAATGGCGCTATAGCCTACCAGATAAAACTGCTTGTGTGTATCGCTCGCCGATTCACTGAGCATATCGTCGATTTTTTCAATTGCTCCTGATTCAAGCTGGTTGATGAGATCCTCGTCAATGGACTTTCCGTCGGGAACTTCGATTTCATGTGAGGTTCGTTCTGTTTTCAAGGCTCTTCCCGCTGCTGCGACACAGACCCTTGACAGTTTCATCTCCAGCTTGGCCTCGATCCGCTCCTTTACTGTGGATGCAAGCTTTGCAACAGCATTAATGTCCTCGATCTGTCCGTCTATCATGGCCCGCTTTGTGTGTTCGGCAGACTCAATGGCAAGGACGTTCAGCTTATCCTCTTCTACCACGCCTGCTAGACCAATGATGCTGCGTGTTCCGATATCCAGCACAAAGATAGTGTCTTCCGACTGCTGCAGGACTTCCTGGTTTTTTTTATTCATAAATTTTGCCTCCGGTTGTTTTTTCCTTATTACTCGGCTTATTTTTTATTTCAGATAGATCTATTTTACTACAAATGCAGGAAACCTGTAAATAAATTCTTTTGTATACTGAAAAGGATCTTGCTTTGAACTGCTTTTAGCGGCTTTTTTGGCTGCTTTCGCATTTTTTACGCGCCATTTGCACGATGACCTGCGCCGCATCCTCTATGGAAAAGACATCCGTTCTCAGGGTCAAATCATAATTGTAGGCCATTCCCCACTCATTTCCCGTAAAATACCGGCAGTGATTTTTTCGCTCCGTATCCACCTTTTTGATTTTCCGCTCCGCCTCTTTTTCCGTCATCTGATCCCGGTGCATGACTCTCCTGATTTTGTGCTCCATGCCTGCGCTGATGAAGACGTGAAGCGCGTTTTCGTATTCCCGAAACACGTAGCTTGAGGCTCTTCCTACGATTACACAGGACTCCTGTGCCGCAATTCGTTTCATCACTTTTTGTTCTGCTGTAAAAAGGGCCTCATACTTGGGCTGTTCGTCCGCTCCATAGGAATAATACTGACTGTACAGATCGTAAAGCCGGTAATTGGGCAGCTTATCCGTGTTGTTTTGTACATATTCCTCAGAATAGCCGCTTTCCTCAGCTTCCAGTTTTATCAGTTCGCTGTCATAGTAGGTGATGCCCAGTTTTTCCGCAACCAGTCTGCCGATTTCCCGGCCTCCGCTTCCGAACTCGCGGCCAATGGTGACAAGGATATGACCAGCACCCCCGGAGGAATGTGCTTCCTCTTTTCCCTCTGCTTCTTCTGCAGGCGGAAGCAGACGCTTTACAGCTGGAGCCAGCGCCTTGCCGAGCAGCTTTGCAATGAAGCCTACGCTGAAAGCCGCAAGGATCGTCCCCTCCCTGACGCCCTCAAGGTGATGAAAGAGTATAAGGGAAATCAGCACGGAAGCTCCTGCCATGGAAGCGTCAGAGCAGACTTTCGTAATGCCAAAGTCGGTATGAAAACGGATGGTAATGGCTTTTACAACGGCTTCTCCCGGAAGCATGATAACATCTGCCGTAACCTCCAGATATACGCCAAAGCCTAAAATCAGACAGCCGATGCACAAATACAGCAGCTTCATCAGATAACTGGTAGGATCCATCCACGACAGCAGAAACATGGACCAATCGATAAAGTAGCCAAACAAAACGGTAAGTGGAATCTGCAGGAGATTGATCCTCTTGAACCGTTTCCCCAGCAGCAAGATCTGAAGGGTAATTAACAGCAGGTTGAACGCAATCGTAAACTGCCCGAGAGTTGGGCTAAAGCCCAGGCTCAGAACGTAAGGGATACTGGAAATTGGGGAGGTCCCAAGGGACGCCCTTGTAATAAAGCTAATTCCGTATGACATAATGTAAAGGCCGATTAGAAAAATCAGATATCGTTTTGCCAGTTCTTTGTTCTGCATAAATTCCTCCTGTTTTACTTTGAATTTTTCATTTTTATTAAGCTTCTTTTAAATTTTTACCAATGTGCCGGAGAAGTTCCTTAAGCTCCTTCTGCCGTTCCTCCATCCCGCAAAAAGCAGCTGCCACAGTTTCTTTCAGGGCAGTAATGGTTTTCTCCATCATAATCTTTCCATCTTCCGTCAGATAGACATACAGGGATCGCCGATTCCCCTGTTCTGTCCTTCTGTCGATGAAACCTGCATGTTCCATATTCAGCAGCAAAGCGGTTACGGTTGCAGGTTCAATATTGCAGGCTTTTGCAATTTCCTTCTGCTGGCAGCCCTCTGCGTACTCTAAAAACTCCAGTATCTTTGGTTGGCCCAGTGTCAGAGGCGTATCTGCAAGGCGGAAATACAGCTGTTTTTGTAGCAGGGTTCGGCAGGTCATAAACAGATAATGCGGGCTGCTGCAGAGCTGCTTGTACTCGGGCAATTCTTCCATTGACTCTGTCGCCTTGCTCCTCTCTTGCCGCAGGTTTTTTTCAACAGCCTTCAAGATTTCTACAACCCGGTGCTTCGCCTCATCCTCAATTCCCCGGAAGGCTTTTGCCTCGCATCTAAGGAAAACCTGTTTTACAAAGTCCGCCATTTCCTGTCCGTAATCCGTCAGGGAAACAAATACGGCCCTCCTGTCACCATCCATATGGGCTCGCAAAATCAGACCCGATGCTTCCATTCCCTGCAGCAGCCGTGCAGTTGTCGAAGGATCAATGCGGCAGGCCCTCGCAATCTCCTTTTGCATAACGGATCCGCATGCTGCAAGAAATTCCAGAATTTTAGGCTGCCCTGTTGTAAGCCCTGTGTCCCGCAAATTGTCGAATACCATTTTGTGAAAAAGACTGTGCGCCGACATAAGCGCGTCAAAAAGGCTCTTGTCTATTTGTCCCTGTTCACGGAGTTCCAATTTGTTCTCTTTTATATACATAAGGCTTATTTCCTTTCCGCATATCCATTCTCCTAAAGTAAGACTTCTGAATGTTGTCCGTATTTCTTTGCAATTGCAGCCCAAATCACATTTGTTTTATAATTGCATTTCTAACTATTGTCTTTCTAATTATTATATACGCAATTTTATTTCATGTCAATCATCCTCTATTGATATTATTGAACACAAGAAAAGACACTATATGCCCGTTTGGGCTATAGTGTCTTTTCCCTTCATTTACTTTTACTTACTTATTAAGATAATTGCCTGAAATCAAAGCTTTCCCTGCAAGCTTCCGCAGGAGTATTCTGTAAATGAAGTGTTAAAATGAATTTTAAAAAAGCGTTTTGCTTTATTACTTTACTATAGTATACTCTCAATAGCTGAAATTGTCCAGAAAGTTTTCGATTTTTCAGAAATCATAATTGTATAAATCTTATATTTTACTCATGGCTGATTCCTTTCAAAGGATAAATAACCTTCCCTTCCGATATGGTCATTACAACTTTTGTTTTACTGATGTCATAGGGCGCTATATCAAATAGGCTGTGCTGAAGAATAACCAAATCTGCCAGCTTTCCCTTGCGGATGCTTCCCGTATGCGCTTCCATGCCTGCCAGCCTGGCATTGTTGACAGTAAAGGCCAGGAGAGCCTGCTTTAGGGATATTCGTTCTTGCTTTCCCAGTATTTTTTCTTCATCTTCCTTGGATTCCGGGAAGGCGCGGGTAACAGCTGTCTGAATTCCCTCCAGAGGCCGCGGAACCGGTGTTGCCGAATAGTCGCTAGCAGCTCCCACTGTCAAGCCTGCGTCAAAGAGACTTTTCATTGGATATTCGGCTGCTGCTCGTTCCTTTCCAAGGCAGCTTTCTTCGATCTCAAAGTAGCCCGGCGCTTTCACGAACCAGAAAGGATTTGCGGAAATATGGACGTTTTCTCGTTTCAGCCTGGTCAGATCTCCTTTATCCAACACTTGGACATGAGCGGCTATCGGTCTTCTTGCTCTCTCGCCATTGAAACTTCTAACCTTTTCCAGTGTTTCAAGCATAATATCGACTGCCCTATCTCCAATGACATGAAAATGCAGCTCCAGCCCTGCTTTATCCAAAGCAAACGCAAAAGTCTCCAATTCCTCTTTATCCCAGATGCAGGTTCCAAAAAATCCCGGCTTGTTGGCGTATTCTTCCTTCAAGCAGGCAGTCCCGCCCTCTACAACACCGTCAATAAAGAATTTGACCCGATTTGCAGTAAACATGGACCCTTGAGATTGCTTCGCATAAGCCGCATAGGCTTTCCAGTCATGCTCGCCTGAAGCAAAGGTTTCAAAGGAAGCGTTCATTTTAAAGAGCAGTTGTCCATCCCGGTCCATTTCCAACAGGGCCTGATGAGGCGGCTTTCCTCCTGGAAGCATAGCATCATGAGCCATGGTAATACCGTAGTTCGCCATCTGCGTCTGGTAGGCTGCCAGGCCTTTTTTGTACTGCTCCACTGTAAACTCCGGACAAATAGGCCGTATCAGATCCTGGGCCGCTTCCCGGAATGTACCGGAGGGTTCTCCGTTTTCCCTTCGTTCGATAACACCGCCTTCTGGGTCCGGCGTTTGCGCCGTTATTCCAGCAAGCTCAATGGCTTTGGAATTGGCCCAAATAGAGTGATGATCGCTGGAGTCAAAGGCCATGGGAATCTCTTTTGTAATTTCGTCCAGCAGCTCTTTTACCGGGCCATGGCTGTCAAAGCAAGGATTTGTCCAGCCCACCCCCATGATAAACTCCAGCTCCGGATGCTTCTCCCAAAAGTGCCGGATTTCCATTACGTATTCCTCTGCACTTTGGCATCCGTTCAGATCTACTTTATAGAGAACCTCGACACCTGATAAAAGTGGATGCGCATGCGAATCTATAAACCCAGGGAGCATCATTTTGCCCTTGAGATCCATCAATTTCGTCTCGTTATGCGCCAGCTTTAACAGCCTTTCTGCACTTCCCGTTTCTGCAATATACTTCCCCGATACAGCTACTGCCTCTGTGAATTCTTCTGTCTCCCCTGTAAAAATTGTCCCATTGTAAAATATTGTATCTATTTTCATTTTATCCTCCTATTTTGCGGCTATAATATATCCTTCAATTCTTCTGGTACTTCCCCATTACATTCTCCATTGTCAATCATTTGAATCAGCATTTCATGCTTTTTCTTTGTCAGAGGGAAACGCAGCATAATCAGCGCAGCTATCAACAGAAAGGCTGCTGGTATGATGGTAAACAGATTGGAAATTCCCGCAACAGCAGCCTCTGTCTGCACGTCTCTTGCAGCATCGTACCCGCTGAAAGCCAGTACACTTCCCATAACGCCTGAAAAAATGGCGGCGCTTACTTTGATAAAGAACAGGTTCAGCGATTGAACTGCACCTTCTCTCTGTTCTCCATATTTCACTTCATAAACTTCCGACATATCATATGCGATGGCGATGGCCAATGTCCAATATGCACTGTTGCCTATAGCAAATAGGAACAGATATAAATCCAGCATCACCGCAGAATCAACGCCCGTAAAGCGGAACAAAATCATAAAAAAGGCAGATATGGTGAAGCAAATTGCTACCGTTTGCTTTTTTCCGATTTTAATGGCAACAGAGGAAATGACAGGCGTCAGGATAATTATGGCAAAGATAAAGACCATAGTTGCCTGCGACTGTACTGCCTCTGAAACTTGCATGACACAGGTAACATAATACAGCATGTCCGTCATCACTAGGGTGTAAGTCGCCATAAAGGAAATGCAGCTCAAGATAAGGAATTTGTATGGTTTGAGGCGGAGTACTTTCAAATATGTGGACAGAAATCCCTGTTTTTTCTGTTCCCTCAGTTCTTCGTCAGAAGGGCGCAGCTCTTTTCCCCTTGTCATCATCCAGGTAAGCAGGATCGTGACTAAAACGACGCACCCTATAATAGCTGCAATTCCGGTCCATGCTCCGCTCAAAGACATTCCCCCTTCCATAAGCGCTGCCAGAATCAGCATGGGCGCCGACATTCCCAAGAGGTTTCCCAAGCCGTTAAATATAGCTGCGGGAACCCTCAGCTTTGTTCTGCTGTCATAGTCCACCGCAATTTCCGCCCCAAAGGCTGTATATGGAATGTACCAGGTAGAATAGGATACCCACAGCAGGATGGTAAAGACCATGTAGTAAACGAGCTTTGCCGTCCCTTCAATTGGCACTGTAGTAAATAGCAATACTACAGTGATAGAAAGTGTAAGTCCACCAGCAAGTATAAAGGGCCTCCTCCTTCCGAATGCTGACATACAGTCATCGGACAAATGCCCGATGACCGGTGCAGCAACCGCATCTATCAGCGTAGCAATCATCATAATTGCTCCTGCCGCAGCCGGGTTGACTCCTGCTGCTGTAGTAAGAAAATACATCAAAAACATAAATGCAAAGTTATAGGATGTAGAATCTGCCGCAGAGGCACATCCATATCCGAGGACTGTTTTTATCCCCAGTTTTGGATTTTCTGCTGCAGTTCTCGTTGCTTCGTCCATTCGCTTAGTCTGGCTCATGTTAATACCTTCCTTTCAAATACAGCGCCTGCATGGATCCATACAATGCTTTGCCTGCAATTCCAAATAGTCTGACTACTCTTTAGATTGTAAAGGCTCAGGTTATCATTACGTCAAGTACGGATTTTCAAGTTTTACAAAAAAATATAAAGTAGTACTTGAGGTTTTTGGCAAGAGCCAATATACTGAATTAAGATACAAAACAGTTTCTGTATTTATGGAAAACCATCTAGGGAGGTATTGATGAAAATAGGCCAATTTGCAAAAAAACACGGGCTTACCGTATCAACAATCCGCTTTTATATTGAGCTGGGACTTTTAATGCCGCAAAAAGATGGCGCACAATATCGGTTTACCGATGCTGATGATGCTGAAATTGCCCTCATACAGGAATTAAAGGAGCTGGGATACGCCTTAAAGGAAATGCAGAAATACATCAGCACAGTACGGCTCTATGCGGTGCGTGATGCTGCCCTGAATCAAAACCTCTTACTTCTTCTGCGTGAAAAGGAGCAGGCGCTCATAAAGCAACGGGAGTTCTTGGACAGCAGTATCAAAAAACTTCGTCATAAAATCCTATTTTTGCAAAAAGAGTTACAGCGATCGGAAGATAGAAAAAGTCAGACAGAAAAGGAGAGCTCTGCATCTGGCGCCTCTGTACCGCTGTCTTTTGTTCCGCTGTTTGTATGCCCCCTATGCGGCGACAGCCTGCAGATGGAGCAGGCTGCAATTTCAGGCTGCGGGATCACCCATGCCCGATTGAGCTGTCCGTGCGGTTATGAAGCGGAGATTCGGGACGGTATGCTATTTTCAGGCAGGCTCTATGCATACGAAACGGATCCAGATTTTAACCGCTGCTTTTTTGGAACATACCGAAAACAGTCCGACTATGACAGCATTATCTTTGAAAGTGCTACATTCAGTTCTCCCGAGCTAATGATCCTCCAACACAAATCGTTTTTACGGCTACAGGCCATGCTGCCAAAGGTGTGCTCTGCGAGCAGAATGATTCTTGTTCCGGATATCGCTTGCCACCAACTTTATAAGCTTCACCAGGAAGCTTATTTGAAGGGCGCCGCTATCGTTGTTTTGGCCTTTACCCCTGCGTCAATTGTTCCGATTCAACAATATTTAAACAGGCTGGATTTGGATATCCTGTATGTCATTAACCAGGACGGATGCCTTCCCTTTCGAAAAAAATCGGCCGATGCGATTGTTGATTACAATGGAATGTGTAATTTTTCTTTTTTTAACAGAACTCCGTTTCCCCAGCTGTTCAGCCCTTACCTTAAGGATGGCGCAGAACTGTTTTCTGCCTCTGAATTTTATGCTCCGCAATCCAAGACCTTGGGTATTGTTAAAAAAACTTATAAATTTTCCAACCCTTCTGTTATGACCTGGCCGGGAATGAAGAGGTGTCTTGCCAGCTGCGGTTTTGAGCTTGCGGAGCAGGAGTTTCTGGGGAGCTGCTCCGATCCCGGTAAGTTCTGGGAATACCATTACCCAGGGGAGCAGCGCTCCTGTATTTGTTATCATGCAAGAAAACTACCTTCACAGGATGCTGTGCAGATAGTTCCATAAATCCGCAGTCTTTTCCTGAACACCAAAAATCCGGCACAGCTCCCATCACTGAGAAGTACGCCGGATTTTCTTTTTATTAAAATGTCTCAGTTGCTATTGTCGTGTCTCTCGCTTCTCACCTTTAAAACTCAGCTGTTTTCGGTGTTCTTGGGAACGGCAGCACGTCGCGGATGTTGCTCATTCCCGTCAGGTACATGATGATGCGCTCAAATCCCAGACCATATCCGGCATGCTTGACACCGCCGTACTTTCTCAGATCCATGTACCACCAGTAATCCTTTTCATCCAGATCCAGTTCCTCCATTCTGGCCTTCAGCACATCGTAGCGCTCTTCCCTCTGGCTGCCGCCGATGATTTCACCTACACCTGGAACTAACAGATCGCAGGCAGCAACGGTTTTTCCATCGTCATTGAGCCGCATGTAAAAGGCCTTGATGTCCTTTGGATAATCAGTTACAAAGACCGGCTTTTTGTAAATTTCCTCGGTCAGATACCGTTCGTGCTCCGTCTGCAGGTCGATTCCCCACTTTACCGGATACTCGAACTTTTTGCCCGACTTTTCCAGAAGCTCCACTGCCTCTGTATAGGTAACTCTGACAAATTCCGCGTTTACCAGGGCCGTCAGTCTGTCAAGGAGGCCCTTGTCCATGAATTTGTTGAAGAATTCCATTTCTTCCGGAGCATGCTCCAAAACGTACTTGATGATATATTTGATCATGGCCTCTGCCAGATCCATGTTATCGTTCAGATCAGCAAAGGCAACTTCCGGCTCGATCATCCAAAATTCCGAAGCGTGTCTTGCGGTGTTGGAGTTTTCCGCCCGGAAGGTTGGTCCAAAGGTGTAGACATCGCGGAAGGCCAGGGCAAAGGTTTCCGCTTCCAACTGGCCGCTTACCGTCAGGCTGGTTTCCTTACCGAAAAAGTCCTGGCTATAGTCGATTGTCCCATCTTCTGCCTTTGGAAGATCCTTTAAGTCCAGGGTTGTAATGCGGAACATCTCTCCTGCTCCCTCGCAGTCACTTCCCGTTACGATTGGTGTATGGACATATACAAAATCGTTTTCCTGGAAAAACTTATGGATGGCATAAGCAACTAGGGAACGCACCCGGAATACTGCGGAGAAGGTGTTGCTTCTCGGACGCAGATGAGCGATTTCCCGCAGGAACTCCATGCTGTGGCGCTTTTTCTGCAGGGGATAGTCGGAATCAGAGCCAGCCTCTATGACAACCTCCCGCGCCTTGATTTCAAAAGGCTGCTTTGCCTCCGGGGTCAGTACAAAGACGCCCTTTACCATTAGCGCCGCGGAAATAGGCGCTTTGGAAATTTCCTCAAAGTTTGAGAGGAATTCCGCTTCATAGACCACCTGCACGGACTTGAAAAACGTCCCGTCGTTCAGCTCAATAAAACCGAATTTGTTGGATCCTCTGTTGGTGCGGATCCAGCCGTGTACGGTTATTTCCTGATCCGCATATTGTTCTGCTTCCCGAAACAGGGAGCGTAGCTTTATATCTTTCATAGTAATCTCCATTCCGCCGCCTTTCAGTTGGCGGCACAAATAGTAATGAAAGTCTTTCCATTCTCCACGATGATGATAAAATAGTTTGTAAAGAGACTACACTACAAAGCACGAGGAGGTGAGTCGTAAAGACTTTCTTCAGTTTTAGACAGCATAGTAATCAGTGTAAGTTTCATCGTTCAAGCACAAATAAGTGGTACTATAAGACCGTACAGTAAGAATTGTTTTAACTTCTCTGTTAAATGTGTGATGAAACAGTCAATGGCTTCTTTATCCTACTTATTTTGAAAGGAGTTTTGACCATGAAAGTTGTTTATCAAACCTGCTGTGGCGTCGATGTTCACAAATCGTTTCTCGTTGCCACAATCATCAAAACCACTTCCGGTATAGAACCTTCTTATCACAAGAAGCGTTTCCCCACCTTCAACAATTCTATCCTGCAATTCAAAAACTGGCTTATTCAAAACCAATGCCGTGATGTCTGTATGGAATCGACTGGTAAATACTGGGCCCCTGTATTCAACCTTTTGGAGGACGATATCAACGTCACCATTGCCAACCCCAAATGGGTAAAAGCAGTCAAAGGCAATAAGGAGGATACGAAAGATTCCAAATGGATTGGAGATTTATTTCGATTAGGTCTGGTCCCGGGAAGTTATATTCCTTGTAAACCAATCCTGCGTGAATTCACAAGATACCGTTACAAACTGACTTCCTGCCGTTCCAGCGAAAAGAACAAATATCAGAATGCGCTTACGGTCTGTAATGTCGCATTAGATTCGGTTGTTTCCGATATCTTCGGGAAATCAGCTACATCGGTTATTGACTACCTGATCGAACAATCTGACAATTCCATCAACCACGAAGAAATCGCTTCCAGACTCCTTCGTTCCCTAAAGAAGAAGTCGGACAGTGTCATTGAATCCATCGAAGGGTATCAGAGGACTGATTCCCAAAAATATCGTATGCGCCTCATCCGCGCACATCTGGATTATATCACATCTACGATAAAGGATATAGACACTATGCTTGATTCTTTGATTGCTCCTTATGAAAATGCTGTCCAGTTGCTGTGTACCATTCCGAGTGTTGACCGTAACAGTGCGCTCACTGTTATCTCCGAAATTGGTACCGATATGACTCCGTTTTCTAATTCCAAACGCTTATGCTGTTGGGCGGGACTGACTCCCGGCAACAATGAATCCGCTGGTAAGAAGAAATCTGTGAGAATAACACGTGCCGGTGTCTACCTCAAACCTGCATTGGTGCAAGTTGCCCATGCAGCCGTGAAATCGGATCAATCGCCTTACTATAAGCAGAAATACGAACGCATTATGAAACGCCGTGGTAAAAAACGCGCCATTATCGCTATCGCCCGGATGATCCTTACGGCTATCTACCAGATGCTGTCTGCTGGTGAGACGTGGAATCCGACCGATTTATACAAACTTGATATGCCTGAACCTCTGAAAGAAAAACAGAAGGAAAAGGCTATCAAACAGGCTAAGAAACTACTTATCAGCGAAGGAATCCTTTCTGAATCCCAACTGGCTTCTTAGCTCTCTAAAACAATAACTTTTTCAAAGGCTGCCATAAGGCGGCTTATTAAAGTGCACCATTTATTGGCTGTCCTCTACTTTCTTTCACAGTATCATCCTCCGTTTCCGATTCGGCGCCTCGCTCCAGCGTACCCTGGCCGGATCGCCTGTTTTTGTCTGCTCATCAGCAATGTAAGGTTCATTATATCGCATTATGGGGTGGGATTCAAGCTTAGCGTATCACTCATTTTCCCTTTTGGATGGAGCCTTCTCTTTTGATTATGCCCTATTTTTTCATGGACTCCATATAATACTTTACCGTACTGTATTTTTCTCCAATAATATCCGCAATTTTTTTCTGGGACAGCCCTGGTTCCTCTTGAATCACTTTTAGGATGCATGCTACTGCTGAATTATCTCCAGCTTGGTTAGCAGCTTGGTCAGTACCACTAACCAAGCTTTTGAACATAACCATAATATCCTCGCGCTTAATCATATATTCCGGCATAGGGTTTCCACGCTTTGAAGCTGAGAATAAGAATAATTGCCTGTCTGATAGAGTTCTACGATTTGCTGTTTAAATTCTGGTGTATAGTGTTGCTGTTTCTTTGCCATATTCGCCTATTCCTCTCTGTCGTTATTTTAGTATAAGCTCCTCGACTTTTTTGTCTACACTTATATGCTAACACCATTACAACACATGAACGTATATCTATGTTAATTTCTACTCACACGCCCCTCGCGGGGCGCGACCCGTCAACGACTTTAGATTGTTGATTGTGGACTTGTGTCAATACTTTGGACAAAAAAAGTTGAAAGATTATGCTGTTTTTTGAGTTCTTCATCCTCCTTTTGCTGCGGTGTCAGATAATCGA
>CAJTER010000017.1 GCA_910575405.1 Clostridia bacterium | reverse complement strand
GGAAGCCTATATGAATGGTTACTGGAAAGAAATGAGCGGATTCATGCGAAGCCTCTTTAATTCAACCTTTAAAACCAACCCATACCTGTACCGGGCACTCATGACAGGCATCACCAGGGTTGGCCGGGAATCCATTTTTTCCGACTTTAACAATCCGGAAATTGTTACCACAACCTCTGAAAAATATGAAGACTGCTTTGGGTTTACAGAAGAGGAAGTCTTTGCATCCCTGGACGAATACGGCCTTTCCGACAAAAAGTATGAGGTGAAAAACTGGTATGACGGATTTACCTTCGGAACGAAAACAGATATTTACAACCCCTGGTCCATCATCCATTACCTGAACAAGAAAAAGGTGGGAACCTACTGGGCTAATACCAGCTCCAACAAATTGGTGGGAAAGTTGATTCAGGAAGGCTCAGAGGAGTTGAAGCAGGACTTTGAAATCTTGCTGCAGGGAGGCTGTTTAAAAACAGAGATTGACGAGCAGATCACATATGGATTCCTGTCCGGAAAGAAAAGCGCCATGTGGGGCCTGCTCCTTGCATCCGGCTATTTGAAAGCCGCAGAGCGGGAATTCTTTGAGGAAACCGGCCGATACCAGTATACATTGGCTTTGACCAATCGGGAGGTACAGCTGATGTTCAAGGACATAATCCGGGACTGGTTTCGGGAGGAGGCAGAAGGCAGCTACAATAAGTTTGTCAGGGCTCTGCTGTCTGGCGATATAAAGGCAATGAACCATTACATGAATGATGTCGCTTTGAAGACCTTCAGCTATTTTGATACGGGAACAAACCCGTCCAGAGCCGAGCCGGAACGCTTCTACCACGGTTTTGTGCTGGGACTGATGGTCGAGCTGGCGCCCCATTACACCCTGACTTCTAATCGGGAAAGCGGATTCGGCCGCTACGATGTGATGCTGGAGCCGAGAAGCGGGGAAGACGACGCCATAATCCTGGAATTCAAAGTACACGATGATGAGGATGAAAAGGAGCTGGAGGAAACCGCCGCTGCGGCCTTGGCTCAGATTGAAGAAAAGCAGTACGCAGCCGCCCTTGAGGCAAAAGGCATCCCGGCAGAAAGAATCCGCAGCTACGGCTTTGCCTTTGAGGGAAAGCGGGTGCTCATTCGGGGCGGTGCGGTGTAACTCCAAAATTTTATTATTTCGGCAGATATATGAAATGAAATGGTTTTTGCCGAAAAAATGTTGCGAAAGAGATATATGCAGGATATACTAAAGGCAGAAAGGAAGGTATCCATATGGCATATATCAAACGGCATTTAGAAGAAACCGTTATGAAAATGAGCAAATCCTTTTCCGCAATCCTGCTTACAGGCCCAAGGCAGGCGGGAAAGACGACCATGCTGAAAGAACTTTCAGAAAGAGAAGCGAAAAACCGGGAGTATGTAACGCTGGATGATTTGAACGAGCGCAGCTTGGCAAAGACCGATCCTGCTCTGTTCCTGCAGATGCATAGGCCGCCTGTTTTAATTGATGAGGTACAGTATGCTCCGGAATTGTTTCCGTATATAAAAATTTACATTGACCAGCATCAGAGCCCCGGTGATTTCTGGATGACCGGATCGCAGATTTTCCCCATGATGCGGGGCGTGCAGGAGTCCTTAGCCGGAAGAGTGGGGCTGCTTCATATGGCGCCTATGTCTCAGAGGGAGCTTTGCGGAGCAGGGCTTATTCCCTTTTCTGTGGACTTTGAAACATGGCTGGCAGAAAGTGCAAAAAGCAGACCCGTAACAGCGCCGCAATTATTTGAGCGAATATGGAGAGGCTCCATGCCAAAGCTTTCTGCCTGCGGCGATTTGGAGCCGGAGCAGTATTATGCCTCCTATATTTCCACTTATATAGAAAGGGACGTCAGAGAGCTTTCCGGAGAGATTGATGCTCTGAAATTCATGAATTTTATTACAGCGGCTGCTGCGCGAAGCGGACAGATGGTCAATTATAATGCCATTGCAGAGGATGCGGATCTGGATCAGAAGACCTGCAAAAGCTGGATGAATATCCTGGAAGCTCTGGGTATTATCTTTTTCCTGCATCCATATTCCAATAATGTGCTGAAACGGACCATCAAAACTCCAAAGCTGTACTTTTATGATACAGGGCTTGTCTGTTATCTGACAAGGTGGAGCAGCGCTGAAGTGGCTATGAACGGGGCCATGAACGGAGCGCTTTTGGAAAACTATGCGGTATCGGAAATCATGAAGAGCTATCAGAATGGGGGAAAACGCCCGTTTCTTCATTACTATAGAGACCGGGACGCAAAGGAAATTGATCTTCTTTTAGAGGAAAACGGAAAACTGCACCCCATTGAAATCAAAAAAACAGCTTCCCCGGATAAACGGCTTACAAGAGTCTTTAAAGTAATTGATAAATCACCGCTTGTCTTAGGAACCGGCGGAATCCTCTGTCTGGCAGAAACATTCAGCGCCATAGACAGGGATAATTTGATTATACCCATTTGGATGATATAGCAGGAACCCATTGGAGCATTGGATTTCCAAGAAAAGGAGAAAGGGAGGAGAACATGGCAAGAGCGATCAGTATCGGAGGTCAGGATTTTGAGATCATGCGGATGGATGATACCTTTTACATTGATAAAACCGGATTTATCAAAGAATGGTGGCAAAACAAAGACAGCGTGACCCTCATCACTCGGCCCAGGCGCTTTGGCAAGACGCTGAACATGAGCATGATGACACAGTTCTTTTCTGTGGATTATGCGGGAAGAAGCGACCTTTTTGAGGGCCTTTCCATCTGGCAGGAAGAGGAATACCGGAACTTGCAGGGGACCTATCCGGTCATCAGCCTTTCCTTTGCCCAGCTGAAAGATACTGACTATCATACTGCCCGGCGAAAGCTGTGTCAGCTGCTTGCCAGTGAGTACGCAAAGCGGGAGTTCCTGCTGCAGGGAGACTGTCTGACCGAATCAGAAAAAAATACCTTTCGAAGAAAGACCATCGATATGGACGATGTGGACGCGACTCTGTCCCTCAACCAGATGTCTGATTATCTGTCCCGCTACTACGGAAAAAAGGTGTTGATTTTCCTGGATGAATACGACACCCCCATGCAGGAAGCCTATGTAAATGGCTACTGGAAGGAAATGAGCAGCTTTATGAGAAGTCTGTTCAATTCCACCTTCAAAACCAATCCGCATTTGTACCGGGCCCTGATGACGGGCATTACCAGGGTCAGCAAGGAGTCCATCTTCTCCGATTTCAACAACCCCAGGGTGGTAACAACCACCTCAAACGAATACGCCCAGTGCTTTGGCTTCACGGAGGAAGAGGTATTTACGGCCCTGGAGGAATACGGCCTTTCCCATAAAAAAGAGGAGGTGAAAGCCTGGTACGATGGCTTTACTTTTGGGAAAACGACGGACATCTACAACCCCTGGTCCATTATCAATTACCTGGGGGCGGGAGAAGCGAAGCCCTACTGGGCCAACACCAGCGCTAACAGCTTGGCGAGCAAGCTGATTCGGGAAGGAAGCAGGAGGCTGAAACAAGACTTTGAAATCCTGCTGCAGGGAGGCAGCATTGATGCGGAGCTGGACGAGCAGATTGTCTACGATCGGCTGGACGGCGACGATGAGGCAGTATGGAGCCTGCTGCTGGCCAGCGGATACCTGAAAATCGCCGGATATGCGGGAAAAGAGGATGAGAGCCAGAGCTGGGAGCAGGGCTGCGTTATGAGTGCAGTTTATAAGCTGACGCTGACGAATCTGGAAGTGCGCAAGATGTTTTACAGTATGGTAAGGGGTTGGTTTGGGAAGGTCAAATCCAATTACAATGACTTTATCACATCTCTGCTGGCAGGGGATATAAAAGGAATGAACCGCTATATGAACAGCGTAGCCCTGAAAACCTTCAGCTACTTTGATACGGGGAAAAATCCTTCTGAATCCGAACCGGAACGCTTTTACCATGGATTCGTGTTGGGGCTGATGGCAGAGCTGTCGGGCCGTTATGTTATTACCTCCAACCGGGAGAGCGGGTTTGGCCGCTACGATGTGATGCTGGAGCCGAGAAGCGGGCAAGACGACGCTATAATCCTGGAATTCAAAGTCCACGATTCAGAGGATGAAAAGGATCTGGAGGAAACCGCCGCCGCAGCCCTGGCTCAGATCGAAGAAAAACAATATGCAGCCGCCCTTGAGGCAAAAGGCATCCCGGCAGAAAGAATCCGCAGCTATGGATTTGCCTTTGAGGGAAAGCGGGTGCTCATCCGGGGAAAGGAGAAAAACAACAATGCCCGAATTACCCGAAGTTGAAACCATAAGACGAGTCCTTGAACCCCAGCTCAAAGGCCGCGCAATTTCCCATATTACCGCAAATCGTACAGATATAATCGCCTATCCGGCAGCTGAGCAATTTTGCGAAGCAATCAAAAACCAGACGATTGCGGCCATGGACAGACGGGGAAAATTCCTGATGATTCTGCTTGAGAGCGGGGATACCATCATCCTGCACCTGCGAATGACCGGCTGTCTG
Source organism: Clostridia bacterium (assembly GCA_910575405.1). Classification (GTDB taxonomy): domain Bacteria; phylum Bacillota; class Clostridia; order Peptostreptococcales; family Anaerovoracaceae; genus Hominibacterium. The sequence goes on along the minus strand of CAJTER010000017.1, from coordinate 84,698 downwards.
CTCCTGACGCCGCAGGATTATCCGCAGGAAAAGCATACCCATATCATATTTCATCTCAGCGATGAAAACCAGCTGCGCTTTTCCGATACACGCCGTTTTGGACGATTCTGGTTTATCAAAAATGACCAATCCGATACATACAGCGGAATATCAAAGCTGGGACCCGAGCCCTTTGACAAAAGCTTTAATGCCGAATATCTGGAAAGAAAGCTGGGAAAGCGCAGGAGAGCCATTAAGGACTGTCTGCTGGATCAAAGCATCCTTGCGGGGATAGGGAACATTTATTCCGATGAAATCCTTTTTCAGGCCAATGTACACCCTTCCCGTCCCGCAAATAGCTTGAAACAGCAGGAATGGGAGCGCCTTGCGGAGATTATTCCCGGGTGTCTGTCCTTTTTCATTGAGAAAAACGCTATAACCCCGGAAGAGTATTTGAAGACAAAGGGGCAGGATTACCGAAACACACCCTTTCTGCAAGTGTACGGACACAGCGGCGAACCTTGCCCTGTTTGCGGGCAAACACTTTGCCGCACGGTTATTGGCGGCAGGAGCAGCGTCTATTGCCCGGGCTGCCAGAGGGACTGAGCAGGGAAAATTTAATACATGTGTATCGCCCGTTATGGTATAATCAAAATAGTGTTCGTGTAGATGCAGACAAGAAAAGTCGAGGGGAAGAACCTCTTGGGAATGGGGAGATGGCAGATGTCTGATACAGAAAGAAATATAGGAGAAGCAAATATGATCGACAGCAAAATAAGCGCTGTGGTTTCCAGTTTTGCTGAAGAAGCAAAAACACTTTATGGAGATAAACTCAGCGAAGTAATATTATATGGTTCCTGTGTAAGGGGAGAAAATACACCTGACAGTGATATAGATATATTGCTGCTTCTTACTGTGGAACCACAGGAAATTGGAAAGGAAAGACGTAAACTTTTTGACATCTCCGATGAATTGGATAGAAAGTATGATGTTGTACTAGCTCCAGTGCTTCAGAGTGTAGAAGTGTATAACAAGTATATGCCAGTATCTGTTTTTTATCAAAATATACAGAAAGAAGGTGTAAGAATATACAAATGCTGACGAAAAGTTAATGCAATATGAAGGATATTGTAATAGGCAGAAACACGGAATGCACAAACAGGTAAACGGACCATACAAAAAGTCCGGGCGCCTGTTTTTTGTTTGGTAAAAACAATAAAAAGCGGGCAAAGGGGAATGATGGAAAAGGCAGCGGCATATAGTAGCAACGGAATGAAGAGATTGGAAGAAACGAATAAAGGGGAAGGAACATGAAGCAAATTCAGACTTCAGGCTGCATCCGGCTGGAGTTTTCCGGGGAGCAGACCATTGAGGAGCTGCTGCTGCAGCTGCTTTTGGAAAAAATAAAGAGCGTTGATTCGTGTACGGATGCTTGGTACATTTGACTGTTCAGAGGCGGGCCTGTAACATAAAGGGGCAGCATACACGGGCAGTCCTGTTTTGGAAGGAGGAGACTATGAGAACAAACAGACTGGCCGGAAGAGCGCCCTGGTCGGCAGCTCTTTATATGAGGCTTTCCAAAGACGATGAGGGAACGGGAGAAAGTACCAGCATAACCAATCAGAGAAAGATGCTGAGAGCTTACGCGGAGGAGCATCAGTATCCCGTATATGACGAGTATATTGACGACGGAATTTCCGGGACCACCTTTGAGCGCCCGGATTTTAAGCGCATGATACAGGACATTGAGGATAAAAAGATCAATCTGGTCATTACCAAGGATCTGTCAAGGCTGGGGCGGGACTATATTCTGACCGGCAAGTATACGGAGATTTATTTTCCCTCGAAAAAAGTGCGCTATATTGCCATCAACGACGGATACGATTCGGATTCGCCCCATACAGACATTGCGCCCTTCAAAAATGTCATCAACGAACTATACGCCAGAGACACGAGCCGCAAGATCCGCTCTGCTTTTGAAACCAGAATGAAGGAAGGATCCTTCGTAGGTTCAAAGGCTCCCTACGGCTACAAACGGGATCCGCAGGACAAGCATCATCTGATTGTGGACGATGGGGCAGCGGAAATCGTGAAGGAAATTTTCAGCGCAGCGGCAGGAGGAATGCTGCCAAAGGAGATTGCCAGAAGCCTCAACCTGAGAAACGTGCAGCCACCGGCCGTATACCGGTGCAGCCAGAATCCGCAGATGAATATCGAAGATTTCAGCAAGCGAAAGGAGTGGACATCAGCCACCATCACCAAGATAGTGAGAAATATCGTCTATTTGGGGCATATGGCCCAGGGAAAAACCACCAAGCTTTCCTTTAAGAGCAGCATAACCCTGGAAAATCCCAAAAGCGACTGGTTTATCGTCGAAAACACCCACCAGCCCCTGGTAACAAGAGAAACCTTTGACATGGCGGCAAGGCGCAGCAAGCAGCGATCCTGCGTGCCCAAAGGGAGGTTTCAGAACATCTTTTCCGGCATTGCCAAATGCGCGGACTGCGGGCGGAATATGTCCACTGTGGGAACGCGGAAAAAAGGCGCAAGGGCAAATCTGGCCTGCGGAGGCTACAAGCTATATGGCAGCGGGGAGTGCTCCAATCATTTTATCGACTACGATCTGCTCTACAATCTGGTGCTGGACTGCCTGAAAGAGCGGATTCAGCTTTCCCAAAAAGAACAGGAGGCCATCCTGCGGGAAGCGGAGCAAAAGGCGCCAAAGAAAAAGCCACGGGAGCAGGCGCAGGAAATCAAAGACCTGACCGCGCGAAACCGGCAGTTGGACAAGATGATCGAGCAGCTTTACGAGGATCACGCCCGGGATTTGATAAAGACGGAGAGAATGGAAAAAATGGTCCGCAAATATGAACTGGAAAGCAGTGAAATCCAGGAGAGACTAAAGCGGCTCGAGGCAAAGACGGATACAAAGCCAAAGCAGGATATGCATCGGCAGATGCAAAAGCTTCTCAAGGAGTACATAGACATTGCAGAGCTGACCCCGGAGATTCTCTACCGCTTTATCGACCGCATTGACATCGGACAGGGCCATTATGAGAAGACGGAGCAGGGGAACGTGAAGCGCCAGTCCGTTACAATCTACTTTCGCTTTCAGGGAACGCCGGTTGTAAAGGAATATGCCATCTGACGGATAGTTGCCGCCGTAAAGGCCCAAAAAACGCCTGAATTCAGACGTTTTCAAGCAGCATACAAGTATCAACCAACCACATAGTCAGGGCCTGCTTGCCATGAGCGCAGCACTTTTTAAAGGCGTGATCCATATTAAAAGCGACCCGGGGCAGATATCCGAAATCCTCCAGCAGTGTAAATAGGGGAAAGAAAATCGCCATAGGCGGAAGCATGACGGAAATAACCCAGGTAAGTGTCTTGTAAACGCCGTCCATCAGAGCGCTTTCCAGAGCAGCAGGCATGCTGATAAAATCGAGAAACAGCCGCAGCTTTGTATCCAGCCAGGAAAAAAGCATAGTCAGTCCCTGAGACGGATAGTTGGCGCCAGTAATGGTAATCCAGAAAATCAGACCCAGTAGTAAAATCATAATGGGATAGCCGTATTTCCTGGAAGTGACGATTTTATCCAGCCTGCGGTCAAAGGCATGGGGATCATCGGTTTGCTGCGTTACGCACTGCTGGTAGATGGATTTTGCGTACTGCAGGCTATCCACATAGCTTTCTGCATTCTCACATAGCCGACAGGGTACGTCTTCGCGCTGAGCATCCCGCCTTGCTTCAAACTTCCAGAGGGTTTCCAGCAGCTGTTCGAATCCAATTTTCGAGCGGGCCGTCATGCCAACTACGGGAATATCTAAAACCTGGGAAAGTTTTTGCAGATCAATGGAAATTTTCTTTTTCTTCGCTTCATCCAGCAAATTCACACAAAGAATAACGTCGGAAGTAATAGAAAGAATCTGAAGGATCAAATTGAGATTCCGTTCCAGGCACGTGCCGTCAGCAACGACCAGTGTAATATCCGCTTCTCCGGAGCAAATGTAGTCGCGGGCAACCTTTTCATCAATGGATGCTGCAGTGAGAGAATAGGTTCCGGGAAGATCCACAAGAAGAAAGCGTGTATCCTTATATGTAAAAGTCCCCTGCGCACCAGTTACCGTTTTTCCCGGCCAGTTGCCGGTATGCTGGTTTAACCCTGTAAGGCTGTTAAAAACAGTACTTTTCCCCACATTGGGATTTCCAGCCAAAGCAATTGTTTTGTATTTCATAAAAACACCTCTCTCCCAAATAGTATGAAAGAGAGGCGAAGTTGGTGCTATTTCACAGTTTCTACCCGCAGCAGATTGGTTTTTCCCGCAACCTGCAGGGGAAGGCCGGCGCTGATAACAATGACATCGGATTCGCTGACGATCTCCATTTTTTTGGACTCCTGTATGGCCTGCTCCAACAGCGGATCCAGCTGATCGCCGTAATCGGTAAGTACTGGATATACGTCCCAGGCAAGAGCCAATTGGTGATATGTTTTTTTCTCCGGAGTGGCGGCGATAATCGGCTGGTGAGGCCTGAATTTTGCAATCTTTTCAGCCGTATAGCCGGATTTTGTAAGAGCGATAATCGCTTTTGCATTCAGATCCTGAGCAGTGGTGCAGGCTGCGTGGCCGATGGCGTTGGAGATATCCTTTACATCCATATCGTAATCGCTTTTACGGACATAAGTGCTGATGCCGGACATATTCTGCTCTGCATGTATAACGATTTTTGACATAACTCTTACCGTTTCCGCAGGATACTGTCCCATGGCGCTTTCTCCGGAAAGCATGACAGCGGAAGTTCCGTCAAATACAGCATTGGCGACATCGGTAATTTCTGCTCGAGTAGGAGTAGGACTGGCGATCATGGATTCCAGCATCTGCGTGGCAGTAATGACAATTTTTCCAGCCCTGCGGCATTCCCGGATAAATCGTTTCTGAATACCGGGAAGTTCTGCAAAATCCACCTCAACACCCAGATCGCCTCTGGCAACCATGATTCCGTCTGAAGCAGCAAGAATTTTATCAAAATTATCGATTCCTTCCAAATTTTCAATCTTGGAGATGATTTTAATCGCTTCGCCCCCATTTTCCTTGAGAAAGCTTCTTAAATCCGCCACATCCTGAGCTGTTCGCACAAAAGAGGCGGCAACATAATCCACCTGCTGCTTGATTCCAAAGAGCAGATCCTGCTTGTCCGACTCACTGAGATATTCAAGCTCAAGATGAGTTTTCGGTACATTTACCCCTTTGTGATTGCTGATGGTTCCTCCATTTGTGACCTGACAGATGATATCGCTTCCTTCCGTGCGCTGTACCTTCAGACTGACCCTTCCGTCGTCAATGAGAATGGTGGCGCCGGGCTGCACTTGAGAGGACAATTCTTTATATGTGATGGAGCATTTTTCCTGAGTACCGGAGCAGTTGTCCGCAGTCAGGGTAAAATCCTGGCCCGGCTTCAGAGTGACGCTTCCTGCCTCAAAATCACCCAGACGAATTTCAGGGCCTTTTGTGTCCAGTAAAACGGCGGCGGAAAGTCCCAGACGATCTCGAACCTTGCGGAAGCGTTCAATGGCTTCGCCGTGCCCCTTGTGATCGCCATGAGAAAAATTAAGACGCGCTACATTCATGCCAGCTAAGAGCATTTCCTCCAAAATTGCCTCACTGCTGCTGGCAGGACCCATTGTACAAATGATTTTTGTTTTCTTCAATTTCCAACACCTCGTTTCAATGTAATCAGTAGTATTTCAGGCGGATGATTCCGCTGATTGAGCATATTCAGATAAACCGCGTGATACCTTGTCTTGTCCAAGGCGGCTGCAAAAGAAAGGACTGCGTCTTTTTCCTCCTGCCCGCCGGGATGTCCGCTGTACATGGTGATACAGAGGAGTCCCCCCTCCTTCAAAAGCATGAGCGCCTCGGAAATTGCCTTCAGAGTTGTTTCTGTTTTGGTAACAATCTCTTTGGATGAAGAGGGAAGATATCCTAGGTTGAAGACCACCACTTGAACTGGCTCTTTTACATATTGCCTCATGTTTTCATGCCCGTCCAAAATCAGATGGATATGATGCGAATAAAGGCCTTCCCGACAAAGAGCTTCCTTTGTGGCATCTAAAGCCTGCGGCTGTATGTCAAATCCGTAGATGGTTTTAGTTCCCAGCTTTGCCAGAGCAACGGTATCATGTCCATTCCCACAGGTGGCGTCTACTGCTGTTTCCCCGGGATGCAGATACTGGGATAAAAACAGCAGCGCCGTCTGTGTTGCATTTTGTATTATATTTTTCTTTTTCATGGGGCTATTATACCACATTTTTGTCCTTTTGAACTATAATTTTACAGGCATCTTCACTCCGAAGCGCCAGCACAGCCCCCATGATTTCATATGCAGTCGGATTTTGGGCAGGGCTTTTGAAGAGTGTCGTTACGGTTACAGATGGTGCAAACCCCAAATCCAAAAAACGGTCTTTTTCCAGGCCGCAGGCATCAATGGAAAGAATCGTTCCGCTACTGCCCACAGGAAGACACGATAAATCAAACGTTTCTAAGCACATATAAGCTTCTCCTTTTTCATGTTAAATGTGTATGTAAATCACGGTGCAGGTAAGCTGCAAAAATAATAGAGTGGGTTTGCAGATCTTAGTATAGCATATGTATACTGATATCGGATGGTTCCTTAGAGTCGTTCAAATCCAGTTGTTACAGGCGGCTTTCAGGAACCGAAATGTGCTTTGGAAATTTACAGTAAAAAAATATCTAATTTTATCTAAAAAAGTGTTGACATCGTACTAGTTAGATGGTAATATAGTTCTTGCAGTCGCGCAAAAGAAATAAATGAGGCGGTGTAGCTTAGTTGGCTAGAGCGTCCGGTTCATACCCGGAAGGTCGGAGGTTCGACTCCTCTCGCCGCTACCATTTTTTCGGGCGTTTAGCTCAGCTGGGAGAGCACCTGCCTTACAAGCAGGGGGTCATAGGTTCGAGCCCTATAACGCCCACCAGTTGCGGTCCGGTAGTTCAGTTGGTTAGAATGCCAGCCTGTCACGCTGGAGGTCGACGGTTCGAGCCCGTTCCGGATCGCCAATTTTTTAAAAAAGTTCTTGCAATTGTGTGACTGAATGTGTATAATAGATACGCGGCATATGGTGGGTATCGTCAAGTGGTTAAGACAATGGGTTGTGGCTCCATTATGCGTGGGTTCGAATCCCACTATCCACCCCAATTTTTAAATGACGATGGGGTATCGCCAAGCGGTAAGGCAATGGATTCTGATTCCATCATGCGCAGGTTCGAATCCTGCTACCCTAGCCAACAGGGCAAAGCTAACTGCTTTGCCCGACATATGGCGACATAGCCAAGTGGTAAGGCAGAGGTCTGCAAAACCTTTATTCCCCAGTTCAAATCTGGGTGTCGCCTCCATCATTGCAATCCCAATGCTTTCAGGCATTGGGATTTTTCGTTATAACGTGATATGACCATAAAAAGTGGGAAGGAGATAAAACCTGAATGCTTGCTGACGAACGCAGGGCTCTGATTATGGAAGAACTGCATACAAACGAGATTGTAAAAATAAATGAGCTTGCAGAGAAGTTCAATATTACAGTGGAGACGGCCAGAAGGGACATCAATGCACTTCAGAAAAAAAATCTGGTAAACAAAATATATGGCGGCGCTGTTTTGGCAGGTTCGACGATAAAGGATTCGCTGTATTCTACCAGAGAAGCACTATGTGCCAGAGAAAAGGCGGCCATAGGAAGCCTGGCAGCTTCCATGATTCACGATCAGGATACGATTATACTGGGATCCGGAACAACGATTTTGGAGATTGCCAAAAATATAAAGCATCTGCATAATCTGACGGTTATAACCAACTCGCTTCCGATTATTTTAGAGCTGCTTCCCACAGGCATGCAGATTTTCTGTATAGGAGGAAGAGTGGGAAATGTGGATATGAATATGACAGGAGCCTTCTCTTTGAATGCACTTAAAGATTTTCATGTGGACACTGCATTTATTACAGCGCTGGGCATTACTCAGGAGGCAGGGGTTACCTGTTACACGCCGGAGGATTCGCTTTTCGCAAAGCAGATTAAAAAACAGGCGGGGAAGACGGTTTTGGCCATGGACAGCAGCAAATTCGGCCATAATTCTCTTGTCATTCAGGGGCAGATTGGAGATTATGATACGATTATTACGGATTCTAATGTTTCGGATAGCTATATTACCGATTTTCGTAATAAAGATATTAACTTGAAAGTGGCTCAGATTTAAATTTCAGGCAAAGCCTTACAAGACGAGGCCTTGCCTGTTTTTGTGTTGCGATACAGCAGCTTATTTAAACAGCTCGCTTAAGGATGCATTGTTATGGATGCGCTCTATGGCCTCTGCGAATAATGGCGCAACGGAAAGCGTTTTGATCTTTTTTACTTTTTTTCTTTCGGAAAGTGTCACCGTATTCAATAAAACCATTTCTTCTATAGCCGAATCTTCAAGCCGCTTGATGGCGGGGCCGGATAATATGCCGTGTGTTGCGGCTACATATACGTTGCTTGCTCCCAGCTTTTTAATGGCGTTTGCGGCATTTGTTATTGTTCCTGCTGTGTCGATCATATCATCAAGGATGATGCAGTTTTTTCCCTCTACGGTCCCGATGACGTTCATGACTTCGCTTTGGTTGGGCGCGGGCCGTCTTTTGTCCACAATTGCTATGGGGCATTTGAGTGTTTCAGCCATATATCTTGCCCGGACCACACCGCCATGGTCAGGTGATACGATTGCAATATCCTTCAGCCCCTTGTCCATATAATACTGTGCCAGGATAGGTCTTCCGAGAAGGTGATCCACCGGAATATCAAAGAAGCCCTGAATCTGCGCTGCATGCAGATCCATGGTCAGCACCCGATCCGCCCCTGCAGCTGTCAGGAGATTGGCCACCAGCTTAGCGGAAAGGGGATCCCTGGCTTTCGCCTTTCTGTCCTGCCGGGCATAGCCATAGAAGGGAATTACAGCATTGATTCTTCCGGCAGAAGCTCTCTTCATTGCGTCGATCATAATCAAAAGCTCCATCAAATTGTCGTTAACCGGATTACAAGTGGATTGTATGATATAACAATCCAGGCCCCGCACGGTTTCCTGAAGGCTGATGTTAATTTCCCCATCGCTAAATCGCGTCACCGTTGACTTCCCTAGAGGGACTGATAATAAAGCCGCGATTTCTCCCGCCAATTCCGGATTGGAATTTCCACTAAATAATTTGTAACCATCGTAATTTCCATGATTCATGTTCCTTACCTCCATAGCTGCTAAGCTGTATGTTTCTCATTGTTGCATATCAAATGAGAGTTATGCCTGCAATTCCAATTTTTGACCTGAGTTTAGCATAAGTTTGCGATGTAGTCAATCTATTTCCCTAAAAAACAAAATAAAACAACATAAAACGGATATAAAAAAACAAATAAATAAGGAATAAATAAATAATTTATAAATTAAATTACAATTAATAGTAAATATACCCATGTAAAATATTTAGAAAATTTAAAAATACGATTGACAACGACAGTAAAGGTGCATTATAATCAAAAACAGATAAAAAACAACACAAAACATATATAAAACATGTATAAACAGACATAAAGCGGTACTGATTGATGTAAAAAACAAAATCTGAGAGGAGGTTTTCAAAATGGCATTAGTAGGGCTGAATGAAATTCTGATGGATGCAGCAAAAAAGGGGTATGCAGTAGGCGCATTTGGCGGATCGGATATGATATCGGCAATGAGCGCAATACAGGCAGCGGAGGCAAAGAAAACACCGCTGATCCTTTTAGAAGAGTTTTCCCTGGTCTTTCGTGATGACAGAAGCCTTGAGCTGCATTTCGCCGCACTGAATGCAATGGCGGAGAGAGCCAGTATCCCAGTTGCAACAATTCTCGATCACGGGACTTGCTATGAAGATTGTCTCAAAGCCATCCGCTGGGGCTGCACGAGCGTCATGTTTGATGGATCGTCCCTTCCAATGGAAGAGAATATCCGCATTACAAAAGAGGTTGTCAGAGCGGCGCATGCGGCAGGAGTCAGTGTTGAGGGAGAAATCGGACATGTAGGAGGCGATGAAGGAGGAGCAACACTGGGGGGCCTGGCGGCGGATGCCAGCGCATATTCATCGCCGAAAGAGGCAGAATATTTTGCAAAAGAGACGGGCGTTGACGCACTTGCAGTTGCAATAGGAACGGTCCATGGAACATTTAAAGGCACTCCTAAGCTTGACATTGAACGCCTCAAAGCCATCCGCTCAGCAGTGGGAGACCTTCCGCTGGTACTGCATGGGGGCTCCGGGCTTCCCGAAGCAGAATTTAAAAAAGCTGTCACCAATGGAATCAATAAGATCAATATTTTTACTTCTACCGAAAAAAGCGGCGCTGCATGTACAAAAGAGCTTTTTGCAAAGGAAGACCAGTACGTAGTTACCTTTGATCAGATTGCCAGAGATGCGGTACGCGCTATGCAGAGAGACATTGAAACGCATATCGAAATCTTTGAGACACCAAGTATTGGAGTGTAAATGAAAAAACGCAGAAATGGGAAGAAAGGAGAGAGTGGATATGGACTATAAAACCGATGTGGTTATTGTCGGAGCGGGCATTGTTGGCAGTGCAGTTGCGCGCCAGCTGTCGAGATATGAGCTGGATGTGATGGTCGTTGAAAAAAAGGAGGACATCGGGGGAACAGCCTCGCGCCAAAACCAGGGTGTGGTTTGTGCGACTTCTGTATTTTCTATGCTGATGTATGAAGATGAACATATGATGGATCCGACCATTACAAATTTGTTTACAATCTCAAATGCTCTTATTTATCCTCAGTGGATTGCGGATTTGGAAGTCAAGTACAGGCAGATAGGCGCGATCTGCGTAGCAAAAAACCAGGACGAAATGGACAAGATGGAGGTTGCAAGGAAAAAAGGCTGGGAGCGCGGCGACTATCGGACCAGACGAGTGACGAAAAAACAAGTATATGAGCTGGTGCCCCAACTGGCTCCGGGATATATAGGCGGTTACTATTGTCCGGATGAATGCGCCATTGATGTGTTCGATCTGGTGGTAGCCATGATGCAGAACGCAATGGAAAACGGAGTAAAGGTTCTGACAAAGACAAAAGCGCTCGCTATAGATGTAGATAAAGAAACAAAGACCGTTCGCGGGCTGAAAACGGATAAAGGATACATAGAGGCAAACTATGTGATCAATTGCTGCGCTATCTATGCCGATGACCTGGCAAAAACAACTGGATATTGTGATTACAGATGCTACCCGAGATATGGGCAGACTCCGATCATGGATAAAAATTTACCTTATGCACCAACACCTATGGTACGCCCTTGTCCAGGAAGAGTCGCAACCGGCGTAGCTATTACACCGACTGCATCCGGAAACTTAGGCGTCGGGCCATCTGCCGATAATGGCGAAGATAAAGAATATACAGCAACGACAAAAGAGGGCATTGAAAAGGTCATGGAGCAGGCAAGAAAGCTCATTCCGGAAATGGATCTGCGCGATTCGGTAACACAGTTTACAGGCGCGCGCTGCTGTAAAGATCCCTCTAACTGGGTAATTGAAGTGAGCCACAATATCAAAGGCTACTGCGAAGCGGTAGGAATCACCCAGGGCGTAACGGCGGCGCCGGCGATTGCCTGCTACATACAGAATCTTTTGGAAAACGACGGTCTGCAGCTGGAACCAAAGGATGATTTTCAGCCCCACCGGAAAAAAATCAAACGGTTTGTGGACATGACAGAGGAGGAAAGAGCAGAGGCAATTGCAGAGGATCCGGCATACGGAACGGTCATATGCCGCTGTGAAACGGTTACAGAGGCAGAGATCGTAAGGGCGATTCATACACCGCCTTACGCCCGATCCGTGGATGCAATCAAAAGAAGGCTCCGCGCAGGTATGGGCCGCTGCCAGGGAGGCTTTTGCTCGTCAAGGATCGTTGAAATTTTAGCCCGCGAATTAAAGGTTCCCGTAGAAACGATCACGAAAAACGAACCGGGTTCTGAAATTATTGTTGATACATGCAGAAAGTGAGGGAGTGAAATATGCTGGAATTTGATGTGGCAGTAATCGGCGCAGGTCCAGCCGGTCTAGCAGCTGCCTTGGCTGCAAAAAGAAGCGGCGCGCAAAAAGTAGTCCTCGTTGAGCGGGATTTCCGCATGGGTGGTATTTTGGAGCAGTGCATACATATGGGCTTTGGCCTGAAATATTTTGGCGAAGAATTATCCGGGCCCGAATATGCCGCAAGATTTATAAAAAGGATAGAAGAAGAGGACATTACCGTTATGCTGGATACCATGGTTTTGTCCATTGACGGCGATATGCGGGTGATCCATGCAGTCAATAAAAACGGCGTTGTCAATATCAAAGCAGGCTCTATTATTTTATCCATGGGATGCCGCGAAAGAACGAGGGCGCAAGTCGCGGTTCCGGGCACCAGGCCAGCCGGCATCTTTACAGCTGGAACTGCCCAGCGCTTCATAAATGTTCAGAATGAATTAGTCGGCAAAAAAGCGGTCATCGTTGGTTCCGGAGATATCGGTATGATCATGGCCCGCAGATTGACCCTGGAAGGCGTTAAGGTGGAAGGCGTCGTTGAAATTATGCCGTATCTTGCAGGCCTTACCCGCAACCGGGTTCAATGCCTGGATGATTACGACATACCCCTTTATCTGAGCCATACCATCTCGGACATACGGGGTCAATACAGAGTCGAGGGTGTAAGTGTAGCCAGAATAGATGAAAACAGAGAGATTATAGAAGGAACGGAATTTGATATTGACTGTGATACGATCCTGTTTTCAGTAGGCCTAATTCCGGAAAATGAAGTTTCAAAATCCGCGGGTGTTCTGCTGGATCCGGTTACAGGTGGGCCGATTGTCGATGATCATATGGAAACGAATATATCTGGCATTTTTGCCTGCGGAAATGTTCTCCACGTAAACGACCTGGTGGATAATGTATCCATAGAAAGTGAAAAAGCAGGCAAAGCAGCAGCCCTATTTGCTCAGGGGAGGCTCCATGAAAAAACAGAGGCCATTTCCCTTGCCTGCGGAGAAAATATACGGTATGTAACACCGCAGAAGATAGTAAGGGGCGGACAGGACGATGTAACTATCTATTTTCGCGTAAGCTCACCGGAGCGGAATATCCGCATTCAGGCAGAAGCAGACGGCGCAGTACTGTTAGAGGAAAAACGCGCTTTTGTAAATCCAGGCGAAATAGAATTCATAACTTTACAAAAAGAGAACCTGTCCGGGATTAATGCGGAGCAGCTCATCATCCGTACAGTAAGAGAATAGGAGGAAACGGTCATGAACGAAAAAACCATCACCTGTATTATCTGTCCCTCCAGCTGCCATATCACAGTCAGAGGCTCCGGAAACAGCATTGAGTCCATCGAAGGTCATACCTGCAAAAGGGGAATGAAATATGCCAGCTCAGAATACCTTCACCCTGAGCGAAACCTGACCGCAATCGTCAAAGCAAAGGATTATAAAACACCAGTTATATCGGTGCGAACGAGCAGGCCGGTTCCAAAGGACAAGCAAATTGCCTGCATGCGCATAATCAGGGAGCTGGAAGTCGGGCCGCCGTATGAAATCGGCAGAGTTATTTTAAAAAATATCCTGGATACTGGAGCGGATATCCTTTTGACAAATGAGTAAAGCCGGAAAAGGCGAAATCTTCTGGTATCAGGCTGCTCCTGCAGGGAGAGAGGAGATTCATGATGAAACATAAAGAAAATCACCTGTACCATTATGCGATTACCGATCAGGGAAATACCATACCCGATATTTCGGAAATTGTTGAACAATATTATGATTTAGGAGATGTAATTCAGGTAAAAAAGCTGGATATTGGCGATACGAATTTCAATTACATTATTACCGTGAAAAAAGACAATGCAGAAACCAAGTATTTCGGACAGTTGTTCAGCGCTTCGACATCTCTTTCAAGTGTAAAGTACGAACTAGCGCTGCGCCGCTACTTTGTCTCCAATTCCGACCTGATGAACTGCGCCACAGCCTGCCCTGCAAAGGACGGCAATTATATGATTCAGTGTATTTGTACAGAAAACAACCGTGACCGATATTTTTGCATATCAAACTTCCTGGAAGGAAGAATCAAAAAGCGTGAAGAATGGGCTGGAGGACGAATGTCAGAAGCGCTCTTAAAGGGATGCGCAAAGGGAATCGCACGCTTTCATACAGGGGCTTACGGATTTATACCGCCAAAGGACTGTGAGGACATTGTTTCGGACTATGCGCAGGAGCTGGCTGCATATAAATCCATGTTTACAGAAGGCTTTGAGAAATGCAGACAGGGATCGAGCTACGCATATTACGATTATTTTGCGGAATATCAGCCCAGGCTGCTGGAAATTCTGGAGCGATATACCCAGAAGTATTTGTCTGTCAAGGATGATCTCCCTGTATGTGTATGCCATATGGATACCAGTCCACAAAATTATTTTTTTGATGATGACCTGCAGCCTGTTGCAATCTGTGATTTAAATGGAAGTCAGGAGCGGCCGAGGCTTTATGATCTTTGCTGGTTTATCAATGAAGGGCTGTGTAAGTTTGATGCGGATAAGATGATCAACAGCCTTGACATTGACGATATCGTGACATTTCTCAATGCTTATGATCAGGCAATTGAAGAGACAGGAAATCCAAAGCCCGGCAGGCTGACGAAGAAGGAACGGGAAATGGTGATGGAGATCTTTCAGCTGGTTTCCATTAAATGTGGATTTGCCTTCATATGGGAATATATATTGACGGATAACCCGACGAATACGTATGAGTTTAATACCTATTGGGGAAATTGGACTAAGACAGCAGTGGAATTTGTGGAAGAACACATGGAAGCGTTCAAAAATAAAATTACAGCCTTGTAAACTGCAAAACACATGTGGAAAGGAGAAGCGAGATGAATATGAATGCAAGAGACGCTTTGGAAAAAAAGCGGCTGAAGTTTGCGAAAGTCGGGATTATTATTGGCCTTGGAGCCGGCGTTGCATACGGCTTTCAGGGAATCGTGTTAGGAGAAGCCGGAACCTTATCACCATTTGCAGATCCCAGCTATGGACTGTGGCTGATCTGCGTCGCATCGCTGGTAACCAGCGGCCTGCATGAAATCTTTGCAGGCGTGTGGGCGCTGGTCTTCAATCAGGCAAGAGGTACTGGCTTGAGGGAATATGGCCGCCTGCTGAAAACAAAGATGGGGTGGATGCTCATGGGCGGCGCGCTGGTAGGAGGGCCGCTGGCCGCCAGCGCATATCTGATCGCGATTAACTTATGCGGGCCAACTTATGCTGCGGCAATTACCGCCTTTTTCCCTGTAATCGGACAAGTTTTAAGCTCCATTTTCTTTAAAGAAAAAATCAAAGGGAGAGCGTGGATGGGAATTCTTCTAGTTGTAATCGGCTCCCTGGTAGTAGGCTTTGCCCCTCCGGAGGGCGTGTATCCCCATTTTTATGTCGGCATTATTTTCGCGGTAATTTCAGCAGTATTATGGGCAGTAGAAGGAATTATTGTAACCTACGCGAATGATATCGTAGATGCTTACGTGCCGGTAGGCGTATTCAGAAGCTTTGGAGCAGGTATCATGGATCTTCTCATCTTAGTTCCTCTTTGCGGAGCTATAGGAGGCGTTGGACTTTCCGGCTTTGGAATGATTGCGGATGCCTTTGCGGCAGGATGGCCCGTCATTCTGGTGGCAATTGCAGCCATAGGAGGCGCCTTCAATTATCTGGCCTTTTACTCAGCCATGAGCATGACCGGCGTTGGCAGGGCCATGGCGCTGGATGTCACTTATGGCGTCTGGAGCATCCTGTTTGGCTTTGCCTTCCAGGCATTAGGCCTCATCGAATACTCAATTACAACCATGGCAGTGATTGGAGTAATCGTAATTGTAGCAGGAACCATACTCGTTATTGCAAACCCGAAGGAATTATTGCAGCTTAGAGGAGGTGTGCAGGATGTTGCCGTTTAAAATGCGACTGTATCAATTTATAGGAGAAGCAGGAAAGCCAGTAGATGCCGACTACATAATGAAAGGCCTCAAAGATGAGTATGGGGCAGAGCGCCAGTTTACCAGAAAACGGATCGAGTATTACCTGGATTCCTTAGCCAGTGTTGTAATGATAAAGGAAAAGGACGTCTATTTTAATGAAGATGGGGAACTGACCATTGCGTATGAATTGACGCAGCTGGGAAAGGACCGGCTCAAATATGTACCCCAAATTGGATAAAGCTGTGATAATACAAGTTAGCTGCGAAACTAAGAGCTGTATCACCACAGCCTGTTACATTGGCCCTGCTTTGGCGGGGCTTTTGTATTTGCCGATCAAACAGCTTTCGCATACGAAACGATTGCTGCTTTCACACCCCCATTTTACCATCTGCCCTGAGAAAATCCAAGACAGATTTCGGAAAAAACGCTCTCTGAAACTGCGCACCTGCGCTCTATTAAAAATCAGCAGCAGTCTATTTTGTACGTTGGTACAACCGCTCCCCCGATAATTTAGCATTCTGAATAAAACATTTTTCCACATAAAAGAAGTATAATTAAGGTACGAAGAATTGGGCCGATTTTTCCAAAAGCGGTATATTTGCCGCAGATGAGATACATTACATTGATTCACATTTGGAGGTGAAACAAAAATGGAAAAACGAAAAAAGAAATTTGCTGTACCTCATGTCTACATCCTGCTTTTAGCTATTATTCTGCTCTGCAGTATTCTCACCTATATCATTCCGGCGGGAGCATATGACATGATGGAGGCAGGCGGCCGCGAAGTCGTCAATGCGGAGACGTTCCACAAGGTGGAGCCGACACCGGTTTCCCTGATGCAGTTTTTAACTGCCGTGCCTCGTGGTATGCAGGAAGCGGCCCAGATCATTTTCTTCATCTTTATCGTTGGAGGAACCATGACTGTTGTTACGGAAACCAGAGCCATTGAAGCTGGTATGGGAAGGCTGATCAAAGCTTTGAAGGGGGCCTCTATCGTCATTATCCCGGTGGTCATGTTTCTCTTTTCACTGTGTGGTTCTATCTTCGGTATGTCAGAGGAGACCATTCCCTTTATCCCGATTTTCGTAGCCCTCTGTATTGCTATGGGCTATGATTCTATTACTGGTGCAGCTGTCGTTCTGTGCGGTGCGGGGGCAGGCTTCGCGGGAGCTTTTATGAATCCCTTTACCGTCCAGGTTGCGCAGGGCATAGCCGAGCTTCCCCTTCTGTCACAGACGCCATTTCGCACTGTGATTTATGGTTGCTTTTTAATTCTAACTACTGTTTTTGTCATGCGGTATGCCATCAAGGTAAAAAAGAATCCGAAGATTTCCAGTATGCATGAATTCGACAAAACCAGAGAAGACAGCGTGGATCTGGATGAGCTGCCGGAATTTGGCGGCAAGGAAAAGGCTATTCTGCTGGTATTCGTGGCTGCCATCGCACTTCTTGTATTCGGTGTTATCAAGTTCGGATGGTACATGGATGAAATCGCGGCTTTATTTTTGGGCATGTCTATCATCGTAGGATTTATCGCCAGAATGGGCTTTAATAATTATGCTAAGGTTTTGGGCAGAGGTATGGCAGATGTTGCTTCCGGAGCGCTGGTTGTCGGCTTTGCCCGAGGAATTCTGGTAGTTATGACAGACGGACAGATCCTGCATACGATCCTTTATGCTGCAGCTGATGTTCTGGGAAGGCTTCCATCCATGATTTCCGCAGTGGGCATGTACATTTTTCAGTGTCTCTTAAATTTCATCGTTCCATCCGGTTCCGGTCAGGCTGCCGTATCCATTCCTATCATGGCTCCCCTTGGCGATCTGGTAGGTGTAACGAGACAGACGGCCTGTATCGCCTTCCAGTTGGGCGACGGAATTTCCAATATCTTTACGCCGACTTCCGGATATTTTATGGCAGGACTTGCTATGGCAAAGGTTCCCTGGGCAAAGTGGGCAAAGTGGATCCTGCCCCTCATCGGCATGCAGTATCTGCTGGGCGCTATTTTCGTCATCATCGCCCAGGCAATGAACCTGGGGCCATTCTAAAGGCTACTAAAAAGCTCCTGGGAGCTGATAAAAATATATAAAAAGTAGGGAGGAATAAACAATGATTTCATTAAAAATTCTCAGTAAAAACGATGTAATGCAGGTTATGGAGATGGGGCCGGTAATCGACTGTACAGAAGACGTGTATTGCCAGAAGAGCAAGAAGGATGCCGTTGTCTGGCCCACTATTTTTTATGAATTTGAACCGGGCCAGGCTGATATGGATATTAAATCCGGCTTTCTGAAGGGGGCGGAGCTTTACGGTCATAAAACCGTTTCCTGGTTTGGAGGAAATTTGCAGCACGGTCTGCCGGAGCTGTCTGGGGTGATTGTAATTTACAGTGCAAAGACAGGGCTGCCTGTGTGCGTATTGGACGGAACCTATATTACAGGTGTTCGTACCGGAGCTGCCGGGGCAATCGGGGCAAAATACCTGGCCAGAAAGGATTCAAAAAATCTGGTAATTGCGGGATCCGGGAATCAGGCTGCTTTTCAGATTGCGGCAAGTCTGACCGCGATCCCAGGACTGAAAAAAGTGACGGTCGCCAACGCAATTGCGCCAGAGGATGCGGAGCGCTTTGTGAAGACTCTGCCCCAGCGCCTTAAAGAGGAATTTTCCATGGATACGGAGGGCATCCTTTTTCAGGCAGCGCCGGATATGAAGGCAGCTCTTTGGGATGCGGATATTGTTATTACCGTGACGCCAGCAAAGAAGCCCTTCATCAAGAAAGAATGGGTCAGACCGGGAACCCATTTTTCCTGCATTGGATCGGATATGTCGGGAAAAGAGGAGCTGGAGGGTGAGATCTTGGCAGACGCCAGAATCTTTGTAGATGACAGATCGCACTGTATTGCGGACGGCGAGATCGAAATCCCCATCAAACAGAATATCATTTCAGAGCAGGATATTGCAGGTGAAATCGGCGATCTGATTTTGGGGAAAACAGCGGGACGTCAAAGCGATGAAGAAATCACGATATTTGATGCCACAGGAATGGCTCTGCTGGATATTGCGGCTGCCGGAGCAGCTCTGAAGCTGGCAGATGCCAAAGGGATTGGAACTATAATCGAGCTGTAATAGCAAACTGGATGGCGCGCGGATGCGCCAGGAAAGAGGAAAACATGGATGCTGCTTTAAAAGCGAAACTCATCAATATAGTCGATGAAAATATGGAAGAACTTCGAGCTATCCGAACCTATCTATATGATAATCCGGAGGTGGGAGGTGAAGAAAAAAAGGCCAGCCGGTTTCTGACAAAAAAGCTGGAAGAACATGGATTTACTGTGACACGGAATTTGATCGATATCCCATACAGCTTTCAGGCCGTCTATGACAGCGGAAAAGCCGGACCTGCTATAGGACTCATGTGCGAATACGATGCCCTTCCTCTCATGGGGCACGGCTGCGGACACAACCTGATTGCTGCGGCATCTGCAGGAGCAGCCTTTGCCCTTCAGGCGGCAGCAGATGAAGTGGGAGGAAAAATCATCGTATTTGGAACTCCGGCAGAGGAATGCTTTGCCTGCAAGGGGCCCATGGCTGAGGCAGGAGTCTTTGCTGAGGCAGACGTAGCTATGATGGTACATCCCAGCCCCACCAACCGGTCCAGTGGAAAGACAACAGCCCTGGATGCATGGCAGATCGATTTCTTCGGGAAAGCCGCCCATGCGGGGACTGCACCGGAGGAAGGCATCAACGCGTTAGATGCGGCAGTACACTTTTATACACTGGTGGGATTTGAAAAACAATATCTGAAGAATACCAACATCTACGGAGTCTTTGCGGCAGCTGGTGAAAAATGCAGCGTGATTCCCGATTATGCTGCAGTCAAATATCTGGTGCGGGGGGAATCCGTAAGAGAACTGAACAAAATTCGCAATATGTTTCAGCGGTGTGCCTATGCAGCTGCCGGGGCAGTAGGCGCGCAGTGCAAGATCTGGCGCAATGAACCGCCCAACAAGAACCTGGTGACAAACAGCACTCTCTCCGATGTGTTTAATCGTCATTATCAGGCATTAGGCGGCGGTGAAATGCCCCATACAGACAGTCCTGGCTCAACCGATATGGGGGATGCCAGCTATGTAATACCGGCTATCCATCCATGGGTTGGGCTGGACTGTCCCCAGCTGTCCCTGCACAGCGAAGCCTTTGCCAGGCAAACCGTAACAGAGGCAGGGGACAGGATGCTCCGTCTCAGCGCGCAGGCGCTTGCACTCACAGGGGCGGAGGTTTTGTCAGATGAGAAGCTGCTCAAAGCCATTAAGCGTGAGTTTCAGGAATTTCGTGAGACCGTATCTGCTGCAGACTGATGAGGCCGTCATGGAAAAACGATCTATATTTGGAATGCGTGGCAATTTATGATAAACTAAATACATCCGGCGGCTGTTCGGCTGCTTTGCGCGAGCCTTTGTATTCCCCGCCGGATGCTTGATTAGAGGAGGAAACGAATATGAAAATAAAAACCTTTAAAGTAGAGCGCTGGATGAACGATTATGAGGATGATGCGGTTTACAATCTGGGGGAGACCTGCATTGACTCCCTGACCGTAAAGGAGCTTTTGGAGCTTTCCGGCAAAGATCCGCAGGAATATCTGACTGCCCTTGGCGATGTAAGACTCACTTACAGCCACATCTTCGGATCGCCCGAGCTTCTCAGCGGCATTTCCACCCTTTACCAGACCATTGCCCCGGAGCAGGTAGTTCCCACCCACGGAGCGGTCGGTGGAAACAATATGGTCATTACAACGCTTATCGAACCGGGAGACAATATGATCTCCGTAATGCCGACCTATCAGCAGCACTACTCCATCCCAGAATCCATTGGAGCGGAAGTGCGGATCCTCCAGCTGCGGCCGGAAAACAACTTTTTGCCGGATATTGAGGAATTGAAATCCTTAATTGACAGCAAGACAAAGATGATTACGGTAAACAACCCGGATAATCCCACTGGCTCCTGGATTCCAGCAGATATAATGAAGCAGGTTGCGGATGCGGCTGCAAGTGTGGGAGCTTACGTTCTTTCCGATGAAGTTTACAGGGGCATTTCCGAAGACGGCAGCTATATGCACTCTATCGTAGATATTTATGAAAAGGGAATCTCCGTTGGCAGCATGTCCAAGATCTTCTCTCTGGCCGGCCTGCGTATGGGATGGATCGCGACACAGGATATGGAGGTAATTGAACAGCTTCACGAGCGGCGGGATTACGACACCATCAGCTGCGGAGTATTAGACGATATGCTGGCAAGCCTCGCGCTGGCAAACAAGGAACGGATTTTTGAAAGGAATCGGGAAATCCTTTTGAAAAACAGAGAAATCCTCGAAAGCTGGGTGCAGGAAACAGAAGGAGTTCACTATATCAAACCTGTAGCCGGAACAACGGCCCTGGTATATTATGATAAGGATATCCCATCCTACGATCTGTGCGTAAGGCTGATCCGGGAAAAGGGGCTTTTATTCACGCCGGGCTCCTGCTTTGAGCTGGAACACTGCGTTCGGATCGGCTATGCCTTTGATTCAAAACTGCTGCGTCAGGGACTGGATCGATTTGCGGAATTTTTGGCAGAACTATAATGAGAATGGAACATTGGAAACACCAGGGCAGCATTGCGCTGTCCTTTTCCAGTTGAGGAAAATCCCCGGCAAAGCGCAAATGCGCCGGAGGCGGGATCATATGGAAAGGAGGCGCAGATGGGAGTCACAATCAAAGAGCTATTGCAGCTGGATATTATGAAAGATTTTTCAGTGATCGCGGGGAAATCGGCACTGGAGCGAATTGTCTGCGGAACCGGAATACTGGATTTTGAATTGAGTGAGGAGCTTTCCAGCTACAGAGCCAGGGCGGCAGAGTGGGGAAGGAAATATTTCCAATCCAATATAGCTTTTGATAAAGACAGCCTGGTTCTCAGCAGCCTTTTGTTTACAAAAGGTGATTCAGCCCTTCTTTATGAAGCTGTAGAAAAGCTTATTGAGCTGGATGTAAGCTGCCTGGCCTACAAGCCTGTCATCTTTGAAGAGCTTCCGGGAGAAGTAATCCGTCTGGCGGAAAAAAATAATTTCTGCATCATCCGTTTTGGAGGAGGAGAATGGTTTGAAGATGTAATTCTCGCAGTCGTTTCGCAGATTAAAGCAGATGACAGGGGCAGAAAGGTTGAGCTGCTGATAAAACGGATCCTTGGAGGAAGCCTTACACCTGAGCAGATTCTCCGAGATCTGGAATTTATCAACCCGGCTTATTCCGATTATCTTTTTGCTGCAAACATAACCCTGGGTAAAAAGGATAAAAAGGATGGCAGGACCCTGAAAGGAAAGCCTGCGCAAAGCCTTGCCGAGCGGCAGCTGAGCCAAAAACTTTCTGCGAAGTGCAGTCTGTGCAGATATGAAGACTCCCTCTTTTTCCTGATATCCGGTGAAACGGACAGCAGGCAGCGCTATACAGCAGTCCTGGAGGATGCCCTTTATGAGCTGGGCATTCAGCTTTTGGATTACACGGCAGGCTTTGGGACCATCCATCCGGCAGAGGAACTTGACCGGGCCCTGACAGAAGCCCATTATGCCAGGATGGCAGCGGAAATTGAAGCTTGCGGCCAGATGGAATACGAGAATATGGGGCTCTACCGGATGATTTTCGCAAACAGAGATCCGCAGGGGCTTCATCAATATATGGCCGAATATTTTGCACCCATTTATCAGCACAAGGATAACAATTCTGCAGAACTCTTCCGGACAGCTGTAAGCTATGTTCAGGCAAAGGGGGATCTGTCCCTGACTGCCCAGGCCCTTTGCTGTCATAAAAATACTATCCGCTATCGCATCGCAAAACTTCAGGAAAAGCTGTGCGGCAGGGAGCATTCCAGAGATTTTTTTACAGAACTGTCCCTGGCAGTCAAGATCTATCTGGCAGAGACTTATACCGAAGGCAAATGGCTTTGATAAAGAGTAGAACCTGCGCCGGTTCTCCCTTCTGCAACAAAAAGTCCCTTTTATCCAGTTTTTCTGACATAGATATGACAAATTGTACATACGGTGTACCGAAGAAATTTTTGAGCAATTGGGAATTTATTGCATGAGAGGGAACGACTATCAAACAAAGCGAAGATAAAAAAACCTCGCATATGGATGTATACCCTTTATTCTTGGAGCCTGAAGCCGTACGGGAAGCCTTGGAAAAAGTGCTTCCTGAGAAGATATCCGGCACTGGTTACAACCTTGAGAATTTTGATAAATGGGGCGATTTTGAATGGGATAAAGAAAAGCAGAAAGGCTTTCTCAAGATCAAATGGCTACTCGATCCACTGGCCGATACGGAGTTTCAGACATATACGATTATGGCCGAGTATAACCCATATTGGGGAGTCAATGATCCAACCGGAGCCAATCGTAAGACCGGATCCCACTCCTCAGCCATCTGTCGCCGACCTTACAGATGAAAAACGGGATCAGGAATCGCAGACCGAAGCGGGCGAAGCACTGCAGACAGGCGACAAATGCCACTTATATATGGATGGCGGCATTTGCCGCTTCTCTGGCCATACTGGCAGCCTATTTGCGAAAGAAAAAAGCTGCTGGCCGCAGATAGGAAGGGGGCTTGACTGCCTACGCTACACCCGATATAATAGATGTGTAAACAGGCATATGTCAAAAATAGAAAAGAGGAAATTAGAAAATGGAAGAAAACAAAAGAGGCTGCAGCGATACAAGCTGTACAGAGGAATGCTGCAGCGGATGTGAGCATGCATGCGGAGAACAGCAGCCGGAAAGCCTGCTGGAGCCAACCAACGAATATAACAACATTAAAAAAGTCATCGGCGTTGTCAGCGGAAAAGGCGGCGTAGGAAAATCTCTGGTCACCTCCCTTCTGGCTGTAACCATGCAGAGAAAGGGCTATCAGACGGCAATTTTAGATGCGGACGTTACTGGTCCATCCATTCCAAAAGCTTTTAATCTGACGGAAAAGGCAACTGCAAATGAACTGGGGATTTTCCCAGTAAAAACAAAGACAGGCATCGGCACTATGTCCGTCAATTCGATTTTGGAAAACGATACGGATCCGGTAGTCTGGAGAGGCCCGGTTATCGCAGGAACCGTAAAGCAGTTCTGGACAGATGTACTGTGGGGCGATGTAGACTATATGTTCATCGACATGCCTCCGGGAACAGGAGATGTACCCCTTACGGTATTTCAGTCCATTCCAGTGGATGGAATCGTAATCGTCACATCACCACAGGAATTGGTTTCCATGATCGTATCAAAAGCTGTCAAAATGGCAGAGCTGATGAATATTCCAATTATCGGTCTTGTTGAAAACATGTCCTACTTTACCTGCCCGGACAATGGCAAGGATTATCAGATTTTCGGGGACAGCCATATTGAAGAGGTAGCAGCGCAGCACGGGCTGGATGTTCTGGGACGCCTGCCCATTAATCCAAAGCTGGCAGCAGCCTGCGATAAGGGCATGATCGAGCTCTTTGAAGGCGACTGGCTCACAGAGCTTGAGGCCAAGCTGGAAGCAATGCTGTAGCAGGCAGGAAAAGGAGAAGGCTATGGGATTCGGAGGAGAGCCGTGGATGCCATGGGCTCTGGCAGGAGTCTTTATTGCAGCAATGGTTCTTGCCAAGCTGCAGGTGGCTCACCGCAATAAAAAGAAAAAATAAAAAGCAAGAGATCGCTGTACGAGATTGATTTTCCTACAGGGGTCTCTTTTTAATATGCTGCCTGCCTGGAAATTGCAAAAGAGAAAGTCCGGAGCATTTGCGGATCCCGCAACTACCCGTTTGTGGAGTTCCCTTTGTTATAGGATTTTGATAAACTTAAGGAGTACGAGGGAGAATAGAGAAAGAATGAGAAAGGATTCGCCTATGAAACAGAGTGGGAAAAGTGGAAATCGAATATCAGATCTCTATATTTACCCTAGGAAAGCGTGGAAAAAGATCCGGACAGCCCAGGAAGTAGGACAGAATGTCTACCTGTACGGCGCCTCAGGATATGGGAAGACTACCCTTTTGGAGCATTATTTGAACCATACAGAGCATTCCTGGTTCAACGCGAGAAATATGGAGAGCAAAGATTTGGAAGGTCTAAAGCAGGAGAAAGACATTGCTGTGGTTATTGATGATCTCCATCTGATAGAGCAGGAGGAGCTTTGGAAAGCGGTGGAGGAACTGGCGGCGAGAAAGGATATCTGGCTCATTCTTTCAGGGAGAAGTAATGTGCCCTCCTGGCTGATGCCTGCATACCTGAAGCATACTTTTATGGTCATTGGTGAAGAAGAGCTGAATCTGTCAAAGGAGGAAGTTGAAGAGTTTCTGAGGGGATGGAATCTTTTGCTGGCAGAGCAGGATGCGGAGCGGCTGTACAGGGAAACGACAGGAAACCCTTTGGCAGTTCGGCTGGTAGCAATTGAGATCCTGGGCGGCAGTAAAATTGATGACAGGCTTTTTGAACAGACGCGCCACAAGTTTTGGGATTATCTGGAGCGCCATGTTTATGATCAGTGGAATGTAGAGCTGCAGGAATTTCTAATGCAGCTCTCTATCGTAGATGAGTTTGATACAGGGCTTGCGGAAATGATTACAGGAAGAAGTGATGTACAGAGCATGATACGAAGAGCCATGGAAACAGGAAATTTCCTCACAGAACAGGAGGGCGTCTACTATATTCGCTACACACTGAGGGCCAGCATGAGGAGGAGACTCAGACGGCTGTGGACAAAGGAACAGCGAAACAATCTCTACTACAATGCGGGTCTTTACTATGAACTGGAGGACAAGATACCGGAAGCGCTGGCTATGTATCAGGCCTGCGGCAATCAGGAGCGGATTTCAGGCCTGTTAATCGCAAATTCCAGAAAAAATCCGGCAAGCGGATACTATTACGAGCTGAGGAATTATTATTTATCTCTGCCAGAGGAGGCCATAAAGAAAAGCGTTGAATTAACGGCAGGTATGAGTATGCTACAGTCTATTCTCCTGAATCCGGAGGAAAGCGAGCGGTGGTATGGGATCTTAAAGGAGCGGGCGGCACAGGAAAGAGGCTGCAGGAAACGGCAGGCACGCAGCTGGATCGCCTATCTGGATATTGGACTGCCCCATCGCGGCAGCGGGAATCTGATTGAGATCTTAAAACAAGTAGGAACGCTTTTGAAAAGCCGGCAGATTGTACTGCCGGAGTTCAGCGTTACCAGCAATCTGCCTTCTCTGATGAACGGAGGAAAAGATTTTTGCCAATGGAGCAAAAAAGACGTTTATCTGGCAGGAAGCATTGGAAAAATGGTAGAGATGATTCTGGGGAAATTCGGGAAAGGGCTGGTAAACACAGCTCTGGCAGAAAGTTTTTTTGAAAAAGGAGAGGACAGTTACCAAGTCTCTGCTCTGGCAGGCAGAGGCAGAATGCAGGCGGAAGCAGGGGGAAAGCTGGAGCTGGCTTTTGTGGCTGTGGGGATTCTCGTAAAGCTGCAGATATTAAACCACCATTTAGGAGAGGCAGAGGAGCTTTTAGAAAGCTTCCAGCAGGCAGCATTGCAGGACAGAGCGGGAAAACTGCTTCCCAACCTCCATGCCATGAGGTGCCGGATTGCCCTCTATCGGGGAGAGCGTGATGCTATAAACAGGTGGATGGAAGAGGCTACGGAAGATGGGCAGAATTTCTGTACGTTTGATCGATATCAATATCTGACAAAGGTGAGGGTTTATCTGCTGCAGGGAAAATATGACAGTGCAGTGAATTTGCTGCAGAGGCTCCTCTACTACGCGGAAGTTATGCAGCGAACGTATGTGAGAATGGAAGCTTCGCTTTTGCTTTCGATAACGCTCTGGAGGATGAGCGATCCGGGCTGGGAAACCATGTTTGAGAAAGTATTAAAGGAAGCAGAAGAATACCATTTTGTCCGCCTTATTTCCCGGGAAGGGGCAGCTGTATGGCCCCTTTTAAAGGCAGGAAGCTGGGAACTGGAGGACAGGGATTTTTTTAAACAAATGATGAAGGAAACAGAAGATATGGCCCTGACATATCCGGCTTATCTGAAGGCGCGGGGCAATGAAACAGCTGTGTTTGGCGAAAATGCTCTGAAGATCCTCAGGCTTCAGGCAGAAGGTATGTCTCAGGCAGATATCGCAGCAGAGCTTGGAATCAAGGAAAACACCGTGAAGTATCACAGCAAGCAGACCTACAAAAAGCTGGGTGTAAGCAGCAAAACTGCGGCAGTTACAGAAGCCAGAAAACGAAATCTGATATAGAGGAGCCTGCACTGCGGCGGACTGCCGGAAACCAGCTGCGGCGAAAAGCAGGAATGGGGAATGTGAACGTCAATAGTAAAAACAGAAATGAAGAAAAGGAGAAAGGTAAATGAAGCAAATGTGTAAAAGCAGATGGCGGGCAGTAAGCCTGCTGACTATTGCTATGCTGGTCTTTGGACTCTTTGTCGCTGTTCCGGCTGATACTGCATCAGCAGCGGAAAACGGGGAAGGTAAAGCTTTTGCCGCTAAGAAAGAGTCCATCAAGACGGAAAAAGAAAATTATCTGACCGATGAACAGTATGAGGAGCTGGGACTGACTCTGCAGGATCCGGCGGCTTTCAGCAGCTCGGACACTGCTGATCCGCTGGAGAGCTACCGGCCCATGTGCCTGTCGCAGCTGTATATGTCCCAGGGCGTATACGAAGGTAAGAAAACAACGGATATGCGCCACCTTCTGCTGGACAATACGGACTCGCTTTCTTCTGGCAATATGCAGAGATCGGGCATGGAAAAGCATACCATGAGTAAGGTAGGGCAGGACACTTTGAAACAGGATATCCCAGGCGGTCACGTGGTAGCCAGAAATGCCATTGCCCTACGCATAGGCGACTTGAGTAAGGATGAGACACAGAGAAACGGCCAGGACATTATTATTGAGTCCACCTACTGGCTGTGGGAGGACGGAATTTTCTGCGAGGATAACTCCAACCATACGCTGAAAACCTATTACAGGAAAAGCAGCGGAGAGCTGGCCCTGTGTCAAAACAGCCTCATCGACACAACGCTCAGCGGCAAGCACTGGCTGGGAGATGTGGGCAAGTTCGCGATGGGCGGCCTGCTTTCTATGGCAGTAGGCGATTATGACGGCGACCATTATAACGAGGTGGCCGTTCATGTAGCCACCGACGACGGCGGAGAGATACGGATTTATCAGCCCCAGGAGGACAACATAAAGGGAGCATCGGAGAGAGGATATACATTAAAGTTGGAAGCGACGATTAAAGTCAGCGATCTGGGGGCCCGCTTCGGAAAATCCCGCGGCGGCAAAAGACCGGTGGTGGATCTGAATACGACCTCCATGGCAGGAAGAGACGATCTGGTAGCCAGCGCCTCCCTTCCTTACAGCGACGACGATGACTGGTGCAACAGCAGCGATATCGGGATCTACAGCTGGCAAAGCGGAAAACCCGTCCGGGTATGGAATTCGGATCTGGTTTATGACAACAACGCTTATCGCTTTAAATTCAACGCTTCTGCCAATGCGGACATAAACGGTGACGGAAAGGATGAGCTGATCATCAGCGGCTACAAAAATACGGATTACAAAAATGGCGATACCAGAGGAAAAATCAGCAGCACGGAAAACCTGGTGAACGTCGTACTCTGGAATAAGGACAAAAAACAGTATTATATGGCCTGGGGAAAGCCGCAGATGCTTCCATCTCACAAAAGCTTAAACAGCGTGCGGGAAATGGAGGAGCCTCAGACCCTGATGGGAGCCTGCTTTGAAGAGGGCAGCAGTCAGGATACCATCTTCTGCGAAGGCGTCTTTTACCATTTTACAGCAGGCAGCGGCGATACGGCTGAGAAGGCCATTGAAAGCGGACGCTTTGCCCACAATGCCAAGGAAGACCTTGACACGGGAAAGCTGGTAAACAAAAAGGAATATTCAGTTTCGGACAGCACGGACGAAGTAAAGGCGTTTCATATCGGGAAAAACAGCGCGGCTTTCTCCTATGCATCGGATCATCGGGCGACGGAGCAAATGGCGGTTTCCCTTCAGGTGGACTACGAAAACATCTCTTACAATTACGGCAGTGGACAGAAAAAAGTCCTGAAGGATTCAGGCTTTAACGGCGTATGGCTCTATCAGGAGGGCGGCAGTACAAAGCAGATCAACATGGAGGATGCCATCATCATGGCCGACAACAGGAGCTATCAATTCTTTACACCGGTGAACTGCAATAATAATACTGTGTATCTGGAGCTGGAAAGCAAGTCGGTGGGCTGGTCCAACCCGGCAGTCTACAGCATCATGACCAGTATGCCTTACTGGGAGGAATTGAATTACGGCAGCACTATGACGGCCAGAGGATCGACTGCCTTTTCCGTCAACGTGGGAACCAGTCAGGCCTACGGCACCAACGGCAATGCGGGAATTACCCTGGGAGTAGGCGTCAGCGGAGGAGTAAAAATCTTTGGAAACGGCGGCGGAATGGGAGTCAAGGCGGATGCCACCTGTTCCTGGACCCACAGCTATCAGCAGTCCAAAACCCGCAGTGAAACGCTGACCTTTACAGCAGGCGCGGGGCAGGATTATGCGGCGCTTCTTACAACGCCCATTGTAATGCACAATTACAAAGCTTACATACCGGAGCATAAGGCGACTCAGGCTGACGTGAATAACAAGCTGGCTTCCAAGGTGGGTGAAACCATCAAAGCTTCCACCGATACCCTCAGCGTTACAACCCAGCTGAATCCAGTTAAATCTGTGGTTCCTCTGTCCCGGTATAATAAGGTGGCGCGGGAGCTGAAGGACGACAAGGTAAAACCTGTTGAAGCCGATGACCTCTACAAGGATCGGAAAATCGGAGACCCTGCAACCTACGCAAAGGATCCTACCGGAATTTCCTCCCTCAATGAACAGGATCCGGGAACCTTTATCGCGCAGAACCAGGTGTCCGTAACAACAAGCGGACAGACCACAACGGCCATTAATCTGAGCGAAAGCACTTCCAATACGGCGTCTCACGGATTTTCCGTCTCAGCAAAATGCGGACCCAGCGTGGATATCTCTACGGGAATTGATTTCTTTGGGATTCTTTCCACCGGCGTAAAAATCAACGCTTCCGCCATGGCAAGCGGCGGCTGGGGAGAAACCTGGACCTCCACCTGTACGGCGGGAACCAGCTATACGGGAACCTTTTCCGCGCTTCCTTCCGGCACGCCCGGCGATTATAATTTCAACGCAAGCCTGGCAAAATGGGAACCAAAGCTTTCCGGAGTCAACGGCGGAGATGTGAAGATGGAGGACGGAACGACTCTTACAAACAGGGTCAGTGTCATTGGAGCATCGGCCAGCGTTCCAAAAGCGCCTCCGGTGCTGCCAAAGGATTTCCGCGTAAGCGCGACGACAAAGAGTTTGGCGGCCCTGGCCTGGTCAGGCGGGGATTCTTCTGAACGGGATGCGAAAAGACCGAAGACTTCCTCCTGGCAGATTTATTATTCCCTCGATTCTGCGGGGCCATTTCAGCCAGTAAAGAAGGATGGCAGAGAGCTGATGGTTGACGGCAGTAAGACTTCCTGCATTGCAGAAGGGTTAGCCCCTGGGAAAAACTATTATTTTAAATTAAAGAGTCTGGCTGATGAGGCAGGAAAAGGTGCGGAGAGCGTACTGAGCCCATACGCGCAGGGAAAGACAAAGGGAGCGGCCTTTGAACCAAAGATTACAGCACCGCCCAAAAACTGTAATGTCAAAGCAGGAGGCATACCGGAGTTTACTATTGGAGCATCGGTTCAGCAGCCGGAGGATACCTTAGGATACCAGTGGCAGCTCCTGGACACTTCCGGAAGCTACAATAATGACTGGAAGGATATTTCCGGGGCAGACAAAGCTACCTACAGCCCTACAGGCGGCAAGGCCATGACCGAGGAGCAGGAACAGGAGCTGGACGGAACGATATACCGCTGCAGATTGACCGAATACCGGAACGGAAGCAATGATTACAGTACCGTTTACAGCAAATCCGCAGTCCTCAATGTGACGGACAAAAAAACGCTGGAGCTGGAGATTATTCCCGATTGGTCGGATGAAAGCGGCATTGTACAGGAAGGAAACCATCTGGCCGCAAAAAGCGGAAAACCGATTACGTTCAGACTCAATATAGGGGGCATTCCTCTCACACCAGCAGGAAAGTATGAAGATAATGAAAAGGTTGAAATTGACGTTTTCAAGGATGGTAAACGCATTGACAGCTGCACGATGAACACAGGTGAAATAGATCCGATGTCTGGAGGGGCATATCTGGCAGTCTGGCAGGAAGCTGGAACTTATGAACTCTTTGCTTTTCACAGAGACAGCAGTAAGTACACCAGAGCCCTTTCCCAGGTATATGAGGCGGAAATCATAGCAGAGCATCATATCAACTATGAATTAAATGGTGGAACAAACAGCGGCAACAATCCGCAGCGATTTACAACTGGCTCAGGAACCATTGCCCTGGAGCCTGCGGTAAAGGACGGAGCGGAATTTACCGGCTGGTACAGGGACAAAGAGCTGACGGACAAGGTGGAAACCATTGACACGGCAAAGGAAACAAACGATATTACTTTGTATGCAGGATGGGATAATCAGATCTACAAAATCAGCTATGAACTGAACGGCGGCAAAAACAACCGGGCCAATCCCAGAACTTACGACGTGGATACGGAAGTGGTCCTGAAGGAACCTTCAAGAGACGGTTATCGTTTCGGCGGCTGGTATGAGGACGCGGCGCAGACAAAGCCTGTATCCGGCATCGAAAAAGGGAGCACGGGCGACAAGACCTTTTATGCCAAATGGGGAGACGTGGCTTCGTACACCATTTCCTATAACCTGGACGGCGGTGAAAACCACCCGGCCAATCCGGAAACTTATACGGTCAGGGATACGGTTGTCTTAAAGGAACCGACAAAAGCAAACTATACCTTTGGCGGCTGGTACACAGATCCCAATTTTACAAACCGGGTAAAGGAAATCCCCGAAGGGAGCACGGGAAATAAGGTTTTCTTCGCAAAATGGATGGAAAGCATTAGCATTGCAAAGAAGGGCAGCGCTTACCGGATTTCAAGCTACACGGATCTGGTAAAAATAGCAAAGCTGGTTCAGATGAATCCGAAAAAATACGCCTCCGCGTCATACTATCTTACCGGAAACATTGACTGTAAAGGAAGGAATTGGAACCTGCCCATCGGCTCCCACGAAACTCCTTTTACAGGAAGCTTTGACGGCCGGGACTACTTTATCCTGAATCTGAAAGCCGGCGGGAGCATGGATATGAGAGGACTCTTTGGTGTAATTGGAAGCAAGGGCAAGGTCAAAAACCTGTCCGTGGTGGCGATGGATGTGAAAGCTGGCGCAGAAAAGGCTGGAGGGCTGGCCGCCATCAATCACGGTACGATTACAAATTGCAGCAGTGGATATACTACCAGCACAGGAACAAAGGCTTCCATAAACGGAAAGAAAATAGCCGTATCCTCCCTGCGATCTAAAGTTAGAGGCGATCTGGCAGGCGGCCTGGTTGCCCAAAATAACGGCACCATGAAAAATGTAAGCAGCAATGCGTCTGTCAGGGCAAAAGGAGCTGGCGGCATTGCAGGCGAAAACAAAGGAACTCTGCAGAACATCAGCAGCATGGGCAAGGTGTATGGAAGGCAGGCTGCCGGCGGATTTGCAGCGGCAAACAGCGGAACCATAAAATATGGCTACAGTTGCGGCATAGTCGACGGAACGAAAGCAGGGGCCCTCTTTGGCACTAATACTACGGTAAAATCCGTAAAAGCCTGGTATGCGAAGAGCCTGAAACGGGCATGTCCGGATCAGAGCGACAAAAAGCTGGGAGCATCCGCTGTGACAGCAGCATCTATGAAGAACCAAAAGCTCTGCAATGCCTTAAACAAGGCTATCCGGGGTAGCAAGCTGACCAAATGGACGATAGATGCCAGTCAGAACCAGGGATACCCGCGGATTCAGCATACTGTTTTGACAAAGAAAACCCTAACGCACAAATCCACAGGAATAAAAATCAGCGGCAGGATGCACGCCGATGTGAAGCTGCAAATTACAAGTGTGAGAAAGGGAAGCACAGATTACAGCAAACTGAAACGAGCGGCAGGAAAAGGAAAACTGGAAAAAGCATACCGGATCAGACTTGTTCACAGCGACGGCACACTGGCTACCTATGAGGGGAATCTGACCATCACGCTGCCAAAATCCCTTAAAGGCAAGACGATTATTCACATGGAGCCAGACGGAAAGCGGACCAAGATAAAAGTCCTGTCAAAGGGTAAAAAATGGACAATTGCAGTCCGCAGCCCAGGGCTCATGGTGCTGGTAAAATAGAAGATATTTTAACTTGAAGTTGCCGAAAAGCCTGCATCGGAGACTGGCTATGGAAGCATCACAGGAAGATGTCAGCCTAAATCAATATGCGCTGTATCAATTATCACAGGTATAATACAAACGAGATCAGGGGGCTGTCGCACAAACCAACAAAGAAGGGTTTGTGCGCAGCCCTTTTTGCGTAATGAGAGGACCTTATATAGAGATGTAAAGACAGCACACCGAATTAAAAGGTAAGTTCTGAAAAATTAATTGAAAAATCACGATCAATTCTAACCGGAATCTTATCCTCAAAGGAATAGGCAGTTGTCTCAAATTGCATTTCTTCTAAATGATATACATAAATAGACTTTTGCATAGGATTGACGATCCAGTATTCACGCACACCTGCGAGGGCATATAAGTTCAGCTTCCGAATGTAGTCATGGCTGGAATTGCCGGGGGATACAATCTCAATAATCCAGTCTGGTGCGCCAGTACAGCCCCGGTCAGTGAGTTTATTCAAATCACAAATTACACTAATATCCGGCTCAACTATGGTATCTTGAGTTTCTTGCAATTTGACAGCGAACGGAGCCGGATATACCCGGCATTCGCCCTTTTTAGAACGAATATAGTTTGAAATCTCAACATGCAAAAAAGATAAAATTTCCTGATGAATCCGGCTTGGCACAGCCTGATAATAAATCTGTCCATTAATTAATTCTGCACGAACATCCTCAGGAAGGTTGTTATAATCTTCTTCCGTGTAGACGGGCTGCTGTAGTGCTTGCTGCATAATCTCACCTCCTGCTAAAAGAGTAACCTTAAAACTTGCAGGTGTCAAATAGTTTTTATAAAATGGATCGTGTAACATTTCGGAAGTTAGAAGGCCAGGGGTGGGTACGATTCGATTGCCTGATGTGGTCTTAGAACCCTCAATATACAAAATCCTTTTCTGCAGGTTAATATGCTTCCCTTGCAGTCTTACCGATTCGCTGGGACGAAGCCTGCAGTAAAGCAATGTTCGTATCCAAACTCCTGCGCTATGTGTCTTGGCAACTTCTAAAATAACTTCTCGTTCCCTTTCCGATATGGGCCGCCTGGAGCCCACATATGCGGCTTTAGGTTCTTTCAGATATTCAGCGGGATCTCTGTTAATGTAACCATCAATCTTGGCCTGCTTAAATATCTGCTTTACTGTGATGCAGAACTTATGTACATGGATCTTTGAAAAATTGCTGTTCCGATTAAGAAAAGATTGCAGCTGTTCGGATGTAATTTTGCTCAGAGGGATACTTCCATACTCTCCAGCGATATAGCCTACAAATACTTTGTAATTTTTATAGGTTTTAGCAGACACAATCCCTTGTTTATAGGTTTCCAGCCATGTATAGCACCAGCTGTTGCAGGGGGTTTTTTTGGATCGCTTTGTATCCATCTTCCAATTCTTTTTTTCTTAGTGCTACTTTCGCAGCGAGTTCTTCTGGGGTATCTGCGGTAACATCATACCGCTTCCCATCATAAGTAGATGTTGTTCTTGGCATGCGGAGCCTCCTAATGGAATTTTGTTGTCCGCTGCAACGGACTCCTTATGCCGAACTGTTTTATTGATTCTCCGGTACCACGCAGAGGTGTGTAAATGCCTACTAATAGAATAGCGGGTGGAAATATTTTGAATATAGCATAGCTTTATGGCTATTTCAAGCAACATGGAAGCTATTTGTAATAGAGCATCAGTAATTTTGGTTTTCAGATTTATGGAAAATATTGCATACCTTAAATCTGTGCTTAAAGTTGCACTTCTTAAATAAGCCCCGCTTAAAGAAGAATTGCCTAATCTCAATGATGTTAAATTTAACTGATCATAATGGGTTAAGCGTAAAAATTCAAATAGTAGTAGCCGTTTTTCTTTGTCCCTAAGCCAAGCTTCTAAAGAACTCTTTCATTCGAGTATCAGAGGGTGAGACGGTTACCCTCAAGGAGTACAAGGCTCTGGTTCGTGTACTTTCAAATAGGCGGAAGGAGGGATGGACCTATCTGGCATCTGCGATGGATCTGTACAGCCGCAAAATCATTGGGCATGCCTAAGGCACATCCATGACGGCAGAACTGGCAGTGCAGGATGTAAAGAATGCGTGCTTTAATGTTAGGGATACAGAGGGGATTGTCCTGCACAGCGACCTTGGAATCCAATATACGAGTCAGGCATTTGAAAAATATCTGGACAGCAAGGGAATTCAGCATTCTTTCAGCCGAAAGGGGAATCCGTATGACAATACCTGTATTGAGTCCTTCCATTCCGTGCTGAAGAAGGAAGAAATCTATCTCCATACCTATCAGGATTCAAGGGAAGCCCGCAGAGCAATCTTTGAATATATATAGGGCTGGCATAACCGTAAAAGACTACACAATGCTATTGGTTATATAACACCGTAGCAAAAGGAGGATGAGGAACTCAAAAAAACTGCATAATCTTTCAACTTTTTTGTCCAAAGTATTGACATAGGTCCAAAACGAAAAAAGCCGCTACACTGCAACACGAACGACAGGAGCGACTTCTCCTGATCGGATTCGCAATGCTATGTAACGGCTTTGAGATTCAAAATCTTGTTGCCATACGCCAACCGAAAAAGGCAGTATAATTTCGGTGGCGGTCAGCCTTGTCCATTGGCTGACATTCCATTCTTCCATCTATGTACTATTTAATTTTCAATCTTCAAGATTACTTCCTGCGTTTCTTAAATTTCTCCTTTGCATACTCATAGGCTTCTTGGATATATGGTTTCAATTCCTCGAATGTCTGTTCAGAGGGGTTCAATGCACATATCCACGCCATCCATGCGTAGACGGGATGGGGGAGTATCTCATTCAATACGGTAAAGTCATAATCCATATCTACAACGCCGCCTGCTGGCGGACGTTTTGGGACTGCCCCAAACAATGCTATAAAAGTGCTTTTTCGTATTCCCAGATTCACACGGTAGACGTTCTC
Organism: Clostridia bacterium; assembly: GCA_910575405.1. Lineage (GTDB taxonomy): Bacteria > Bacillota > Clostridia > Peptostreptococcales > Anaerovoracaceae > Hominibacterium. Next base: position 48,314 of record CAJTER010000017.1, on the reverse strand, counting down.
TCTGTTTAAATCAGAGCCTTTGTCATTATCGCCATCCTTTTCCTTAACTGTCAATATATAAACGCCACGCTTCAGTACATGGTTTGGGTTATAGAAAATTCCTTTCTCTCCCCAACTCTCAACCAAGACTGTCCCATCAAGATTTTCAAGACAGTAATTTAATAATTTATCTGGTGTCATTCTGATAGCTCCATTTCTGACTCACTTCTAATTCTCCTATGAGTAGCCTAGAATATCATAGTGGCTATATCTGTGTCAAGATTTTGGGTAAATTTTTTACTACTCCCTGTGGACGGGAATTTTATCCCCCAATTTTGAAAATTGGGCAAGGAAATTTTATCCCTTACCCAATAGTCCATAAGAAAACAGAAAATATTAGATGATTATAAAATCTTCCGCAGCTTTTTCCGCAGATGGTCTAGCCGTGCATAGATAGCCCCTGTTGTCAATCCTACAAGTGGGGCAATCTCCTTTATGGAATAGCCCTGCATTTTCAGCAGGAAGATTTGCAGAGTACGCCTGCCCACCGTAAGCAATGTCCGACATAGAGTTTCGTCCTCAATCTCGTCCAGTAAATCAGCAACGGTCTTTACATCTGTATGTCGTTCTTTGTCTGCCATCCCCTCAAGGTATTCGCCGAACTCGCTTATCCAATGGTAAAACCGCCTGTTGGAATTGAAGTCTGCCCTGTCGTCTGTGCGGATTTGCGGGGTGGTGGTTTCATCACCTCCATGCTCCCACAATATTTTTTCCTCGGCTTCTTTCCAGATAAGCCATTTTCTGTTCTCCCGTCCGTTGTTGTATGCCATTCTTTTTTCCTCCAATCTGAAATTTTTGAAATGTAATAATCCAGATTGGAAAGGTGGCGAACGGCAGCCAACAGCAGAAACAACCCTTCGGCACATTCCGATAAAAAACGACAAAAGAAAAACCGTAAAGGTTCTGTGACCCTTACGGTTATAAGTGATACTAATTCTGTTAAGTGGAGATTCTACTTCCTGTTTCATGGTGAGAAGTAGCGTTGCATAAGCAGGAATTTTTTTAGCTGGCTTCCTGCCAATCCCTGATATGTTATGTATGGATAAACTCTGTGCTGCATGAGCAGATGGATAACTGCTCGAAAAAAGAACATAAAAAACCTCAAACTCTAAAACAGGTCTGGAGAGTGTCTGTTAAGTCTTTTGGGCATAGCAAAATCGACCACTACACACCGTTTTTTATAAAGACCACATACGAGGAACGGGTGGAAATCGTAAAATACTGTATTGAGCATGAAATGGACTATGCGCAGACAGCAGAAAACATTCTCAACCGGGAATTTTATGCTGGCCATTTTGGAGAGAAATGGCTGACAGATGTAACGGAACTGAGGCAATTACATAGAATACTATAATAATCGCCGGTATCAAAAACGCTTAAACTGTATGACACCGATAGAATAATGAATAACCACACAAAAAAATAAATTTTTACATTCACCTAAATTCTACCAATTTTTTAGTATTTTCAAAAATATTCCAAGAGTTCTCCCACACTAACTCCCACATCTATACCGGGAAATAGGGGAAAACAAGGGATTTTTTACCTAAAAATTGTAAAATTAAAGACAAGAAAAAACGCTCGAAATCGTTGAAATTCCAAGCGTTTTCTGTTGGTGGAGAATACGGGGATCGAACCCGTGACCTCTTGACTGCCAGTCAAACGCGCTCCCAGCTGCGCTAATCCCCCACATCAAAACTCAACTGTAATTATTATTTTACTATGGAAAACATGGAAAGTCAATAAAAAAAGAGATATAAATCGAAAAATTAATTGAGATTTCTTGAGAAAAAAGCAGGCCACAGCCTTGTATTTGTGCAAAAAATCTAGTAATATAAAAACCAAGAGAAATTTTATATAATTTTTGATATACGGAGTAGGGATATAGAGTAATCGTGTTTTACAGTTGGAAACGGGTTTAAGGTGAAACAGAAAACAAATCTATAACGATAACTGATAACCAGAAAGAGGACAGGTATGGATAGGAATGAATTTGCAAAGCAGCGTAAAGAAGAAGTAGTAAGACTGCTTCAAAATATGAACATAAAAAAGGGCGTAGCGGATGGGTTCGCAAGAGAGGATGTTTATACATGCATGCAGGATTTGTGCAACTTTTACGAAGCCAGTATTGCGCAGCTAGAACAGCTTTTTGACTCAGAAAAGGCAGCAATTCACCAGCAGATGGGAACGGACAAGCAGGCTATGGAGCAGCAGATTGCTCAGGTCCGTCAGGAAGCCAGAGAAAAGGCCGAAGAGGAAGCATCTGTAAAGAATAAGGAGCTTTTACAGCGTCTGCAGAAATACGAGGCCAATAATGATGTATATATGAACATGATGATGGAAGCGAAAAAGAACAGCAATGAAATCGTTTCCAGAGCAAGGGCAGAAGTTTCTCAGATGATGGAGGAGGGTCAGCAGCAGCTGGCTGAATCTGAAAAAAAACAGGAAGAAGAACGTCTCCAGTTCCAGGCGGAAAAGGTCAAGGCTCAAACGGAGCTGCAGCAGGCACGGGAGGAATTTGACCGGGAATCTCAGGCAAGTCGGAACCGGTTTGAAATGGAAATGAAAGCTATCCGGGACAAAGTGGAGGCTGATAAGACAGAGGCGGAAATCCTTTTGAAAGCTCAGCGTGAGCAGACGGAAGAAGATATCCAGATGGAAAAAGCCAGATCGCAGATGCAGATTGAGGCTGCATGGAAAGAAGCAGAGCGGCAGATCAACGAGAAAAGGGCGCAGGTTAATGCAGAACTTGAGGCGGAACAAAAGCGGATTCGCCAGCAGCTTGAAACTGAGCAGAGGAAAATTGCAGATCAGCTGGAAAGTAAACAGAATAAAGTAAATACAGAGTTGGAAACAAAAGAAAAGAAAATCAACGAGGAGCTGGAAAGCAGACAGCAGAAAATCAGCGACAAGTTGGAAGCCGATCAAAAGCGGGTTTCCGAAGAGCTTGCTGAAGAAAAAGCCCGCGTGCAGGCTGAGCTTGCGGAGGAAAAGAAAAGAGTTCGTGAGGAGTTGACTTCCCAACAGAATAAAGTGAATGCAGAGCTGAAGGCCAAGCAGGAACGCGTAAATCACGAATTGGAGCGCAAGCAGAAGCGAGTAAAAGAGGAACTGGAAGCTGAGCAGCTTGCTGTCCGTCAGGAAGTGGAAGCTGCCCGTGCAAAGAGCCAGGCTGAAGTAAAGGCTGTTCAGGAGAATCTTACAAAGAGCGTGAATAAAGCGAGGGAAAGCTTTAATTCCGAAATCCAGAGTATGCGTGCAAATCTGGAAATTGAAATGCAGAATGAAAAGTCCATGGCAAGAGCTGAAATCAACAGGATGAAATCTGAGATGGAAGAGCAGAAAAAAGCTCTTGAGCTGAGATTGGAGGAAGAACGCAGGAACTTAGAGCAGGAAGAGAAAAAGCTTCAGCAGCAGAAATATAAGTACAGTACATATATTGAAAAAATTGAAGGTGAATTCAAAAAGGTAAAAGATGATATCGGCGGTGTCAGTGAAGCCCTGGAGGGAATCAGAAGCAAGCTTTATTTTCAGGGAAACGACGATATAGAAGATGCAAGCCTTTTGGTGAGAATGGATGAACAATAATGAGCTGAACATATTTGAAATAATGGGAGAAGAGGAGCCCAAGAGAAAAAAAGGCGGCTATAAGGGAAAGTCATCCTATGAAACAGGAAGAGAAAACCATACTTCATATACAAATGGTCAGGGACAACATGTTTCTGACCCCTTTTTTCAGGATGCCATTGAACAGGTTTTTTCCCAGAATCCATCAGGGCCGAGAACTTACAGTGACGGTGAACCTGTACCTACCTATACAGGATACGCTTCTCCGCATTCCTCAAAACCCGATTCCCAAGGCAGTTCCATGGTGGGTATTCGCGGGGCGGCAGAGGGTCTTGGCGGCAGGTTCAAACAGGCCCAGAGACGGTTGCTGCCCCGTTTGTCTGAGTCCCTGAGAGGAGGTTGGAAGGAAATTGTGGTGGAAGCTGCAATTGTGATTCTGGCGGCGATTTTTATCTATCATTTTATCATCAGTATTTCCCATGTTTCAGGAGACTCTATGAATCCAGGTTTTTGTGATGGTGATCGAGTGCTGATTCTTCGCATTGCCAAGGGTACGATTGAAAAAGGGGATGTAATTGTCTTTGAAACAGCCCAGGGAGAGAAGCTCATTAAACGGGTAGTGGCAACAGAAGGTGATACTGTAGATATCAGCCAATCCAAAGGCGGACTGTATATCAACGGGGAAGCTGCGGAAGAGAAGAACATCTACACAGTAACTTCTATTACAGATGAGAACGTGACATATCCGATTACTGTAAATGAGGACTGCTATTTTGTACTGGGTGACAATCGGACAAATTCCAAGGACTCTAGGAACAGCGAAATTGGCCTTGTACAAAAAAAGGATATAGTGGGAAAAGTGATTTTGAATATCAGGGGGACCTAAATGCAGGTGCCCTTTTATTTTTTTGGTAAAAGGCCGCAGCGGCGCGGAAATCATTAAACAAGAGGAAGTCCGGCGGTTTGAATGGATGCAAAACGCAGGGCAGCAGGCTCCTGGATTTTGGGAGAAAAATCCTTGACACTTACATGAAAATGTGTAATAGTAGAATTAGTATGTATTATCGTACTAAATACCATGAAATGTTAGCTGCCGGATCCAAAGACAGATCGGGCAATCGTTTTATATCCCCGGGACAGGCACAGCCTGCGAGGAGTATGAGGAGAAAAAAAGATGACTGAAACGGCGAAACAAATCAAGAAATTAAAAGAAGAGAAGGATGTTCTGATACTGGCGCACTATTATGTGGATGCAGAAGTTCAGAAAGTTGCCGACTGTGTAGGAGATTCGTATTACCTGAGTGAAAAAGCAGTAGAAGCAAAAGAAAAAGCGATTCTGTTCTGTGGGGTATCCTTTATGGGCGAGAGTGCAAAGATTCTTAATCCGGAGAAGCTGGTACTCATGCCGGATGTAGAAGCGGATTGTCCTATGGCACATATGGCTGCCGGTGAAAAAATTGAGAAGATACGGGCCGAATATGAGGATCTGGCGGTTGTATGTTACATTAATTCTACGGCAGAGTTAAAGCGCCACTCAGATGTGTGTGTGACTTCTTCTAATGCGATGAAGATCGTCAGCTCTTTGCCGAACAAAAATATTCTGTTCATACCGGATGAAAATCTGGGGAGATATATTGCATCAAAGCTTCCGGAGAAAAACTTCATTTTCAACGATGGTTACTGCTATGTACACAAAGAAATCACGAAGGAGGATGTTCTTGCCGCCAAGAAAAGGTGGCCTGAGGCTGAGGTGCTGGCGCATCCGGAATGCACCATGGCTGTGCTGGAGGAAGCGGATTATATAGGCAGTACATCGGGAATTATTGCAAGAGCAGGGGAAAGCCGTGCTGAGGAATTTATCGTATGTACGGAAACAGGCGTATTTTACGAACTGCAAAAAAATAATCCGGATAAAGTATTTCACCCTGCAAAAGAACAGCAGATCTGCGAAGGCATGAAAAAGATTACACTGGAAAAAGTTCTGCGTACATTAGAATCTATGGATCAAACAGTTGAAATGGATGAGGCGGCACGTGCAAAGGCACAGAAACCCCTTACCCGTATGCTGGAATTGGCGAAATAGGAGGACGCTTGAAAAACGATTATGGACAGTAAATATGATGTGATCATTGCAGGCACCGGAGCTTCCGGTATGTTTGCAGCCCTCAGTCTTCCCGAAGACCTGAAGGTTTTGATGATCACAAAGGATAAGACCGAAAATAGTAATTCATATCTGGCACAGGGGGGCATATGCACTCTGAAAGAAGAGGATGACTTTGATGCTTTTTTTGAAGATACTCTGCGTGCAGGAAGATATGAAAACAATGAGGAATCTGTCACATGTATGATTAAAGGATCAGACAAGGTAAATCAAAGACTGGTTTCCTATGGTGTGGAATTTGACCACAAGGAAGATGGCAGTCTGGATTATACCAGGGAGGGGGCTCACAGCACCTGCCGGATCCTGCACCATAAAGATATTACCGGAAAGGAAATTACCAGTAAACTGATAGCTGCCGCCCGAAAGCGAAACAACATCCATATTGAAGAGTACACTTTGATGATGGATCTGGTCATGGAACAAAACCGCTGTACAGGCATCATTGTGCGGAAGGCGGATGGGGCGCTTTGTCAGATTGCAGCTAAGGCTGTTATTCTGGCAACCGGCGGAATGGGAGGTCTCTTTTCTCATTCGACAAACTTCCCGCATATCACAGGAGACAGCTTTGCTTTGGCAGCAAAACACGGCATAAAGCTGAAGAATCTCAATTACGTGCAGATCCATCCAACGGTTTTATACTCCAAGAATCCGGGGCGGGGATTTTTAATCTCAGAGTCTGTGCGTGGAGAGGGTGCGATTCTCCTCAACAGCAAAGGTGAGCGTTTTGTGGACGAGCTGCTTCCGCGAGATGTCGTTTCGGGTGCAATTCAGGACGAAATGAACAGGACAGGCAGCGAGTGCGTATACTTGTCGCTTGTGGGAAAACCGGAAGAATGGATTCGCGGTCGTTTCCCCAATATTTATCAGAAATGTCTGGAGGAAGGCTATGATCTCTGTAAGGAGCCAATTCCAGTTGCGCCGGCTCAGCACTATCTGATGGGCGGCATTGAAACTAACACCTATGGAGAAACCTCTGCGGAAAATCTTTATGCTGTAGGTGAAACCGGCTGTAATGGTGTCCATGGGGCAAATCGGCTGGCAAGCAATTCTCTTTTGGAGGGACTGGTCTTTGCGGACCGTGCTGCAGAAAAAATTAAGGATTCTATCTCTCGGATTGAATACGGGAACAAGCAGGAGGACCTCTCAAAGTATGAAGATGTAGAGGCCTGGAAAGCGGCAAACTGGGAACTGATTATGGATGAAATTAAAAGAAGGGACGAAAAGCTTTATGATCAATGGTGTTACCATGAAAATTAATATAGATGATTATCTGCTGAGCGCACTGAAGGAAGATATTACCAGCGAGGATGTAACGACCAATGCGGTTATGCGGGAACCGAAAAGCGGAATTGCAGAGCTCATCTGCAAGGAGGACGGAATTATCTGCGGACTGGAAGTCTTTCATCGTGTTTTTCAGCTGCTGGATGAACAGTCATTCTTTAAGACCGAATACAAGGATGGCGATGCGGTAAAGGATGGGGATCTCATCGGATTTATTGCAGGTGATATCCGCGCGATTTTGTCTGGCGAACGGACTGCGCTCAATTATCTGCAGCGTATGAGCGGAATCGCGACCCTCACAAATGAGATGGCAGCAGAGCTTGAGGGCAGCGGTACAAAGCTGCTGGATACGCGGAAAACGACGCCTAATATGCGCGTCTTTGAAAAATATGCGGTGAAGGTAGGAGGCGGGCAGAATCATAGATTTAACCTGTCAGATGGCCTGCTTTTGAAGGACAATCACATCGGAGCAGCCGGAAGCGTGGCAAAAGCGGTAGAAATGGCAAAGGAATACGCGCCATTTGTGCGAAAAATCGAAGTGGAAGTAGAAACGCTGGAGCAGCTTGAGGAAGCGCTGGCGGCTGGAGCCGATATTATCATGCTGGACAACATGGATAATGATACTATGCGGCAGGCAGTAGAGCAGGCAGCAGGCAGAGCAGAGCTGGAATGCTCTGGAAATGTGACAAAGGAGCGACTTCGGGAGATTGCAGAAATCGGCGTAGACTATGTTTCTGCCGGAATATTAACGTATGGGGCGCCGGCTTTGGATTTTTCCTTGAAAAACCTGACTCCCACAGAATAAGCAAAACAATATCTGTCAGCGGTATGAAAAAGGGAGGGATTATAGCATGATTTATGTACATTTAGCAGATGGCTTTGAGGAAATCGAAGCTTTGACGATTGTGGATCTTTTAAGACGGGCAGAGCTGGAAGTGCAGACCGTTTCCATCACAGGCAGCCGCCGGGTTATGGGAACGCACAACGTTCCGGTGGAAGCGGATATTCTCTTTGAAGAGACGGATTATGAAAATTGCCAAATGATCGTACTTCCAGGAGGAATGCCGGGAGCAGCAAACCTGGGAAACCATGAAGGCCTGACAAAGCATATTCGCTGCTTTGCGCAAAATGGCAAGTATCTGGCTGCCATCTGCGCAGCGCCTATGGTTTTCGGCGCACTCGGCATTCTGGAGGGGAAAAAGGCTACGATTTATCCGGGAATGGAAGACCATCTGACAGGTGCGCAGCATCAGGATGCCCCTGTAGTGGCAGATGGGACAATCTTCACATCAAAAGGGCCGGCTACAGCAATGCCTTTTGCAATAAAGTTGGTTGAAACCTTAAAGGGAAAAACTGCAGCTGCCAAGCTGGAGGAAGATTTGTTATGGAACCAAAGGTAGATTTTCATATTCATACCTGGTTTTCCGACGGAGCCATTTCGCCCACTGAGGTGGTAAAACAGGCAAAGGCTGCTGGCTACGATGTCATAGCTATTACGGATCACGATGGTACAGGCGGTGTGAAGGAAGCCCTTATTGCAGGAGAAGCTCTGGGGATACAGGTGGTTCCTGGAATTGAACTGGCAACCGAAACAGATGACGGCACAGGGCTTCATATACTGGGCTATCATATTGATATTGAACATCCCAAATTAAAACAAACACTGGCGGAACTGCTGCAAAAACGCAGACAGCGAAACGAAAAGCTGCTGAAGCTTTTAGAAAACATGGGGTATCCGTTGACTCAGGAGGAACTGACTCTGCGGGAGGGGCAGACCTTTATTGGAAAACCCATTATAGCAAGAGCTATGGTTCGAAAAGGGTATATTGAAAAGCCCCGGGATGCCTTTCAGGAAGGGCTTTTTCTGGAATCGCCGGAGGCAAGGGCCATTAAAAAAGAAAAGCTGCAGACCTCTCAGGCCATCGACCTGATCAAACAGGCTGGCGGGATCGCAGTTTTGGCACATCCCATCCAAATTAAAGGCTTTGGAATGCCGGGGAGCGAGGCATTTTACGAAAAGACGGATGTCCTGCTGGGGGATCTAAAACAGCAGGGATTAGGCGGGCTGGAATGCTTTCATTCGGATCACAGTCATGAGCAGGCGCTTCGCTTTACGGAGATAGCGGAAAAACATCACCTGCATATTACGCGGGGTTCGGACTTTCATGGGACGCAATTTCTATAAGGCAGGACAACAGAAAACGAAAAAAATTGGAACTTCTTGGATAAAAAAAGACGCATAATTGGGACAAGCTGGGAATAATATATATCGTACGCCAAAAAAACAGACGGACTACCTTCTGTTTGTAGGCACAGACTACAAAAATCCCCCCAGTGGGGAGGAGAAAAAGAGGAAGCGATATTATGAGAGATTTATCCAGCAGGAACCAAAAGCTCTTGGGCCTGAAGAAAAAAATTGCTCTGGCAGCCGCAGGCACACTTCTCGCGGCAGCATCTATAGCGGCCGGAACCGCCATAGTACCGTCAGACTTTGAAATACCGGTATTGTTGGCAAATGGGGAGGTGATCACACCGCCCTGGTATGTTACAGTGGAAGGAGAGTGCGTAGCTCTTGTAGATAGTCGGGATGATGCCAGAAAAGTTGTAAAACAGGTAGCGAATTATTATAAAAATGAAGAAACCATTGACCTAGAAATAAAAGAGCGGACATCATCGAAAGAAATGGATTTGAAAAATGGCGATGAAAAGCCGAATATCCTTACAGTGGAGGAAGCAGCAGATGAAATTGCCTCAAAGCAGGAGCTGACCGTAAAAACCACGGAGCTGTCCGCAGAGGAGCAGCCTGTAAGCTTTGAGACCATTACGCGGAAAACAGAAAAACTTTATAAAGGTCAGACCAAGGTAAAGCAGGAGGGAAGAACGGGCCGCAAGGAAGTAATCAAAGAAGTAACAAAAGAAAACGGACAAACTGTGGAAGAACAGGTTTTAGAGGAAACCCTCTTAGAAGAGCCAGAACCTGAAATTACGCTGAAGGGGACAAAGGAGCGACCGAAGCCTGCAGAGCTGGTGTCAGCCAAAGTGGGGACAGGAAAAATGACAGCTCCGGTATCACAGCTCAATGTTACTTCGAGCTTTGGACCAAGATGGGGGAGAACCCATTTGGGAGTGGATCTGGCCATGCCGCAGGGCTCCTCTATTTGCGCGGCAGATGGGGGGACCGTCATCTTTACCGGCTACTGCGGGAGCTATGGAAATCTGGTAAAGCTGGATCACGGAAACGGAATCGTAACCTACTACGCCCACTGCAGCCAGATTTTGGCAGAGCAGGGAAGCAGGGTAAAAAAAGGCGATCCTATTGCAAAAGTAGGATCTACTGGAAATTCTACAGGACCGCATCTTCATTTTGAAGTACGGGTAAATGGAGAAAACGTGGATCCGATGGGATATCTTTAATAGAACAAAGGCAGTGAATCGGGCAAGGCTTTGCAGGAATACCGCGCATTTTGCTCTTACTTCACAATCAAAGGATGACAAATTTCACCGTCCGATGTATAATATAAGGCAGGCATTTACCTGCCTTATATTATTAATGAAAAGAGTGAAAAGGGATATGGCATTTTTTAAAGCAATACGAGAAGACATACAAACCGTGTTGAAAAAAGACCCGGCTGCAAGAAACGGCTTTGAGGTGCTTTTGTGTTATCCGGGCGTATGGTCTCTTATCTGGCACAAGCCGGCTCATTGGTGTTACAAGCACCATCTGAAACTGCTTGCCAGAATCATATCTCAAATGACAAGATGGTTTACTGGAATTGAAATTCATCCAGGCGCGACAATAGGAAGACGGTGTTTTATCGATCATGGTATGGCTGTGGTTATTGGTGAAACAACAGAAATTGGCGATGATGTGACCATTTATCAGGGCGTTACGCTGGGAGGAACTGGAAAGGATGTAGGCAAGCGCCATCCCACCATCGGAGATCGGGTCATCGTCAGCTCCGGCGCAAAAGTGCTGGGGCCTTTCAAGGTGGGCAATGATGTAAAAATCGGCGCAGGCTCTGTTGTGCTGAAAGAAATTCCGGATGGCTGCACAGTTGTAGGAATACCGGGGACCATTGTAAAACGGAGTAAGCCTACGAATGAGGACCTGAATCAGGTGGATCTGCCAGATCCGATTGCCGTTGAGCTGGAATGCCTGCGCAGGCGCGTAGTAATGCTTGAAAATAGATTAAGGGAGAAGGAGAAAGGAAACGAAGATGAAGATTTATAATACACTGACGAGAAAAAAAGAAGAATTTGTGCCAATTGATAAAGATGAGATCAAAATCTATGTCTGCGGCCCTACTGTGTACAATTATTTTCATATCGGAAACGCCAGACCTTTTGTAGTCTTTGACACTCTGAGAAAATATCTGGAGTACAGAGGCAATAATGTAAAGTTTGTCCAGAATTTTACGGATGTGGACGACAAGATCATTAACAAAGCGAGAGAAGAAGGGGTTTCCGCAGGGGAAGTCAGTGAAAAATATATTGAAGAATATTATAAAGATGCGGCAGCTCTCAATGTAAAAAAAGCTACGGTTCATCCCAAAGTTACAGAAAACATGAACGAGATCATTTCCTTTGTAAAGGATCTCATCGACTTGGGATACGCATATGAAGTGGAAGGCGACGTTTATTACAGCACCAGAACTTTCAAGGACTATGGAAAGCTGTCCGGTCAGAATATCGAAGATCTGGAATCGGGCGCACGTATTGAGATTGGTGAGAAAAAGCGGGATCCACTGGACTTTGCCCTGTGGAAAGCCAGAAAAACGGAAGATGAAATCGCCTGGGAGTCTCCATGGGGACTGGGCCGTCCAGGCTGGCATATCGAATGCTCCACCATGTCAAAGCGCTACCTGGGAGATACTATTGACATTCACGCAGGCGGGCAGGATCTGACCTTCCCTCACCACGAAAACGAAGTCGCCCAGTCAGAAGCCCACAGCGGCAAGCAGTTTGCCAACTACTGGATGCATAACGGATATATTACCATTGACAATGAAAAAATGTCCAAATCGAAGGGGAACTTCTTTACCGTAAGGGATATTCTGAAAAGCTACGGCGGCGAGGTCATCCGCTTTTTCCTCCTCTCAGGCCACTACAGAAACCCCATTAACTTCAGCGACAGCCTGATGGAACAGGCAAAGAACGGCCTTGCGAGAATGCAGAATGCCCAGGGAACCTTAAAACATTTAATCAGCACCTGCCAGGGAACCATGACACAAGAAGAAACAAAAGCTCTGGAGGGCTATGATAAATATAGACAGGAATTTATTCAGGCAATGGAGGATGACCTGAATACAGCAGACGCCATTTCCGCAGTCTTTGAACTGATTACCGCCATCAACACGGCAGTGAAGGATGGGGCAAGCAAAGAATTTGCCGAAAAATCCTTGGAGTCCCTTATGGAGCTGACGACTGTTCTGGGACTTTTGCAGCAGGAAGAAGGGGACGGTGGCATTGACGATGAAATCCAGGCTCTGGTAGATGAACGCCAGGAAGCGAGAAAAGCCAAAAATTTTGCCAGAGCAGACGAAATCCGTGATCTTCTGAAAGAGAAGGGAATCACACTAAAGGATACACCTCAGGGAGTGCAGATTATAAAGGAATGAATTATCAGGAAGTAAAAAATATCAATACAACAGCACTGGCATACCTGGGGGATGCTGTCTACGAGGTTGCTGTACGGGAATTTATTATGGAGACAGGGCAATATAATGCGGATCGGCTGCACCAGATAGCCGTCCGCTTTGTCAGGGCTGAAGGTCAGGCTATGGCCATGAAAAAGCTGATGCCAGAGCTTTCTGAAGAAGAACAGGCGCTGGTGCGGCGCGCAAGAAACCGCAGAATTACTTCAAAGCCAAGGCACACCCATCCAGTAACCTACAAACTGGCAACCGCTTTTGAAGCCTTCATCGGGTATCTTTATCTGACGGAAAATCAGGAGCGGCTCCATTGGTTCATGGATCGTGCAATTGCTGTTATCAATCAAAATGGAGCATAACATATGGCAAAGAAAAAGAAAAAGGTCCGCAATAAAGCGAGGGATATGTTTGCGGATTATTATAAGACCAACAAAGCATATTCCGCGGAAAATCAGCAGCGCCAGTCAGAGGAGGAACGCTCTAAGGGCCTGAAAAACCTGACTTACAGGGAGAAAACCTATATTGTCGTTATTGTGCTGGGATTGATTGGAATTTTTATAAAATACGTGATCTTAAGATAAGATAGGAGAGACCATGAGCAAAGCAGATAAACTGTTTGTCACCATGTGTGAAGATATATTGGAAAACGGCTTTTCTTCGGAAGGCCAGAAAGTACGGGCAAAGTGGGATGACGGGACGCCTGCCCACACCATCAAACGATTCGGCATCGTAAACCGCTACGATCTGCAGGAGGAGTTTCCGGCTCTGACTTTGCGCCCAACAGCCATCAAGTCAGCAGTCGACGAAATGCTCTGGATCTGGCAGAAAAAGTCCAATAACATTCAGGATCTAAACAGCCGCATCTGGGATCAATGGGCGGATGAAAGCGGCTCCATTGGAAAAGCATACGGCTATCAGCTGGGAGTGAAATACAAATTTCCCCATGGGGAAATGGATCAGGTGGACAACGTAATCTGGCAGCTGAAAAATACCCCTTATTCCAGAAGGATTATGACCAATCTTTATAATTTTTCGGATCTGATGGAAATGGGTCTTGAGCCATGTGCCTACAGTGTAACCTTCAATGTAACGGGGGATCGGCTCAACGCAGTATTAAATCAGAGATCCCAGGATATCCTGACGGCAAACAACTGGAACGTAGTTCAGTATTCGGTGCTGGTTTACCTTCTTGCTCAGGTCTGCGGACTGAAGCCGGGAGAGCTGGTGCACGTTATTGCAGACGCCCACATTTACGACCGGCACATTCCTGTCATAAAGGAATTAATCCAGCGGCCTCAGTATCCGGCGCCCAGGTTTTCCATTAATCCGGATGTGAAAGATTTTTACGAATTTACAGTAGAGGATATGAAAGTCGAGAACTACGAAAAGAATCCTCAGATCAAAAATATACCAGTTGCAATTTAGTGCGGCAGGCTGCAGGAGGAACAAAGATGAACACCATTGTAGTTGTAGACGAGAACTGGAACATCGGACGGGATGGCGGGCTTTTGGTCTACCTGCCCGGCGATCTGAAGTATTTTAAAGAACGGACTTACGGAAAGACCGTTGTCATTGGCAGAAAAACTCTGGAATCCTTCCCAGGGGGAAAGCCCCTTCCCGGAAGACGGAATATCATTTTAACAAAGCAGAAGGACTATGCTCCCGCAGGCTGCATGGTCTGCCATTCAAAAGAGGAACTGCTCCAGACTCTCAAAGGAGACACAGGCGATATTTTTATCTCCGGCGGCGAACAGGTATACAGACAGTTTTTAGAAGAATGCGATACCTTTTATGTGACGAAGATCTACGAGGCCTATCCAGCGGATCGCAGTTTCCCCAATTTGGACAAAAGAGACGGGTTAGCGATCACATGGCAAAGCGATATTCAAGAAGAAAACGGTGTAAGATATCAGTTCTTTAAATATGAGAGGAAATAAAATGGCAGATACCATTATAGGCAGGAATGCAGTTATAGAAGCTCTGAAAAGCGACAGAGAAATCGAAAAGCTGATAGTTGGCAAAGGGCTGGAAGGTTCGGTAAAAAAAATCCTGGGTATGGCAAGGGATAAGAAAATCCCGGTTCAATACAGTGAAAAGCCAGGTCTTGACCGCATTGCGGGAGGAAAAAACCATCAGGGAGTCGTTGCCAGGGTTTCGCCTTATCAATACTGCACAGTAGAGGATATCCTACGCAGGGCAGAGGAACGGGGAGAAGATCCCTTTATCTTTGTACTGGATGGTCTTGAAGACCCTCACAACCTGGGGGCCATTATGCGGACTGGGGAGTGCAGCGGTGTCCACGGGGTGATCATTCCAAAGAGGCGATCCGCAGGGCTGACTGAAACAGTGGCAAAGGCATCTGCCGGGGCAATTGAACATATGCTTTGCGCGAAGGTTTCTAACATCGGACAGGCAGTAGATGAGCTGAAGAAGCGGGGCGTGTGGATCGCAGCCTGTGATATGGATGGACAAACCTATACCAAACAGGATTTGACCGGAAGTCTGGCAGTTGTTATTGGCGGTGAAGGCAGCGGAATCAGCAGATTGGTTCGGGAAAAATGTGATTTTTCTGTATCCATTCCTATGAAAGGGAAGATTACTTCTCTCAATGCATCCAATGCAGCAGCAATTTTAATGTATGAGGTGGTTAGGCAGCGTGATGGACAAGTGCTACGATAAGCTGACGGATGAACAGCTGGTGCAAAAGGCTCAGGCAGGACAGCTGGAAGCGGAAGAATATTTGATACGGAAATATAAAAGCATGGTGCGCAGGCGGGCTCAGCTGTATTTTATTGCGGGCGCGGACGGCGATGATGTGATGCAGGAGGGGATGATCGGACTCTTTAAAGCCATCAGAAGCTATCGGAGTCAGATGGACGCTGCCTTTGGAACCTTTGCGGAATTGTGCGTAAACCGGCAGATTATTACGGCTATCAAGCTGGCAAGCCGCAGAAAACACTCACCCCTCAACACTTCCATATCTTTAAACAGGCCGCTGTCAGATGAAGATACAGAATCCACACTGGAGGAGACGCTGCGCTCAGACAGCAATTCAGAGCCAGAAACTCAGCTGATGATCAAAGATGTAGTGGAAACGATCCTCACAAATGAGGGGAAAATTTTCAGCCCTTTTGAAATGCAGGTATGGAGCGAATACCTGCAGGGAAAGGACTATAAAGAGATTGCTAAATCGCTGGGAAAAAGTGCAAAAGCAGTTGATAACGCAATTCAGAGGACAAAACGAAAAATTTTAACATATTTATGATAATAAAAAATGAAATTTTGTCCATTTATCTTGTTGACACGGTGGACAAAATATAGTAATATTAATCTTGTCAGCGTGCTGTTGTAGCTCAGTTGGTAGAGCACTTCCTTGGTAAGGAAGAGGTTCGGCAGTTCGAATCTGCTCAACAGCTCCAATTTTTTGAGTGAATAAACATAGTATAGGGAGGAACATACAAAATGGCAAAACAGAAGTTTGAAAGAACCAAACCGCATATTAATATCGGAACCATCGGCCACGTAGACCATGGTAAGACAACCCTGACTGCAGCAATCACAACGACCCTGCAGCAGAGATACCAGCTGGGTGAGAAGGTAGCATTCGACCAGATCGATAAGGCTCCAGAAGAAAAAGAAAGAGGAATCACCATCGCTACTGCTCACGTAGAGTATGAAACTCCAAACAGACACTACGCACACGTAGACTGCCCGGGACATGCTGACTATGTAAAGAACATGATCACAGGAGCTGCTCAGATGGACGGAGCAATCTTGGTAGTAGCAGCAACAGATGGACCGATGCCGCAGACAAGAGAACACATCCTGCTGTCCAGACAGGTAGGCGTACCATATATCATCGTATTCCTCAACAAGTGCGACATGGTAGATGACGAAGAACTGCTGGATCTGGTAGAAATGGAAGTAAGAGAACTGCTGGACGAATACGAATTTCCAGGAGACGACACACCGATCATCCGTGGATCCGCGCTGGGTGCACTGGAAGATCCGGCAAGCCAGTGGGGAGACAAGATCGTAGAACTGTTTGAAGCAGTAGACAGCTACATTCCGGAACCGGAAAGAGACAATGACAAACCATTCATTATGCCAGTAGAGGACGTATTCTCCATCACAGGCCGTGGAACCGTAGCAACCGGAAGAGTAGAAAGAGGAAGCCTGAAGGTAGGAGAAGAAGTCGAGATCGTAGGACTGACCGAAGAGAGAAGAAAGGTCGTTGTAACGGGAATCGAAATGTTCAGAAAGCTGCTGGATCAGGCAGAAACCGGAGACAACATCGGAGCACTGCTGAGAGGTGTGCAGAGAGATGAAATCGAAAGAGGCCAGGTACTGGCAGCACCGGGAACCATCAACCCGCATACAAAGTTCAAGGGCGAAGTATATGTACTGAAGAAGGAAGAAGGCGGAAGACACACACCGTTCTTCAACGGATACAGACCGCAGTTCTACTTCAGAACAACAGACGTAACAGGAGATCTGCAGTTACCAGAAGGTACAGAAATGTGCATGCCTGGAGACAACATCACCATGACCATTGAACTGATCACTCCGATCGCCATCGAAGAAGGACTGAGATTCGCTATCAGAGAAGGCGGAAGAACCGTAGGTTCCGGCGTTGTATCTGAAATCATCGAGTAATCAAACGAAAGATTAAAATAAAAAGAGCAGGTTTGAAGACCTGCTTTTTTATATAGAATAAAGAAAAACCAGGAGGTGAGTTCTCCTGGTTTTTCTTTTCATGGAGAAAACACTGTAACCTTTCCACGCCTCAATTGTTATATAAGTATCGGTTTGGGAGAGGGGGCAGCAGAGGGATTTGCTCAGATGGCTGATTATATTGAAGAACAGGGGCTGCTGATTCACGGTTTTACCTGCTTCAAGAAGAAGGGGCAATTGCTACAAGTACTGGAGGATGAAGAAATTTTTGAGATTTATGTTGGGGACGAATATTAGTTGAATTTATGTTTCCTGCATAATCATACTTTTTCACAAATAAAACCTTTTTTATAATTTTCCCCGATTATGCAAAATTATTTGCATAATCGGGGAAAGACCTATATATGGGGGACAGAGGAATTATCAGGTAATAGATTGCAAATACAATCCTTTAAGTTTTTTTGTGTATTTTGTATAATTGTTCGTACATCATTGACATTTTTCGCGTATTGCGGTAAAGTATAGGGTATATTATGCAAAAATATACTATATGTAAGGTATTATTGTTTGGAGGGAAAAATGACACAGAGAAGAATGAAAACAATGGATGGCAACACGGCGGCGGCTCACGTATCCTACGCCTTTACGGATGTTGCTTCCATCTATCCAATTACACCATCGTCAACAATGGCAGAAGTTGTAGATGAATGGGCTGCTTACGGAAGAAAGAATATTTTCGGACAGACAGTAAAGGTTGCTGAAATGCAGTCTGAAGCTGGCGCTGCAGGAGCAGTACACGGTTCCCTGGCAGCAGGAGCTCTGTCCACGACCTTTACCGCATCACAGGGGCTCCTTTTGATGATCCCGAATATGTACAAAATTGCCGGAGAACTTCTCCCAGGCGTATTTCATGTTGCGGCAAGAAGTGTTTCTACACATGCCCTGTGTATTTTCGGAGATCATTCTGACGTAATGGCATGCCGCCAGACCGGTTTTGCCATGCTGGCCTCAGGCTCTGTACAGGAAGTTATGGACTTAGGCGGAATTGCACATCTGGCAGCAATTAAAGGAAGAGTCCCGTTCCTGCACTTCTTTGATGGTTTCCGGACCTCTCATGAAATTCAGAAGATCGAAGTTTTTGCTTATGAAGATTTTAAAAAGCTGGTTGACTGGGACGCAGTCCAGGAATTCAGAGATAGGGCCCTGAATCCGGAGCATCCGGTTATCAGAGGTACAGCTCAGAACCCGGATATCTTCTTCCAGGGAAGAGAAGCTTCTAACAAATACTATGAGCAGATTCCGGAAATCGTAGTGGAATATATGGATAAAGTCAGTGAAATGACAGGCAGAAGCTACAGACCTTTCGATTATGTGGGAGCACCGGATGCGGAAAACGTGATCGTAGCCATGGGATCTGTATGCGAGACTATTGAAGAAACCATGAACAAGCTGATTTCAGAAGGTCACAGAGTTGGTCTCATCAAAGTAAGGCTTTACAGACCATTCGTGAAAAAATACTTCATGGATGTACTGCCAAAGACGGTAGAGAGGATTGCGGTTCTGGACAGAACAAAAGAGCCGGGCTCCTTAGGTGAACCGCTTTATCAGGATGTAAAGACCATGCTGTATGGCGAAAGAAACGCACCGGAAGTATACGGAGGCAGATACGGTCTGGGTTCTAAAGACACGACTCCAGGTATGGTTCACGCTATTTATGACAACCTCTATCACAAGAAACCGAAAAACCACTTTACAGTAGGTATTGAAGATGATGTGACAGGAACATCGCTTCCATATACAGAAGGTATTGCAAGAGAGCCGGAAGGCACCATCAAGTGCAAGTTCTGGGGTCTCGGTTCCGACGGTACAGTAGGTGCAAACAAAACCGCCATCAAGATCATCGGTGATAAGACGGATATGTACGCACAGGGCTACTTTGCCTATGACTCCAAAAAATCCGGAGGTCTGACTGTTTCTCATCTGAGATTCGGAGAACACCCGATTCAGTCTACATATCTGATCAATCAGGCTGACTTTGTAGCCTGCCACAATCAGGCGTATCTGAGACAGTATGATATGCTCAAAGATCTGAAAAAGGGCGGCACTTTCCTCTTGAACTGCATGTACACGGAAAAGGAAATCGCAGAAATGCTTCCTGCAAAGGTCAAGAGAGATCTGGCCAAAAAGAATATCAGCTTTTATATTATCGACGCATGGAAGATTGCAGGAGAAGTAGGTCTGGGAAGCAGAATCAACATGGTCATGCAGGCTGCTTTCTTCAAGCTGTCGGAGGTTATGCCGGTAGAAGACGCTATCAAATACCTGAAGGAAGGTATTGACAAGACCTATAAGAAGAAAGGTCAGAATATCGTGGATATGAACTGCAGGGCAGTTGATATGGGTGTTTCGGCCATCAAAAAGATCAATGTTCCAGAAAGCTGGGCAAATGCGGAGGATCCCAAGGGAAGATACGAAGAATTGCCTGAGTTTATCGAAGAAATTCTCATTCCAATGAACAGACAGGAAGGAGATGATCTGCCAGTAAGCGCTTTTGACGGCATTGAAGACGGTACATTCCCATCCGGAACGACTGCTTATGAAAAGCGCGGTGTCGCAATTCTGGTGCCAGAGTGGGATGCTGAAAAGTGTATTCAGTGCAACCAGTGCTCTTTTGTGTGTCCACATGCGGCCATCAGACCTGTGCTGTTAGATGAAACCGAGAAAGCAAAAGCGCCGTTTGAATTTATTACAGCTAAAGCAACCGGAAAGGGCCTGGAAGGACTGCACTATAGAATGCAGATTTCACCTTTAGACTGCTTGGGCTGTGGAAACTGCGCTGATATCTGTCCTTCCAAGGAAAAGGCTCTGGTAATGAAGCCTTACGCAGAAGTTGTTAAGGAAGCGGGAAATTGGACTTACGGAATTGAGCAGATTCCGAGAAAAGACGACAAAATTTCAACTGGAACTGTAAAAGGCAGCCAGTTTGCAAAACCATATATTGAATTTTCTGGAGCATGCGCAGGCTGCGGTGAAACACCATACATCAAGTTGGCTACCCAGCTCTTTGGTGACAGAATGTTAATTGCCAATGCAACAGGATGTTCCTCTATTTGGGGGGCATCTGCACCATCCATGCCTTACTGTAAGGATGAAAATGGAAGGGGACCAGCATGGTCAAACTCCCTGTTTGAAGATAATGCAGAGTATGGCTATGGTATGGTTCTGGCAAGCAAACAGCATAGAGAAAAGATTGAGCACAATATGAAGGCCCTGCTGGAGTTAGATGTTGATGAAACCCTTAAGGAGGCTATGGAGGAATGGCTGGAATTCAAGGATGACGGCAAGGAATCCAGAGTAAAGAGCGATAAGGTAGTAGAAGCGATTCAGGAGCTCAATACAACGGATACTGTTGTACAGACTTTGTGTGATAGAATTATGGATCTGAAGGACTATCTGGTTAAGAAATCCATCTGGGCATTAGGTGGAGATGGATGGGCGTATGACATTGGATACGGCGGACTGGATCACGTTCTGGCTTCCGGAGAAAACATTAATATTCTGGTATTTGACACAGAAGTTTACTCCAACACAGGCGGTCAGGCATCCAAGGCAACACCTGCTGCAGCTATCGCCAAGTTCGCGGCTTCCGGTAAAAGAATTAAGAAAAAAGATCTGGGTATGATGGCTATCTCTTACGGATATGTATACGTTGCTCAGGTAGGTATGGGCGCAGATAAAAATCAGCTGATGAAGGCCATGATCGAAGCGGAAAGCTACGATGGGCCATCCCTGATTATCGCTTATGCACCATGCATTAACCACGGCTTGAAGAAAGGAATGGGAAAATCCCAGGAAAACATCAAGGATGCTGTTGATGCAGGCTATTGGAACCTGTACAGATACAATCCGGATCTGAAGAAAAAGGGTAAGAATCCGTTTATTCTGGATTCAAAAGAACCGACAAAGAGTTTCAGAGACTTTATTCTGGAACAGACCCGTTACTCCTCACTTGCCAAAGAGTTCCCTGAGGTGGCAGATAAACTGTTTGCCCTTACAGAGGAAGATGCAAAGGAACGATTTGCAGGTTACAAAAAGCTGGCTGAGGAACAATAAAAATGCGTATAAAGGATAAACTCCTTTCTACACAATAATACCAGTAAAGAAACCGCACATATAAAGCTGCGGTTTCTTTATTTTAAGTCCATGGTGCATAGAACGGAACAAACAGGAAGGTGAAAGAATGGAAATCCGACTCGTAAAAAAAGAAGACAGTAGATTCGATATCAGCAGAGTGTATGAAGAAAGCTGGAAATATGCCTATAACACAATAATCCCACAAGATTATCTTAATAGCATACCAGAGGGAAAGTGGGCGCAGCATATTGATTCACCTGGGGTTTATTCTTTGATTTTAGTAAAAAGTGGGGAAATTATCGGGACCTCCAGTTACTGCAGTGCCCGTCTGCCAGATATGAAAGGCTATGGGGAAATCATTTCAATTTATTTGCTTCCTGAATATATAGGAAAGGGGTATGGAAAAAAGCTGATTCAGGCAAGTTTAGAGAAGCTTTATCAACTTGGCTATCAGAATGTGTTCCTTTGGGTTCTGAAAGAAAATAAAAGGGCTAGGCGATTCTATGAAAAAATAGGATTTCGTTTTGACGGGAAAATTCTGAAAGAGTGGATTGGGGGGAAGGAACTGAAAGAAGTTCGGTATATATTAAATAAAAGGTGAGGGGGAAATGGAGAACTTGATAACGGTTGACCTACTCAACGAAACAGAGAATGCATATGAGTAAATCTTTACTTTTGTACATTCTCTGTTTTGTTATAAATATCAAAATCTAAAATAGTCACGAATGTCTTTGCTGCTGTCTCTTAATATATCGAAAACGGCCGATCGGTATTCTCAAAATTATTATTATCTTTAAGCATTTATTTTGATTTGTGGAAAACGAGTGTCTTATTAAAGGATGAAATACTAAGAATTTAATAAATATTTAGAAAAACATATTGACCTTTGTGCTGCACAAAGGCGTATCCTGTTCCCATAAACAAAATACTTAAATCGTATAGGAGGTAAAAACAATGGGAAAAAAGTATGTGACAGATTTTACAGCAGATTATGAAGATGTAGATATCCATTTACATTATGCAGGCATTTCTACATTTGGAGGGTATCCGCATACGAGGGAATTGCAAAATGTGGATATTGCAATCATGGGTGTTCCTTTCGACTGCGGAGTAACAAACAGGCCGGGGGCAAGGCTTGGCCCAAGAGGAATCCGCAATATGTCAAAGCTGGCTTGCATTTTTAATTATATGTGGGATATGGAGCTAGACGAAATCTGCCCAAACATTATTGATTATGGCGATGTGGGACATTATATGGGTCCAAGGACGACACAATATATGTTGGAAAAGAGCTATGAACATGCAAAGAAAATTTTAGATTCCGGCGCAAAGCTGCTGACTCTGGGGGGAGATCATACGATTCCATATGGACCGGTAAGAGCCGCCAGTGAAAAATATGGAAAGCTCGCACTGATTCATTTTGACAGCCATCAGGATTCGATTCCAAGCAAGGGAGAATACTCACATGCTAATTTTGCCTATGATCTGCAGGCGGAGGGTTATATAGATCCATCCAAATCCGTCCAGGCATGTATTAGAACAGATATGCAGCTATGCGGATATAATATTATTTATGCAAATGAAGTTATTGAAATGGGACCCAAAACTCTGGCAGAAAAAATTAAGGATACAGTAGGAGATATGCCCGTTTACTTGACCTTTGATATGGATGCTTTAGATCCTGCATATGCTCCAGGAACAGGAACACCGGTATGTGGCGGCCCGGCAACAAATGATATTCGTACAACTTTAAGAAATCTGGAGGGGATAAATCTGGTTGCCGCAGATATTGTGGAAGTATTGCCAGCCTATGATTCCGGAGAAATTACGGCTTTGGCAGCTGCATCTGTAGGAAAAGATTTATTGTGCTTGATGGCGGCAAGTAAGAAGTAGTATTTTGCGTCTATAGACAGGTGGAGGAAATTGTTATGGGAAGTCAAATAGAAGATATCAGAGCAGAACTTCATGGACGCACTGGAATGAGCGAGGAAATTGAAAAGGATCTTTTTAAACGAATTGCAGAGATAGAAGAATGTAGATCTATGATAAAGCCTATGACAAAGGTGGACCTGATTTCAGGTCTTGCCTTTGCCCTGCTTTTAGGAGTGCTGCCGGTTGTGCTCGTTGGGCTTGGAATATGGTAGGTAGGAGGAATCGTGATGAGTAAACAGGAATTTGATGTAGGAGCAGAGGCTCAATTTGATGTACTTCCGGTGCTGAAAAAGGACAGGCTCTATAGTTTTGGAAAATATACATATGTAATTGTAGGGTTTGCCCTTGCGACATGGTGTTTTATGATTGGTGGTTCCCTGGCAGGATTTGTCGGGTTTAAAACAGCCATTATTGCTTCCATCGCAGGAAATATGGTTGCTGTATTGATTATGATTACAGCTACTGTCGTTCCTGCTGTGCGATACGGGATTGATAATTATACCATTGTGGGGAGCTTTTTAGGATATAATGGAACGAAAGCTCTGATGGTTCTCCTTGCAGTCTTTCAGGCTAGTTGGGTAATTGTCTTTTCTTTTATGGTTGCAAAGTCTGTTCTCGCAATTGCTTCCGGTTTTACGGGAACAGAAATTGATAGCAGGATCATATTGACAATTTTAGGACTGTGCGCAGCAGGCGTGGTATGGTTTATTGCTGTAAAAGGACCGAAACTATTTGATAAGCTGAATATGGTTTTTGCGCCTATTATCGTAATTCTGATGGTTGTCATGATTGTTCTCGTCGGAAAAGACTACGGGTTTTCTGTACTTATGAAGGCGAAAGCGATTAATCCACTGGATAATAATTGGCTGAATTTCTTGATTGCTTTTGAACTGAGTTTAGGTGCCGGATTTTCCTGGTGGCCTAATATGGGAGGTCTTGCAAGACTATGCAAAACAGAAAGGGCTGCCTTTTGGCCTAATATTATTGGACTTGTTTTCGGCGCAACCTTGGGAACGGCAGTGGGAGTTGCAGCGGCCCTGCTGATTGGAACAACGGATCCAACGGGCTGGATGATCCCGATAGGCGGGCTTTTCGTAGGAACTCTGGCTTTGATTGCAGTAGGAATGGCAAATCTGACAGCTGTAGCGATTGTTTCATACAATATTTGTCTGGGATTCAAACAATGGAAGAGCTTCTTTAAAATGAACTGGACGAAAGTTACGGGTTTGTTTATGTGTATTGTATTTATTGGCATGTTCTTTGCGGTTGAGCTATATAATAACTTTTATATAATTTTAGGCCTTGCGTGTACCGTTTACAGCCCAATTATCGCAATGCAGCTGATCGACTTTTATGTGTTCAGGAAACAAAAATTGGAATTAAGAAGTTTGTACAATAAAACAGATACAGGTTCCTATTGTTTTTGGAAGGGTTTTAACTGGGTTGCAATCTTTGTATTTTTAAGTGGGGCAGTCATTTATTATTTGATTATGGATCCGATTAATGTTACTTATTCACCAGTATTTCAATATACGACGGCAACCGGGGGCGCGACCATATATGCTTTGATTGCATATTACGTTTTAGGAAAGCTAATTCTCTTTAAGAAAAATAAAGGTGGTTATGGAGGACAGAACAATGCAGGATATCATATCCATAACAGAAATGGCGAAGCTGAGACAAATCACAACGGAAACGCTGAGGCACTATGATCGGATAGGAATTCTAAAACCTGTTTATCTTGATCCGAATACAGAATATCGCTATTATTCGATTACCCAATATGAAAAGCTTGGCACGATTCGAGAACTTAAAAACCTTGGAATGAACCTGAAAGAAATCAAGGAATATTTTGATAACCGTAACATTGAAACATCACGTGAATTATTGGCACAGCAAAAGGAGCGGATCGATGAACAAATCAGCCGGTTGATAAACTTAAGGAAGGAAGTAAATAGAAAAATAGACTTTCTTGATACGATTCGTTCGACTGACTTAGACGATACAATTCGCTTAAAGCAATTTGAAAAGCGAAAATATGTTGCGTTTAACAGGCCCGTTACGGATGAAATTGAACTAAGCTATGACTCCGTACGGCTGGAAGGACTGCTGCAGCAAAGTGCTAGTGAACTGCCTATATTTGCAACCACTCGCTATGGAGGTATCGTTTCAAAGGAGGATATTGAACAAGGGATACGCCCTCTATCTGCAAAAATGGTAATTGAATATAATGGAGAAGAGGGGGTTACTAAGGAAGATTTGATTGAGCTTCCCCCAGGAGAATATTTATGCATGTATTATGTAGGAAATTTTTGGAACAGAGAAGAAAGTGTTGATCGGATTTTGGCTCATATGCGGCAAAATAATATGAAGCTTGCAGGAGATGTGCTGCAGATGCAGTGGGTGGATTTTACGATTACAGATAATACGGACGAAATATCTTATGAATTCCAGGTGCCCGTAAAAAGGATTAATGTAGATTTGGCAAATAAGAGGTGAAAATAATGAACAATTTTGAGTTTGTACTTCCAACAAGGATTAAATTTGGAGAAGGAATCTGTAGTGAGCTGGCAGAAGAAATAAAAGCTATGGGGAAACAATACCCTCTGATTATTACAGACAAAGGGTTAGTAAACGCGGGAATTGTGAAAAAAATTACGGATTATTTAGATAAAAAAGGGCTATCACAATATACGATTTTTGACGGCATTGAACCAAATCCGAGAGATATAACAGTAAAGAAGGCATATGAAGTGGCCTGCTTGTGTAAGGCAGACGTTCTGGTGGCTATAGGCGGCGGAAGTTCCATGGATACGGCAAAAGCGGTAGGAGTACTTATGACTCATGGCGGTGAAATAGGTAATTATGAGGGTTTGGACAAAATAAAGCGGCCTATTGCGGATTTAATTGCAATTCCTACTACAGTGGGCACGGGAAGCGAAGTGACATTCTGGTCAGTGATAACAGATACGAAACGCCATTTTAAAATGAGCATTGGAAGCCCGTTGGTAGCGCCAAAGCTGGCGCTGGTTGATCCGGCATTAGTAGAAAATCTTCCTCCAGGCATTATCGCTTCTACAGGAATGGATGCCCTGACGCATGCGATAGAAGGGTACACATGTACTGTATCAGAACCTATTACAGATGCCTGCGGCATTTACGCCATTAAAATGATTGCAGAAAATTTGAGAGAAGCGGTACATGGCAGTTCAAAAGAGGCAAAAGCAAATCTGCTGTTGGGAAGCTTGATTGCAGGCATCTGCTTTGGAAATTCAGACATCGCTGGGGTCCATTGCATGGCCGAAGCTTTGGGAGGCCTGTATGATACACCTCATGGAATCGCGAACGCTATATTGCTGCCGCATGTAATGGAATATAATTTTATATCGAATATCGAAAAGTTTGCAGGAATAGCAGATGCAATGGGAGAAAAAACGCAGCATATGTCCAAACGCGATGCGGCATATCAGGCAGTAGCAGCAGTTAAGAAATTAAATCAGGATTTGAATATTCCTACACTTAAGGAAATCGGAGCAAAAGAATCCGATATAGCCGAACTAGCGAAGAGATCGTCCGTTAATGTTTCTGTAGATAGTAACCCAAGGAAGGTGGGAGAAAAAGAATTTAAAGGAATTTTTGAAAAAGCATTTTGCGCATAATATATCAAGTTTTTTTGAAATATATAAAAATTCCAATCAGTTTAGCTGGTTGGAATTTTTTACACTTTACAAGCCAGTGGGCAACACATACGATCCACTGCTGCCCACGGAGTATCAGTACCGTTTACCTTTTCCATGCCCGGATGGAAAAGGAACCCATATCAGAACTGAACAGGATGCTGCTTTCTGGCTCCCTCGGAAGGCTGTATTTCGCAATTTCACTTGACGGTATCATTTTTACCTGTTTTTCCTTGAATTCTCCGTTATTATGGAATAACGACAGCACTTGAAGGCTGAATATATTGGACAACTCGCCGATAGCTGAGGCAACCAGCTCATCCACTGCATCTAATTTCTTCCCTATCAGACTGCCAACTGTACGAAGTGCAAAGAGTTCTTCTAAAGCAAAGATAAAACGATATCCCTGGCGGAGCGTATCGTCATTGATATCTACAAGACAGAGCAGATCCCCTTCAGAAAAATCGCCCATATAGTTGTCATCTGCAACCTCCGGGGAAATATGGAACATATCGTCTATGGCTTTGATCATTACATTCTGCAGTATTCTAGACATACTTCCGGCCTGGCTGTAGCCCTTCCGCTTTCCGACAATATCCTGATCCGAGTTGGTAACATGGTAAACGAGCCAGGAAGTCAGAGTTCCTGAAAAACGCTTGATGGCAGCACGGGAAAACTTGGATTCCATTAATTCATACTTCATATAAGAGATGGTTTTCAGAAAAGCATCATGCTGCCGTTTATGCTGTAAGTAATTAATATAGCCAATAGAACGCTGATATTCTTCTTCATCGTCAAAATGGACAATGGTATAGTTTTCAAGATATGTAAGGGCATCAATACAGGCCATCTTGCAACTTTCCTGATCCGACTTTTCCAAAGAGCTGCTAAGGAGATTTACAGCCTCAAAAAGCTCACGGTGCTGCCTATCCAATGCATCTACGCCCAAGGCGTAGCTATCTTTCCATATCATACTTGTTAACCTTCCCTTTCTTTCTGTAATTTGGAATAAATCCTGCCCCTCTATTTTAAAGCAAGAAGAGAGGAAAAACAATAGGTGTATGCAGACTGATTCGAATTTTGCGTATATTTTTGTTGCTATTGCAAAAACCTTGCCAATGAAGTAAAATAATGTCCGTGTAATGGATTAACTTATGAGAACCTAAAGGCACAGATTTGTGCCAGGGAGAGAGGTGAAGAAGTATGAATGTTAAAAAAGTGTTTGTTGTAGGTGCTGGTTTTATGGGATCCGGTATTGTAGAAAATGTTGCAGCAAAAGGGCTTACGGCAGTTGCTTATGATATTTCTCAGGAGCAGCTGGAAAAGAGCAGAAAAGGGATTGTTAAGAATCTGGAAAGACAGGTTAGCAGAGGTAAGCTAAAGGAGCAGGAAAAGGAGGCAACTCTGTCTCGTATCAGCTATGTAACGGATCTGGCTTCATGTAGTGATGCGGATGTTATCATTGAGGCGGCTTCGGAAAACAAGGCTGTCAAAGTCAGAATTATGAAAGAGCTGGAGCAGTATGCAAAGGAAGACGCAATCATCGCCAGCAATACATCCTCCATTTCTATAACAGCTCTGGGGCGTGAATTTAAGGATCCACAGAGATTTATCGGAATGCACTTTTTCAGCCCAGTGCCAAAGATTCCTCTTATGGAAATTGTGAGAGGCTATCAGACTGGAGACAGGACCATTGAGGTGGCCAGCCAGTTGGGGGAATATCTGGGAAAAACCTGTATACTGGCAGAGGATGAAGCCGGATTTATTGTAAACAGAATGCTCATTCCAATGCTCAATGAGGCCTGCGTTCTGGTAGAGCGGAAAATCGGCACGATTGAGGAAATTGATATGGGAATGAAAAGAGGCCTGAACCATCCTATGGGACCGCTGGAGTTGATGGACATGATCGGGATCGACGTAGAGCTTGCTGTAATGGAAGTTCTGCACGAGGAGATCGGAGATCCGAAATACAGACCTGCAGTATCCCTGAGACGGATGGTCGATGCGGGATTTTTGGGCAAAAAAGCAGGGGTGGGCTTTTATGTGTATGAGGAAGACGGAACAAAATATCCAAATCCGAGACTGCTGGAAATACGATAGGAAGTAAGGCGGTAAAGGAAAATCAGAACCTCCGGGGAAAATGCTCTCCGGAGGTTTGCTGCTCTCAGCGCTTTTCAGGCTGCAGCAGGCAGGGGAAAACTGGCGAATCTCAGGTACATTAGCCTTGCGGGAGGCGGGATTTTGTCGTATACTTGTTACAGTAGGGAGTGCCCTTTGTGACAATAAAAGCGAGGATGTGAAATGGTATGGATTTAAAAGACTTTACAGATCTGGGAAATGATATCGGGCGGCGCGTTAATGATGCGGTTTACAACCGAAACTTTGACCAGTTAAACAGGGATATACGAAATAAAGTAAATCAGGCCTTTGGCGGAGGAAACAGCAGTTTTGACCGGCTCAACGGAAAGCTGTACCACGGCGAGGAGCCGGACATGCAGCAAAGCGGTCAGCCAGGCAGTTTTGACGCGGGGGATTTCAAGCTGTATCAGGAGGACAAGCGGGATCTTCAGACGACTTCCGCTGTACCGGTTGCAGCAAAAATACCGGGCAAGGTTTCCGGTATTATTATGATGGTAACAGGCTATACTCTGGCCGGAACGTTTGGCTTTGTCAGCTTTATTATGGGGCTTCTCGGCGCTACTATGAGTACGGTGGGAACGGTGCCGTCCAATGTGATGGGTGCAATAGCAGGAGGGATGATCCCTCCCTTTCTGGCCGGAGTCGTTCTGGCCATCATTGGGACAAAGCGATATGGCCTTGTGAAGCGTTTCAGAAAATATCTGTCCGCCATGCAGGATCGGACATTTTGTGCCATCAGACAGCTTTCCGGACGCATCGGCAAAAGCCAGCGGTTTGTGGCAAAGGATTTATCCAAAATGATCGAGAAGGGCTTCTTTTTGGAAGGCCATATTGATGATCAGAAAACCTGCTTTATTGGAACGGATGAAATGTACGCCCAATATATTCAGGCCAGGGACAGCGCGGCAGAAGCAGCCTGCAAGCCAAAGGAAGCAGGGCCGGATATTCAGGCGCAGACATATGATGATGAAACAGATGTCCAGCTTAATGAAATTATCCGGGAGGGCGAGTCCTATATTGAGACAATTCGAGAGGCCAATGATGCTATTTACGATCCTGTGATTTCCGATAAGCTCTATCGGATGGAGAGGGTTGTAAAAAAAATCTTTGCCTATGTGAAAGAAAACCCGGAGCAGATGGATCAGCTGAGACGGTTTATGAGCTATTATATGCCAACTACGGAAAAACTGGTAAACGCCTACCGGCAGATGGATGAACAGAGCCTGCAGGGAGAAAACATTACAAAGGCCAAGGAAGAAATTTCACAGACTTTAGATACCATTAACGAAGCTTATGAAAAGCTTTATGACAGCATGTATGTAGATGTGGCAATAGATGTATCCAGTGATATTGCAGTGCTGAAAACACTTTTTGCACAAGAAGGACTGACAAGAGATAAAATGAATGGAGGTAACAAGGGATGAGCGATTTTAATTCAGATTTTAATTCGGACTTCAAGTCGGATTTCAATCTGGCACCTGCACCAGAGGCAGAACAGGTAGAAACAGGGGAAATAATGAATACACTTACCGCAGAGGAGGAATATGAAAAATACCCTCTCAGCGATACGGAAAAGCAGCAGGTGGAGGAATTTGCCAAGACAATTGACTTGTATGACAGCCAGTCGGTTCTCCAGTACGCGTCCGGTACGCAGAAGCAGATTTCTGAATTTTCCCAGCAGGCTTTGGAAAATGTAAAAACAAAGGACTTTGGCGAAGTAGGCGAAACCCTTACAAAGGTCATCGGGGAACTGAAGAGCTTTGATGCGGAGGAAGAAAAAAAGGGATTTTTAGGCTTCTTCAAAAAGAGCGCCGATAAGGTAACCGCAATGAAAGCGCGCTATGCAAAGGCAGAAACGAATATCTCAAATATCTGTAAGGTTTTAGAGGGGCATCAGATTCAGCTGATGAAGGATTCTGCCATGCTGGATAAAATGTATGAAATCAACCAGGATTACTTTAAACAGCTTACCATGTATATTATTGCAGGAAAGCGGAGACTGGAATATGCCAAGGACGCGGAGCTTCCCGCTCTGGTGGCGCGGGCAAAGGGCACCAAGCAAAACGAAGATTTGAATGCTGCCAACGATTTTGCGGCCCTGATTGCCAGATTTGAAAAGAAAATTTATGACCTGGAGCTGACAAGGACCATTTCCATGCAGACGGCTCCTCAGATACGGCTCATACAGAACAATGATGTACTGATGTCGGAAAAGATTCAGTCCATGATGGTAAATACCATCCCCCTCTGGAAGAGCCAGATGGTCATTGCCTTGGGCGTAGAGCATGCCAACAAAGCGGCTCAGGCTCAGAAAGCAGTAACGGATATGACCAATGAGCTTCTCCGCAAGAACGCAGAAAATCTGAAAACCGCTACAGTGGAAACCGCGCGGCAGATGGAACGCGGCGTGGTAGATGTGGAAACTTTGGAAAATACGAACCAGCTGCTGATTTCGACCATCGATGAGGTGATGCAGATTCAGGAAGAGGGACGGCAGAAGCGGGAAGCCGCGGAAGGCGTTCTTCTGAAGATGGAAAATGATTTAAAACAAAAGCTCCTGGAGATTAACGGTCGATGATGAGGAGTGATGCGTATGAATAAACAGCCTGTATATATTGTAGGACATAAAAATCCGGATACGGATTCCATAGCCTCGGCAATTGCCTATGCGGATATTAAAAACCGGACAGAAGAGGGGACTTACATTGCGGCCAGAGCAGGCCAGATCAACGAAGAAACGGAATATGTGCTGGAGCGATTTGATATAAAAGCGCCGGTGTACCTTTCCGATGTGGGAACGCAGGTCAGGGACATGGAAATCCGCAGAACCCCCGGTGTAAACAAGGAAATTTCTCTGGGAAGAGCCTGGCGCATTATGAAAGAGACGGAAGCCGTAACCCTTCCGGTAACCACAGAAGACGGACATTTAGAGGGAATTGTGACCACAGGAGATATTGCAAAATCCTATATGGATGTCCATGATAGTCTCTTTTTATCGAGAGCCAGAACACGATATGGCAGTATTGCCGAAACAGTTGGCGGTAAAATTGTAGTAGGTAATGAAAACGATGTTTTTACAAAAGGAAAGGTGATTATTGGAGCAGCACATCCGGACAAAATGGAAACTTATCTGGAGGCAGGCGATCTGATTTTGCTGGGCGACCGTTATGAAGATCATCTGCGGGCAGTAGAGCAGGGCGCAGGCTGTATGATTATCTGCGTCAATGCAAAAGCCGGTTACAGTATACGAACGATAGCTGCAAGAAAAGGCTGCGTTATTATTACCAGCCCCTATGATACCTTTACTGTGGCAAGGTTGATTAACCAGAGCATTCCCCTCCACCACATTATGAAAAAAGATAATCTCCTGACCTTTAAAACGGAGGATTATACGGAAACCATCAAGGAGGTAATGACAAGCACCAGGCACAGGGCCTTTCCGGTGCTGGATAAAAACGGCCTTTACGCGGGAACCATTTCCAGACGTAATTTCCTGGGAATCAAAAAGAAACAGCTGATTTTAGTGGATCATAATGAAAAGAGTCAGGCAGTAGACGGCATTGAAGAAGCGCAGATTCTGGAGATTATCGATCACCACAGGCTGGGCTCGCTGGAAACCCTGGAGCCAGTTTTGTTCCGTAATCAGCCGGTAGGCTGTACAGCTACCATCGTGTATCAGATGTACAGGGAAAAAAATCTGGAGATCGGTCAGCCAATTGCAGGACTTTTGTGCGCGTCAATTCTTTCCGATACTTTGATGTTTCGCTCGCCCACCTGTACAGAAATGGACAAAAAAGCGGCTCAGGAGCTGGCACAAAAGGCTGATATTGAAATTGAATCTTTTGCAAGGGAAATGTTCCATGCGGGAAGCGATCTTTCGGGCAAATCTGCAGAAGAAGTATTTTTTCAGGATTTCAAAAAATTTACAGCAGGCGGGCAGAGCTTTGGCGTAGGCCAGATCAGCTCTCTGGATGCGCTGGAGCTGGAGCATCTGCAGGAACGGCTGGAGCCTTTTATGGAAACGCAGCGGGGCAAAAACGGGATGACCATGATCTTTTATATGCTGACCAATATTCTGGAGGAAAATACCAGGCTCCTTTGTACAGGGCCGGGAAGCTGCCATCTGGTAGAAGAAGCCTTTGGCCTTACAGGCGGCGGAGAAGGCTATGTGCTGGAGGGCGTTGTGTCCAGGAAAAAGCAGCTCATCCCGGCATTTATGAATACGCTGCAGGAAAATCAGTAGCCCATTTTCCTAAAAGAGCCGGATCTGCAAAGGGAAGGTCAGCAAACCGATATCCGGCCTTATGCGATCTCCTTCGGATCAAAGTTGCTTCACATATATGAGTTATGATATAATATAAAAGATATTGCCGGGGAAATCTGCAGGCTATCGGACACAGAAGAATAAAAAGGAGTAATCTATGGAAGCAAAATACAAAAGAGTCCTTATAAAAATCAGCGGTGAAGCGCTGGCTGGAGAAGATAAATTCGGATTAAATGAAGAAATGCTGAGAAAGGTAGGCCTTCAGCTGAAGGAAATCCACGATATGGGAGTTGAGATTGCAGTTGTAGTAGGCGGCGGAAACTTCTGGAGAGGAAGGAGCAGCGAGCATATGGATCGGGCTACGGCGGACTACATCGGGATGCTGGCTACTGTTATGAACTCCGTAGCTCTGCAGGATGCCTGTGAAGCAGTGGGACTTTCCGTCAGAGTGCAGACGGCCATTGAAATGCGGGAGGTTGCCGAACCTTATGTAAGGCGTAAGGCTATAAGCCACTTAGAACATGGAAAGGTCGTTATTTTCGGGGCAGGGACGGGAAATCCGTTTTTCTCAACCGATACAACGGCGGCTCTGCGGGCAGCAGAAATAAGCGCCGAGGTTATTCTTCTGGCAAAGAAAGTAGATGCTGTGTATTCAGCGGATCCGGAAGAGGTGCCGGATGCAGTAAAATATGATGAGCTGACCCACCAGGAGGTTCTGGAAAAAGGACTGAAAGTTATGGACTCCACAGCTGCATCCTTGTGCCGAGATAATCATATCAATATTCATGTCTTTGGACTTGCGGAAGAAGGAAATGTAATGCGCGCTGTATGCGGCGAAAAAATCGGAACCATTATCAAGTAAACAAACAGGAGGAATCATTATGATTAATGTACAGGAAGTTCTGGAAACAAAAATTGGAAAAAGTCACGCGCTTTTAAAGGAAGAGCTGGCAACCGTCCGGGCAGGAAAGGCGAACGCGGCGCTGGTCGATCGGGTAATGGTAGATTATTACGGAACGCCTACTCCACTGAAGAGCCTGGCCAACATTTCCGTGCCAGAGCCAAGGACGCTTCTTATTTCACCCTTTGATCCAAAATCCATCCCCAATATTGAAAAGGGAATCAACATTGCGGACATCGGAATTACACCTGCAAACGATGGAAAAGTCATTCGTCTGACCATTCCGCAAGTAACGGAGGAACGGAGAAAAGAGCTGACAAAGACGGTGAAGAAAATCGGTGAGGAAACAAAAGTCGCAATCCGCAATCTGAGAAGAGAAGCAAACGACGAGCTGAAAAAAGAGCAAAAGGGCGGCGAGCTGACAGAGGACGATCTGAAAGAAGAATTGGACAGCGTTCAGAAGATCATCGATAAGGCCATCAAGGAAGTAGATAACCTTGTTGCGGATAAAGAAAAGGAAATCATGGAAGTATAAGATACGTTAGTGAATAGTCATGTATGCAGATGTGGCCGGGCTGGCCACATCTGTTTCATAGAGGATAGTGATGATAGATAAAACGCGAATACCTGCACATGTGGCAATTATTATGGATGGAAACGGGCGCTGGGCAAAGAAAAGAGGCTTGCCCAGAGTGGCAGGGCACAATGCGGGCATGAAAACCATGAAAAAGATTGTGGATCATTCGGACAAGCTGGGGATCCAGTATCTGACGGTCTATGCCTTTTCCACCGAAAACTGGAAGCGCTCCGCAGTAGAAGTAAGCGGAATTTTTAAGCTGCTGGTCACATATGTAAACAGTGAGCTGCAGGAGCTGATCGACAATAATGTAAAGGTCAAGGTTCTGGGAGATTATTCTTCCATACCGTCTGATGCGAAAAAAAGCCTGGAAAAAACACTGGAGCAGACAAAAGAAAATACCGGTCTTCAGTTTAATATTGCCTTGAATTACGGGGGCCGGGACGAAATAAGGCGCGCTGTATGTGATATAGGGCGGGATATTCAGCAGGGTCTTTTAAAACCGGAGGACATTACGGAGGAGCTTATAGGCAATCATCTTTTCACCGGCAACCTCCATGCGGATGTTCCAGATCCGGAGCTGGTGATCCGAACTAGCGGAGAGCTCCGACTGTCCAACTATCTGCTCTGGCAGACTGCCTACAGTGAGCTTGTATTTGCAGATGTTCTGTGGCCGGACTTTACAACTGAGGAATATGAAAAGGCGATTTGTGAATATCAGAGCCGTGACAGGCGCTTTGGCGGGAGGTAAAAATGAAGACGAGAATTTTATCGGGACTGATTATGGTGCCTTTGCTGGCGGTTTTGTATTTTGGAGATTATGTACTGCTGGCTGCCTGCCTGCTGATCGGGGTTATGGCTGTAAGAGAGTTTTACAAAGGCTTTGAGGCGCTGGAGGTAAAGCCCTGCTATACAGTAGCTTATGCTGCTGTTTTAGGGCTGTATGCCATTAATATTTTTACAAAGGATTATCACTGGTATATGGTCTGGTTTTTTGGCTGCGTACTTGCGAGCCTTCTTTATCTGTTCCGCATTGAAGAACGAAAGCTGGAGGATGCGCTTGCCACGATCACGGGCATTTTCTATATCGTGTTCTTTTCCTATCATGTGTTGCTGGTGGATCAGACCGGCCCTTATTCCATTTTGGTCTGGCTCATTGTGCTGACTGCCTTTGGAACGGATATCATGGCATATTTCAGCGGTGTATTTTTGGGAAAACACAAGCTTTGTCCCAAGATCAGCCCCAAAAAGACCATCGAAGGCTCTGCGGGGGGAGTCTTGGGTAGCGTTATTCTGTGTGGGGTTTTCAGTAAGATTTTTATTCCGGAGCTCTTTGTTCATTGTCTTATAATAGGGGTACTGGGTGGAATTATTTCCCAGCTTGGAGATCTGACCGCTTCCATTTTTAAGAGAAAGATGGGAATTAAGGACTACGGGAATCTCATACCAGGCCATGGCGGTATTTTAGATCGGTTTGACAGCGTTCTGTTTACCGCACCAATGGTATATTATTATATTATCTTAATACTGGGGTAGGGAGAGCATGAAAAAGATTGCAATACTGGGAAGCACGGGCTCCATTGGAAGCCAGGCGCTGGATATCATAGCAAAGAACAGGGACGCCTTTTCCGCCTCTGTCCTTTCCTG
Organism: Clostridia bacterium; assembly: GCA_910575405.1. Taxonomy (GTDB): domain Bacteria; phylum Bacillota; class Clostridia; order Peptostreptococcales; family Anaerovoracaceae; genus Hominibacterium. Next base: position 11,670 of record CAJTER010000017.1, on the reverse strand, counting down.
CAGCAGACAGATCGATAAGCTGCGCAGGCAGATTGAAGAGTTTCATCCGGAGCTTGTTATTACAGAAAAGGAGCAGGATGCGCGGATTCTGGCAAGGGAATATCCGAAGCTCCAGGTGGAGTTCGGAGAAGCGGGGCTGATACAGGCGGCGTCGCAAAAATGGGATATGGTGCTAAATTCCTTAATGGGGATCCGGGGACTGCTTCCCACTTATTACGGATTGAAAGCTGGAAACAGTATTGCCTTTGCCAATAAAGAAACGCTGGTAGCCGGTGGAGAGCTGATCATGGAGACGGTAAAAAAAACGGGCAGCCGGCTGCTTCCTGTTGACAGTGAACACAGCGCTATTTTTCAGTGTCTTCAGGGGAATAAGGGAAAGGCAGTAAGGCGGATTTATCTGACTGCATCAGGAGGTCCCTTCAGGGGATTTTCTCTGGAAGAGCTAAAGCAGGTTACGCCGCAGCAGGCATTGAGGCATCCTAAGTGGAGCATGGGCAGCAAAATTACGATTGACTCAGCCACTATGATGAATAAAGGCCTGGAAGTCATCGAGGCAAAGTGGCTCTTTGATGTGGATCTGGAAACAATACAAGTTGTGATCCATCCCCAGAGCATCATTCACTCAGCGGTGGAATACTGGGATGGATCTGTCATTGCCCAGATGGGAAGACCGGATATGCGGATTCCCATCAGCTATGCTTTCAGCTATCCGGATAGACTGGAAAACCATTATGACAGCCTGGATCTGTTTTCCGAGGGAGCAAACCTGACCTTTGAACCTCCGGATACAGACGTATTTAAAACGATTCCTATGGCCTGTGAGGCCTGCTGCAGGGGGGGGAGCTATCCGGCAGTTCTGAACGGAGCAAATGAAGCGCTGGTGCCCATGTTTTTAGAAGGAAAAATTCGCTTTACCGATATTCAGGACATCTTAGAACGAGTACTTGAAACTCACAAACCGCAGTACAATTTGGATTTAGAGGGGATTATGGAAGCGGACAGACAGGCCAGGGTAGCGGCTGCAACTCTGTCAATGCGCTAGTTCGTAAAGGGGGAAATGAAATGACGATTATTTATGCCATTCTCATGTTCTGCGTGCTGATTTTTATCCACGAACTGGGACATTTTGTGGCAGCAAAGGCAAGCGGTGTTAAAGTAAATGAATTTGCTCTGGGCATGGGACCTGCTCTTTTTAAACGGAAAAAAGGAGAGACGGTCTATGCTCTGCGGGCAATTCCGATCGGTGGTTACTGTGCCATGGAGGGGGAAGATGAGGAATCAGAGGATGAACGGGCCTTTAACAACAAGCCGGCCTGGAAAAAGGCGATTATCGTAGTTGCGGGGGCAACTATGAATCTTCTTTTATGTATGGTTCTCATGATGGTTATTTCCCTTTACACGGGGACCATGACTACTACAATTGATGAAGTTTCCAAGGACAGCCCGGCGGCATCAGCAGGGCTGCAGGCAGGGGATACGATTCTTGCTATTGACGGAACGAAGATCGAAAGCTGGACCGATATTATTGAAGGCATTACAGCGGCAAAAAAACAGGTAGAGCTTGATGTGGAGCGGGACGGGAGCACATTGTCCCTTACATCTCAATTGACAAAGGGTGAGGACGGACGGCAGGTCATCGGCATTGTACCCCAGAGGGAGCACAATGTGGCGGTAGCTGTTAAAGGGGGCATACTCAATACCTGGAATATGGCAAAAATGATGGGAAAAACCATAGGCCAGCTCTTTACAGGAGACGTCTCAACAAAGGAACTGACCGGCCCTGTGGGAATTGTCTACACGGTTAATGATACGGCAAAATACGGATTTATGTACCTGCTTTATCTGACGGCTCTCATCAGCCTGAACCTGGCTATCGTCAATATGCTGCCTTTGCCTGCGCTAGACGGAGGAAGGCTGCTGTTTATTGTGATACGAAAAATAACGGGAAAGGCCATTACAGACGAGACGGAAGGAAAGATCCATTTTGTGGGCATTATGCTTCTGTTTGCGCTGATGATTTATGTAACCTGGAACGATATCGCCAGGTTTATTGTGCCGATTTTTAATTAGGAGATGCGATGACAAAGCAGATAACTTGCGGAAGTGTGAAGATCGGGGGCGGTGCGCCTGTCTCCATCCAATCCATGACAAATGTAAATACGGCGGATATCCCAGCTGCCAGATCTCAGATCCGGCAGCTGGAGGAAGCTGGCTGTGAGATTGTACGCCTTGCTGTTCCGGATATGGATGCGGCGGAGGTTTTTAAGGAACTGAAAAAAACGGCAAAGGTTCCTCTTGTAGCGGATATCCACTTTGATTATCGTCTGGCCCTGGCGGCCATTAGGGCAGGCGCTGATAAAATACGGATCAATCCGGGAAATATTGGTGAAAAGGAAAAGGTACGTCAGGTAGCGGATGCGGCAAAGGCTGCGGGAATCCCCATACGCGTGGGCGTTAATTCCGGCTCCCTTGAGGCAGACCTTTTAAAAAGGGATCATGGTCCTACGGCAAAGGGCCTTGCAGAAAGCGCCCTGCGGAACGCGGAAGTTTTGGAGGATATGGGGTTTTCGAATATTATTTTGTCCCTCAAATCTTCCAATGTAAAGATGAACTATGATGCTTACCGCATGGTAGCGGCCCAGAGCGATTATCCACTGCACATTGGAGTGACGGAAGCAGGAACTGTTTCACGGGGAAAAATCAAATCCGCCGTAGGAATCGGCGCGCTGCTGCTTGCGGGAATCGGTGATACCATGCGGGTATCCCTTACAGCTGATCCCGCAGAGGAAGTTTTTTTCGCAAAAGAGCTGCTTCTCGCTGCAGGGCTCAGAGAGAGCGGTATTGATCTGGTATCCTGCCCCACCTGCGGAAGGACAAAAGTGGATCTGGAGTCCATTGCGCTGGAAATTGAAAGAGCCCTTGACAAATATACAGAAAGCAGCCAAAAGAGATTGAAGGTGGCTGTAATGGGCTGCGCAGTCAATGGGCCGGGAGAAGCAAAGGATGCGGATCTGGGCGTTGCCTGCGGAGATGGAAAGGGCATCATTTTTTCAAGGGGAAACATTATAAAGACCGTTTCCGAATCACAAATTGCCCGGGAAATGATAAGGATGGTAAAAGACTATGAAACGATATAAATCCATACATATGGTGAGAATGGAGGATCTGAATCACCATCAGAACCTTTATGCGGGAAGAGGAACGGAATGGATGATAGAGGCTTCCTTTATTGCCGCCTGTCTGGAACATGGCGATAAACACGGACTTCTTTATAAAAATACACATAAATTCAACTTTATGAAATCCGTGGAACCAGGTGATATTATCAGCTACGAAAGTACGATTGTAAGGACAGGAAAGACCAGCCTCACCATACATGTGTACCTGAGAAACGAGCAGACAGGAGAAGTCCATGCAGAAGGCTACACTACCTTTGTAACGGTAAAATCGGGGACAAAAGAACCGGTAGCCCATGGGATATGTTTGGACGAAACCCATGATCTGGCGGAACTAAAATGGCGGCAGGAAGCAGAAGGGTTTTTAACGAAAAAATGAAGCACTTAATCGAAAATAGCATCAGCTGGTCAAAGCTGGGCAGTCACCCAAAAGAGGAATACCAATTTGCAATCGAACGAGCTGTACTGGGCAGGTATGATAATATACTGAAAATCCAGCTGCGGCTCAATTTTGTTATGCCCTTTTGCGACGTAGAAAAAATACAGGCAGTGGCAAAGAGCGAAGTGGAGGGTCTTGCGGGCGTAGAGCTTCATTTTGCTTATGAAGACGTCATACAGACACCTAAAGAGATCATAGCCTTGTTCATCGAACATATGATTCACATTGTCAACGGCAGCTATGCTCCCATTACAAAGACGATTTTCCCGGAAAAATTTCAGTTTGAGGATGAAAATCTGACTATTTTTGCTCTGGGCGAAACCTCGGTAGAGCTTTTAAACAAGCAGGTAGCTCTGAAATTTCAGCAGCTTCTCATGCAGAACTTTTCCATCAAGACAGAGGTTTCCTTCCAGAACCACCAGGAAACGTATCAAAAGGCTTACAAAGAGATCGAGGAAAAGGAAAAGCGGGACGAAGCGGAAACCAAAAAGAGACAGCTTCACGCAGGGGCAGGCAAAAAAAGCCAGGAAACCAGCGCGCCTTCTTCCTTTAGCGGAGGCGATGGCAGCGGTGGAGGATGGGGTGAAAAGCGATCCTGGGGCAGGAAAAAGGATAAGTACGAACCCGTGTCCGGCAACCGGATCATGGGAAAGGCCATTTTCGGAGATTCAACACCTCTTACTGAGATCAGCGTGGAAAGCGGACAGGTAGTAGTGGAAGGAGTTCTCTTCAAAAAATCGGAACGGACCATCAAGAGCGGCTCCAAGCTGGTGACGCTTCTGATTACCGACAAGAGAACTTCTCTCTGCGTGAAGTTTTTCGCGCCCGAGCAAAAGTGGATCGATGTGGACACCCATTTGAATACGGGAGATGTGGTCAAGATCCAGGGGGATGCGGAGTGGGATACCTTTGACAACACCCTGACTGTAAAGGCAAAGAGCATTGAAAAAGGGGAAAAACACCTGCGGGAAGACAATAGCGAGGAAAAGCGGGTAGAGCTTCACGTACATACGAAGATGAGCGCCATGGATGGTCTCAATGATGTAAAAAATCTGGTGAAGACGGCGGAGCGCTGGGGCCATAAGGCCATTGCCATTACGGATCACGGTGTAGTCCAGGCATTTCCCGACGCTTCCCATGCGGGAAAGGACATTAAAATTCTCTACGGTGTAGAAGGCTACCTGCTGGAGGATAAGGACTGCATTCTGCCGGACGGAACCATTGATTACAAGAAAAAGAAGACCAACCACGTCATTATTCTGGCCCAAAACAGGGTCGGTCTGAAAAATTTGTACAAGCTGGTGTCCTATTCCCATCTGGACTATTTTTACAAGCGGCCCAGAATGCCAAAATCCGTTATTTCCGCCCACAGAGAGGGACTCATCATCGGCTCCGCCTGTGAAGCAGGCGAGCTGTATCAGGCCATTTTACACGAGGAAAGCCAGGAGGAAATAAAGCGCATCGTAGATTTTTACGATTACTTGGAAATCCAGCCTCTCATCAACAACCAGTTCCTCATCAACAATGGAACCATCCGGGATAAGGAGCAGTTGAAGGAAATCAACCGGGAAATTATTGCCCTGGGTGAGAAGTATGACAAACCGGTAGTGGCTACCTGCGATTCCCATTATTTTGATGAAGAAGAATCTCTGTACCGCAAGATCCTCATGGCAGGACAGGGCTTTAAGGACATTGAGGGCGACAAAGGTCTCTACTTTCGAACAACCGAGGAAATGCTGGAGGAATTCGCCTACCTGGGAGAAGCGACCGCCCGCAGAGTTGTTATTGAGGCGCCCAATGCCATTGCGGACAGTATCGAACGGATGATGCCAGTACCCGAGGGCAAGTTCCCGCCTAAAATCGACCGTTCCGATGAAATCCTACGGGAAAAATGTGAGGAGCGGGTTGTGGCCATGTACGGCGATCCGGTTCCAGAGGAAATACGCGCCCGCCTGGACAAGGAGCTGAACTCCATCATCAACAATGGCTATTCGGTCATGTATATGGCTGCGGAGATGCTGGTGCAGAAATCCATGAGCGACGGATATCTGGTAGGCTCCAGAGGCTCAGTAGGTTCCTCCTTTGTGGCCACCATGTCCGGCATTACAGAAGTAAACCCCTTAGAGCCCCATTATCTGTGTCCCAATTGCAAGCATCTTGAGTGGGGAGATAAGAATAAATACGACTGCGGAGTGGATATGCCGGAAAAGAACTGTCCAATCTGCGGAACAAAATACAGCCAGGAGGGCTTTTCCATACCATTTGAAACCTTCCTGGGCTTTGAGGCGGACAAGGAGCCGGATATTGACCTGAACTTTGCCGGTGAATATCAGGCAACAGCCCACAAATTCGTAGATGAGATTTTTGGAGCGGAAAACGTCTACAAGGCGGGAACCATCGGAACTATCCAGGGAAAAACGGCTTACGGCTATGTAATGAAATATTTTGAGGAGCGGGAGCTTCCCATTAACAAATTCGAGGCCGACCGTCTTACAGGCTGCTGTGAAGGAGTCAGAAGAACCTCGGGCCAGCACCCAGGAGGGATCATTATCGTGCCCAAGGGCCATGAGATCTACGAATTCTGCCCGGTCCAGCATCCGGCAAACGATGTGAATTCGGATATTGTTACCACCCACTTTGATTACCATTCCATTGACCAGAACCTGCTGAAGTTGGATATTCTGGGCCATGATGTGCCGTCCATGATCCGTCAGCTGCAGGATATGACCGGTGTGGATCCCTTGAAGGTTCCCCTCAAGGATGAGCGGGTCAACAGCATATTCAATGGAATCGATGGACTGGACATCAAGGATCCGGACTACAAATTTACTCATGGAAGCTACGGCATACCAGAATTCGGCACCAGCTTTACCCGCAAAATGCTGGACGACACCCAGCCGGACAAGTTCGCGGATCTGGTGCGGATATCGGGCTTTTCCCATGGTACGGATGTGTGGCTCAACAATGCCCAGGAGCTGATTGTAAAGGGCATTGCAACGATGAACGATGCCATATCTACCCGTGACGACATTATGAACTATCTGCGCCTCAAGGGGCTTCCCAACAAGGATGCCTTTACTATTATGGAAAAGGTGAGAAAGGGAAAAGGCCTTACCGAGGAGCAGGAAGCTCTCATGCGGGAGCACAGCGTGCCGGACTGGTACATTGACTCCTGCAAAAAAATCAAATACATGTTCCCGCGGGCCCATGCGGTAGCCTACGTAATGATGTCCTACCGGATCGCTTATTACAAAGTCTATCATCCGCCGGAGTTTTACGCTGTCTATTTTACTACAAAGGCGGCTGACTTTGATGAAAAGACCATCCTGCAGGGCTCTCTTGCGGTGCAGGAAAAAATGGAGCTGATCATCAGTAAGGGAAACAACGCTTCCAAAAAAGAAGAGGCGGAAATGACCGTCCTGGAGGTGGCTTACGAAATGTATGCCAGGGGATATGAATTTTCATCTGCCCGCCTCGGCATTTCGGATGGAACCAAGTTTAAAACAAAGGATGGAAAGGTGGTGCTCCCATTTGTAGCCGTATCTGGAGTCGGCGAAACGGCGGCTAGATCTCTGGCAGAGGAATATGAAAACCGCCCCTATGAGACAGTGGATGAAATCCGGGAACGGGCCAAGATCAACAAGACCGCCATCGAAGAACTGCGGGAGCACGGCGTTTTGCAAGGCCTTCCGGAAACGGATCAGCTGTCCCTGTTTCAGATGCTGTAGCGTAGAAGAGCGCCGCGAAAAGCTGCAGCGGGCGGCAGGCTGAGGGAGCGGGAGCCGTCATAAACAGAAGACGCACTTAACAGAAAGGAACCATGTGCAGCAATGCTTTTTTCCAGTAACATTTTTGTTTTCATATTTTTACCAGCTGTAATACTGGTTTATTATACGATATTAAGACGATCCAGAACGCTGCAGAATTTGTTTTTACTTTTGGCCAGCCTGTTTTTTTACGCCTGGGGAGAGCCCAGGTTTGTTCTGGTTATGCTGCTGTCCATCGGCATCAACTGGTTCATGGGGCTGCTGGTGGATGCATGCAGAGGCCAGCGCCGAAAAGCCAAGCTGATGGTTTTGCTGGATGTGATTTTTAATTTATGCATCATTTTTATTTTTAAATATTTGATGTTTACAGTGGCAAATATTAACGCTTTATTGGGATGCAGTTTGAGGGTGCCTTCCATTGCGCTTCCCATTGGAATTTCCTTTTTTACCTTTCAAGCGATATCCTATGTGGTAGATGTTTATCGGGGTAAGGGAGAAGTACAGAAAAATCTGATGAATGTAGGGCTCTATATTTCCTTTTTTCCACAGCTGATTGCGGGACCCATTGTTCGCTATGAAACAGTCGCTTATCAGATCCAGCACAGAAAGGAAAGCTTTGCGGATTTTTCCCAGGGCAGCGTCCGCTTCATAATCGGCCTTGGCAAGAAGGTGCTGCTTTCCAACAGCATGGCAGTCATCGCGGACTATGCCTTCTCCATGACTGTTTCCAATGGAGCGGAGCCGGGAAGCCTGTCCGTCTGCATGGCCTGGCTGGGAGCGATTGCGTACACCCTGCAGATCTTTTTTGACTTTTCGGGCTATTCCGATATGGCTATTGGCCTTGGAAAAATGTTCGGATTTCACTTTCTAGAAAACTTCGACTATCCCTACATATCAAAATCCGCTACTGAATTCTGGCGGCGGTGGCATATGTCGCTGGGCACCTGGTTTCGGGATTACGTGTATATTCCTCTAGGCGGCAGCAGAGTAAAATCGCGGGGAAGGCATATTTTCAACCTTTTCGTTGTATGGCTCTGCACCGGTATATGGCACGGTGCTAACTGGACCTTTATCCTTTGGGGACTGATGTACTTTGTCCTTTTGACCTTTGAGAAGTTCAGCTGTTTCCAGATTAATGGAAACTCCCGCAAAACGGGCTGGTGCAAACATATCTATGCCATGTTCTTTGTGATAATGGGGTGGGTGATCTTTCGCGCGGAAAACATTCACGTTGCCGCAGAATATTACGGCACTATGTTCGGCGGCGGCACAGCCCCCTTTGTGGACAATGCTTTTGTCGAATATATCAGCCAGTACGCAGTCTATATTCTGGCGGGCATTCTCTTTTCAACCCCGATTATGAAAAAAGCAGAAAAAAGAATACCACAGAATTGGTTTACGGATCTGGCTTATGCAGCAGTAATTATGGGAATTTTTATTATTTCCGTATCCTTTATCGTAAAGGGAACTTATAACCCGTTTATCTATTTTAATTTTTAAGAGGATTTACTCTATGAATGCAAGAAATTCAAAGTTAATCGCAGCTGCTTTTTTGCTGATTATCGTTGTTTTCGGATTGGGCACGGTAATAAAATGCGTTCAACAGAAGGAACCGCTGCCGGAAAGCAGCAATGTACGCCAGATGATTGAAGAAGCGGAGAACTGCATACAGGAGAATTTTAAAAGCAGGAACAACTGGATCAATGTAAACGGGCTGTTTCAGCGCATGCTGGGAACCACGGTTATACGGGACGCGGGCGGAACGACGGTCTATAAGCTGAAAAACGGCCAGACCATCTATGGACAGGAGAAGCGAGATGTAGACTATTTGGTGAAAAACCTCAGACAATTGTACAGCCTGGCTCAAAAAAGGGATATGGATTTCCTCTACGTCCAATTGCCCTTTAAAATTGAAAACGATGATATGATGCCCCTGGGAACGGAAGAATTCGCAAACGATGATGCGAATGAGATCGTAAGGCGGCTGAGACAGCAGGGAATCCCCAGCATGGATATCCGGAAATCAATTCGCAAGGCAGGGCTGAAGCATGATACGCTCTTTTTTAATACGGATCAGCACTGGAAACCCCATGCTGCGCTTTGGGCTGCTGGCCTGATTGCAAAAAAGCTGAAGGAGGACTGCGGATATTCCATAAATGAAGCACTCTTTGACATAAAGAACTACAAGATTGAAACAAAAGAAAATTGGTTTCTGGGTTCCTTCGGCAAGCGGACGGGCATGTGGTATGCAGGGGTGGATGATTTTGATATTATTACGCCAAAGTTTGATACATCCTATAAGTTTACAGCCAGATCGAAAAACGGAGACCGAACAAAGAGGAAAGGCCCCTTTCGCAAAGCGCTTTTAAAACATGCATTCCTTGACAAAAAAGATTATTTTGGGATTAATACATATGCAGGATACACAGGCGGCGACTATGCGCTTAATACAGTCATAAATCATAAAGCCCCCAATGATAAGAAGATCCTGCTGGTACGTGATTCCTTTTCCTGTGCCATGATGCCATTTCTGACAATGGGGGCAAAGGAGATTACGGCCATCGATCTGAGGCATTACAAAGAGAAGTCTCTGGCCGATTATATCAGGCAGGGTGATTTTGGTACCGTGATTGTAGCCTATAATCCCAGCGCTTTTACGGAAGTACAGTTTGGTTTTTTTGAAGTTATAAAATAAAAAAGGAGAATATTACTATGAAAGATTTGAAAATCGTCAACGCGAATATTCCATGCTTTGAAACGAAAAGCTTCAAGCAGGCGGATATCCTAGTGGATCATGGAACCATCGTGAAGATTGGAAGCGTTTCTGAAGATACGGCAAATACCATTGATGCTGGAGGAAAAATTGTTTCACCCGGGTTTATCGACATCCATGCCCATGAAGATCCGGTTCATGCAGGCCAATATAAGTTTTTTAATGCCAACCGAGAGCTCCTCATGGGTGTAACCACAAAGGTTGCGGGAAACTGCGGTATCAATTATGACAATCTTCCCGACTTTTGCGAAAATATTGAGAAGGGAGGAAGTCCGACCAATTACATGATGTTTATGGGGCAGAACTACCTGAGAGAACGAGTGGGAGCATCGGATCGCTATCGCCCCGCCACAAAGGCTCAGATGGAACACATGAAGCAGATCATTCGGGAGGAAGGCAGGCAGTGGTCCCCCGCGGGACTTTCCTGCGGCTTTGAATATGCTCCCGGAGCAACTGAGGAAGAAACCATTGAGCTTCTCAGCGCCTTTGCAAACGAAGACTGTCTCATGTCCGTCCATTACCGGGAGGACAGCGAAAATGGTGTAAAATCCATAGAAGAAGTGCTGCGGATTTCCAGAGCCTCCGGCTGCCGGGTTCAGTTTTCCCACATTGGTAGCTGCAGCGCCTTAGGCTATATGAAAGAAAGCCTCTTGGTCATCGATAAAGCGATAGAAGAAGGAATCGACATTATGGCGGATTGCTATCCTTATGCCGCTTTCTGCACAGGAATCGGAACCGCTGTTTTTGATGAAGGATGCTTTGAAAAGTGGGGCAAAACCTATGAAGATATTCTTGTAACAGCAGGCACGTATAAAAATCAGCGCTGCACAAAGGAAATTTTTGAAAAAGTAAGGCGGGAAACGCCGGACATAAATGTAGTAGCTTTTGTTATGAATGAAGAAGAAGTCATAGAAGCCTACAGAAAACCTTATGTGATGGCGGGAAGCGACAGTATCTTTGTAAATGGAGGAGGACATCCCCGGGGAGCAGGAACCTTCCCGCGCATTCTGGGCCGTTATGTAAGACAGCAGGGGGCTCTCACACTTATGGAAGCTTTGGAAAAGATGACGATCCTGCCGGCAAAGCGAATGGGACTTGCGTCAAAAGGAGAAATAAAAGAAGGCTTGGATGCGGATCTGGTTATTTTTGATGAAAATACCATCATCGACAAGGCTGATTTTGAGAACCCGGCAGAGCCGCCGGATGGGATTGATTTTGTCCTTATTAACGGACAGATAGCTGTAAAAGGCCAGAAAATTGTCAACGGAAGGCTGGGAACATACATCAAGTCAAAAAAAGAGGGAAAAAAGTGAAAAAGGGGGGTTGACAGAAGGGGAAAGATTTGGTAATATGAACAAGCTGTCCGAAGGGGCGGCGAGGAAGCAGGAAGCAGGTCGAAAAAAAGCGAAAAAAGGGCTTGACAAAGAAGAGAAGGTCTGCTAAACTGAATAAGCTGTCTCAAAGAGCAGAAGGCGAGAGCCAAAAGGTTTGAAAAAAGTCAAAAAAAGGGCTTGA
>CAJTER010000016.1 GCA_910575405.1 Clostridia bacterium | reverse complement strand
CTCGAACACAGAAGTTAAGCTCCCCAGCGCTGATGATACTTGGTGGGAGACTGCCTGGGAAAGTAGGACGTTGCCGGTTTTGTTCAAAAGACAGCTGCGAAAGTAGCTGTCTTTTGATACATGGCCCTATGGTCAAGCGGTCAAGACACCGCCCTTTCACGGCGGTAACCCGGGTTCGATTCCCGGTAGGGTCACCAAAGAAAAACCATCTGAGGATTGATTATCTCAGATGGTTTTTTTATTGCCTGGAAATCGGCGAAATTGCGGAATTCTTGTTTTGAAACGTTATATAACGAGCCTCTTACATCGAATCCTTAACAAACTGATCTACAACGCTGCGGGCTTCTTTTGGCTTATCCGTAATAATGCCGGTAGCGCCCATCTTCAGGCATGATTCCATAGACTGCTTTTCATTGACCGTCCACACATATGTGGGAAGCCATGCCCTGTTGCATTCGGAAATGAAGCTTTTGGAGGCAACGCTTTCTTCGATAATCAGAAAATCCACGTTTAGCTCCCGCAGAGAATTCAGCTTCGCAGCCCCCAGATTTCCATAAACGCAGTAGCCTATCTTATATTCCGGATAACCGGTTTTCAGCTTTTTAACCAGGTCGTATTCCAGCGACATAATTTCACAATTTCTCTGAAAATGCTTTTGTTCCACCACCCGGGTGACCGCTTTCACAATATCGTTTTTTTCATGGCCGTGAAGCTTTAATTCAATGAGCAGATCGATCTTGCCGCGGCAGTAATCAATCGTGTCCGCAAGAGTGGAAATTTTTCCGGAAAAATCGTTCTGCGAAAGGGAAACATGTGAAAGCTGGCGGGCAGTCATATCGTATACTTTCAGGTTTTCACCGGACAGTCGTTTCAAATTATCATCGTGAACCACCATGGGCACGCCGTCTTTTGACAGCAAAATATCAATTTCCGCATAATCCGCCTTTGCATCAACTGCTCCCTTAATGGCCTGGAGGGTATTTTCTACGCCTTCCTGGCTCCCTCTGTGGCCTACTACCTCCTGATCGTAAGCATTGGGCTGATTGTACAGCAGGCCGAAAACCCCGAGAAACAGCAGGATGCAGATAACTGCCCAGATAGGTCGCTTGTGGTTTTGGTAAAAGGGGCGGCTGCGGATCCAAAAGCTGACGGACTGGCCGATTTTGCGAAAAAGGCCGTAAACCCTGGAAAGTATACTGTGGGTCGTCTGCAGTCTGCGATCAATCGTAGGCATGGCCTTTTCATTGAGGCTCACCTTGCCGCTGGTAAGAAGATACAGGGCAATGAGAAAAGTAAACAACATAATTTTCAGCAGGATCTGGAGTCCTTCCCCCAGGAGGAAGTGAAGAATGCTCTTCCAGGAAAAGAAAAAGTTTCCCAGAATCTGCGCCAGATCAGCATCAGAGATTCCCGCATAATAGGTAGGTATAAAGCCAGGGTACAAAAATAGGACGCCCCATAACACGAAGACCAGAATCAGAGGGATTGCATGCTTCAGCTTCATGGAAAGGAGCAGGGAAAGGCTGACCCGGATAGAGCGGCCGAACTTGCGGCGGCGAAGGACCATGGCGGGCAGTACAAAAATCAGGCAGAAAAAGAGCAGATACATGATCACATAGAAAACAGCCATACCAATGGTCCCAAGAGTCGATTTGTAAAGCTCTCCACTGATAAAATTGGGGATTTCCCCCTTAGGCCGGATGGAGGGGGCAAAACCCAGATTGATGAGGGGAAGAAGCCCAAGGGCATAGAGAATAAATCCGATAAACCCGACACTTCTCATGCTCCTGAAGGTAGTCAGGGCCATTTTCATAGAATCGGCCAGTGAAAAGGGGATTCCCATATACCGATAATAAATCATCAAAATCAAAACAGCAAATTCAAAATAGGCTAAAAATGCAGCAAAAATACACAGCACAATCGTACCGATAATTCCGGCGGCATTCGTATAAAATCCGGCAATATCTCCATTAAAAGCCATTTCATACCCGCTGATGTTCAGGGCCTGCTGCATGATGAGACTGAGGAGCGGACTAAAAATCGCGGTGCACAGCAGCTTGTAGGCTACTTCAAAGAGCAGAAGCGCGGGAAGTACCTTAAAAAAAGTAAGAAACGCGGTTCCTATCATATTTAAAAACGGTGATCGATCTGTCATAAAGCTTACCCCAATACTTTCTTTTTATTCACTTTATTATAGGCTTTTCCGGAAAGGAATTCAAGTAGGTATGAGAACCGAAAGCTCTGCGCATACTGAGTGAAGGAGGGAGTCTGGTATGAATTCCTGGGGTGAAAGCAGCTTGAAACGCCATTTTCTTGTAGGGGCCATTGCAGCAGCGGCCTTTTTTGCCAATGCATGTTTCCAGCCATTTGTTCACTGGGATATGAGAAGCGTGGCAGCAGAAGAGAGAATGCAAAAGCAGGAGCTGCGGGGCATGCTGCAGGAATCGGATCTGAAGCAGCCGCAATGGGATTGGCTCCTGTCGCAGACTGGGCTGGGAAGGGCGGCGGTAAGGCAGCTTGAGGATGAAGAAGTTATGCAGTTCCAGGAAGTTTTTCTTAAAGAACGGGAGACAGAATGCAGGGGAAGCTTTTTTACAAAGCAGGATCGGGCAGTCCTTCAGAAGGGTGAACATATTCCTCTGGCATCTGTCGAAGACGGTGATATTTTTCTATCCTTTTCATCTCACACTCTGGGGTGGAAACACGGTCATGCGGGGCTGGTGGTGGATGCGGAGAAGGCCCTGTGCCTGGAAGCCGTTATGCCGGGATGCGCCTCAAAAATCAAGAGCATGCATCACTGGACAGATGGTGGCGATTTTATTCTTCTTCGGCTCAGGAACGCGTCTGCAGCAGAACGCAGAGAGATCGCAGTCTTTGCACGGCAAAACCTGAAAGGCGTACCCTACAGCTTGTTCAGCGGCATTTTTGACAGGAGACAGGAAGAAGACTGCCGGGAAATGACAGCTCAGTGCGCTTATCTTGTCTGGTATGCCTTCATGCAGTTTGGCTATGATCTGGATGGAGATGGCGGAAGACTTGTTACAGTAGAAGATCTGCTGCAATCTCCAGAGCTTGAGCTGGTGCAAATGTTTGGCGTAGATCCGCAGTATGTGATGGAAAAAAGAAGATAATTGCGTGAAATTGGGCACAATTGAATAAAATTGATTTTTTATGATAAAAAATGATTGACTTTGAGCGAGTTTGTGCTATAATAAAGCAGGCAGGAGGGAAAGAAATGTTACAGGATCAAAGGCATGCGGCAATTTTAGAAGAGCTAAAGCTCAAACATGCGGTTAAAGTGACGGATCTGGCAAGGAAACTGGAGATCAGTGAATCCACCATCCGCAGGGACATTAATGAACTGGATCAGCAGGAAAAGCTAAAGCGTGTATTCGGCGGAGCCATTTCTCTGAGCGGAGTGAAGCGTTTGGGTCTGATGGATGGAGTGACCGATGTTGCGGCAAGGAGCCGCGTTAATGTGGAGCTGAAGGAGCAGATTGCCAGATATGCGGCAGCCTTAGTCTGTGATGATGATTTCGTATTTATTGATGCGGGAACTACCACAGAGCGGATGCTGGACTACCTGGAAAATAAAAGGGCCACTTATGTAACAAACGGGCTGGCACATGCGAGAAAGCTGATGGAAAACGGCTTTGACGCTTATATGGTGGGAGGACTTCTGAGAATTTCCACTGAGGCGGCTATCGGAACCCTAGCTGTGGAATCCCTCAAGCAATACAATTTTACCAAGAGCTTTGTGGGAACAAACGGCGTGGATCTTGAAAAGGGCTTTTCCACACCGGATATAGGCGAAGCGGCCGTAAAAACGGCGGTCATCAAGCAGTCGCAGCAGTCCTATGTTCTGGCCGATCATACAAAATTCGGTCTGATTTCTTCCGTAACCTTCGCGCAGCTGGCGGATGCCTGCATTATTACGAACCAGGAAAGCAGTCCGCAGTATGGGGAGCAGACGGAAATTCGGGTGGCCGAGTAACAGATGGCAGAGAAGCAGGTCAGAGCAATGAGAAACAGAACGGCAGAGCTGCTGCCGCAGAGAAATAGGTTTTAACAAAATCATTAATATAAACATACAGAGTTTAAAGGAGGAGCAAGATTATGGTGAAAGTTGCAATTAACGGATTTGGAAGAATCGGAAGACTGGCATTCAGAAAAGTGTTCGGCGATGCAAATTATGAGGTTGTAGCAATTAATGATCTAACAAAGCCGGAGATGCTGGCATATCTCCTGAAATATGACAGCGTTCAGGGAGCTTACAGAGATCATGAGGTGGAGCATGATGACGAGTCCATTACAGTAGGCGGAAAGACAATTCCAATCTACAAAGAAGCGGATCCTTCCAAACTGCCATGGGGTAAGCTGGATGTGGACATTGTTCTTGAATGCACCGGATTTTTCGCATCAAAGGAAAAGGCAAAGGCGCATCTGGAAGCGGGAGCTAAAAAAGTCCTGATTTCTGCCCCAGCAGGAAACGACCTTCCAACGATTGTATACGGCGTAAACCATGAAACTCTCACGAAGGAAGACAACATCGTTTCCGGAGCTTCCTGCACCACAAACTGTCTGGCACCTATGGCAAAGGCACTCAACGACTACCGCGAGCTGAGAACCGGATTTATGACAACCATTCACGCATATACCGGCGATCAGATGATTTTGGACGGACCTCACAGAAAAGGCGACTTCCGCCGCGCAAGAGCAGGCGCTGTTAATATCGTGCCAAACAGCACAGGAGCAGCAAAGGCCATTGGACTGGTTATTCCGGAGCTGGCAGGAAAACTCATCGGTTCCGCACAGAGAGTACCAGTACCTTCCGGCTCCATTACAATCCTTGACGCAACCTTAAAGGATGATACGGAATCTGTAAGCGTAGAAGGACTGAACGAAGCAATGAAAAAGGAAGCAAACGAATCCTTTGGATATTCGGAAGAAGAGCTGGTATCAAGCGATGTAATCGGCATGAGCTATGGCTCCCTGTTTGATGCAACCCAGACTCTGGCACAGAGATGTGGAACCAAGATTTACGAAGTTCGAGTTGTGGCCTGGTACGATAATGAAATGAGCTACGTTTCCCAGCTGGTAAGAACACTGGGTCACATGGCAACCCTCATCTAATAAAAGAGTACTTGAACCTATTCATATTTATGCCCGGCTGCAGGCTTTTGCAGCAAAGGAAAAACTGCAGGCACGGAAGAGACGATTGCCAATTCCGCGGCCTGCAGTTTTTTCGTTTAATCCTGCTCGTTTAATTCTGCTGCTGAACCAATTCCTTTGTCTTCAGAGACCGCATGGAATTGAGAATGCAGATGACGGCTACACCTACATCAGCGAAAACGGCGGCCCACATAGAGGCCATACCCAACGCTCCCAAAATCAAAACAGCAAATTTAATTACCAGAGCGAACACCACGTTTTCCTTTGCAATGAGCAGAGTCTTGGCAGCGATTTTCATAACAGTGGACAGCTTGGAAGGCTGATCGTCCATAATGACGATGTCCGCAGCCTCAATAGCTGCTTGAGAGCCGAGGCCGCCCATGGCAACGCCGATATCGGCCCGGGCCAGGACAGGGGCGTCGTTGATGCCGTCCCCCACAAAGACGACCTTCTTTTCGCCGGAGGTTTGGTCGATAATGGTTTCTGCTAGGGAAACCTTATCTCCTGGTAAAAGCTCTGCGTGAAATTCATCCAGCCCAATAGTATTTGCTACCTGCTCCGCGACTGCCTTCCGATCTCCGGTCAGCATAACGGTGCGGGAAACGCCGGCTTTTTTCAGACCCTGAACAGCAGAGGCCGCATCCTCCTTGATGGTGTCGGAAATCGCGATATAGCCCAGATAGCTGCTTTCGTCCGCAAGGTGAACCAGGGTTGCCCTTTCATCGGAAGCAAGGTCCGTGAGCCCCAGATCTGCCATGAGCCTGCTGTTTCCCGCATAAAGAACCGAACCGTCGATGACCGCTTTCACTCCCTTTCCGGCCAACTCTTCCGCATCCGCAATGCGGGATTTATCAATGGAGCCGGAAAATGCCTGCCGGATGGACAGGGAGATGGGGTGATCGGAATAGCTTTCCGCATAAGCGGCAAGTTCCAGGAGCCTTTGCTCCTCACAGCCAGAGGCGCAGACCTGAGTAACCTTAAAGGTTCCGGTAGTCAGAGTTCCAGTTTTGTCAAAGATAACCGTATCCACCTGGGCAAGGGCTTCCAGATAATTGCTGCCCTTTACGAGAACCCCGCAACTAGAGGCTCCCCCGATGCCCCCGAAAAAGGCCAGAGGTACGGATATGACCAGAGCGCAGGGACAGGAAATGACCAGGAAAATCAGCGCCCTGGAAATCCATGGGCCAAAAGGCTGATGAAGAATGAGCGGCGGAAGGACTGCCAAAAGGACAGCCGCGATTACCACGATGGGCGTATAGTATCTTGCGAATCGGGTGATGAACTTTTCCACCCTGGCCTTTTTGCTTCCGGCATTTTCCACCATATCGAGAATCTTCGCAACCGTAGAATCATCAAACTCGCTGGAAACCTGAATTTTAAGCAGGCCTGTAAGATTGATGCATCCGCTGGAAATCGTCTGTCCCGTCTCTACATCCTGCGGCAGAGATTCCCCTGTAAGAGCGGACGTATCCAGAGAGGAATGGCCCTCGACAATCATACCGTCCAGCGGAACACGCTCTCCCGGTTTTACCAGAATCAGATCCCCGATGGCAACATCATAAGGATCTACCTGCTTTGCCTCGCCATCCTGCAGAAGATTCGCGTAATCAGGCCGGATATCCATCAGCTCACTGATAGATCCGCGGGATTTATTGACTGCGTAGTCTTCAAAGATCGTGCCTACCAGATAAAACAGCATAACGAAAACCGCTTCTTGATAATCCTGCAGCGCAATGGCACCTATTGTGGCAATGGCCATAAGAAAATTCTCGTCAAAGACCTGCCCGCGCAAAATGTTGCGAATGGCTGTCCAGAGGGTATCATACCCGGCAATCAGATAAGATGCCATGAGAATGATAAGGCTTGCCAGTTCGGGAAGAGGGAGCAGGGCCCCCAGTATAAGCAGAACTCCCGAAAGGATGACTCTGCATAATTGTCGTTTTTGTTTCTTCTTCATAAGTTCTTACCCCTTTTCTATTTGATCCTGTGCCCGAATATCCCCTTTGAAAATCAGCTATCTTACAATCCTGCAGTCGCGCTCCACCTTGTTAATGGCTTTCTGAGCAAGCTCTACCGCTTCTTCAAATTTGTCATCAGCAGCTTCAAGGGTCAGTCTCTGAGACATAAAGTTGATAGTTGCGCTGTCAACCGTGTCCAGCTTGTTAATTGCGGTTTCCATCTTTGCGGCGCAGTTTGCACAGTCCAGTTCTGATAATTTAAAAGTACGTTTCATGTTAAAGTCCTCCTTAAAAGATAAATAATTAAGCAATCGTTTAATTAATAAGTAAAATTTTTTATTCCCATTCCCAACGCAGCCTTTGCAGACTGTTTGCTTTACAGCTTGCAGTTCATATCAAAGACACTGTCTACGATCTTGTGAACCAGCTCAGCCTCCGGAGTCTTTGCCAGGGTATAATAAGCTTCCTTGCCCTCGCGCCGAGCGGTGAGAAGCCCTGCCTGCTTTAAGACCCGCAGGTGGTGGGAAACAGCGGGAGAGCTCATATCAATGGCAGCAGCGATGTTAATGACACATTCCTCACTGTGACACAGGAGCCACAGGATTTTCAGACGGGTCGTATCGCTGATGAGCTGAAAGGTATTGGAGACCTTATCAAAGGTTTCCGTTTTCGGCTGCTGCTTTAGCAGCTCCTGTGTATCACCACCGTGATCATGAGGCAGCTGTTTGTTTGCCATGGTAAGTTCTCCTTTTGTAAACGATTAAGCAATTGTTTAATCGTAGTATAGATCGATTTGCTGCAGCTGTCAAGCGGGTTTTGAAAAAATATGCTGTTTTTTGGATTTTTCATAGAAAAGAGTTTATCTCGATTATGAGAAAATGATTATTGAATTTGATACGATTTTCCCGTTTTTGTTGGGGATTTTGGAAAAATGCAGACAAACAACAGAATTTATTTTCAGACTAAATATTTTGTGAAATATTGAAAATACAGAGATTGTTCAGACAATTTTGAAGTCGCCCAGCAGCTCCCTTCCATTTTAGGCCACTATTGGCATGAAATTTGCAAATTTAAATAAGCGGTATGATTTTAATTTACATTATTTGATTCACATCAACAGTGTTTTATAAAATAACAGAACAACCAGGAGGAAAAGAAATGTTTAGAGAAATGAGACTAAGCGAACAGCAGTTATCACAGGAAGAAACAGTTGCCATTCTTGAAAAAATGACAAACGGCACATTGGCCATTAATGGAGAAGGAGACTACCCGTATTCCGTACCGGTCAGCTATGTTTACAAGGAAGGAAAGCTCTACTTCCACGGCGCTGTGGCAGGCCAAAAATACGATTTGCTGACAAAGAATCCCCATGTAAGCTTTTCTGTTACCGAATTCGACGATGTGCAGCCGGAAAGCTTTACCACCTTTTATAAGAGCGTAATCGCATACGGCGATGTGACGAGATTTGAGACACAGGAAGATATCAAACGGATTATGGCCCACTTCTGTGATAAGTATTCGCCTGGCCTGATGGAGGGCGGCATGAAGTACGTGAAATCCCAGGAAGGCGCTTTCTGCGTTTACGAGATGGATATCAGGCATATGACAGGAAAGCGCTCTGAATAAGGGCTGTCCTGTTGAGTCCGAGAGAGCTGTGATGTGTGCGGAAGCGATAATATAACGGTAAGCAAAGGAGTTATGATATGTTTAGAGAAGTGTCGAGAGATAAACGGCAGATTTTAGAGCGTTCTGCCTGCGATGAGATATTAAACAAGGCTACATCCGGCGTGCTAAGCGTGCTGGGAGATGACGAGTATCCTTATGGAGTCCCCATGAGCTTTGCCTACCGGGATAACAAGTTGTACTTTCATTGTATGCCCAGCGGTCACAAATTTGACGCAATCAAGAACCACAGTAAAGTGTCCTTTACGATTATCGAAACCGACAATGTCATTCCTGAGGAATACACCTCGTATTTCAGAAGCGTGATTGTTTTTGGCAAAGCGCGCATTGTGGAAGATTCAGAAGAAAAAATCAAGCTGCATGAGTATCTTGTGGAAAAATACTCTCCAGAGTACATGGAGGGTGTTTATGAAATCTTCAAGGACCGGATCGCGTGGATGGGCGCGTTTGTTGTTGAAATCGATCATGTCTCCGGCAAGGAAGCCATTGAGCTGGCGGTTCCGGGCTGGAAGCTGGATGAGCTCAAATAAAATTGAAAATAGGAACTAGAGCCAATTAGTGTACTGGCCACCCCAATTCCCAAGTGGTCGGTACACTGGTGATATGAATTTTTTGAAAAATTTGCAGGTAACCATTCGGAAGATAACTTTTAAATACTTCATAAAATCTGGTGTCATCGAATTTAATTGCCCGATCTGCAAAAGTAAAATCTAATTTACTCTCGACCATCAAATCAACTCCTGTTCTCTGTCACAAATTGCATCAAATTCTTCCATGATGGCATTCTGTGTAATTTCGGATAATTCTTTGGCAATTTCACAGTGCAGCTGTCCCGATTCCTGATCTCTGTACAAAGACATAAACTGAATATCTATTTTATCGTTTCCTTTATTCTGATATTCCGCAAACAAATTAAAACTTTGCTGCACAAAATAACTGTGTGTAGAAATGAAAACCTGAACCCCCATCTGTGATAGCTTGATTAACGCATCTGCCACATGACCGATCAACTTCGGATTCATATTCGTTTCAGGCTCGTCCCAGAAGGTGGAATAAATACTGGTACAAAATTATCTGTTTTTATCTCTGGATATATCTCAATATCCATATGTTTCGTTTGGCAGTTTCCAAATCCCATAGATAGTTCTTCGTTGTCACTCAACTTCAATTTAATATCCGAACGGTTACTTCCCTGCTGACGGGTAACAAGCCTGCCAACCGAATCATTTTCAGGCATAAAAACCCCCACCAGTTTGTCAATGATGATACTTTCCATTTTCTCAGTGGCAAACTCGCCTTTTCCATTTGCAGCCTCTGCTATACTTTTCATTGCTGTATACATCACTTTTAATAAAGCGGATTTTCCTGTGCCATTTTCACCAAAAATAATATTAATCTGAGGAGAAAAACGAACATCTAACGAATTAAATGCCATAAAATTTTGTATGTCAATACTTTTTATTTTCAAAATGAACATCTCCCAACTATATTTTATAATGAACTCATCCTGTGATTATCAGTATAACACGTTTCGTATGCAAAACAACCAAGTTTTATTTGATTTTAATCTTCAGCAAAATAGCTATATTCGTTTTTAATTATTATCCCCTCTGCCATTGAAATTATTCCACATATTTCTATAAATCTACATTTGTCGCTTTTATACTCATTTTGCGAAAAGTACAAAATGGGTATAAAAAAATCGCTGAAACTATTGAAATTCCAGCGATTTTTGCCCTTTTCGGGCAAGCTTGGTCTGAGTGACAGGAATTGAACCTGCGGCCTTGTGGACCCCATCCACACGCGCTACCAAACTGCGCCACACCCAGCCGATTGATATATTATAATCCATCAAGGGGTGTTCTGGCAAGTACCCAGAGCAAATTTTTTGATCTTTTCCGCGGATTGGCGAAAAAACGCCAGCACATCGCACCTGCCGCCTGTCAAAACAAGATGGGGTCCGTACCAAAAAAGGCGCGGAATAATTATTACCGGTAACATAGAACCCGGAGCCTCAGACTTTTATAATAAGAACAGGAATAAAGAGGCGGGATGCGGGAAGGCGCATCCAGGTGCAGCGGCGCTATAGAGCATCCCATGCGCTGGGATATGCTGCATTGAGCAGAGGAGGTACATATGAAAAATCGCAGTCAGGCAGTAAGATCCTGTTCCACATTTGTGGCAATGAGCCCGGTTACAGAACAGGGCACCGTTATATTCGGAAAAAACAGCGACCGGCCGGTCAATGAGTCCCAGCCCCTGGAGTATTTTCCGGCAGCGGATCATGAAGAGGGAGAATGGGTACAGTGCACCTACATCAAGGTGCCCCAGGTAGCCCACACCAACGGATATATCGGCTCAAGGCCCTACAATATTTTTGGCTTTGAACACGGCATCAACGACAAAGGCGTCATCATCGGAAACGAAGCGGTCACAGGCAGAGTGACTCCGGAGCTGCAGTGGGGCTTAATCGGCATGGACATTCTGCGGCTGGCGCTGGCGCGGGCAAATACGGCCAGAGAAGCGGTGGATATCATGGGAGAGCTGCTGGAAACCTACGGCACAGGTGGCGATCCCTTGATCCGGCCTCAGTATTTTAATGCCAACTATATTATCGCCGATTATGAAGAGGCTTATGTCTTCGAATCCTGCCAGAGATTGTGGGCTGCCAAAAAAGTGACGGATTATGCCCATATCGGCAATATTTACGACATGACCACAGATTATGACTTTATCGGCCAAACCGTCATTGAGGAAGCGGCCCGGCTGGGATGGTGCAAAAAAGAAGAGCGAATCAATATCAGCGAAGCCTTTTCCATATCCGACTGCGACTACGAGGACGGGGAAGCCTATTTCCGCTTTATCCGCCAGGAAGCTCTGATGAAACGGAATCAGCCCTTTACCGTGGGCCGCATGATGGATGTGCTGCGGGATCATTATGAGCCGGAGGATCGGAAGATCATTCCTTTTGACATTGCGACATCAAAGATGCCTACCATCTGCTGTCATCCGGGAGGCATGAACGGCTGCGCCAGCGCTGCCAGCGCAGTTTGTGAGCTTGATAAAGACGCGGCGGAGCCTTTTAAGTTCGTATACTGGGGAAGCATGGCCCCTCCCTGCTGCTCGATTTTTACACCCAAATTCAACATCAAATGGGTGCCGGAAGAGCTGAAAATCGCAGGCAGCCTTTACGAAGAGAACAGTCCATGGTGGCAGTTTACAAAGCTGGAACGCCTCATTTCACTGAGCTATAATGACTTTGCGCCTATGGCTCAGGAAGTGTTTCAGCCGCTGGAAGATCGGTTTATGGCAGAAGTGGCGGATTTGAAGAAGCATTACGATGGCAATGTGCAGAAGCTGAAACAGTATTCGCAGGAATCCTTTGAGTGCGCCCTGCGGGAGACAAAGAAGCTGATTGAGAAGATAGAAAAGCAGATACCTGGCGCCCGCATCAATTACCTGATGAAGGACTACTTTCAGGATTCTGCCGCAGGCTGCGGAATGAAGTTCAAGTTCAGCCTGTAGCGGGACGGCCATAGGGATGGCAGCATAAAGAAAACAGGAGAAAAAGGAGAAAGAAGATAAAATGGAAGGTAATACATTAAAAAAACGAAAGGTAGGCGTGCTGGGCGTAGTCGGTATGGTATATGCCATGACAGCAGCAGGCGCCTATGGTATTGAGGATATGGTTTCCTCCTCAGGACCTGGAATGACCATCATCATGCTCATCGTCCTGCCTCTGATATGGGCCTTTCCTATTGCCCTGAGCTCGTGTGAGCTGGGCTCAGCCATACCGGAGGAATGCGGCTTTTACAAATGGGTTCAGAGAGCCCTGGGGGAATTCTGGGGCTTTCAGGTAGGTTGGCTGAAAAATGTGGGAATGTTCATCAACGTGGCCGTATTTGTCGTATTAGCCACCGACTATATTGCGTCGTATATTGGCATGACCAACCTGCAGGCTTACATCATGAAGATCATCATCATCGCCATCTTCACCTGGGTGAACCTGAGGGGTGTAAAAGAAGTCGCCCTTGTCAGCAGCGTGATTTCAGGAGCAATCCTGGTGGCCTTCGCAGGAATCGCCATTATCGGCTTTTGCCACATGTCCCACAACCCCTTTGAGCCGGTGGTAGCAACGGGACTGACGACAGTAGGCAGCATTGGATCGAGTATTGCCATCGGCATGTGGATGTATGCGGGCTACGAATCCATGTCCGCCCTGGCAGGAGAGCTGGAGGATCCGCAGGTAATACCAAAAGGCATTCTGCTGGCTCTGCCTCTTGTAATCGGTACATACGTGCTGCCGACAATCGCCTCAGTGGGAGCAATCGGAAGATGGGACGAATGGGGCTCTGACGGAGTATCCTACATCAACGTAGCGAGAGAATTCGCGCCGGTCTTTGGCGTTGCCTTTGTGCTGGTAGCCTTTATTTCCAACATTTCCATGTTCAACGCTTACCTTGCCTCAGGCGCGAGAGGATTTTTTATCCTGGGAGAGGATCATCTGTTCCCGGAATTTCTGACAAAAATCAGCCCCAAAACCGGCGTGCCTTATGTTTCCGTCATCTTCCTGGCAGTCGTATCCGTTGTACTGTGCGCGCTGAAATTTGACATGCTGGTAACAGCCGTTTCCCTGCTGAACATGGGCTTTTACTCCCTGATTCTCATTTCCATGATGATTCTGCGAAAAAAGGAACCGGAGCTGGAGCGTCCTTACAAAATCAAGCTGGGAAACGCGGGAACCAATATTTTCTGCACCATTCCTATCATCGTGGCCTTCATTGCCCTTTACATAAACGGCACTGACTACTTTGTAACAGGTCTCATTACCATGATGACAGGACCCCTTGCCTACATTTTGTTTAAGCGGCTGTACGGCGGACTTTACGTGACGGATCCGAACCAGTATCCCATCAACGAAAAAACAAAGCTGGCAGTAGGCGACACCAGGCGAATCGCCTTTTCCTTTGCTCTGCTGGCAGTCCTGCTGATAATCGGAAGGTTCTTCCTGCCCTGGTACGAGGATCCTGCCTATTACGCGGGAGTCTATGGAACGGAAAATATGTTTGATATTCTCATGACCTTAGATACGGCGGCAGCAGCGGTAAGCGCGGTTTTGGCCATTGGCTTTGCAATAGCGGGAAAGAGTGATACGCATGCCTAACATCCTGATCATGCCCGATTCCTTTAAAGGAACCATGTCAGCTGTAGAAGTCTGTGATATCACAGCAGCAGCTGTGCGGGAAATACTGCCGGATGCGCAGATACGCGCTGTTCCCATGGCGGACGGGGGCGAGGGGACGCTGGACTGCTTTCTCTATGTCTTTGGCGGTGAAAAGGTCGGGTGCCAGGTGACAGGCGCGTTTGGAGAAAAGAAAGAGGCCTGTTACTGGAAAAAGGGCGAGCTGGCGGTAGTGGAAATGGCGCAGGCGGCAGGCTTTAGTACGGATCCGAACAAGCGGGATCCATCCATTGCCACCACCTACGGAGTCGGCCAGCTGATCCGGGAAGCAGCTGACAAGGGAGCTTCTCATATCCTCCTGGCGCTGGGCGGAAGCAGCACAAATGATGCGGGAGCCGGAATGGCAGCAGCGCTGGGAGCTGAATTTTTTACTGCAAAAGGGGAACTGATAAATCCGGCTGGAGGAAATCTCCATCAAATTGCCGCAATCGACACCTCCAGGCTGCATCCGCCCCTCCGCCATATCACCTTTGAGGCCATGTGCGACATCGACAATCCTCTGTATGGGAAAAACGGCGCAGCATACGTCTTTGCCCCGCAAAAAGGAGCGGACAGCAGGATGGTACGCATGCTGGACGACAATCTGAAGGCCTTCAGCCAAAGGGTCTTGCAGGAGCTGAACATCGACGCGGCCAGCCTGCCTGGAGCAGGAGCAGCAGGAGGAACCGCCTACGGTGCGGCCGTGTTTTTGAAGGCCAGGCTGAAACGGGGAGTGGACTGCATTCTCGATGAGATGGACTTTGAAAAAAGCCTGAAGGAATGCGATCTGGTGATAACGGGCGAAGGCTGTCTGGACGAACAGAGTCTGCGGGGAAAGACCGTAATCGGCATTGCCAAACGTGCCAAAAAACAAAAAGTGCCCGTCATAGCCGTGGTGGGAAGCGCCCGGGGAGATCTCAGGGGACTCAGGGAATATGGCATCGCGGATATGGCCATAGCAAGCCCCGGAGATAAGCCCTTTGCGGAAATCCTGAAAACCTGTAGGCAGGATCTGCGGGAAGCGGTGAAGGGCGTGGCAGTTCGGTGGGAAGCGCTGCGAGAAATGAAGAGGTGATTCGCGGCATTGCCCGGGCTGGACGGTGGAAAAAAAGGGCCCCAGGTGAAAACACGGATGTGTTTTCACCTGGGGCCCTTTTGATTCGAGTGGAGAAAACGAGTTAAATAGCGGCTTTTCCACCCGGTAACATTAATATGCTTTTGAAGTAATGGTTCCATTTGGAGAGCAAGTCATTTTAATCGTAATATCAGGGGTTAATGAGGCATACTTAAAAACGCCATACACTTTGGCAGAAGCTCCAGATTTTGTTACATCTTTACTGCTGCAGCTCCATCCGCTGATATGGATGCTGTGACTGGCCGAAGCACCGGTAGCCTGTGCAGTGCTCCCGTTGTATTTAAACGATGCATTCAGGGTCAGAGTCCATGCTGCTGCCTGGTTTTTGTTATAGTAGGTATATTTGCTGGTTCCCGATTTCGTTTTATACGTTGCCATAGGCACAATACCGGGCTCAACTGAATCAGCCTCATCGACAATCGTTTCAAGCACTGCATAGGAACCGTCCTCATAATAAATGATTTCTGTCGCAGACTCTGTACCGCCCGCACCTACAGCAGCAAAACAGGGAACACTTGTTGCAAATACCAGAATGCTGATTAGTAATAGGACTGTAATGTTTCTTTTCATAGTTCTTACCTCACTTTTCTGTTATATAATTTATTCAACCGTTTCCTCAATCACATCGCTGCCTTCCTGGACATTCAGCTCCAGTACCCCTTTGCTTTGTGTCTGCTGTGACAGGGCGATGCAGTAGAAGAGAACTGCGGCTAACAAAACAACTAAAATGCCGATGATCAAGGCACGCTTTCGATTCCTTTTGGCTACCTTGGAGGGTGACAGTTCTTTTGTATCCCCCAGAAAATCCTTTGCCACCATTTCCGGCGGCCCGAACTGTTCGATCAAGTCTTCCAGCGTACAATCCGGATTCAGATCCGCATAGTCTGACAGAGTTTCCCGCAGCGCTTTCAGAAACTCCTCCGATGGCGCCAAACTGTACAATTCACGTCGGACCTTTTCGACATAGGTGTCAATATAAAAATTGATTCTTTCTGATTGTTTCATGAATGCCTCCTTATGATTGATAAACAATGGTTCTGATTGTGTCTGAAAGCAGTGCGTAAAGCTGCTTTAATTCTGCCAGATAATCAAGACCTTCATCGGTAATCGCATAATACACTCGAACCCGGTTCCCTTCCGAGACTTCCTGACGGCTTTTTCTGACGCAGCCCTGCTCTTCCAGCTTGTTCAGTACTGTATAAAGCAGGGGCATCTTGTAAACGCCATCGCTTCGTTTCAGTGTTTCCTGAATCATTTCGTAAGCATACATTTCGTGCTCCGATAACAGCTGGAGTACAAGAAGCGGTATGGTAGACCGTTTGAACTGAGCTTCAAAATTATTCAGACTATCCTGTCTGCTGTTTTCCTCACGCTTTTTCATAACATACCCAATCTCCACATTTGATAATACCCCTTTGTTCTATATAAGAATAACACAATCCGATATATTTGTCAAAAGATTATGTAGAATTTTAAATGACATAATAATAAAAAGTATATATTTTGTTGACATATATAAAAGGCTGTGCTATAATCCAAAACAAGAAGTGAACAAAAGAGCTGGAAACAGGATTGGGAAATATGGAAGAAAGGCAGCGTTGTTCATAGGAAATTGTGTATTGTCTGAAAATAGGGAGACTTGGATATAGGAGATGAGACGGAATTGTGGTAAGTGATGAATGGAATGTGTGTTCAATCAAGGAAGAAATTCATTTTGATTTTTGAGCCTGTAGGGGTTGGAAATAAAGCTCCGGTAATGGGCTGGGGTAGGAAAGACAGTAGTGAATATGGAGAGAGGAAGTATGGGCCGATGTGGAAGACATAGTGGGTAAAGAAAAAAGCTTTTCCAAAGATCCGGAGTGCTGCAAACAAAACGGAATCTCAAATAGAAAAGCTTACTATCATTATCCCCCATTGTTTGAAAAAGATCAAGAAAAACTTGAACAAGACTGGAAAAGTCGAAGGAGGAACATTATGAAACAGAATATTTTTAAGAAAATCCTTATTACAGGGATAGCTGCTGCAGTTATGCTTTGCCCTGCATTTGCTTTTGCAACAGGAGATAAAGATATCCCAGTTGCAGATCATTCGGTGGTGAAAGTAGAATCCTTAAATTTAACTAACAATGAAAAATCTATTTACCATGACTATCAACAAGAGTTGGCTCATACGGTAAAGAGTTATATTGAAAAAGGATACTCATCTGATACTATTGAAGATGTTTTAACCCAATATATTTGCCAGAACAGCAAGAAAAATATAGTTACAAATAAACTCAAGAAACTTCTTAATGCTCAAAATGATAAAGAATTGTTAATAAAGGGAGAAACTGTAGATTCTGAATTATTGCAGGAGTATACAAAAAAATTCACTATAAATGACACCATGGAGTTAATTATAATGCCAACAGCAATTTATTTAGATGAGTTTGAGTGTGGTCCTGAAATTGATCTACAATCAGATAGCTTAAACAAAAACAGTTCATTGCTAGCAGATGCAAGTGCATCTGATTGGAAAACAAAAAGCGCAGCAGTAAAAAGGACTTTGTATACTACTATAGGAAAGCCGGCGGCATCTGTTCACACCGGTGGAAAGTTTAAATATAATGGGAAAACAGCAACGTATCATTCGGACTTTTATGGATACTACAAGTTGATTCTTACTACATATAAGAATCTATCATTCGATAAGGTAAGAGAGCCTGTAGATTCATCCTATCAGTTTTATGCATATGGAACATTTTGCAAATTTGTAGAAGGAGTTAGTGGAACTACGAAAAAAATATCCTGCAAAGTAAAATGCAGTCCTTCAGGCGCAATTACAAAAAGCTATTATCCTCCACTAAAAAGTTCAGAATCTGAGGAGTAAATAGTCATGAAAGGGCGAAATTTGTTAATCGGATTTATCTGTTTGGTCTTACTTATTACGATTGGAACTTTGTTGGTAGATACTGCTCTGCCGATCACAGGCGGAGATGTTCTTGTTGCGTTATTGCGCGGGGTTGTGGCAGGAACAACGATTATGATACTCATACTTGCCATCAAATGTATGTGTAAGTTTCTGAACGGCAAGTAGTTTACTATAATATAGAAACCTACTGAGTTCAATAATAGTGAGAGGCTTTCTTTGTATTAAATGAGAACGGACTGAAAGGCATCGGCAGGAATAAAACCTTACAGATGCCTTTCATAGTTCGGGTAGGATTGTATGTATGGAAAGATAGGAGATTAAAGAATTGAAAAAAATTCCATTTTTCTAAGCGATTTCTCTAAAAACATAGGTATAGGTAAGTATAAAATAAAACATATTTTCCGAATTTCTGTTACTTTTTGAACTCGTTTTGCATCTTATACGTGAAAGGGCAGATTTGGCCTATATTGATTGTTCAGGCAACAAGTACGACTACCTGCAGTTCTTGGTAGCTGAGGTGAAATTTTTTTCTAATAGCAAAAGGATATTTCCAAAAAACTTTTCCTTTCCCTGAGTGATTTCCCCAAAACCACAGGTATAGGTAAATAGAAGGGAAACTTCGATGTGTATTCAATCAAGGCAGGAACGTAATGGTTTTGTTTTTTGAGCCTGCAAGACTTGGAGGCAACGCTTGGACAGAAGCAGGCAAAGAAAGAAAAGCGCATGTATCCCTTCAAGCTTTTGGTAGGAGGAATCGGTTATGAAAAAAAGAGATGCGCTGTTCCTTGTGATTCTTATCGTAAAGGAGAACACTATGAAACGATATTTTCTTTTATTTTTGATGGTATTCTGCGTTCTTTGCTTTTCAGGATGCTCACAAAAAACTTCGGATGAAACTGTGGCAAAAGAGAACGGAAAGCTTGAACAATTAAGCTACCAAATAGACCCTGAATATAGCAAAACCAGTCGCTCTATCACTTCAGGGGAATCCATTTCCTATTCATATGACGGCTTTTTAATTGGATTTTCCTGTAGGGCTCTGGAGCCAAATGAGTCGTTAGAGGACATTATGAACAGCGCGTCCGAGCTGGATGCCCAAAATCCCGACGATATCATAGAGAGCGAAACAAAAAATGTAAAAGTCGCAGGCCTAAATGGGAAGGAACTGTTTTATAAATTAAAGCTGGACAGCCATATAGACCCGGAGGACAAAACGGAAGCCTTGATATCATACGATACGATTACAGGCTTCACAAAAGACAATCGCGCCTATCTGATTCGCCACTCTTGTATGCAAGATGCCAATTACCAAAAATCCATCGGCGCTTATAAGGAAGTTCTTGATTCTGTAAAACTGGAAGAATCGGCAGCCCCGCCCCTGGGAACCAAAAATATCGGGACTTATGACAATGTAACCTTCACACTGAAAAACTGGAATGTTCGAAGCGAGGACAAAAACGGAAGAGTGGTTTATTCCACAAGGGAAGGAATCAATATCTTTTTCCTTCCGGTGGATTCGGTTCCAATCACCCAGGATGGGATCACGACCGTAGTCGCGGCGCTTTATGAAGCAGAACCGGAGACACTGGGAAGTCTCAAAGTGAAAGAGCGTTCTCCCCTGTCGACCAATTTAGGAGCCGGAGAAACCATAACCGTCCAGGTGGGAGAGCAGGAGCTGTCCTTTGCCATTATCAATCAGGAGGATAAAAAGTCGGGCTTTGCGCTTTTTATGGAAACAGAGGAACCCGATCTTTATAAAACGCTTCTCGCATCACTTAAGCCATTAGAATGATTGTTCAGGCAAAAAGTTTTTGTTTTTTGAAACTTTCCGGTGTGCAGATCCGTCTTGTATATAGCAGAGGAACTTCGATGTGTGTTCTGTGTGTTCAATCAGGGAAGGAATGAGATATCTATGAAGCAGAAAAGAAAATATATTGTGGCTTTTATAATATGCATATTCATCATCATATTACTGATACTAGGAAATTTGGCAAAAGTGATGCCTGCCGAATCCTTGTATGCTTATTACGAAAAACAGCCTAATAAAATAGTGGTTCACTGTTCGGCAATTACCGCATTCGATTATTACAAAAAATATGAGGTGAAAGTGGATAAAGGAAAAGCCTATATTACTGCCTATTATTATGCAGTACCTTTTCTTAGAAGCAAGGGGAACGGTGATTTTACTGCTGTTTTAGACTTGACAGAAGCTGATATCCAAGAAGTCTTTTTGTTAGATAGAGGGAATAAATATGTAAAAATTCCTGTATTAAACAAATAATATAAAGGGTTAAGCGGTGAGGGGCAGACTATGAAACATAGTGATAAAGAAATTAGAGATCATAAGGTGCTTTTGCAGATTATAAGGCTTGTGGCTAGTATAGTTTTTATCATAATCGGAAGTGTAGTCTTTCAAACCATGATGAGGAAAGGCTATTTTTCACAGCCCAGCAATAAGATTCTTTTTCTGCTTATCCTTATGGGGGGATATCTCGCTCTATCCTTTCTTGAATATCAGTATCTTTTAAAATACAAAAAAGAAAAAGCGGAAATCAAAAGGATGATTTTACATAATATTCTAATTGTCGCGGGAGCTATTTTTCTATTAGGGATTATCATGTTTTTATTTTAAGTTATAGTTTGATATGACCTTTGGAACAATACGACAGTGTATAAGAAAGGAATCTGGTGGAACTATGGATTTTTATATGCCTTTGAGCAGCATAAGGGCTACTGCTTCCTGTCTTTTTTCTGATAGCAAGAGGATTTTTTCTAAAAACTTTTTCCTTTCCTGAGTGATTTCTCCAAAACCACAGGTATAGGTAAATAGAAGGGAAATTTCGATGTGTGTTCAATCAAGGCAGGAACATAACGGTTTTGCTTTTTGAGTCCATAAGACTTGGAGGCAACGCTTGGACAGAGGCAGGCAAATGGTAGAGTAGTAGAATGAATCATAAAATAGCAAAAGGAGCTCTAATTGGACTGTGCATTACGGTTGTCATATGGATTGCCGCAGTCATAATCGCATGTATATCTCTTGATATTCACAGGGAATCGGAAATAAAGGATGAAATGGGCGGCAATGTGAAAGTAACACAATGTGAGAGGGCAGGGCCGGCATTTCCAGCATTAGCGAGAAGTTTGATAAACGGGGTTAAAGTGTGTGTGTTGTTAAAAATATAGCGATTAAAGGAAGTACAGTAAAGGAGGTTTGTGAAAAATGAAAAAATCAGGAAAAAGAATCCTCATTTGTTTCGTATGTCTGGCCTGTGCGGGTATGGCGTATCTTCTGCTGTCCGGCATGAAAGCCGAACAGGAGTTTGAAGATGCCCAGCCCTTTATCTATCCAACGAAGGAAGCGGCATTGACAGAAGGACTGCAAAAAGAGTTCGAAGAATGGAAGGCGTCGGGCGTTGGCTCAGACCGGTCCGATTGTCAGTGGAATGCCGGCCATGAGAAAATTGCGGCAGAATATTCAATGGACAACGTGCATTATTATTTGGCCTATATTGATTGTTCAGGCAAAAAGTACGACTACTTGCAGTTCTTTGTAGCTGAGGTAAAATCAAAAGGTGGCAAATTTTCATTTGAAAAAATTTCCTCAGATTATGATTTGATTCCTTACGAAAATGGAGAGCCGATGAAAGAATACCCGAGCGGGGTGATCCAGGTAGAGCTGGAGCCAGCCGCCACAGGTGCTCCCCTGTATTTCAGCTGCGGAAAGGTAAGAGGAACGGATCGCGCTTATGTGGATGGGAAACCAGTATCCGGACTAAAACGGTCAAAGGATTTGGGTGTAAGTGTATTCGGGGTGATCGACAAAAAGTACCATGAGGTTGAAGTAGAAGAGGAAGGGGAAAACTCTTGAAAAAAATATCCACAATACTTGTAATATTAATCGGTGTGGGAGTGGTTTATTCAGGCGTCCTGCTTCTTGCCAAAAATGCATCTTACAAAGACGGGCTTGAAAGAAAACTGCCCATCCATGGAACGTATGTTTTAGCCGATGGAATATATCCTGCTTACCGGCAGGATATATTGATGCATTCTGCTCAGCAGCAAGAAGAGCGTTGGCAGTAAGGAAAAAGGGAATTTCCTCAAAGCGCAGACAGTCGCCAGGCGGATATTAATAAGATATTATCATATGTGAAACATATAGCCACGGCGAAAATGTTCCGCGTATATTGCAAAACGAAAGTACATATGCTATAATGCCACTAGGCAAAAGGAAATGATGTTGTTTCTGTCAATGGAAACACCAAACGAAAACCCTCGGATGGCAGTCCGAGGGTTTTCTTATTCCGTTACGGTGGAATCAGACCGAGGCTAGTTGTCATCGTTTCCGCCATCTAACCATTTGATGATGTAGTGGCAGGCTACACCAGCCATAACAGCGGCCAAAAAGGAAATAATGAATTCTGTCAACTTTCGCACCCCCTTTCCGTTGCCGGATTGGGTATGACAACGTCCCTATCATATCACAAATTTCGACTTTATTCTGGTTTGGGTCAAGTGTTTATTGGCAAACGATCGGTGAATTCCTCTTGGCAAAACGATTGACAAAGCAATAGTATAAGAGGTTGTAGCTGCCTGTCTTTTTTAAAACAAGATATTTAAAAAATTCTCATTTTCCTGAGTGATTTCCCCAAAAACACAGGTATAGATAAATAGAAGCGGAAATTCCTCAAAGCGCAGACAGTCGTCAGGCGGATGTCAATCTAAGATTTAGGGGACGAAAAGGACAAGGCACAGATTAAATAAATACTATTAAACCCAATCTGGAACAGTTAAGAAAAGCATTAGCAACAGGGAGGCGGTAACAAGCCCCCCTGTTTTGTACAACTACTCCCAATTGATGGCATCGTGAGATATGGTCTCTGTTTCCGCTTCTGCTTCTTTCATTTCGCTTGCTTCGGCTGGCGTTAATTTTGTAAAATCTGGATCCCATGCGAGAACTAATTTTTTGATGAATTCAAGTGCAAATGCCTGATCGCTTTCGGGTAAAAGCTCCATTAGATCAATTACCTGTTTTGTTACTGCCGTCATGTTTAACCCTCCTATTTATAAATATCTCCCCTGGAATCAATATTGATTATAAACAGTATTTCTACAATAGATCCATTACCAATATACTTATATATTATTCTGTATTTTCCAATCCTGAGCCGCATCCTATCATCTGCATAACCCTGCAATCGTTTAATATCTCCCCGTGGTGGTTCATCTGTCAGCCCTTCTATTCCTACTTTTATACGCTGCTTTGTCGGCCTGTCCAGTGCATTGATATATTTTGCGGCTTTCTTAGTATATTCTATTTTCATGCTCAACCGTCCATCCCTGTCGTTTTATCTATCTTGCAGGCTGACAAAATATTCAGCACCATCGTCATGTCCCATCCTCTTTTATTACATTATATATGACGGCATTACAAAACACAAGTTGACGCTTTTAGCCCAGGGAAATCAATTTTATGAAAGTATATGAGTCATTGTTACAGGAGTTGTACCTTTTCTGAGTGATTTCCCACAAAACACAGATTCGGGGACGAAAAGGACAAGGCACAGAAGGAATGGCAGTACCTGATTACCACCAATCAGGAGCTGCTCAGTTATTATTAGATTTTTGAATGTAATAAGACAATTGACGCCATATACGACACCACATATAATGTAAGCAGGAGGTCTAAAAATGTCAAAATGGGATAAACTGATAACACGTATATGTAATTTATCGAAAGACCTCCGGTTTGATGAATTGCGGAAGGTATTGGAAAGCTGCGGATACAAAATGAATGCACCGAGAAGTGGAAGTAGTCATTATACTTTCAGAAAGCAGGGTTGTATGCCGATCACGATACCAATCAAGAAAGTATATGTAGAAATGGTACGGCAGATTGTAGAAAGCGAGGCGGAGAATGATGAAGACGCTGGATGATTATATGGCAATGTCCTATCGTATGGAAGTTGTAGAAGATAAGGATGAAGGCGGATTTGTAGTTTCCTATCCGGATTTGCCTGGTTGCATTACTTGTGGTGAGACAGTGGAAGGTGCAGTGGCAAACGCACTGGATGCGAAAAAAGCCTGGATTGAAGCCGCATTAGAAGCAGGTGCACAGATTCATGAGCCGGATAGTCTGGAGGGTTATTCTGGACAGTTTAAACTAAGAATTCCACGGAGTCTGCACAGGTCTCTGGCAGAACATTCACAAAAAGAAGGAGTCAGTATGAACCAGTACTGTGTATATCTTCTTTCCCGAAATGATGCGGTGTTCTCAAAATAAAGATTGTCAATAAAAGCTGCGGTCCTCAGCAGTTTGATTTTGTATTATTTATCTATGAAAAGGGCGCCAAACTCCTACAAAGATGCAGGCTGCTGCAGGAATACAGCATTCTGATTCACAAGATCCGTGTCCGCTGCGAGAGAGGCATGGAATTAGAAGATGCCATTTCTGCCAGCGTGCGGGAGTGTATTGAGGAAGGGGTTCTGGCGGAATTTCTCAAACGAAATGGCAGTGAGATTATGAGTTTTTTGTATCAGGAACTGAGCAGGGAGGAATGCGAGGCCATCCGGGAGCAGGACGGATATACCAGGGGACTTGCGGATGGACGAAGGGCAGGTAGGAGAGAAGGGGCATTTGAAGCTCTGGGCGAGTTGGTGCAGGATGGCGCCCTGTCCTTAGGCGAAGCGGCAAACCGTTTGAACGGAAAAGGAGAGGCGTTTGTGCGCTGGTATCGGGAAGCTTATAGCGATGCTGGTCAGAAAAGGACAACTCGCTAAAATCCGATGAGCGGCAGGAGCTGCTGTATGAAGATGGACAGGATAGCCATCAGCAGGGTCAAACATACCGGGCCCATTGGAGTTTTGTAATAGAGGCCAAGTGTCAGAAGGAAAAGGGCGACCTGCACCGGATCGATGCGGGAGGCAAGGTCGCGGACAAAAGGGGACCGGTATAAAGGCTGCCTTCTGCCAGAAAAAAGCCGGAGCTGCCGATGATGGCCGGAAGGATGGATGCTGCCGCAGCCATCGCAGCGCCGGCAAGGCCCTTTATGTGGTGACCGACAAAGACGGCCGCGTTTACAGCTACAATTCCCGGAAGGCTCTGGGCCAGGGCAAAGCCCTCCACCAGATCCTCTTCGCTGAGCCAGCTGCGCTTTTCCACCATCTCTCGCATGAGAATGGGGCCATGGTTACTCACGCGGCAGGAGAACAGCATCATTATTACACGTTTTTTTGTTAAGAAACAACAAAATCAAAAAAACTTTGTGAAAATAAACAAAAACTACTTGATTTTCTCAAAAAAAACGATATAATAGGTTGTACTCAAGGCAAAAATAGTGTATATATAATTTACGTGCCGGGCAGATCGGCAAAAAAGGCCAGCTGCATCCCCGGGAGCAAAAGGGCAGCGGCATGGTCAGGCGTCAGATCTGCAGACAGCCGGCTGTAAATGAGAAAACGATTGAAGAAAAGGATGAATGCGAAATGAAAGTAACAGGATCACAGTTAGTAGCGGAAATTTTGTTAGAGCATGGCGTAGATACCGTATTTGGCTATCCGGGCGGAACAGCCCTGAATCTATACGATGTGCTGTATGAGTACAGAGACAAAATCAAGCACGTCCTGACTGCCCACGAGCAGGGTGCGGCTCACGCAGCAGACGGCTATTACCGGGCAACGGGAAGGACAGGCGTCGTATTCGCTACCAGCGGACCGGGAGCTACCAACCTGGTGACAGGCATTGCAACTGCCTTTATGGACAGCATTCCTATGATTGCGATTACGGCAAATGTACCGGACAGCCTCATCGGGCGGGATGCGTTTCAGGAAATCTGCATTACAGGTGTGACCTTGCCTATAACAAAGCACAGCTTCTTTGTAAACCGCATTGAGGATCTGGAAAACGCCATAAGACAGGCCTTCCGCATTGCAAACAGCGGGAGAAAGGGACCGGTACTCATCGATATTACAAAAGATGTAACAGCGGCGACCATAGACTATAAAAAGGGAAAACCTCTGCCGCTCAGAGAAAAGCCCGAGGCAAAGGATGAAGAAGTAGCGGAAATCGCGGAAATGATCAATCAGGCAGAACGCCCTGTCATTTACTTTGGCGGCGGTGTCGCGGCATCAGATGCGGGAGACGAGCTGAACCAGCTCTTGGAAAAGGCGGATATCCCGGCCACTTACACCCTGATGGCTGCCGGAATTTTAGGCTATGAAAACAAGCGGAATCTGGGGCTCATCGGAATGCACGGAAGTATTGCCGCAAACCGGGCGGTAGACCGGGCGGACCTTCTAATTGCACTGGGATGCCGGTTCAGCGACCGGGTAGCGCTCAATCCGAACAAGTTTGCAAGAAAAGCAAAAAAGGTACAAGTTGACATTGATAAAAGCGAAATCAACAAAAATGTACTGGTAGACAAGAGCGTTATCAGCGATGTAAAGGACTTCCTGCAGAAATTGCTTCCGCTTATCACAAAGAAGGATCATGCGGAGTGGGTAGCCCAGTCCACAGAGTGGAAGAAAAAGACCGGCGACGTAAAATGCCAGGACGCGGAGCTTCACCCCAGCGAAATCGTAACCGCGGTATGCGATCTGACGGACAAGGAGACCATCTACGTTACGGATGTAGGCCAGCATCAGATGTGGGCAGCCCAGTATCTGATGCATGACCGGACAAAGGACTTTATTACAAGCGGCGGCCTGGGAACCATGGGCTTTGGCTACGGCGCGGCTATCGGCGCCCAGATCGGATGTCCGGAAAAGCGAGTTATCCACTTTACCGGGGACGGCTCCTTCCACATGAATCTCAACGAAGCGTGCACGGCAGTAAGCGAAAACCTTCCGATTATTACCATTATTATGAACAACCGGGTGCTGGGAATGGTTTACCAGTGGCAGACCAGCTTTTACGGCAGACGCTACTCAGCAACTACGCCAGGCAGAAAAACCGACTTTCCAAAGCTGGCAGAGGCTTTTGGTGCAAAAGGCTTTTCCGCCTCAACTCCGACGGAATTTGAAGATGTATTCAAAAAAGCCCTGCAGGAAAAGGGGCCGGTATGGATCGACTGCGCCATTGCGGCGGAAGAGAGGGTACTGCCAATGATTCCAGGCGGCGGCACGGTGGAAGACATGATCATTGGATAGGCAGGGCAGGAAGGAGAAGAACATGGACAAGGTACTAAAAAAAGAAGTAATCAGTATATTAGTAGACAACCAGGCAGGCGTCCTGGGCAGAGTGGTGAGCCTGTTCGGAAGGAGAGGCTTTAACATCGACTCCCTGACTGTTTCCGCCACAAATGATGCGGAAATTTCCAGAATCACGATTGTCTTTAACGGAACCGAGCAGGCGCTGCACCAGATCCTGACTCAGACGGAAAAACTGGAGGTTGTGCGCGACATTTTTACATTGGACGCAGGAAACAGCCTGTACCGGGAGCTACTGCTGGTAAAAATCAAGTGCGATAAAAACGACCGCTCAGCTCTTCGCGAGATTATCGAAATCTACAGAGCAAAGATCATCGATCTGTCAAAGGACAGCATGATCGTGGAGCTTACGGGGGCGCCGGAAAAGCTGGACGGCTTTATGGACATGGTGACCTGCTACGATGTGGCGGAAGTCTGCAGAACCGGTATTACAGGCATTGAGCGGGGCATTCAGCAAAAGGGACGCTAGACAGCATTTGGATCCGGAGGGGAGCAAAAGCCTGAAACTGGAAGACAGATTTGAAGAAAGATAAATTAAGGTTAATACAACAATATAAATATACAAAAGGAGAACTTAAAATGATTAAAAAGTATTATGATCAGGATTGCAATTTAGGATTATTAGACGGAAAAACAGTTGCCATCATCGGCTTTGGAAGCCAGGGACATGCCCACGCAATGAACCTGAATGAAAGCGGCGTAAACGTAGTAGTCGGCCTGAGACCGGGTTCCGGCCATACTGCAAAGGCAGAAGCCGCAGGACTGAAGGTTGTAGGCATTGAAGAGGCTGCAGAAGCAGGAGATATCGTAATGATGCTGGTACCGGACGAGCTGGCTGCTGATATTTACAAAGATCAGGTTGCAAAGCACATGAAGGAAGGAAATGTCCTGGCATTTGCTCACGGATTTAATATCCATTTTAATCAGATTACTCCTGCTAAGGACGTTGACGTTATCATGATCGCACCTAAGGGACCTGGACACACCGTAAGATCCCAGTATGTAGAGGGAAAAGGCGTACCGAGCCTCATCGCCGTTTATCAGGATGCTTCCGGCAAAGCAAAGGACTACGCTCTGGCATATGCCAGCGGAATCGGCGCAGGCCGCGCAGGAATCCTGGAAACCAGCTTTAAAGAAGAAACCGAAACCGACCTCTTCGGCGAACAGGCTGTACTGTGCGGCGGCGTGACCGAACTGATGAAGGCTGGATTTGATACTCTGGTAGAAGCAGGCTATGAACCGGAAATGGCATACTTTGAATGTATCCACGAAATGAAGCTCATCGTCGACCTGATCAATGAAGGCGGCTTTGACAAGATGAGATATTCCATCTCCAACACGGCTGAATACGGCGACTACAGAACTGGAACAAGACTCATCACAGAAGACACGAGAAAAGAAATGAAAAAAGTTCTTTCCGAAATTCAGGACGGTACTTTTGCAAGCGAATTCATCCAGGAATTCAAGGCAGGCGGAAAAGCGAGATTCTTAGCTACAAGAAAGAAGGAATCCGAACATCTGCTGTGCAAGGTAGGCGCAGAGTTGAGAAAGATGATGAGCTGGCTGAAAAAATAAGGAGAAGGTTATGGCACTGAGAAGCGCGAGCGTAACGCAGGGAGTGGAAAAAGCGCCTATGCGCAGCCTGTTTTACGCCATGGGATATACAAAAGAAGAGCTGGAGCGTCCGCTCATCGGAGTCGTTTCTGCCAAAAGCGAGATCGTACCCGGCCACATGCACCTTGACAAGGTAGCGGAAGCCGTAAAAGCAGGCG
Source organism: Clostridia bacterium (assembly GCA_910575405.1). Taxonomy (GTDB): domain Bacteria; phylum Bacillota; class Clostridia; order Peptostreptococcales; family Anaerovoracaceae; genus Hominibacterium. Next base: position 60,751 of record CAJTER010000016.1, on the reverse strand, counting down.
TCCGCATGGCAGGCGGCACACCCATTGAAATTCCGGCAATTGGCGTATGCGATGGAATTGCAATGGGACACATTGGCATGAAGTACAGCCTGGCAAGTCGGGAGCTGATTGCAGACAGCGTGGAAACCATGATCATGGGCCACGCCTTAGATGGCGCCGTTCTGGTTCCCAACTGCGATAAAATCGTACCTGGAATGGTAATGGCAGCCGTAAGAATGGATATTCCGGCAGTCGTATGCTCCGGCGGTCCCATGATGTCGGGTCTTGTAAACGATGAGGAAACCAGCCTCTCCAAAATGTTTGAGGCAGTAGGGGCGAGAAAAGCCGATCTCATTGACGATGAAAAGCTGCGGGAATTCGAGGAAAATACCTGCCCAGGCTGCGGATCCTGCTCCGGCATGTACACGGCAAACAGTATGAACTGTCTCTGCGAGGCCATTGGAATCGCCCTTCCGGGGAACGGAACCATTCCGGCAGTGGAAAGCGGCAGAATCCGTCTGGCAAAGCACGCGGGCATGGCAATCATGAATCTGGTAGAAAAGGATATTACGGCAAGGGATATTATCAACGAAAAATCCATCCGTAATGCTCTGGCCTGCGATATGGCTCTGGGCTGTTCCTCCAACAGCGTCCTTCACCTGCTGGCTATTGCCAATGAAGCGGGCATTGAGCTGAATCTGGAAATTTTCAACGAATTCAGCGGCAAAGTTCCCAACCTGTGCCATCTGGCGCCGGCAGGAGGAACTCACATGCACGATCTGAACCGGGCAGGCGGGCTCATGGCTGTATTCAGCGAGCTGGACAAAAAAGGTCTCATTGACAAGAGCCTGATCACAGCTACCGGAAAAACCGTAGGTGAAAATATGGAGGGCGCGGCTGTAAAGGATCACAGCATCATCCGCCCAGTAGAAGAGCCCTACAGCGAAACAGGCGGAATCGCGATCCTCTGGGGAAACATCGCTCAAAACGGATGCGTTGTAAAGAGAAGCGCCGTTGCCCCCGAAATGCTGTCTCACTCCGGCCCGGCCAGAGTCTTTAACAGCGAAGAGGAAGCCATCGAAGCCATTTACGGCGGAAAAATCAAGGACGGGGATGTAGTCGTCATCCGCTACGAAGGCCCTAAAGGCGGCCCGGGAATGCGGGAAATGCTCAACCCCACCAGCGCCCTGGCAGGCATGAAGCTGGACAAAACGGTAGCCCTCATCACAGACGGCAGATTCAGCGGAGCCAGCAGAGGAGCCTCCATCGGCCACGTAGCCCCGGAAGCAGCAGCAGGCGGGAATATCGCCTACATAGAAGAAGGCGACATCATTGAAATCGACATCCCGGCCTCCAAAATAGGCGTAAAGCTGACGGATGAAGAACTGGAAAAGAGAAAAGCCGCCTACAAAGCACCGGACTTCGGCGCGAAATCCGGCTGGCTGGCCAGATACCAGAGAAACGTAACCTCAGCCGATAAAGGCGCGGTTATGGAATAGACCGGCATCCTTAGGGCGGACAGAATAAATTTCAAAAAATGTGCATGATCGGCAAATTCGATTATGCACATTTTTCGATCATAAGGCATATACCGTTTCCATCCAAAGAGCATTTTATAAACACTCTTTACAAATATAGTTATATTCGTTTAAAGCTTCTGCTGTTTTAAAGGTGCATCGGGAAGTCTTTTAGGATCAGAATAATTATATATGAATGAATATAATTATTCTGAACTTTGACATACGGCAACAAACCTGAAAAGCAAAATTTTCCCCCTACCAGGCCCAAAATATTTCCACCTGCATGCATTTTCCTTCTATGTACTCACAAAATTTTTATAAATATTTTCTGAAAAAACAACTGAAATTTACTACTTAGGCTCGCAAATAGAGGATGTTTTAAACGAGTTTAGAGCATTTTATTCAAAACGCCCGGCTTCTGATAAGCAAAAAAACCGAAAAGTATCTGAGCAGAACTTTCCGCAAAATTATAATTGTAAATGAAGGAACAGCGCAGAATAAGTATCTGAAACTTTGAATCTAAAAAACTAGAATGAACTCACGGAAATGAATAAATATACAAGTTAAGGTGTTGAAAAAGGAAGAGGCAATCCTTGCATTTGGATGCGGGATGAAAAATATTTTCATTTGACAAAATAAAAACATCCTGCTAATCTAAGAAACGTTTATCAAATTCAGAAGCAGAAAGTACAAAAGTATCCTTGTTAAATGCAAGAACAAAAGGGGTGATAACATTGAAAAACAGGGAAATGGGCGTAATCAACATGTGTAACGGCCCTATTTTTACAAGTATTCTGAAATTTGCTGTTCCCATCGTTGCCGGAAATTTTCTGCAGATTTTGTTTAACGCGGTAGACATGGCTGTGGTGGGAAATTTTGTCGGCAGCAATGCGCTGGCAGCAGTGGGGGCCAATATATCCCTCATCAACCTGATACTCAATTTGTTTATCGGCCTCTCTCTTGGCGCCAATATTGTGACCGCCCGGTACTGCGGTGCGCAAAGTGAAAGGGATGTCGAAGAAACGGTGCACTGCTCTATGGCCATATGCCTGCTCTGCGGCATATTTCTGGCTGTGTTTGGAATTCTGGTGGCTGGCAGCGCCCTGAGGCTGCTGGATACACCATCAAATATTTTCCAGGATGCAGTCGTATATTTGAGAGTGTATGCTCTGGGATTTCCTCTGATTTTGATTTTTAATTTCGCCAGGGCTATTGTGAATGCGGAGGGCGATACCAAATGGCCGCTGCTCTGTCTGGCAGTTGCCGGTGGGCTGAATGTCATACTTAATCTGACCTTTGTTCTGGTTTTTCATCTGGAGGTTATGGGTGTTGCACTAGCGACTGTAATTTCCAATGGAGTCTCGGCGTTTATGATGCTCCTGCATCTGTGTCGCAAAAGGACTGCCATCAGGCTGCGGATACGAAATCTGCGGATTACGAGAGACAAGGCCTTTGAGATTATAAAAGTCGGCCTGCCTGCCGGGCTTCAGGGTGTGGCTTTTTCCGTTTCCCACGTCATTGTGCAGGATGCGGTAAACTCATTCGGCTCAGAGGTTGTAACAGGAAATACTGCGGTAATTAACATTGAGGGCTTCCTATACCACGCAATGTATGGGTTTTACCAGGCATCGGGAACCTTTATCAGCCAGAATTACGGTGCAGGTAATTACGCCAGAATAAAACGGATCCTGCTCACCTGCCTGCTGTCGGCCTTGACTGTGGGCCTGGGTCTGTCCGTTTTGGCAATCCTGTTTCGCGATTCAGTGATCGGTCTGTATTCCAGCGAAGCCCCTGTTATTGCAGCAGGCGCAGTGCGGATTCTGGTGGTCTTTCCTCTGTACTGCCTGTGCGGAATGAATGACGTTATGGCGGGCGCTATGCGGGGGATCGGGTATTCTGCAGTGCCGCTTGTTGTTTCGCTTATTGGGGCGTGTGTATTTCGGGTTATGTGGATCTTTACCGTGTTTGCCATGTATCCCACTTTGCAGATCTTATATGTATCCTATCCAGTATCTTGGGCGCTGACCTTCTGCGCACATGTTATCTGTTTTCGGATATTTTATCACCACGTGTGCCGGAAGCGTGGGCAGGTGTAGTTTGTTTGTGGAAATGGAGGGAATGGAAGTTTGATCTCAGACTTCCAAATCTGTCTGAATGACGCGGAGGGCGCGTCAGGAACGAGGAAAGAATGAAAGAGACGATTGGAATTTTTGCCCATGTTGATGCGGGAAAAACCACGCTGTCCGAGATGATGCTTTATAAAAGCGGGGCCATCCGGCAGGCTGGGCGCGTAGATGACGGAAATACTTGCATGGATTACAACTGCGTGGAGAAAAGCCGGGGCATAACTATTTACTCAGCCTTTGCTTCCTTCACATGGAAAAATGTGCAGTTTTTTTTAATTGACACTCCAGGGCATAAAGACTTTTCAGAGGAAATAGAGAGTGCGCTGTGCATACTGGACAAGGCTGTCCTGGTGGTGTCCGCAGTGGAAGGAATTGAGAGCTACACGGAACGGATCTGGGAATATTTAAAAGACATGAACATTCCCACTGTCCTATTTATCAATAAAACGGACCGCGCAGGCGCTTCTGTGGAAAGGGTGAGGCAGGAACTGAAAATGCTTTCTGCAGACTGTGAGATCCTCTCGGAAGAGGCTGTGGCAGAGAGAGATGAGGAATTCCTGGAATTGTATCTGTCCGATAAAGCTGCGGCAGAAGATTATAAAAAAGCTTCCCAAAGGACGGTGAGCAAGCGGAGACTGTTTCCGGTCCTCTGGGGCGCGGCTCTGAAGGATGAAGGCGTAGAGGAGCTTTTGGATTTGTTGGCCTTTCTCTGCCAAAGGGAGTATGATAGCAGCGGGGATTTTGGCGGTATTGTATGGAAGGTTCGCTATGACAAAAAAGGCGTAAGGTGGACGGATATCAAGGTTACATCTGGCAGGCTGCATTCGAGAATTGAGATCCCTCTGGGAGAAGGGCGGTTTTGCAAAGTAGGAGAATTGCGGAGCTTCCAGGGCGGAAAGTCGGTCAACATCAGGGAAGCCTCTGCCGGAGATGTCTGTACAGTTTCCGGAGTTGCAGAGCTTACATGGGGCAGCGCTGTGGGAAATGCGGTGGATCCGGGGATTTCCAGGACCGAGCCGGTGCTGACAAGCAGGCTGGTACAAAAAGATGAAACCCATCTTCAGGAACTGTTTTCCGCCGTAAAAAGGATGGGTGAAGAAAACCCGTCCCTCAAAGTGAGCTGCAAAGGAGAACAGATTGTCGTTCATATCAACGGAACCGTTCAGCTGGACGTGCTGCCGGAAATCATAAAAGACCGCTTTGACTTTGACGTGGCCTTTGAGCAGCCTCAGGTTATTTACAAAGAAACCATTACAGAGCCGGTAATGGGATATGGACATTACGAACCCCTAAAGCACTACTCGGAGGTGCATTTGCGGTTGGAGCCCCAGCCCAGCGGAAGCGGCATATCCTTTGCATCGGAATGCCCTCTGGATTCCTTTGGACAGCGGTGGCAGAACCTTGTAAAAACACATGTTTTTGAGAGAAAGCATGCAGGCGTGTTGACGGGAAGCGAGCTGACGGATGTAAAAATTGTGCTGGTTGCGGGAAGGGAGCATTATCTTCATACATCCGGCGGAGACTTTCGCCAGGCGACCTATCGCGCAATACGGCAGGGCCTGATGAAAAGCAGAAGCCGGCTCCTGGAACCAGTGCATAATGCGCGCTTTACCGTGGATACCGGACTGGCGGGCGCTGTAATCAACCGCATTGCACAGATGGGAGGAGAGCTGGAGGCGCAGACAAACTGGGAAGGGCATACAGTCATTACGGCGTGGATTCCTGTCGTTGAAATGCTGAATTATGTTACGGAATTTGCTTCAGCTACTCATGGAAAAGGTTCGATTGCCATTTTAAAAAGCGACTGGCGGTTTTGTCATAATGAGCAGGAAGTAATTGCGGCAAAGGGATATATTGCGGAAAACGATCTGGAGCAGCCTGCGGATTCCGTATTTTGCAGGAAGGGAGTGGCCAGACTGATCAAATATGACAAGGTGGAATCACAGCTCCATATTCCCCTGGATTTCAGAAATTTCTTGTAAAACAAAAGCAGCTGTATTATGATAACGGTGTTAACGATATTACGACAGAAAGGAAGAATGTAAAAATGAGCAAAAAAATTTTAGTTCTTACAGGAGGCACAAGACACGGCGGCAACAGTGAACAAATGGCAGATGCTTTTGTCAGAGGTGCACAGGCCGCAGGCCACCAGGTGGTGCGCTATGATGCAGGCTTTAAAGCCATAAAGGGCTGCATTTTCTGCGAAACCTGCTACAAGCTGGGCGAAAAGAAGGCCTGCTCCCACGATGATGTATTTAACGAGCTGGCTCCTTACTATGAATGGGCGGATGCCCTTGTGGTCGTAACGCCGCTTTACTGGTATACTTATACCGCGCAGGTTAAGGCGGCTCTTGACAAATACTATTCTCTCATGGTGGCCAAAAGACCGCAGCCCATTAAAGAGGCCTATCTGATTGCCTGTGGCGCAGGGAAAGATGATTACAAGTATGATGCCATTATCAATACCCATGATTTGATTGCCCGAGATCGGGGCTGGGAAAACCGCGGTTGCTATCATGTGAACGGAGTTTTCCATAAAGGGGATATACAGCAAAAGTATCTGGATGAGCTTGAAGAGATAGGGAGAACCTTCTAGGCTTATAGAAAATTGAGAAGAAAAGAGACAGGAGATTGTGAAGCCTGTCTCTTTTTTACCCGGCGAGAAGGAAAGGGGAAAGCCTTTTGCCTGCTTTGCTGAAAAAATGGATCCTTTTCCAAGCCGTTTTTGAATCAAAGAAAGGAGTTGAGAACAAAATAGACCTAAAACAATCATAAAAAGACAAATAAATCAAGATTATTAAAAAGTCTCCACTGGCAGCAGGGAGACTTTTCTTTTGCTTGAAAAAATGAAACAAAAAAACTGAAAACCGAAAACAACTGGAATTTCAAGAATCTTTGGATTTTGAGATGAAAAAAACGCAGAAAGTGGGGCGATTTTTTCAAGTTGGTATCATGGTTGCAATATAAAAGGACAAAGGAAAGTCAGAGCTACTTTCGACAGACAAAAAACGATGTAAGGAGATCAAGAGGAAATGCAATCAAAAGAACTGACAAACGCAGAACGTTTTGCAGGCGCGCTGAAGAGAAATGGCGTTGAATACATCTTTGGGCAGAGCAATCCGACCAAAATTATGCTGGCATCTATGGCGCTTGGAATTCGGCAAATAGGATTTAGACAGGAAAACACAGGAACGTACATGGCGCAGGCATACGCAATGGCGTCAGGTAAGATTCCTTGTGTAGCTGCACAAAACGGCCCGGCGGCAACGCTTCTGGTTCCGGGTCTTGCTGAGGACTACAAGGCAGGACACCCAGTGGTGGCCATTGTACAGGAGGTTCCCCTTCATGATGCGGAAAAAAATGCTTTTCAGGAATTAGATCATGAAAAACTCTTTGAGGGCTGTGCAAAATGGATTAAAAAGATTTATTCGGCAGACCGCATTGAAGACTACGTGGATATGGCATTTACAGCAGCAGCTTCCGGAAAACCGGGACCGGCAGTCCTTCTTTGCCCCCAGGATATTTTTAATGACAAGACCAAAAGGCCAGTTCTATCCAACAGAAAAGCGTCCCTGGGACATTACCCATTAGACAGGCAGGTGCCAGAAAAAAGTCTTGTAAAAGAGGCGGCAGAGCTGCTGTTAAAAGCGGAACATCCACTTGTTTATGCGGGCGGGGGCGTTTTCTCCTCACAGGCAACCGAAGAATTGAGAGAGCTTCAGAAAACCTTTTCCCTTCCAGTGGCGACAACGACCATGGGAAAAGGCAGCGTAGACGAAACAGATCCGCTCACAGTGGGAGTAATTGGATACTACATGGGACATAGAAGCGCCACAAAATTTCTCAAGCCTTTGGTTCAAAAATCCGATGTAATCCTGCTGGTTGGAAACAGAACCAACCAGAATGGAACGGACAGCTGGACCCTGCTTCCGGAAGATGCGACCTACATTCACATTGATATTGATCCAATGGAAATTGGCAGAAACTATGAAGCGATCCGGCTCCTTGGAGATGCAAAGCTGACGCTGCAGGCGCTCATAAGTGAAATGAAAAAAGGAGATGCTGCCAAAAGAAAAAGCAAAGAAGCTTCTGTGGCAGAAGAGATTGCAGAGGGAAGGAAAAAGCACAGAGAGGAAATTGAAGATGTCATGACCTCGACCGTTTCTCCCATCCGTATTGAGCGGTTTATGGATGAAGTGGAAAAACAGGCGGCAGACAACTGCATGATCGTAGCGGACGCCAGCTTTTCATCCATCTGGAATGCCAACTATATAACAGCAAAAGGGGAGAGAGAGTTTTACTTCCCAAGAGGTCTTGCAGGACTGGGCTGGGGATTTCCAATGGCCATGGGCTGCAAGTTGGCAAGTCCGGCAAAAACCGTATTCAGCCTGTCGGGTGACGGTGGATTCGCACATACATGGAGCGAGCTGGAAACCTGCAAGCGAGAAGGCATTAATGTGATTGCAGCCGTAATCAACAACAAGGTTTTGGGCTACCAGTATTATGCGGAAAAATTCAAATTCGGAGATGTGACCAACGCTGTATGGATTGAAACCGTAGATTACGCCAAAATAGCGGAATCCTGCGGATTAAAGGGCCTGACCATTCGCACGGTAGACGACATCAAGCCGGTTCTTGAGGAAGCCTTTGAGGCAGTAAAAGAACAGACCGTTGTGATTGACATCAAGACAGAAACCTTCTGTCAGCCGCCCCTTCCAATGATCGACACACTCAAGCTGACGGAGCTGGTGTAATAGCTGCAGGTTTGCTGCATAAAAGGGCGGAATGCTGCGGCATGCTATACTGCAACGTGATTAATACAACCTGTATTAATATAAATGAACAAAGAAAGGAAAGATGATTATGAGTAAGATGTTAGATGTTACAAATCCATATAATGGAGAACTGGTGGAAACCATTCGGCTCGACACAGCTGCAGAGCTGAAGGAAAAAGTAAAAAAAGCAAAAGCTGCCCAGCCGGCATGGGAGAGAACTCCCATTGTAGAAAGAGCAAAGCTCTTATATAAGATGGTCGACAGAATTGAAGAAAAGAACGAAGAGATCGGGCAGATCTGCGCATCGGAAATGGCAAAGCCAATTAATTCGGCAAAAGGCGAGTGCTTTGACGGCGGCGAAATCGGCAGAGGAAACATCGAAAGAGCCAAGCACTTATACGGAGATGTGTTTACCGGAACAACAGGCGGCAGAGAATATGACCTGGGATTTTCCAGAAGAGAAGCCCTGGGTGTAGTTGCGGCAATTATCCCCTTTAACTATCCCATCGAAATGTTCTTCCAAAAGGCTACACCAGCGCTGGCAATGGGAAATACGGTAATCGTAAAAGCCCCATCCTCCAATCCGCTGACCGTAAGAATGCTGGTGGATATCGCTCACGAAGTGGGAATTCCCAAAGATGTGATTCAGTTCACAGCCTGCGAACGATCCGTATCAACGGAAGCCCTTCTGACAAGCCCTGATGTTGCGGCAATTGCCCTTACAGGAAGCACGGAAACCGGCGTTGAGATGGTGAAGCTGGCTGCGGAATCCATGAAAAAGACCTTCATGGAGCTGGGCGGAAACGATGCTCTCATCATCTGTGATGACGCGGACATGGATACAGCAGTACAGGAAGCCCTGGAGGGAAGACTTTACAATAACGGACAGATTTGCTGTGCAACCAAGAGATACCTGGTGCCTGAAAGTATGCATGATGAATTTGTAGAAAAACTAAAGGAAAAGGTACTGGCCATTCCGCGGGGAAGCCAGTTTGATCCAGATGCAAAAGCCATCTGCCTGGTTACAGAAAAAGCGGCAGTAAAGGTGGAAGCTCAGATCAACCACACCGTTGAGCAGGGAGGAACCATCGTATGCGGCGGCAAGCGGGAAGGCGCCTTCATCGAGCCGACTATCATCGACAATGTGCCAAAGGATGCGGATGTAGCAAAGGATATGGAAATCTTCGCGCAGGTATGGCCGATCATTACCTACAAAACAGAAGAAGAGGCTATCGAAATTGCCAACCAGTCCATCTACGGCCTGAGCGGCGGAGTCCTTTCAGGGGATACGACAAGAGCTTTCCGCATCGCGGATCAGCTGGAGACATCTGCAGTCATCGTAAACGGATGCAGCTGCTATAGAATGAATGAACAGCCTTTCGGCGGATGCAAAGCCAGCGGCCTTGGAAATGAAGGCGTCGGATATTCACCGGAAGAGTACAGCAGACTCAAGACCTATGTTCTCAAGGGGGCCTTTGTAAAATAGGTTTGCCTGAAAAGGCGAGCAAGTGCAAGTCCGGGAAATGGCTCCGGCAGACTTTCTGAAAGCTGGAGCCGCCAGGGCCGGCCTGGGAGGTCATGCAGGGAGATCAGGTACTGGGAGTACCGAATGCGTGGCAGACAGGTATCAGCGTCTTGCGTGCGGGAAGCTATCAGGTGGGGATATCCCAGCTACTGCAAGGATGCAGCGGTGCAATGATCCTGCCGGTCCCCATCACCGAAAAGGTGCACGTGCCTACCATAGAGGTCATTAAAGGTGCGCTGGGGGCCTGCTCCAGGCTGGAAGAAAACATTGAGCAATGGGACGATATGGTGGGCTTTGCAGCCATTGATGAAATGGCGGAAATTTTAAGGGTTCAGGGGCGAGCAAAATTTCAGAATATTCTGGACAATATTGATGGCGCAGGGCTTACTATTGAAGATCCACTGCAGATGCTGATGTTTATTAAAAATAGGTATCAGCACACACAACGGACAAGCTCTGGGGCTTGCGATGGAGGTTCTGGCTGAACTGGAAAAAAGAGAAGACCGCTTTGTACCGTTTTTGGGAGGCGTATTAAATACAATACTGCCGGGCCATTCGGAGCCGTCAGATGTTGGCGATACGATTAATAGGAGAGGCGTATTTGCAGATAAGGATCTCCTGAAAACCATAAAAATGATTCGGGATCATTAACTGGTCAGGAGAACAGGTCCGAGTCTATTGCTATTTCAAGGATACAGAATTTGTTATTGCAAAGGTATTGAAAGTTTTTTCGCATAGGTAAGAGCGAAAACGTGAAAGGAGACGTGCCTTATGGAAATTTTAATGGCAGCATTTTGGGGAGGTTCAGTAGTAGTATGCGGATTGTTGGCATTGTGGCAGTTCAATAAAGAATACCCGCCAACAAAAGAAAAGAAATAGAAAAGAGAGGTTATTGGTATGAATATATATATGATTTCGATCCTAATCAGTTTTATCATATATTTGATCGTGGCATTTGTCGTAAATAAATTTGTAAGAAGTGCCAATGATTATTTCGTTGCGGGAAGAAACGCGCCTACAGGCCTTATCGTAGGTTCTATGGTAGCATCTCTTCTGAGTACAGGTGTATTTTTGGGGGACTCGGGAGAAGCGTACAACGGCATCTGGGTTGCAGTTGCAGGCTGTGCGGCAATCAGCGCCGGAGGATATGTGCTGGGAGCTGTCTTCTTCAGCCGGTTTTTAAGAAGAGCTGATGTGTATACGATCCCATCTTTCTTTGAAAAACGTTTCTGCTCTCATGCAGTTGGAATTATGACCGTTATTGCAGTCGTTGTGGCAATGGCTGTTTATCTGCTGTCCGTTACCCAGGGCGGTGCGACACTCATGTCTAATGTAACCGGACTTGATTACAACATATGTGTTCTTCTGGCTGTACTTCTTTTTACCATCATGGTTATTGCAGCCGGTTCAAAGGGCGTACTTATTACAGATACTATCATGTTCGGCCTGTTCACCACTATCGGAGTAATTGCAGTAATCATTATATCTGTTAAAGGCGGTGGCTGGTACGACATTATTGAGGACATTGCCGCTGATCCGGAGACCAGCTATCTGCTGTCCTGGTCAGGTAAGCTGGGTTACCTGTATGATACAGGTCTTGAAAATGTAATCTACTTCCTGGCATACGGCGTTTGCTGGGCCGGTGTAGCTATCTGCGGGCCGTGGCAGTGCTCCCGCAACATGATGGCAAAGGATGAGCATACGGTTATCCGCTCTGCAGTATGGGTTATTATCGGATGCTTTGCCATTAACTATCTGGTGGAGCTGGGGGCAGTCTTTATGCATGCCTTTGATATCGGCGATACAGAGCCGACACAGGTATGGCTCTGGGCAGCAGGAAATGTTCTTCCGTCCGTCATAGGAGTCATCCTTGTAACAGGAATCATTGCGGCGGCCATTTCATCCTCAACAACGTTCCTGTCATTGGTAGGCGCGTCCATTTCCAATGATATTTTCAGAATCAAAGATGAAAAGAAAAATGTAATGGTTTCCAGAATCTCCATGATTATCGTGGCAGCCATTGTAGCGGTGATTGCCATAACCAATCCGCCGAACATCTGGTGGATCATGCAGATCGGCGCTACGGTTGTAATCTGCGCAATGCTTCCGGTGGCCATCGCCAGTGTCTGGAGTAAAAAGGTTACAAAGGCCGGAGCTTTTGCCGGTATGTGCGCAGGCTTCACAGTAAGCTTCCTTATGAAGGTTATCACTACATCTCAGGGAATCACAGTCCCGATTTATCTTGACGTGTACTTTATCGGAACCCTTTCAAACGTTATAGCAATGGTCATTGCCAGCAAGGCTACAAAGGTTACTCCGGAAGAAGAAGCACAGAGAGCGGCTCTGTTCGTTGTTCCGGAGGGTGAGAAAGATCCGGTTGAGATTGAGAAGACCAGAAGGTCGCTTAAGGCTACTGTATGGCTGGGCGTTGGAATCTTTGTGTTCTCCATCGTAACATGGATTATCCCGTATTATATTGGATTGAATATGTAAGCCCAAAGCTGGCTATAAGAGGAGGGCTTAATAAATAGCAGTAGATTTTTGCAGATGCACTGGGACTTTTTCCACGTGCATCTGCTGGCGTACAGCAGGAAAAGCGGAGAGGAAAGGATGGAAATACATATGGAAAAGAGCTTGGAACTTTTTCATGAGGCCCGGAAACGAATGGTGGGCGGAGGAAGTGCGGGAGGACGGATCCACCGGACGCTGGAAAGGCCTCTTTATCTTGAACGCGCTTCGGGAAGCCATATTTTTACGGCAGATGGCGAGGAATACATCGACTATCACTGCGGAGCGGGGGCCATTTTGTTTGGCTTTGATCATCCCAGGATCAAAGAGGAAATTCGAAAGTGCGTTGATAAGGGATTTTACATGAACTTTGATTCGGAATATACGGTGGAATTTGCAAAGCTGTTTACAAAGCTTGTTCCCACTGTAGAAAAAATCAGAATTACCAATTCAGGAACAGAGGCAACCCTGGCAGCTATCCGCCTGGCAAGAGCGTACACGGGCAGGGATCTGATCATTAAAATGGACGGGCACTTTCACGGTATGCATGAGATGATCTGGTATAACGGCGGCTATGGCAGGGATCTGGACGAATTCGGCGAGACGAGAAGAGTCACGGCGGAACTTCCCGGCTTTCCGGAGCATGGGGAGGAGCACGTGCGCCTGATCGAATTCAACAACATCAACGCGGTGAAACATGTTTTTGAAAAGTATAGGGGTCGGATCGCGGCCATTATCATGGAGCCGGTCAATTATGACTGCGGGTGCGTCCCTTCCACAATGGAATACATGCGAAAGGTCAGAGAGCTTTGCACGCAGGAGAAAATTGTGCTGATTTTTGATGAAGTTATTTCAGGAATGCGGTTTCGGCCGGGAAGCGCTCAAGGGTATTATGGAGTCAAACCGGATCTGTCCACCTTTGCCAAAGCAATTGCAAACGGCTTTTCTTTGGCCCTGATCGGCGGGAAGGCAGCGATTATGGATGGATTCAACCCGCTGGGGCCGGTGGTGTGCAGCGGAACCAGCTCCGGAAACATGATGTCTGTCATGGCTGCCACTGCCTGTCTCAGGATGGCGCTGGAGCCGGGGTTTTACAATATCATTGAAGAAAAGGAAGCCCTGCTCTGCGGAGGAATCAACCAGCTGTTTCAAAAGCACAACATTCCGGGGCACATCCGAAGCCACGGAGCGCAGTTTGCGTTTTACTTTGGATATGAGGATCCGGAGCTGGATTTTCGGCTGTCGGAAACAGTAAAACGTTTTCGGCCGGATCTTTATAAACGATTTGTCAAAGAGGCTCTTAAGGAAAAACTCTACATGTACTATGGCGGGGATAAGCCGTTTCCGCATCACTGCGGTTTTACGACGGCCCATACCAGAGAGGATATTGAAGTTACTCTTGAAAGACTGGATCGGGTTTTTGGGAGACTTTAAAAAGCAGGCGTCCCGCACGAACCCGTCAGTCTGTGCAGGACGCTTTGCAGCGAGCGGGGAGATGCTCCTACATCTGTTTCACATTCTGCATGAGCATCTGATACCCCGCGTCAGTCAGGAGAACGCCCTGCTTTGTCTTTCCAATTGTGATATAGCCCAAGGCCTCCAGCTTTTTCAGCCGGTTTTTTACTTTGGCTTCTGTAAGCTGAATGCGCATGGCATCCGGTGTTTTGCATATGGAATTTCGCCCGGCAATAATTCCCTGATTCTGCAGACTGTAAATGGCCTGTAGGATGATGAGGAGATCCTGGCTGAGATAGCCGGTATCCACACGCATTGTTTCTTTTGGAGGGGAAATGGCGGCATGGGGAGAGACGGCTTTGGTATTAGGCGAAGGAAGGGTGCTTTTTAAATTGCTTTCAATATAAAGGTTCAGCATGCTGATGGCTTCCTGCTGGTTGGGCAGATTGGCCAGCATATTGATATATTCGGCAATGGTACGAAGCTCTCTGGCATTTCCGGGCCAGCTGTAGTGCGCCAAAAAGGCTTGCATACCGGGGAGCTGCGCCAGAGCCTGGGCCTGAGAGCCTGTCAGCAGATGGTTCAGCGTTTCTTCAATATCCTCAGGACGATCCCGCAGAGGCTTTAGCTGCAGGTTTAATACTTTGATTCGATAGTAGAGATCCTCCCGGAAGGTTCCCTCCTGAATAGCAGCTTCCAGATTTTTGTTGGTTGCGCAGATAATTCGTACATCAACAGGGAGCACATCGACCCCGCCAACGCGAACGACTTCCTTTTCTTCCAGAACGCGCAGCAGCTTGGCCTGCACAGGAAGGGAAGCATCCCCGATTTCGTCCAGAAAAATCGTTCCAGTGTGAGCCAGCTCGAACATGCCGGCTTTCCCGCTTTTGGAAGCGCCGGTAAAAGCGCCCTCCGAATATCCGAACAGCTCGCTTTCTGCCAGAGTTTCGGGAAGGGCGGCAAAATTGATGGCAACAAAATTGGATTCCTTTCTTGAGGAAGTGTTGTGAATGGCCTGTGCAAAGAGCTCTTTTCCAGTGCCAGATTCGCCAGTGATGAGAATTGGCGAAGCGGTTTTTGCGTAAATTTTCGCCAGAGCTTTGCATTGATTCATCAAATGGCTGCTGCCCAAAATGTCATCAAAGGTGTGTCTGGCAGTAAAGCCTGTAGCCTGAAGCTTTTTACGAACCAGCCCTTCCCGTTTTTGGAGCGTGGACAGGGGCAGCAAAATAAAGGCTTTATTTCTGTTCTTCTCCAGATCCATATCAAAAGAAGAGATCAGGAGTTTTTGATCCCCAATTGTAATCAGAGTGTCCTGGAGAGGGACGGCGGATTCGATGTAAGACAGCAGCTCCGGATAACGGCGGAAAACAGGCTGATAGTTTCGGCCGATAATGTTGTCCACGTTTTTTGTATCAAAATATTTCTTTGCTGTTTTGTTAAAAAGGACGATCTCGCTGTTTTCATTGATGACAAACGTAATGTTGTTGTTGATATCACAGATTTTTTCAAAATTATTTTTCAGATTATTGACCTGTTTGAGGGCATGATCGATGCGGTAGCAGGAGGAAGTGAACTGCTGGATGATGTCGTTATAATAATCCTTTACATGCTCGGAAGGAAGATTAAAGGCACGGGCAATGTCAATAATCGTGTAAATTGATATTTTTCTGAGGCCGATGTCGATATACTGGCAGTTTAACTTGGGACAGTGCTCAAAGACTCCGGAGTAAATGATGGTATCAATGTGGGAAGTATCGACCTGACATCCGGGAGCATAGGCGATCATATTGATATGATTGATGCCCAGCTCTGCCAGGGAATCCATGGTTTCATGGGCTGCATCCAGAGGCTTGTTGACAATCAGAGCATTGGAGCCTGCAGGCAGAGATACGACTTTCTCCAGGGCCTGCCCCGACAGATCCCGCTGCTGGTGGATGAGGACGGCTTTTGGAAAGCGTTCCTTTACAGTGCCGATGGTCAGATGTGAGATAACAGCGGCAGCCGGTTCGTGGGTAAGATCGAACAGCCTGGAAGGAGGAATGGCAACAATATTCAAAATGTTTCCGAAATACATGCGGATGGAGGATGCGATGTGTTCGAGGTTTGTGGGATTGCTTAGACAGATTAAGAGGTTTCGATTATTCGTATTCTGATTTTCCATAAAAAAGAATCCTTTCTATTGTTTTTTTCAGTATACCTTATTGAAACATAAAATGCAATGGAATTAGGAGCATATGTGTCCATAAAAAACCTAAAATAAACTATAAAATTGAAACAAATGAATAAATGGTGGAGATCGCGAAGATTAATTTTTAAAAGAATGTGAATAAATACTGAATTTTCAACAAAAAAGCCTCTTGAAGAAATCGAGCCGGAAAAAATGGGCGAAGGGGCAGGTTGGTATGGTGCTTGCGTTAATTATATACATAGCAGTAATTGATTCTTATTTGAGAGAATAAAAGGAGGTCAGATATGACAGGTGCAACAAAAGATTATATAAAGAGCCTGATTCCGAAAAATTTGCCAAAAGGACAGGACATACTGGAGGAAGGGAGAAAAAGGGGTCCCTCCATCAAAGCTGGAAGGAGCCGCCTTGTAAGAGACAGCCAGTTTGACAATTACCTGGAATATTTTAAGGCGCATAAAGAGCGAAAGGAAATTTCCTGGTTTTCCAATGTAGGGCTGGCAACCATTGAAGAGGAAGTGGAGGGCATAAAAGAGCTCCAGCGCTGGTGCAAAAAGCTTGGGATCAATTACCACTCAACCCTGGCAATTCCCAGCACATTGAGCGCAATCCCAAAAGAACTGCGGCAATATGACTCTAAAAATACCAGTTATGTGCTGGAAACACCAGAAGACTTTATGGCTCTGGGAAACATTGAGGGTATGGAAGTGATTCAGTCCGATCAGGTACTGGCCGTACCAAATGCGTGGTTTAACGGCATCAACGCGCTGAAGGCGGGCTCCTACCAGGTAGGCTGCTTCTCACAGCTTCTCTGGAATTATCCGGGCTGTGATGACCATGTAAAATATGTGAGCGATATGCTGCGGGTTATGGGCGTCCTCTCTACAAAATGGGACGAAGGCTTTGGCGTCAGCGGATATTTGGACGATACCTACCCGAGCTATTGCAAAGATGCCATCGCATGGGTAGGCTACGCTCTCTTTGAACAATATGTCAGCACAGAACTGTGCGGCGTTATTTACCAGGTTAATTACGGTGGACTGATCAGCGATATCCGAATTCGGGCAGCTCTGCTGAAAGCTCTCTATGATGCGCTTTGGACGGAAAAACAGCCCCTGCCTGTTGCCAAAATCCAGGCAAACACCACGAGATTCTGGGATCACGATATTGAAGCAAATTATGGCATGCTTTCTCAGGAAATGCTCATGGCTGTTCTGGCAGAACGCAGATACAATACGGGAGCCGTTATTTTGCCGGTGCCGATTACAGAAAAGGTACACGTTCCTACCATCGATGCTATCAAAGGTATGCTGGGCGTATGTTCCAGGCTGGAGGAGAACATCGAGCAGTGGGAGGAGGTTATTGATTTTACTGCAATTGACGAAATGGCAGAAGTACTGAAACGGGAAGGAACCCGATTTTTCCACAATATGCTGGAGGTTCTGGACTCGGCAGGTATAGATATCAAGGATCCCATGCAGATGCTGATGTTTATCAAAAACTTTAACGCAGGCCTGTTTGAGGAAACCTTCCATCCCAGCGCAAAGGAAACGGGCGAAGTTCATGTGAATTATTATACGGACATGGGAAAGCTGACCAAAAATATGGTGGAGGAAAGCGCTGCCAGAGTAAAGAGCGCAGGCCTGACCAATACTCTGAAGGGAAAAAAGGTGCTGGTTGCTTCTACAGACGCCCACGTATACGGCATCCAATATGTGAAGAGCATACTGGAAAATGCCGGAGCTAAAATCGTAGACGCAGGAGTAGACTCATCAGTCCCTTATATTTTTGATACTGCAGATGAAGAGGGCATTACCTGCATTGGAGTCAGCACGCATAACGGACAGGCTCTGGGCATTGCGGAACTGCTTCTGAAGGAAATGGAAAGGCGGGACAAGAAATACATCGTCTTTATGGGTGGCCGCCTTAACACGATTTTGCCGGGGCATTCAGAGCCATCCGATGTTCAGGAGATGATCAACAAAAAGGGGATCTTTGCAGAAAACGATCTGGTACGGACCATTCAAATGATTCAGGACAGCGCTCTATTACCGGGCAGGGAATGATAGAATTTTTGTGGACAAAATAAACTATAAAAGACTAAAAAAGCCTATATTTTAAAAGGGAATTTCTTTTGGCCTTGCGGAACATAAAAGGCATGAGGCTGGCAGGAAAGGTGAAAAGCCTTGAAGTTAGAACACTTCGGCGGATAGTGGCCATTACGATCCGGCAAAAATAAAAAAGATAAATGTTTGGCATGAAGATTGCAATATTACATTAGTGAATCCAGGCTGGGGCCGAATTTTCATGAGAGCCAGCGTGCAGTCCTTAAAATAGAGTGAAGACGGATTTCACCGTTTGGAAGATGCTGAACCAGATTACATTAAAAAAATAAATTACAGTAATAAAAGAATGGATATATAGAGTGAGATGACAGATTATGAAATGGAAACTCGGTATAGACACAGGGGGATCTTATACAGATGCGGTTCTGGTAGATTGCAGCACAGGGGAAGTAATAAAGAAAGCAAAGGCAGCTACAACAAAGGAAGACTTGAATGTAGGCATTGAATCCGCCATCAGCCAGCTGGAAATCGATCAGGTAAAAAATATCTGCCTGGTCTGCTTGTCCACAACCCTGGCAACAAACGCAGTGATTGAGGAAAAGGGAGCTGCTGTAGGGCTCGTTACAATTGATGAGCCGGATCATCACACGTATCCTGCGGCCTTTCGCTTTAATGTAAAAGGAAAAATAAATGTAAAGGGCTATGAAATTTCACCTCTGGATCTGCAGAGCGCAGAGCAGTGCCTGACCTTTATGAAGGGCAAGGTGGAAGCCCTGGCGATTTCAGGATATGCAAGTGTAAGAAATCCCTCTTATGAGAGACAGATTAAAGAACTGTCGGACAAAATATTAGGCATTCCGGTCGTGTGTGCACACGAACTTACGAATGTCCTGGGGTACTATGAAAGAACCGTAACAGCCACACTAAACGCAAGGCTGATCCCCATCATCAAAGAGCTAATTGCCGCCACAAAAGGGGTTTTAAAACGAAAGGGAATTGACGCTACCCTGGTGATTATAAAAGGAGACGGCAATTGTATGGTCGATTCCTTTGCAGAGGAGCGGCCGATTGAAACTGTTCTCTCGGGACCGGCAGCCAGCGCTCTGGGAGGAATGGTACTGTCCAATGAAAACAGCATGATTGTGGCAGATATGGGCGGCACAACGCTGGATATCGTTCCTGTGGTAAACAGGGAAATACCCGTAAAGTCATGCGGAGCAGTCGTTGGGAGCTGGCAGACTAGAGTAAAGGCCATGAAGAGCCGCTCCTTTGGACTTGGCGGTGACAGCTATATCAGAATGGATCATACAGGAAGCCTGAATTTTGGCCCGGAGAGAGCGGTTCCTCTCTGTATGGAAGCGGAGAAAAACCGCACGTTGGTGGAAGAAATAAAAAAAATGAGTCTTTGCAGCAATTACCATATCGTCGGCAGGCAGGAAATGGATTGTGTCTCTCTGTTTAAGGACAATGTGAATGAAGAGCTGCTGGAGCCAGAAGAAAGGGAAATTATAGAGCTGTTAAAAGATGGATCCCACTCCCTTTTATATTTGAGCGAAGCCCTTAACAGGGACATTGATTCTCTGAAAATCAAAAAGCTTTTAGAGCTCAGCATTATACAGCTGATTTCGCTGACTCCCACCGATATTCTCCATGCTACCGGAGAATATACACAGTACAACAGGGAGATCTCCCGCATTGCGGTAAACCGTATGGCAAACCGCAGCCGCATGTCGGAAGCAGAGTTCGTGGAATACGCGGAAGCTGCTTTTACAGAGAGGATCTGCTCTGCTCTGGTAGAAAGCCTGCTGGCAGAACAGGGGATCGATGAGGCGTACCTTTCCGATGAAATGCTGCGGTGCGTTTTTGATCGCGAGCAACCAAATCGGCTGGCGGATTTCAACCTGAAATTCAATGTTCCCATTGTGGGAATCGGCGCGCCGGCTAAGATCTGGTTTGAAAAAGTGGCGGAAAAACTCAGGTGCAGGGTAATTGTCCCGCAAAACAGCGAAGTTGCCAATGCAGTGGGAACTGTATCAGGAAATATTAATGAAGCGCTGGAGGCGCTCATTCGGTACGATTCCCATATCCGAAAATATATTGCCCATCTGCCGAGACGCAGAGTTGTTTTTGAAACTCTGGAAGAAGCGGTAAGCTTTACAGAGAAAGAGCTACTTCTGTGCGGAAAGGATTTTGCGGAAAAATTGGGAGTAAAAAAATACCAAACCTGCATTTTCAAAGATAAGACAGAGACAGAAGGCTGCTGCGGCGTTCCCAATCATTTTGTAGAGTTAAAAATTAAAGTCGCAATTTCAGCGGACACGAAAAACATGAGTTGTTAGTAAAGATAGGAGGAAAAAGAATGGATTATTCGACAGAAAAATCAAAGCAGTTATTTCAGCAGGCGCAGCGCTGTCTGGTTGGGGGACTTTCCAGCTCCTTTCATAAGGCGGCCTGGAGTGAATATCCGATTTACATGGCCTACGGCAAAGGCTCCAAAGTTTTTGACGTTGATGGAAATTCCTATATTGATTTTTTAAATGCATTTGGTCCAAATATTTTAGGCTATGTGCATCCGGAGGTGACAATGGCCGTAGAAGCACAGCTGCACAAAGCTACGTTAATGGCAGCGCCCAATGAAGATCTGGTGAAGCTTGCGGGCAAACTGGTGGACATCATTCCCTGCGCAGATAAAGTAAGCGCCTTCATGTCTTCTGGTTCTGAAGCGAATATGCACGCCATCCGGGTTGCCAGAGCTTATACGGGAAAGAAAAAGATCGTCAAGATTGAAGGCTGTTACCATGGTTCCATGGATGAAGAAAAAGTAAGCTGCGATGCGCAGACCATCGAGGAGCTGGGCGACCGAGAAAACCCCAATAAGATCAAACATATTAAAGGACAAAAGGATCCCGAGGATATTATCATCGCCATGTTCAATGATCTGGATAATATCGAGCATATTTTCAAGACCCAGGGACATGACATTGCCTGCATAATCCTGGAGGCTGTTATGGCAAACGCGGATCCGGTTTATCCGAAAAAAGGATTTTTGGAAGGCCTGAGAAAGCTCTGTGACCAATATCATGTTGTTCTCATCTTTGATGAAGTGATTACTGGATTCCGCCTGGGCCTGCAGGGCGCGCAGGGCTATTTCGGCGTGACACCGGATCTGGCCACCTTTGGAAAAGCTATTGGAGGAGGCTACCCGATTTCATGCGTAGTGGGAAGAGAAGAAGTAGTATCAGCTGCAACCACAGGATCGGGAACCTTTGCGGCCAATGCCCTCTGCGTTGCGGCAGCCCTTGCAACGATTCAGGTCTGCGAGCAGCCAGGATTTTACGAAAAACTGGAAGCCATGTCCAGAAAAATGGCGGATGGAATCGAAACAATCTGTAAAAAGCACGGCATTAAAGTCACCACAAGAGCCATCGGCGGTATGTGGACCCTGATCCTGGGAACCGACGAAGAGCTGACGGACTACCGGGATCATTATAAAAAGGCAGACAAAAAGATGTACACAAAACTGGTACAGGGATGTATGGAACGCGGCATCCGCCTGAACCCCTGGAGAGGCCGCAACTACATGTGCGCACAGAGCACGGAGGAAGACATTGCCTATACCTTAAACGTAATCGATGAACTACTGGGAAAAATCGTATCAGAACAATAGCAATCGACACCTGATAATAAATACTTAAAGTTGGGGCCATACCGATTTTGAGAGAAGAGTATGGCCCCGGGGGTAATCAGCAATCTGTTTCTTACAGTCAGGCCGGATATGGAGAACGGCAGAAGTGTTAACGATATCAGAAAGGCCGCAGGCTCCACAGCTTTACACCGAACCTGATCAAAACAGTGCAGATTATCCATATTATAGTCAGATTAACCTTTAGATGCAAGAGAAAAAGAAAGAAGCGAGGAGCGGAAAACAGCAAGGGAGGATAAGAGAATGAAAGAAATTTTAATCAAAGGCCAGCTAAACAAGTTCAAAAGCTTTGAGGAGTTTGTCAAAGAATTTCAGCCAGACAAAAGGGATCTTCTTTTCACAAATCAGTTTATATATGACGAATTTGCAAAACCCCTGAACCTGCAGTGTCAGGTATTGTTTCAGGAAAAGTTCGGCGCAGGAGAACCGTCGGAGGAAATGATAAGCAAAATTTTTGCAGCAGCACCGGAGGATTCTTATGATCGGGTCATTGCGGCAGGGGGCGGCGCTATTATGGACATCGGAAAACTCCTGTCCCTGAAACGAACAGGCAGCATCCATCAGCTGTTTTTCAAAGAAGCGGAAGTCATGCGGGCAAAAAAACTCATCGCCATTCCCACAACCTGCGGAACGGGATCGGAAGTGACCAATATTTCAGTGGCCATTGTAAAGGATGCCAATGGAGATACTACAAAACTGGGTCTTGTATCGGATCTGCTGATTCCACAGGAAGTATGCCTGATTCCGCAGATGTTGAAAACCCTTCCATACAAACCCTTTGCATCCTCTGCCATCGACGCGCTCATCCACGCGGTGGAATCCTACCTGTCGCCAGCCAGGGCAACCATGACCTCCGAGCTTTACGGAGTGAAAGCAATGGAGCTGATCCTGGAGGGCTTTCGCAGAATCGGAGAACAGGGACCGGAGGTCAGGTTGGACTATCTGGAAGAGTTCGTAACAGCAGCGTGCTATGCGGGCATTGCCTTTCTCCAGGCAGGTTGTGCAACGGTACACGCCATGTCTTTCCCACTGGGCGGGACGTATCACGTGCCTCACGGCGAATCCAATTACGCCCTCTTTGGCAAAGTGCTGGAAAAATATAACGAAAGAAAGCCAGAAGGAAAGATGGGAGAATTCAAAAAAACCATTGCCCGCATTTTGGGAGGAACAGAAGAAGAAGCGCTGGGAAGGCTTGCGGAACTGGAGGAAAAGATCCTTCATCTGCGGCCCCTGCGAGAATATGGCTTTGAGGAAAAGGACATCGAGGTATTTGCAGAGTCTGTCCTGGAAAACCAGCAAAGACTTGTAGTTAATTCGTATGTCCCTCTTACAAAAGAGTTGATTCAGGAAATATACAGAGAATGTTACTGATAGCGGTAGAGCAGACCGGGAAGGCCGGCGGTTATGTCCAAAAGGGCGGAAGCAAGTATTCTGCCGCAGCGGCTGTCGGCTGGTCCCGGGACTTGCAGGCTGCAGACGTAATATGAAACATGAGGAGGAATGAAATGGAATTCAGCTATTCAAGAGAACAACAGATGGTCAAAAAAATGATCAAAGAATTTGCCGAAAATGAAATTGCCCCAATTGCGGAGGAAATTGACACAAGTGCGGAATATCCCTATGAGACAATTGGAAAGCTGGGAAAATTGGGCGTAATGGGGATGCCCTTCCCACAGGAATACGGCGGAGCAGGAACGGATTATCTGACCTACATTATGGCAGTAGAAGAGCTATCAAAAGTGGACGGCTCCCATGGAGTTATCGTTCAAACCCACAATGCGCTGTGCTGCTGGCCTATCTTTACATACGGAACAGAAGAACAGAAACGAAAATACCTTCCAGACCTTTTGTCAGGGAAAAAACTGGGAGCTTTCGGACTTACGGAACCCAACGCAGGGACAGACGCCGCCATGCAGCAGACCAGCGCATCTGATGGAGGAGACTGTTGGATTCTGAACGGAAGCAAAATCTTTATTTCCGGAGGCGGAATCGCAGATGTATACGTTATTATGGCCATGACCGACAAAAGCAAAGGAAACAAAGGCATCAGCGCCTTTCTTGTAGAAAAGGGAACACCGGGCTTTTCACGTGGAAAAAAAGAAAACAAAATGGGGATCCGCGGCAGTATCGCAGCTGAGCTGGTCTTTGAGGACTGCAGAATTCCAAAGGAAAACCTTTTAGGTGCCCAGGGAAAGGGCTTTAAGGTGGCTATGTCATCACTGGATGTGGGGAGACTGGGAATCGCGGCTCAGGCACTGGGAATCGCCCAGGGGGCCTTTGATCAGACAGTAGAATATATGAAGCAGAGAAAGCAGTTTGGCAGAAGCCTTGATAAGTTCCAGGCTCTGGCCTTTGAGATGGCCAATATGAAAACAAGAATTGACGGCTCCAGGCTGCTTTTGTACCGGGCATGCAACACAAGAGATCGGGGACTTCCCGGAACTGTAACCGCGGCCCAGGCAAAGCTTTCCTGCTCGGAAACCGCGTCCTATGTGGTCGATAAAGCGGTACAGTTCCACGGCGGATACGGATATATCAAGGACTACCCGGTAGAACGGATGTATCGGGATCAGAAAATAACAGAGATTTATGAGGGAACGTCAGAAGTTATGAAAATGGTAATTTCAGGAGACATTTTCAAATAGGGGAAGGAGCGGAAGTATGAAAATCATTGTATGTGTAAAACAGGTACCAAATACCAACGAAATAAAGATCAACCCGGAGACAGGAACCCTTATCAGGGATGGCGTGGAATCCATCTTGAACCATGATGATGCCAATGCCCTGGAACAGGCCCTGGCAATTAAAGATGAAAACCCGAATACCCAAGTTACGGTTCTGACCATGGGGCCTCCGCAGGCAAAGGAAATGCTGCAGGAGTGCATCGCAATGGGAGCAGACGATGCGGTGCTGTTATCCGACCGGGCGCTTGGAGGTTCTGACACTTGGGCAACATCCAATGCGCTGGCAGCTGGGATCAATAAAATCGGAGCCTTTGATCTGATTTTCGCAGGCAGACAGGCCATTGACGGCGATACAGCTCAGGTAGGCCCTCAGATCGCAGAAAAACTGGGAATCCCGCAGGTGACTTATGTGAAGGACTTTTCTCTGGAGAAAGATGCGGTAAAAGTGAAAAGAGCGCTGGAAGACGGATATGAACACCTGAGAGTAAAACTGCCCTGCGTACTGACGGCAATCAAGGAGCTCAATACACCCAGATACATGAGCATCCGGGGAATCTTAAAGGGAGCTGGAGCGGACATCAAGGTCTGGAGTGCAGAGGACATCGGTGTGGACAAGGAAACCGTGGGATTACAGGCGTCCCCGACAAACGTATTCCGCTCCTTTACCCCAAAGCCAAAGGGAAAGGGCGTGCAGGTGGAAGGCGATTCCGCGAAAGAGCTGGCAGCAAATCTCATAAGGAATCTTAAGGAAAGACATATAATCTAGGAGGCATATAAAATGGCAGATTTTACAGAATATAAGGATATATGGGTATACACGGAGCAGCGGGACGGCAAGCTGATGAACGTAGCCCTGGAGCTTCTGGGCGAGGGATACAGACTATCCAGAGAGCGGGGGGACGGCGCCAGAGTATGCGCTGTTCTCATAGGAGATGGGACCGGAAAGCTGGTGGAAGAGCTATATGCCTGCGGCGCGGATGTGGTTTACCAGATCAATGATCCTCTTTTGAAAAATTATACAACAGACGGCTACGCAAAGGTTATGACCGATGCCATTAAAGACTACAAGCCGGAAATTGTCCTCTTCGGAGCAACCCACATTGGGAGGGACCTGGCGCCAAGGATTGCAGCAAGGCTGGATACGGGGCTGACGGCAGACTGTACGAGGCTGGATATTAACACTGGAAGATACATAGAATATTTGCAGAAGAATACGACGGCCAGTACAGCAGGCCTGGATCCGGACAGCAAGGACAAAGGGCTGAAGCAGACGAGACCTGCCTTTGGCGGAAACCTTATGGCCACCATCGTGACCCCAAAAACACGGCCCCAAATGGCAACCGTTCGCCCGGGTGTCATGGACAGACTGGAAAAGCGGCAGGGTGCAAAGGGAGAACTGGTAAATGTAGCGCCACGCCTGAGCGAAGACGATATTCAGGTGGAAGTATTGGAGGTAGTAAAGGCAGCCAAAGAATTGGTTTCCCTGACAGATGCGAAAATCATTTGCTCCGGAGGCAGAGGCCTTGGAACTGCAGAGGGCTTTCAGCTTATCGAGGAACTTGCCAAAACAACAGGCGGCGTAGTGGGCGCATCAAGAGCTGCTGTCGATGCAGGCTGGATTGATCAGAGCCATCAGGTGGGACAGACCGGCACTACCGTGAAGCCAAACATCTATTTTGCCTGCGGTATATCCGGCGCGATTCAGCATTTGGCAGGAATGCAGACCTCAGATATTATTATTGCTATCAATAAGGATCCGGACGCGCCGATGATGCAGCTGGCCGATTACGCAGTCTGCGGCGATCTGAAAAAAGTAATTCCGGAAATTATCGCACAGTGGGAGCAATAAGAGGAGAAAACAATGTTTCAGTCCATTAAATTTGAAAAAAAAGAAGAAATAATTTTTTTAACCATCAACAAACCGGAAGTCCTCAACGCCTTGGACGCAGAGGTTCTGGAGGAGCTTCGCCAGGCTCTGGACATAGCAGAAAAGGATGAGTCTATTAAAGCGCTCATTGTGACAGGGGAAGGAAGAGCCTTCGTTGCTGGCGCGGACATCAGTGCGCAGAGCGCGCTGGATCTGGAGGGCGGACGAAACTGGGGCAGAAACGGATCCGCTATCTTCCGCAGATTGGAGCTTTTGCCCATACCGACGATTGCAGCGGTAAACGGCTTTGCCCTGGGCGGCGGCTGCGAGCTGGCGCTGGCCTGTGACATGATCTTCGCCAGCACAAAAGCAAAATTCGGGCAGCCGGAAGTATCCCTGGGAATTACGCCGGGCTTTTCCGGAACCCAGAGGCTTCCAAGACGAATTGGAAAAGCCCGGGCCATGGAGATGATCCTGACGGGAAGGATGATGAAAGCCGACGAAGCGCTGCAAGTAGGGCTTGTCAATAAAGTGACAGACCCTGAGGCGCTGCTGGATGAGGCGGAAGAGATGGCCAGGAGCATCCTGAAAAACGGACCCCTGGCAGTAAAGTACGCGAAGGCAGCAGTAAGCAGAGGCTTGGAGATGGATTTGGATTCGGGAATCGCTCTGGAAAATGAACTCTTTGCCATGTGCTTTGCCGCAGAGGATCAAAAGGAAGGTATGCAGGCGTTCCTGGAAAAACGTGCGGCAGAATTTAAGGGCAAGTAATGCTATAGACAGCGCAGAATAAATAAAGCATAAAAAATGTGCAGGAGGAATTTTCAGTCCGGCACATTTTTATGTTTTTTGAGAGCCGCAGTAGATCCAATTCTTCAATGAGCGCCGCTATGCGGCGGTGTTTTTTCGAAAAGAGAGGGATTTACAATTGAATCGGATAGCATTTCTTTGTATAATAAAGCTATAAAAGGGCCTGCAAGAAGATATGCAGAGGACATTGTAAAGAAAACGCAATGAAGATGAAGAGGTATTTAAAATGATGGGAACATCGGTAAAGACCAGAGCAGTGGCCATCAGCATCCTGCTGCTTTTGTTCGCGAGCTGCATCCTGCCGCAGCGCAGCGCCTATGCGGCAGAGCTGGAGACTGCGCAAAGCCAAACCCCGAGGGGAGCGCCCGCCGGGCCTCTGGAAGAAGACCAGCAAAAGGAAGAAACGCGGAATGGCTGGCACAGGGAAAAAGGCTGCAAAAAATATTACATAGACGGCCAGACAGCCACGGGAAGCGTGCAGATCGGCAAATTCTACTATTACTTTGATGCGGAGGGAGTTCTGCAGAGAGGAACAGTCCGTGCGGGAAAAACCACCTATTATCTTACGGCTAAAGGCATTGTAGAGGCATACAAAACCGGAAAAGTCTATTTTTACGCAAACGGAAAAAAGATGGGAAAGGTAGCCAAAAACGATTTTGTAACCCTTCAGAGAGCAAAAAAGATTGCCGCTAAAATTACAAAGCCCAAGATGAGCAAAAAGGAAAAGCTGGAGACTTGTTTTAAATGGGTAATCAAAAAACACTACCGCATGAGACGGCCCTTTAAAAACAAAAAGGGGTGGCCGGCAGTCTACGCCAACGACCATTTCAAAGGCGGCGGAGGTGATTGCCACTCCGATGCAGCGGCTTTTGGATATCTTGCAAAGGCTATTGGCTATAAGAACGTCTATATTTGCTGCGACAGCAAGGAGGACAAACGAGGCCATTCGTGGACGGAAATTAATGGAAGGGTTTACGATCCGCTATTTGCGGAGGCAAAGAGCTATAAAAATCATTACGGCGTTAAGTATGGAGTGTACCGGCTTCATCCGGTTCTCAGAGTTAAGATTTAAACGCCAAACAGAAGCTAGTTAATAAAAAAGTACAATAAATATGAGGAGAAATTTATGAAACGAACAGCAAAACAGTGGCTCTGCAGCATTTTCTGCATCCTGATGGTATTCCTGTGCATGGCAGTTCCCTGCAGCGCAGCTGAGACGACTGAGCCGGAAAACCCGGCAGCCCCTTCTGAGCCGCAGATGGAGCAGATCCTGAAAAAAGAAAACGGCGTCTATCACTGCTATGAAAATGGAACGCTTGTCAAAAAAGCGTGGAGAACCATTGAGCAGAAAAAATACTACTTTAAAGCAGACGGAGCGGCAGCAACCCTCAGCTATAAAATTGGAAGCAAATATTATATATTTGACAAGAACGGACAGCTCTTTCAGCCTGAGGGGAAAAAAGTCGTAACCATCGGCAAAGTAAAATACCAGGTGAACCCGCAGGGAACAGCCGCTAAGGGCTGGGCAAAGGACAAAAAATATTATTTTGACAAGACCGGGAAACGGCTTGCAGGCACCCAGGTGATAAGCGGAAAGTTTTATGCCTTCAGCTCTTCCGGCGTATATAACAAATCAAAGACAAAAAAGCTTCAGAAAGCCGCCAAATACGAAAAGGATATTTCAGCCCTGAAAAAGCTCATCGGAAACCCGCAAAAGAAAAAATACTATTCCAGCTGTTACGGGGATGGCAAAGACGGAGTCTGGACCTACAAAAATTTTAAAGTATATACCTTTAAGCCAAAGCGCGGGAAGGAAATCTATATGGGCGTGGAGGGTTAATGAAACCTTCTAACTGGCTAATCTATTTGCATGACGCACCAGTACACCAGAGTGCGTCGAGAAAGGGGAAACTATGAAACTGATGAATGTTGAAAACGGAAAAACAATTGCAAAGAAAAGCTGCACGCTGCTGGTTGCCGTATGTCTCATGCTCTGTACTATTTTGCAGGTAGGGACAGTAACCGCATCAGCGGCATCTTCATCCGACAAGGCTCTGAAGAAAAAGGTAACGCAGATTGTAAACAAGAAAGTGAACAAAAAGGACACAAAAGAGGAAAAGCTGGAAAAGCTGTTTACTTATGTGGAAAAAAACTACAAGTACGGCCGCCCCACAAAGGCAGCAGGCAGCAAGGGCTGGGAAAAGACCTTTGCTATGGAAATGTACAAAAAGAAAAAGGGCAGCTGTTATCATTTTGCGGCAGCCTATGCGTTCCTGGCTCAAAAAGCCACAGGCTATAAAGTTCGCGTTGCCATAGGAAAAACAAACGGCTTCTCCGGAAAGCTGCAGGATCACTCCTGGGTAGAGCTTAAAATCGGCAAGAAATGGTTTATCTGTGATCCGAATATGGACAAATTTGCAGAAGATTCCTCCGGAAAATATTTCCTCAAGGAACGCAGCAAGCTGAAGAAGACCTACAACAAGTTCAAGAAAGTAAAATATACAACTATAAAACTTTAGAGTACCAGCGAAGGAGCAGATAATGGTTTTTAGCTCAAGCGTCTTTTTGTGCGTTTTTTTACCGGTGGTGTTTCTGGCTCATACCCTGATTCCCGGCCTGAAAGCTCGAAACGGGCTGCTGATCTTGGCAAGTCTCCTGTTTTACGCGTACGGCGAGCCGGTCTATATTATTCTCATGCTCATCTCCATCCTGCTGAACTATCTGTTCGGCCTGTGGGTGGGAGGTGAGTCAAATCATAAAAAAACAGGTGTTATCGCAGCAGTAGTTGTGAATTTAGGGGTGCTGGCAGTTTTCAAATATGCCAGCCCTCTTATTGGCTTCATAAATGAAAGCTGGGGCTTTAACATTCCCTTTCCGCAGATTTCCCTGCCAATCGGGATTTCCTTTTTTACCTTCCAGGCCCTTTCCTATGTCATCGACGTGTACCGAGGAACTGTGGCCCGGGAGAGAAGCCTTGCAAACATCATGCTTTACATATCTTTTTTCCCACAGCTCATCGCAGGGCCGATTGTAAAATACCACGATATTCATCTACAGCTTGCAGGCAGAAACGTGACAGCGGAGGGCGTGGCTTCCGGACTGCGGAGATTTTCTGCCGGCCTGGCTAAAAAGGTTCTCATTGCCAATACCATGGCAGGTGTGGCAGACAGCATCTTTGCGGCTGATCTGGCGCTGACAAATTCTGCGGTCTGCTGGATCGGGGCTCTGGCCTATATGATGCAGATTTATTTTGATTTCAGCGGATACAGCGATATGGCAATCGGGATGGGGCGGATGTTTGGCTTTCGCATCAAAGAAAATTTCAATTATCCGTACATTTCGCAGAGCATTCAGGAATTTTGGAGAAGGTGGCACATATCCCTCTCGGGCTGGTTCCGGGAATACCTGTATATCCCATTAGGAGGAAATCGCAAAGGAATGTTCCGGACTTCCATCAACAAGATCATCGTCTTTTTCTGCACTGGTCTGTGGCATGGCGCAAATCTGACCTTTGTCTTCTGGGGCCTGTATCACGGATTCTTTTTAATGCTGGAACAGTATCTTCCCAAATGTGAAAAGAGATCCTGGATTCTTTCCATTGTAAAGCATATTTATACGGTACTGGTGGTCTGCGTGGGCTTTGTCTTTTTCCGGGCAGAAACCTTGTCTCAGGGTTTTTTCTTTGTAAAAGAAATGTTTACCGGCTTTCACTATGAGGCAGCAGCCATGAATTTTGCTCTTTCCAATCTGACCCCTATGGTACTGGTCATGTTCGCGGCAGCAGTGCTCTTTGCCATGCCTGTGTGCAAAGGGGTGGAGAAAACCAAAGGCTATCAGGGAGCTTCTTATGTTATCAGCATTCTCCTGCTGGTTCTGTGCATGATGAGCCTTGCCTCAAACAGCTATAACCCGTTCATTTACTTCCGATTTTAGGAGACAGTTTGAACGAGGACGTTCAAATCTACCTGAGCGACGCATTAAAATGCGTCAGGAAAGAGGACACTATGAAAAAGAAACTGTTAATTGCATATACGGTGCTGGTTCTCGGGATCATGGCCCTTCCCTTTTACGGGCTTGTGTTCGGGCAGAGCGGTGAGCCCATAGGAAACGAGGAGCAGGCAAAAGCTCCTCTGCTGCAGGAAGAGGGAAAGCTGAATCCTTCTTTTTTGAAGGATGCGGGAGATTATTTTGAGCAGAAAATGGCATTTCGTGATATGCTGATATCAGCCAATACCCGGATTTCCAGAGATTTACTGGGGGTGTCGGCAAACGATCAGGTCATTGTAGGAAAAAACGGCTGGCTCTATTACGCCGATTCCCTGGACGACTACCAGGGCGTCAATCTTTTGTCCCCAAGGGCTCTTTATAATGTGGCTGCCAATGTGCGGATGATGCAGGAAGAGACCCAGCGGCAGGGAGGAAGCTTTGTCTTTACCGTTGCTCCTAACAAAAATTCCCTTTATCCCCAGAATATGCCCTACTACAGCAAAGTAAAATATACGGATGGAAAAAATATCGAAAACCTGCTTCCCTATCTGGAAAAAGCCGGCGTTCATTACGTGGATCTGTTCTCCCTCTTTGAGGGCGATGACCGGGTTTTGTACCACAAAACCGATTCCCACTGGAATAACCAAGGCGCAGCCATGGCATATGACAAGATCCTGCAGGCCCTGAACAAGGAGCATGAGGATTATCAGGATATGTCCTATCAGACAAAAAAAGATTTTACCGGGGATCTGGAGGAAATGCTCCACCCTGGCGCTCCGAAGCCAGAAGAGGAGATTTATTACGACAAAGATTTTTCCTACACTTACGAAAATAAGGTAGAAAGCACCTTCGATCCCCTGATTGATACGGAAAACAAGGGCAGCAAAGAGAACCTTCTCATGTACCGGGACTCCTTTGGCAACGCCCTGGTTCCCTTTATGGCAGAGGCCTTTGAAAAAGCCAAGTTTTCAAGGGCAGAGCCCTATTATCTGTCCGGCGACTGCAAAGAGCTGAAGGCGGATATGGTGGTAGTGGAACGGGCGGAGCGTTTTTTGAAAAATCTGGCGCAGAACCCGGCTGTTCTGGAGCAGCCTCCAAAGCTCCTGGATCAGGGCTATGAAACGGGTGAAAACGATACGACCCTAACCGTAGGAGAGCCTTCAGGCAGCTATGTGACTCTGGAGGGCGCCATTGATAAAGCCCTGACAGATCTGGATACCAGGATTTTCGTGCGCCTGGATCATCGGTTCTCCTATGAAGCCTCCCCCATGTCCATCGAAGGGGGGAACGACTACGGCTACCGGCTGTATCTCCCAGAAGAAAGGATGGATTCCAGCAGCGTTACAGCCGAGGTCGTGGCCATTACCGGATCCAGCAAAGCTACAGATGAGGCTGCCGGTATTGCCGGAGAAGAAACGAAAGTTCTGGGCCGTTATCAGGTGTCTGCGGCAAAGAAATCAGCCCAGGCCTGTGAGCTGCAAAAAAAGGAACCGATTGTAACGGAGGAAAAGGGCTATACAGAGTTGGGAAAGAAGTCCGCCAAAACGGTCTGCTATCATATCTTCAACCGGAGCGGAAAAACCATCAAAAAGCTGTACACAGCGGAGGAGGGCTCAAATGATTTTGAAAAGAACCTCCTGAAAAAGGGCGAGAAGCTGCGGGATGATCAAGAGTTTCTGTTACATTACGGAAAAAAGGGGAAGCTCTGGATAAAGGCCGTGTACAGCGATGGCTCTGAAGGCATTTTCAAGGATATGCCTCTTTCTCATGTGAAATTCTTAGAGCTGCACCAGAAGGGCAAGAAATACGCATATATTTATTACCAGAATGAGAAAACTGGAAAAATCAAGAACAATCACAAAGCCGTCAAAGCTCGTGTAAAACGGGAGGAAGAGGAAGCACGCAGAGCCGCAGAAGCAGAGAAGGCGAGAAAAGAAGCAGAAGCGGCGCAGGCAGCAGCCCAGCGTGATGCGGCGGCAAAGCCGTCCTCAGGGGGAAGTTCCCAGAGCAAGCCGGCAGGCAAACGGGTTGTGCGCAGAGAAAAAGTATATGACTGCGATGGAAGCGGAAACTTCTATTACATCATTTATTATTCAGACGGGAGCACGGCCATTCAGTAGAGCAGAAGGAGCGCCGATCTATTATCTTATAAATATCAAATACAGCAGTTCTAAAAGGGCGCTTGCCGTAAACCGTTCACAGGAATCGGCAGAGCCCTTTTTAAATGAGTTTTTTGACTTCCATAAGGAGTGCATCATATTCATTGGGCAGCCGCCCCTCCAGCACCTGTTCAAACAAGGTCTTGAGAATCTTCCCAACCTCCGGCCCCTGAGGAATCCCCAGTTCCAGCAGATCCCCGCCCTTTACAGCCAGCTGGCGCAGAGAAAAACACTGCTTCGCTGCCAGAACATCATCCAGCAGCGTCCCAAAGGCGTCGATATTCAAAACCCGCTCCTCCGTGTAGATGGGATTCTGGCTCTTTACATCCGCCCGCTCAAGCTCCATCAAAAGCCGCAGATTTTCCTCCCCCATCCTGGCAAGGAGCTTTCTTGCCTGCTTCTCCGACTGGCGGAAGACCGTGCTGTGATTTCGCACCAAAAGCTTTACCTGTTCCCTGGTGCGATTGTCGTACTTGAGCCGGAGCATGGCCTGCTCCGCCAGGGTTTCACTGAGAACCTCATGCTTGTAAAAGTGGCCGCAGTCATCTTCACCCACTGTCATGCTCCCCGGCTTTCCTATATCGTGGAAAAAGGCCGCCAGCTTTAGAACCGGTGTATTTTGGATGTGAGAAACCGCATGAAGCGTATGATCCCACACCGTGTAAACGTGATAGGGGTTTTTCTGATCCAGATCAAACATGGGCCGGATTTGGGGAATAAAGCAGGCGATGATATCCCGGTACGCTCCGAGAACCTTTCTGGCCCCCTTTCCCGCAAGGAGTTTGTCGAACTCTGTGCGAATCCGCTCAGCCGATACCCGCTGCAAAAGCTGGGCGCAGGAATGAAGGGCGCCTGCTGTTTTTTCCTCAATCGCAAAGCCAAAGCGGGAAGAAAACCGCAGCGCCCGCATGATCCGCAGGCCGTCCTCAGAAAACCGCTTTTCCGCAGCGCCCACACAGCGAATGATCCCCTTTGCCAGATCCTCCTGTCCGCCAAAGGGATCCACTACACCAATAGACGGATGATAGGCCATGGCGTTGATAGTAAAATCCCGGCGACGCAGATCCTCGGTCAAAAGCGGCGTAAAACAGACCTGATCCGGATGCCGCCCATCGGAATAAGAGCCGTCAATGCGGTAAGTCGTAATCTCAAAGGGCTGTCCCTCAAGCAAAACCGTAAGAGTCCCATGCTTCAGCCCGGTCTCAATCACGCGAAAATTAGAAAAACAGGCCTTCAGCTCACAAGGCCTCGCGCTGGTGCAGATATCCCAGTCCGCCGGCTCCTTTCCCAGCAGACAATCCCGCACACAGCCTCCAACCACGAAAGCTTCGTATCCGGACGTTTCCAGACGGCGCAGCAGAGTCGTTACCGCAGGCGGCAGTTTTATCATAATCAGGGACCTCCTTTTTCTTTTCATTTTACCACAAACACGATATAATAAAAGATAACTTTCAGAAAGGGAGACTCTACATATGAATCAACAAACAGGGCCAAAGGCCCCAGATAGAGTGGAAACAACAGCAGACTTTTTACTAAACCACGCAGCCGCCCGGCCCGTGTCCTTTCACATGCCGGGACATAAGGGATCCCAGCTTTATCGCAGATACGGATACGGAGACTTCCTGGACTCCTTCATGGATTGCGACATCACCGAGATCCCGGGAGCCGACAACCTGTTTCAGACCGAGGGCATCCTGGCACGGACGCAGGAGCGGTATGCGAAGCTTTATGAGGTCAGCCGATCTTACATGCTGATAAACGGCACCAGCGCCGGAATTATCGCCGCCATCCTGGCCTCTGTCAAAGAAGGGGGAACCTTGCTGATGGCAAGAAACTGCCACAAATCCGTCTTCAACGCCCTGACGCTAGGGAACATCCGTCCGGCCTATATGTACCCGGAAATGCTGGAGGAATACGGAATCCTGGGGCAGGTGACACCGGAAGAGGTCGCGCGTTCCCTGAAGGAAAATCCCGCAGCCGATGCTGTGATCCTGCCGAGCCCCAATTATTACGGCATCTGCAGCGACATTCGCTCTATTGCGGAAGTCGTTCACAAGCAAGGCAAAATCCTCATCGTGGATCAGGCCCACGGCGCTCATTTAAAATGGCTCAGCCAAAGGGAGCACAGCGGCGTGGGTCCGGAATGCGCGGAGGATGCGGGGGCGGATATTGTTATCAACAGTATCCACAAGACTCTGGCTTCCTTTACCCAGAGCGCTGTCCTCAATCTGAATTCGGATCGGGTGGATCGCTATATATTAGAAGACAAGCTGCAGGCTGTTCAGAGCACCAGCCCTTCCTACATTCTCATGGCTTCCCTGGATATCAGCGCCGATCTCTTAGAATGCAGTGGCAGGGAACTGATGAGGCAGTGGAATGAAACTCTGGATTACTTTTACGAAGAAGTCAGAACTATTCCGGGCCTCCAGGTGATAAGTGGCCTTGGGGAACTGGACAGGAGCAAAATCAACCTGGATACTTCGCAGCTGGGCATAACCGCAGCTCAGCTGGAGGAGTGTCTCATGAAGCGGAGGATTTTTTCCGAGCTGACGACAGGCAGCATCCTCATGTTGATGACCGGCATCGGAAACAGGCGGCAGGACTTTGAGCGATTGCTTACAGCCCTTAAAGAAATCTGCAGCGAAATCAACAGGGCACAGGACGGAAGCTTCCAGAACTGCAAAGGCGGCGAAAGCAGCATTGAAGCAGCCGGACAAAACAGCACAGGGAAAGCTACAGGAGGGAGAATGCCGTGCAAAAAAGAACTGCATCCCATTCCAAAGAAAAAGGAACGGGTCCCTCTGGAGGCTGCTGCAGGCCGCATCTGCGCCTCATCCATCATACCGTATCCGCCGGGCATCCCTCTCATCTGTCCAGGAGAAGCGCTGGAGCAGGAGGAAATCGATTATATTACAGAATTGAGAATGGCCGGGGAAAAGGTCATCGGTGTAAATGACGAAAATGAAGTTACCGTAGGGGCTTAGGGTCAGTACACCAAATATGTTTACATTTGCGCAAAGTGAACCTGGAGAAAGGGAAAGGTGAAAACATGGCCGTAACCATTGCGTTTGCCATATTTATTGTATCTATGGCCGCCTGTCTGATTTTGGACGGGCCCATGCTGCTGCCGTTAGTCATCGGCTTTATCTGCTTTTATATTGCAGCCATCCGCAAGGGCTTTTCTTTTCCTCAGGTGGGAAAGATGGCGCTGAAAGGGGCGGGGGATTCTTTGGTGGTCATCGAAGTTCTGATGCTCATTGGGCTTATTACCGCTTTGTGGCGGTCGGCCGGGACCATCACCTTTTTCGTGTATTACGGAATCCGCATTATCACTCCGCCCATGTTTATCCTCATCACATTTTTGCTGGCCTGCCTCCTGTCCTATGCCCTGGGGACTTCCTTTGGCGTGGCAGGAACGGTAGGTGTTATCTTCATGGCCCTTGCAAGGAGCGGCGGTGTCAACGAAATTATCACAGCGGGAGCGGTCATGTCCGGCGTCTACTTTGGAGACCGGGGATCGCCGGCCTCTTCCAGCGCCAATCTGGTGGCAGCAGTAACCGGCACGAGACTTTACGATAATGTAAAGGAAATGATGAAAACTGTCCTTCTACCGCTAGCCCTGTCAACCGTCATTTACGCCATCCTGTCCGTAAAAAATCCCATTACTCATGTGAACGATGCTATCCTGACTGCCCTGGAGGAAGATTTTGTCATCAACTTATGGCCCGTGCTTCCAGCAATACTCATGCTGATATTACCTCTCTTTAAAGTCAATGTGATGATCGCAATGACTGCCAGTATTATCAGCGGAGGGGCTGTTTCCATAGGCGTGCAGGGACTTTCCCTTCTGGAAACCCTCAAATACGCAGCGGCAGGCTATTATCCCCAGAGCAGCAGTCTGGGGACCATTCTGGGCGGCGGCGGAGCTGTTTCCATGCTGTAGGTCTGCGGAATCGTGCTCCTGTCCTGTTCCTATTCGGGGATTTTCAGCGGTACGGATATGCTGGGCAATATTCAGGGCGCTCTGGAAAAGCTCATGGGCAGGATTGGAAAATTTGGCGCTATGGTGGTCACAGGGGCTGCTACTACCGGGATCTTCTGCAACCAGACCATCGCTTCCATCATGTGCAGCGATCTCATGGGAAAGCCCTATGAAAAAAAGGGGGCAGGCAAAACCGAGCTTGCCATTGATATCGAAAATTCCGTCATCGTCATGTCCGGCCTGGTTCCCTGGGCCATCGCCTGCACCGTACCTCTGGGGATGATGGGTGTGGGGATTGAAGCTTTGCCATATGCGGTGCTTTTGTACCTGATTCCCCTGTGCTATATCTTTACAAAACAAATTTGGTACAAACCTGCCGGTTAATGTGCGGCTTGAGTCCCCATAATTCCCGATCAGATAATACATAAAAGTGGAATTCCACCTGTCAATATGATAAAATGAGGTTGTCGGAAAATGAGAATTGGAGGAACAGACATATGAAAAAGCTATACACGATAGGGGCAAAAATAGTGCTGTTTGTACTGGGGTGGATGCTGTGCTCCTGCCTCGTACCAGTTCCAACTGCAGAAAGCCCGGCTATAGGGCGTTTGTGGCTGGAGGTTATCCCGCTGGCATGCCTTATTGTGTTTACCGTGATTTTGTGGATACTGGACGGGAGACAGGAAAAAATCCGTCTGGTAAAAAAGCCTGTAAAGAGCATCCTCACCGGACTGATCGGGGGCTTTGTATGGGTCGTCTTAACCGTGTTCATACTATCGGTAATGGGCGTGCTGCATATTGCTACCATCAATCAGATTGAACTGTTTGGCGTGTGGATCGCAGTCGTACTTCTGAACGTGGCCATGCAGGAACTGCTGGTTCGCGGATATTTGTATCACATGCTGCAGATGAACTACAATACTATCGTTGCCGTTATTGTAACGACTCTGATTTTTACTCTTCTCCACGGAAGCGTACTGACAGCAGGGATTATCCCCATCCTGAATATTGTCACCATGAGCTTGGTCATGACTGTGGCTCTGGAAACGGCGGGATCCCTTCTGGCGCCGATGTTCATGCATTTTATGTGGGTAAGCATCAACGCTATCCTTCTGGGGACCCTGTCCTTTGCCGGAGAGTATCCCAACATATTCGGCATGCTCTTTGAAGGCAGTCCGCTGTTTACAGGCGGAGACTACAAATTTGAAGGAAGCCTCATCGCCCTCATATTAAATGTTGTAGTTGGAGTGCTCCTGTTTGTTCTGGGCAGAAAGATGCAGAGCAAAGAGGCGGAGGAAGAAGAGTAAACGCGCCGGATCGATTTGTCCGCGCAAAAGCGGCAGGGGAAGCGTTCATACGCGGGGCTGCGGGATCACGGCGGAAAGCCGCGTGAAATGTGTTGTTAAAGTATTCATACATATATGGTTAAAAGAAGAGGAGGAAAGTAATGGATAAGAGAAAAGCCATCGTACTGGCGGCCGGCCTTGCAGCAGGCCTGGTTTTGATTGTAACCTTTATTCTGACAATCGTAACGATGGTAAATGTAAAAGCCCTTCAGGCCACACTGGAAACCATCAACATCAGTTATGGCGCAGATCGGGTCGTGTACGAGAACGGAGATGAGGAAACGTCCATCCTTGCAGGCAGCAGCCTGAAATTCGCGGGAGAGGATACCATTTCTCTGAAAAGCAAAACTATCAAGTGCAGCGCCAGCATAACCCCGATAGAATTTCAAAAGGGGACAAAGGTAAAGCTGAAGGTATTAAACGATGGAAAAGTTTATCCCCTCAAGCGGAAGGAAAATTCCTTTGAAGGGAGCATCCGTCTGCCGCTGTTTGAAGACGCAGATGTTGAGGTGATTATGGAAGACGGCGACAACGTAAGAAGCGAATATCTGGAACAGAAGAGCGCCTATATCAGCAAAGATATCGCCTGGACAGCATTCTGGGCTGTAGAGGGTAATTCTGAACCGCGCCGAAGCAAGGACAGCGTCCTTTTCAAGCAATATATTGACCCCATGGCCCCGGGAAGCGGGAATATAAAAGAGTTTCCCGAAATCCAGGTGGTAGGGCTGACCGATGGAAAGCAGGTTTACAAAAAAACGGTAATCGGCGAATACCGTGTGGAACAGGACTCTGAAGAAAACATCTGGTCCTATCTGTGGGAAGGTAAGGTTCCTTTGGATGGCAGCAAAAAAGTGGAG
This sequence comes from Clostridia bacterium, assembly GCA_910575405.1. Classification (GTDB taxonomy): domain Bacteria; phylum Bacillota; class Clostridia; order Peptostreptococcales; family Anaerovoracaceae; genus Hominibacterium. Next base: position 21,214 of record CAJTER010000016.1, on the reverse strand, counting down.
CTTTATGTGACTGCGCCTGCGAAGGCGGGTCTTACTTACCGCTTTAAAATCGGGCAGGTACAAAAAAATATGAAAGACCAATTCTGGGATGAGGAAGGAACCGACTGTTTGGAGATCCTTGCCCCGGACGGAACCGTATTGAACAAAACCATGCCTTATGAAGAGGCAGATGAGGAGGAAGAAAATGAAATTTAAATTCGCAACGATCCACGTAAAGGAGCTGGAAGAGTCCATACGTTTTTATGAAGATATCCTGGGAATGAAAACCGCAAGACGCTTTCCCGCAGGACCTAATATGGAAATCGCCTTTATGGCAGATGGCCCGGCGGAAATCGAGCTGATCTGCGATAAGGGAGCAGAGCCGCTTGCTTACGGCGAATGGCCTTCTCTGGGAATCGCAACAGAGGATCTTGACAGGACTATGGCGGATATGAAAGCAAAAGGAGTGAACATCGTCAGCGGCATTATTCAGCCAAACCCCAACACCCGCTTTTTCTTTATCCACGATCCGGATGGGGTAAACCTGGAAATTATTGAGGAAAAGTAAAGGAGCACGGCAAGCAACTATGAACATCATCATTACGGCAGGAGGCACCAGCGAGCGGATCGACGATGTCCGCTCCATTACCAACACTTCCACCGGGAGGTTGGGCAGAGCTATCGGAGAATGCTTTCTGGCAGAATACGGCGAAAAAATCGAAAATCTCTACTACCTTCACGGACTGCGGGCAGTTCCGCCGGAAGGAAGTAAGGTCAGGGCTGTCCCCGTAGAAGGCGTAAGGGATCTGCAGGACGCGCTTTCCCGCCTGCTTACTACTGAAAAAATCGATGCGGTGATCCACGCCATGGCTGTGAGCGATTATATGGTAAAGGAAGTAACGACCCTTGAAAAAATCAAGGCCGGAGACGAAACGCCCCTTGGGGGAAACAAAATCAGCTCCAACATCGACGACCTGACCATCATCATGCAGCGCTCGCCAAAGGTCATCAGCATCATCAAACAAAAGAGCCCGGATACCACGCTGGTAGGCTTTAAGCTTCTCAGCCATGTACCTAGGGAAGAGCTGATACAGGTGGGCCACGCGCTGCTGGAAAAAAACGGCTGCAGCTTTGTGCTGGCAAATGATCTGGCGGAAATCGGCGGCGGAAAGCACCGGGGCTATCTGATTCACAGGGATGGGACATATGACACCATGGAAGACAACGGAGAAATCGCAAGTGTGATCGCAAAGCGGGTTATGGAGGAACGCAAATGAATGTATTACTGGGCGTAACGGGAAGCATCGCAGCTTACAAAGCCGCGGAAATCACCAGCAGGCTCACAAAGCAAGGCTGCAATGTGGACATTATTCTGACGGAAAGCGGCAGTAAATTCATCACGTCTCTGACCCTTCAGACTTTGAGTAAAAATAAAGTTTACATGGACATGTTCGAGGAAATTACCCCCAGCGAGGTCAAGCACATTTCCCTGGCCAAAAAAGCGGATCTGGTGCTCATTGCGCCTGCCACGGCAAACATCATCGGCAAGATCGCCTGGGGAATCGCAGACGACTTTCTTTCCACCGTTGTAATGGCCGCAGCAAACCACACACCTGTTTACATCGCGCCTGCCATGAACACGGAAATGTACGAAAACCCCATTGTGCAGGAAAATATCCAGCGGCTGGCAGAGCGGGGCTATCACTTTATCGAGCCTAAGTCCAGCCTTCTTGCCTGTGGGGATCTGGGGAAGGGCGCGCTGGCGGATGTAGATAAAATCGTGGAGACTGTGCTGAATGCGCTGCAGTGAAGGGGAAGGCTGAAAGCTTCTCATGTGGGAGAAACTCGTCCTGCTCAATTCGTTCCATATTTTTACCCCATAAAAATGTGATCAAAAGACATGAAACCCTTATAATTCTGTGATCAAGGTTGTGATTTGCTTTTCTTTCGCATATAATAAAAATGTGATTGTGCAGCACGAAAATGCCAATAAACGTGTAAGGGGTGAGGTTATGGAACGATTTATTTTGAAAAAGCTGCTGAACTGGAAGGATTCGCCCTACCGCAAGCCTCTGATCTTAAAAGGTGTGCGCCAGGTGGGCAAAACCTGGATCCTTAAAGAGTTCGGCAAACGCTATTATGAAAATACCGCCTATTTTAATTTTGATGAAAACGAAGAATACAAACAGTTCTTTGAAACCACGAAGGATGTGAACCGCATACTGCAGAACCTGATGCTGGCCAGCGGTCAGAAGATTGTGCCGGAAAAGACCCTCATTATCTTTGACGAGGTGCAGGATTGCCCCAAGGTTCTAAACTCCATGAAGTATTTCTGCGAGAACGGTCCGCAGTATCACATTGCCTGCGCTGGCTCTTTGCTGGGTATCGCTCTGACAAAGCCGTCTTCTTTTCCTGTAGGCAAGGTCAACTTCATGCAAATTGACCCTATGACATTCCCGGAATTCCTCATCGCTAATGGTGATGAAAATCTTGCTGATTATCTGGAAAGGGCAGACATCATTGAACCGCTCCCTGATGCCTTCTTTAATCCTCTGTGCGAGAAATTGAAGATGTATTATGTCACCGGCGGTATGCCTGAGCCTGTGCTGATGTGGACGGAAGCCCGTGACGTTTCTGCTATGCAGGAAGCCTTGTCCGATATTATCGGCGCTTATGAGCGTGACTTTGCAAAGCATCCCAACATCAGTGAGTTTCCGAAGATTTCTATGATATGGAAGTCTATTCCGTCTCAGCTGGCAAGAGAAAACAAAAAGTTCATCTATAAGGTTGTTAAAGAAGGCGCAAGAGCCCGCGAATATGAGGATGCCCTGCAGTGGCTGGTAGATGCCCGGCTGGTGCATAAGATTTACCGCAGCTCTGCTCCCGGCCTGCCGGTGGCAGCCTATGATGATTTATCTGCATTTAAGATTTATCTGGCAGATGTGGGCCTGCTCCGCCGCCTGGCACAGCTGGCGCCTACAGCTTTCGGAGAAGGCAACCGGCTGTTTACCGAGTTCAAGGGCGCGCTAACGGAAAATTTTGTACTGCAGACACTGATTACGCAGTTCGAGGTGGTTCCTCGCTACTGGATGCAGAGCAACCCTCCGTATGAGGTGGATTTCCTGATTCAGCGTGAGAATGATATTTTCCCTGTTGAGGTCAAATCCGAAGCAAATACCGCCAGCAAGAGCCTCAGGAAGTTTAAGGAGCTGTTCCCTGACCGAGTTAAGCTCCGTGTACGCTTTTCCCTGGATAATCTGAAGCTGGATGATGATGTGCTGAACATTCCCCTGTTCATGGCAGATCAGGCGGATCGGCTGATTGGACTGGCGCTGGAGCGGATGCGGAAATAAAAGCAGGAGTTATCAGGCAAAATTTTGTATGTTATACTGAAAGCATTGAATTAAAGCCAATTTTTTGATACAATAAACCATTACAAGATAGAGGAGAAAAACAGAAATGATACATTATCAGAGTACAAGGGGAAGCAAATATATAAAGACGTCGGCACAGGCAATCATCCAGGGTATTGCCGAGGACAAGGGACTTTACGTTCCAAATGAAATCCCGGCTCTTCCTTTTGAAATAGAAGATATGGTGGGGAAATCCTATCAGGAAATCGCCTTTCGCGTAATGCGGGCCTTTTTCGAGGATTATACAGAAGAGGAAATGCAGCGCTGCGTTGACGGGGCTTATGATTCCAAGTTTGAGGAAAGCGAAATCGTGCCTGTCGTAAAAGCGGGAGACGCGTTCTTTTTGGAGCTTTACCACGGTAAAACCGCGGCCTTTAAGGATATGGCTCTTTCCATACTTCCATACCTTCTGACAACTGCTATGAAAAAAGAAAAGGAGGATCGCAAGGTCTGCATCCTGACAGCCACCTCCGGAGATACGGGAAAAGCGGCGCTGGAAGGCTTTGCGGATGTTCCGGGAACGGAGATTATCGTCTTTTATCCCAACAAGGGCGTAAGCCAGGTGCAGGAACGCCAGATGGTGACCCAGGAAGGGGAGAATACCCACGTTTTTGCCATTAACGGAAATTTTGACGACGCTCAGACGGGTGTGAAAAAGATTTTCAACGACGATGAGTTTGCAAAGGATCTGGAAAAAATCAACTGCAGGCTTTCCTCCGCGAATTCCATTAACATCGGAAGACTGGTTCCCCAGGTTGCCTACTATGTCTACGGCTACATCAAGCTGGTGGAACGGGGCGAGATCAAAAACGGCGACAAGATCAACATCGTAGTGCCCACGGGAAACTTTGGAAATATCCTGGCCGCTTATTATGCCGGTGAGATGGGAATTCCGGTGAAAAAGTTCATCTGCGCTTCCAATGAAAACAAGGTTCTCACCGACTTCATCAATACGGGTACATACAACACCAACCGGGAATTTTACCTGACCAATTCCCCATCCATGGATATCCTCATTTCCAGCAACTTAGAGCGGCTGCTGTACCATCTCAGCGGCCAGGACGGCGAGGAAATCAAGGCCCTGATGGAAAGCCTGGAAAAGAACAAGAAATATACCGTAAGCCCCAAGATCAACTATGCGCTGGACAATTTCTACGGTGGTTTTGCGGATGTGCCCCGTACCAACGAGACTATCGGCCGCATGTACAAAAAACACGGTTATCTGATGGATACTCATACAGCCGTTGCTTACCGGGTTTACGAGGATTATATCGCTTACACAGGCGACAAGACGCCGACCCTTCTGGCTTCCACTGCCAGCGCTTACAAATTCGCCGATTCCGTGGCTGAGTCCATTGGCCTGGAAAAGGGTGAAAACGGCTTTGAATCCGTGAAAAAGCTCTTTGCCGAAACCAGAGTGCGGGTTCCGGCAGGCCTTAAGGATCTGGAAAACAAGGAAATCCGCCATACAGGTGTCTTGGATGTGCGGGATATGCCGGACAGCGTTTACGACTGCCTGAAATAGGATAGCGAAAGAACACGAATATGTACACAAAACCGGGAGCAGCATATGGGCGGAGCGTTGAATCAACCCATAACAGGCTTCCGGTTTCATCTATAAAAGGGGGGAAGTAAAATGAAAATAACGATGAAGGAAAACAAACGTATTGCTCTGATCGCCCATGATAACCTGAAGGCTGAGCTGGTGGACTGGTGCGTAAACAATAGAGAAGCTTTGACTCCTCACGCCCTTTGCGGCACAGGGACCACGGCAAGGCTCATCGCAGAAGCCACCGAACTTCCGGTCAAGGCCTACAAAAGCGGCCCCTTGGGCGGCGATCAACAGATTGGCGCGCAAATCGCCGAAGGGGAAATCGACATGATGATTTTCTTTTGGGATCCCCTGGAAATGCAGCCCCATGATCCGGATATCAAGGCTTTGCTTCGCATTGCCGTTGTCTACGATATTCCGGTGGCCACTAACAGCGCCACAGCTGACTTTTTGATGGCTTCGAAGTATATCAACGCGGGATACACCCATGAGCTGACGGATTTTCAGGCGCTGGCGGAAAAGCGCGCAGCTGTAATGAAGACGGAGATGAAGTAAAGGGAGTGAAGCCGGATATCAGGTCAGAATTGCGCAGAACAAAAGCTTTACAAAAGGCAAATGGACAGCTGCTGCGGCAACAGTCCATGAAAATAAAAAGAACGAACCCCTCGAATTGCAGTACGATCGAGGGTTCTTCTTCTTTTACACGGAGAAGCGAACCGCTTGGGCTAGTTACCGACTATTTATCGCCGTCTAACCACTTGATGAGGCAATGCGATCTTTTAACGTTCCCCTGTCATACCTTTTTCCATGATAGCGTCCCATGTTTTCTTTTTAAAATGTTCCCTGACCTCAGCAGGTAAACTCCATTCATTTTGAGAAAGTATAGGTATATGCTTTTAGCTGTTATATTACTTCTAATCCAAAATACTTAATTGTTTATTATGGTTATTTTCTCAGTTGATCCGCAGGAGGTTCAACTGGTTCAAACTCACATATCTTCTCAAACCCATATTTTTCATATAAACCATGATGTTCACTCTTAAGATACACCGTTTTATAATAAAGCTCTTTCGCATACTTTAGCGCAGTTCCTATTAACTGTTGGGACAGCCGGTTGCCTCTATATGCCTCGTCAACAAACACAAGGCTAATAACTGGTGTGTGCGCATAATCCTTAGGCAATCCATCTTTTTCAGAAAAAACAGCAAATCCTCTGTGTCCCGATCAAGCGGCTCTACCATCAACAGAGCAATATCTACGTCGGATTCTTCCGTATCCGTTCCCCTTGCTGCAGAACCATATAGTACAATTTTTACAAGGCTCTGCTGCATAATTCTTAGAATTCTCGCTACAACTTCCTGGGGGATTGATGGAGCCATGGAATCACCCCCTGTATGAATATATTGCTATTTCTTATTCTTAGTATAGCCCGATACGCTCCGGCCCTTTCGGGTTCGAGTCCCTTTGAATTTTTTGTATGAAAAAGAACCGCTGAATTTCAGCGGTTCTCACTGGCGGAGGACATGGGACTCGAACCCACGGGGCTGTTACACCTTACTCGCTTTCCAGGCGAGCTCCTTAGCCACTCGGTCAATCCTCCATAGCTGCCTCAGACTTTTTATCCATACGCCCGACGCATTTAATACTATACTACACTTTGAAGCATTTTGCAAGAAAAAAATATCTTTTTTCGATTATTTTTTGCAAAAATATAACTTTATTTTCCTTTCATTCATTCGGTCTGTTTGTATATCCGTATATTTTATATATGGCAGAAAGGATTTTGTAAATAGTACAAAAATTCAGCATTAAATTTTGTAAGGCGGCATAATGCAGCTCAAAAGGGAACAACGTATACTTTTTATTATAAGCATACAATTTATAAAGGGCCGTACTACACGAGCAGGAAGGTGAACATCAATGGTCGAAGAAAAGAAAAAAGAAAAGCAGATGGAGGATTTTGCCTTAGAAAAGGTCAAAACTGAGGATCGAAAGAGCTGGATTTCCCTGGCAGCCGTTCAGACAGGGATCTTCATATGTGTGCCAAGCCTGCTGCTGGGGGCTTTGCTCACAGAAGCCATGCCCGTAAGCCATGCGATCCTTGCTGGAGTACTTGGATACTGTCTCACGATTTTTATTTCCCTGTTTCTCGGCATGCAGGGCGCGGATCTGGGCGTCCCCAGTGCAGTGATTATTTGCTCAACCTTTGGCGAAAAAGGAAGCCGGATCATCATCAGCCTGCTTTTATCGGTTTCCATGATCGGATGGTTTGGAATCAACTGCAATGTGTGTGGTGAAGCGTTTTCAAACCTTATGGGTATTGCTACCGGCATCCATATTTCGGCTGTCGTATCCTCCATTATATGGGGAATTATCATGCTGCTCAGCGCGATATTTGGCATGAACGCCCTTAAAAAGCTCGATGCAATCGCAATCCCGTGCCTGGTAATCATCATGGTTTTAGGCGCTGTGATGGCATACAAAAATTTTGGAGCTTCCCGGCTGTATGCGGATATTATTCCCACGATGAACATTGTTCAGGGTACGGGCCTGTCCTTTAGCTTTACAGCCCTGGCTGCTGTAACATGTTCCGATATTACACGCTTTCAGAGAGGCAGAAAAGATACGATCAAAAGTACATTCTGGGGCATATTTCCCGCAGGAGTGTTTACATTAATTCTGGGCATCCTGATGACGAAAATGGCAGATGATTATGATATTTCATCCGTACTGGCAACAGTCGGTCTGCCGTTTCTGGGTATTCTTGTTCTGATTCTGGCAACATGGACGACAAACGCCCTTAACGCATATTCCGCAGGGCTGGACGTTGTCATGACTTTCAACCTTCCGGACAACAAAAGAAGGCTTGCGACACTCGTCGCAGGCATCGTGGGAATTGTTCTGGCAGCATGCGGAATTCTGAGACACATAGAGACCTTTTTGAGCCTTCTGTCCTACGTGTTCTCCGCAACAGGCGGCATCATGCTGGTTGACTACTGGATCGTAGGAAAGGGAAAGCCTGAAAGCTGGCATAAGGTTCCTGGCTTTAACTGGGCGGGAATTATAGCAATGGTTATCGGCATAGCTGTTGCGGCAATAATCGGAATTGATTATACGGGACTTTTGTGGGGGGCGATTGTCTATCTCATTGTAGAACGCTTCATCCCGTCACAGTCCAGAAATCTCAATGGAGGAATTTAAGATGAAAAAACTTGGAAGACGCGAACTGGAAAACATTACATACGGGGCCACCTTCTTTGGAGCCGGTGGCGGCGGATGCGAGCTGGAGGGTCTTGGAACAATCGACTTGATTTTTAAAGAAGATCCTAATGCTGAGGTTGCTATGATCGATGTGGAGGAAATACAGGAAAAGGAAGTGGCGGCAACCATACTGGCAATGGGTTCCCCTGCTGCGACAAAGGGCAAGCTCTTTGAAGTGGAAGGCGTTAAAGTTGCGGAAGGAACCAGAAACGCGCTTAAGGCCGACGGCAAGGAGCTGAAATATATTTATTCCGGCGAAATGGGCGGCGGAAATACGCTGCTTCCTATCTATGTCGCTTTTAAGCTGGGAATGCCCCTTGTAGATACAGACGGCCAGGGCAGAGCAGTACCGGAGCTGAACACCAGCCTGCAGCCCTTGCATAAGGTTCCTACAAGCCCTGTAATTTTAGCCAGCGAATCAGGCGATACCATTGTCGTAAGGCTGGAGGATGCCTTTGACAGCCAGCAGTGCGAAAAGGTTGCCAGAGCGCTATGTGTGATTTATGGACAGGGCATTGGCATTTCCATGTGGTCCATGGACAAAGAACAGCTGATGAGAGGCTCTGTAACAGGCCAGATGACGAGGGCCGTGGAAACAGGAGAAATCCTGCGGACAAGTGGAAAGGATGATGTAGTTGAAAATCTGGAACGCTATTTCAAAGGCAGGGACATTGGCTTTAAAGAGCTGGTAAGAGGGGAAATCACCGATATTCAGATGGATGCGGCAGGCGGTTTTGATAATGGAACTACCAAAATCAGGAAACAGGGAACGGGGGAGGAATACAAGGTATTTTTCCAGAATGAAAATCTCTTCGTAAAGAATGGGGAGGATGAAGTTATGGCAACCGTTCCCGGCTTAATCATTGTTTTGAACAGAGATACCCAGAAGGGCCTTTCCAATACGGAAACTGGAATTGGCATGAATGTTTCCGTCCTTTATATCGAAGCGGACAGAAGATGGTATGATATACCTGATGGATATACATGTTGGAAGGGTGTTTTGGAAACGGCAAACTATACGGGAGATGAGGTTAACCCATGCAAGTGACTTGTAAGGAGGGACGCAGATGATAGAAGGAATGTTAGGCGTACTGGCAGATGTAGGCAGCATAATCGGCTGCGGGATTATCGGCCTTATTGCCAGAAAATTAATTTCGGAAGCCTGGGTGGAGGATATTATGAAGGGCATTGCCCTTTGCGCAATCTATATTGGCATTGACGGCGCTGTTGGCGGTAAGAACAGCCTGATTGTAATATTGTCACTTGTAATCGGAGTCGTCATCGGCCTGATCCTGGATCTGGGCGGCAGAACGGATCGGCTGGCCGAAAAACTGGAGAAAAAATTTTCAGGCCCAGGCGGCAAAACCGGGGAGCTGGGAAGAGGCATTGTTGCATCCTCTTTAGTTTTTTGTACCGGCTCCCTGAGCATCGTAGGTCCCATCCAGGCCGGTTTGGCCGGAGACAACACGCTCTTGTTTACAAAAGCAGTAATGGACGGTATTTCGGCTATCGTTCTCGGAGCTTCCGTTGGCATAGGAGTGCTACTGGCCTCTGTAGTGGTTCTGGCCCTTGAGGGATCCATCGTCATGCTTACCCAATTTATCGCACCTTATTTCAGCGACCTGGTGGTATCCGAAATCGCCTGCGTAGGTTCCGTGATACTCGTGGCCCTGGGCTTCAAGCTGATGGGAGCTATCAAAGTGGATATCATGAACTTTGTTCCCGGAGTATTTCTTCCAGTCCTGCTGTGCCCTTTGATCGGGTAAATAATAAGCAGTTCGTATTGCAAGATGAGGCAGGGGAGTGTAAAATAAGCATAAGATTTTTTTAATGCTTTCAAATAGGCTGCTGCGGAAGTCCTTGCCATCTGCTGTGCTTCCAGAATCGATGCCATAATGGCAGTTCTGATTGGAACGGTGGCAACTGCGTTCGCAATCCTCATCGGCATTGGACAAGGAGGTATCATGCTAGGGTTATATGGGTATAACGCCATCCTGCTGAGCTTTGTCATCTTTGGCCGCGCATACAAAATGAGTGCCCGCAGTTTTATTGTAACCGTAATTATGGCGCTTCTGTCCATACCTTTTACACTCGGCCTAAAACCGCTGTTTGCAGTTATAGGGGCACCTGTTGCAGGTATGACTTTCTCGGTCATGGGAATCCTGATTATGCTGGCAAGACCGTACCTGAGCAAACTTATCTACAATGAACCGAAGAACTGGTCCGTTCCAGAGCTCAGTGGACATATTCCAGAACAAGAACGTTAGTGCGCCGGCATTTGCCACCGCAACTATATGAAACGATTGTTCATATACTCTTGGCCAAAGGGGGGGAAACGTACGAACGAGTCTCAGACAATATTTAAGACTCGTTCGGCGGGTTACCCGGATTTATTCTGTCTATAGCTCCCTTTGTTGTTTAAGCCTACTCTTTTTCCTCTGAGGCAGAGTCTTCCGGAAGCATCTCCTCAAGAATATGAAGTACTGCGCGAAGATGAAGCTTCATTTCCTGCAAGTTTTGCGCAAAGGGAGGAGAAACACTGGCATCCTCCATATCCTTTGGGAGCGATAGGAGCGTCAGCGGATCCACATCCAGCCCTTTTGCAACCTGCTCAACCGTATCCAGAGTTGGATTGCAGGAATACCGAAGCACACTTTGCAGATGAGAACGGGAGATTTGGATTTCGTTTGCAAACTCCGTCAAAGTTAATTTGCGGATTTCACGTAAAACCGATACATTGTTTGAAAAATTATTCGATAAGCTCATAACTACATCCTCCTTTGTAATTCTGTCGTAATAAAAAGTTTTTACGAAAAAACAGTAGTTACATATACGGATATTTGTAGGAAATGAATTGCCGCAAAAAGGGCAAGTTAGAAAATGAAAAAGGACAGCGGCAAAACGGGATACATAACAAAAAGGAACCAGAGTCCTCCTGATAGGATTTTCCCGGTTCCTTTTTCGTTTGTATAGAAGAGCGATACGCTTTCAAAAAAATAAGTTCTAAAATTCCTGATTTTTCTTGTGCCGACGAACCCAGTTTAAAAATGTAGTCTGAGAAGTCCCCAGAAGCTCCCCGGCTTTACGAGATGTGATTTCACCGGCAAGCCAGCGTGTGTATGTTTCATCAAATGCCTCCGGCACGATCATGGATGGCCGCCCAAATCGCACGCCCCTCTGCCTTGCTGCGGCAATGCCTTCTGCCTGCCTCTGGCGTATGGACTCCCGTTCCGTCTGCGCCACATAGGAAAGGAGTTGCAGGACCAGATCAGCAATCAGCGTACCAGTCAGATCTACATTTTGTCGGGTATCCAAAAGGGGCATGTCCAGTACCTTAATGTCCACGTGGATTTTTTTCGTAATGATACGCCATTGATCCAGAATTTCCTCATAATTGCGTCCTAGACGGTCGATGCTTTTGACCACCACCAGATCGCCTTCCTTTAACTTACGCAGCATACACCGGTAGGCGGGACGTTCAAAGTCCTTGCCGCTCTGCTTGTCGGTGAACAAATCCCTTTCCGGAATGCCCCAGTCCAGGAGCGCAATACGCTGCCGTTCCTCATTTTGTTCGCGGGATGATACACGAATGTAACCATATGTTTTTGACATAACTCTTACCTCCAATGTTTTTCCCACTATTATATGTCGAATAATGTCGAAATAAATCGAATTTTATGATAATATAGGCGGAAGTAAGAGAGCCCCCGCTATGAGATTCAGCAGGGCACTGCGCTGGGCGGAGATAGGTAAAAAACATCAAAAATGAATAAAAAGCATAAAAAAAGAGCTGACGCTCTATCAGATTTACTGATTCGAGTCAGCTCCATTTTTGGATGCTTCTACTGCCTGCTTCAGGGCTGCCGATAATTGGTCGGTACAGGAAGTGGATTTCATTCCGCAGGTAATGCCGGAAAGCTTTTTCGTTACTTCTTCCACAGGCATGCCTTCCACCAGAGCGGAAATGGCTTTCAGGTTGCCGTTGCAGCCGCCGCTGAAGTGTACATTTTTTACAATATTTCCATCCAGTTCAAAGTCGACCTTGGTAGAACAAACACCTCGGGGAATATAAGTATGTTTCATTTTAAATATGTCCTTTCCTAAATGAATTTTGTTGGTATAATAATAGTATAACAAAAAAAGAAAAGAACGGAAAGGATAAGAAATAAAATGCGTTACAAAAAAAAGCAAAAGCGGAATAGCATCAAAGTCCTGCTGGTTGTGCTACTTGTTCTCGTGGTGGGAATTGGAGGCGGAACCGTGGCCTACATGGTGATGGGGAACCAGATGAGCGATTGGCCGGAGATTAAAGAGCCAGCAACGAATCCGCTGACTGGAGAGGTGGATGCAGATCTGCCGTCGCGCCCGTTTATTTTATCAACGGACAATGATTCCGGTTTGGCAAGGCCTCAGTCGGGAATCTCAAAGGCGGACATTGTGTACGAGTTTCCGGTGGAAGGCGGATCCAGCCGCTTAGAGCCCATTTATTACAGTAAGGTTCCGGATAAAATCGGGCCTTCCAGGAGCGCGAGGCCTTACTTTATCGACATGGCAAGGGAATACAAGGCTGTATTTGTGCACCACGGATGGAGTCCGCAGGCAAAGGAGTATCTGGAAAGCAACGTGATTCCTTACATCAGCGCCTTTACCTATGGGACCATTTTTTACCGTTCCACGGATCGATATGCTCCCCACAATTCGTACACAACAGGCAAAGACGTGTGGAACCTAATTCGGGAAAAAGGCTGGGATGAAAAGCAGGAAGTGCGGAAGTTCCAGTTTTTGAAAAACGGTGAAAGGCCGGAGGGCATCCCTGCCGCGGACATCCATATTGATTACAGAATCAACAAAAACAACTATAAGTATAATGCCAAAACCGGAAAGTACAAAAAATTTGTAAATGGGGAGACCTATACGGATAAGGAAACTGGAAAGCAAATTACGACTAAGAATATTCTGGTTCAGAAAGTAAGCTCCAGGGTGCTGGATGAAAAGGGGCGGCTGGAAATCGACATGCTGGCAGGGGGCGAGGCAATGCTCTTTACAGGCGGCATGGCAGTCGAGGGAACCTGGAGCCGCGACAGCTATGAATCTCCCACCATTTTTAAGAACCGTCAGGGGGAAGAATTTAAATTGAATGTAGGAAACTCATGGATTCAGGTAGTAGACGATACAGTTACAGTGACATATGAATAAGGATACGGAGCATTATGAGAGAAGAAGGAAAAGAAGATAAAATTCTGCTTGCTCTGGCAGAGGACCGATTCCATCAGTGCAGCAGTCAATATGCGGCGGCAAATACCGATTTTCTGGATCTGCGCCAGAGAGGGCTTGTGGAAGCTTTGTGCAGGCAGCTTTGCCAGGATGGTTCAGATGTAAGGCGCTGTTTTTTCGGCGGCTATAAGGATGCGGAGCGTACCATCTGCCTGTTCCTGCCGGATTATGCGCAGATAGAAGACAGCAGTCCCCTTGCCGTCGTGCGGGCGGAAACAGCCCCGGACGCAAAAAAGCTGACCCACAGGGATTATTTGGGCTCCCTGATGGGGCTTGGAATCCGCCGGGAAAAAATCGGCGATATTCTGACCCATGAAACAGGAGCGGATATTATCGTGATGGAAGAGATTGCGGACTTCCTGCTGTACAATTACGGGCAGGCGGGAAGAACGCCTTTGAAGGTAACGCGTGTGCCCCTTGCGGAACTGCGGGTTCCGGAGCAAAAGAGCCTGCTGCAAAAGGATACAGTGGCCTCCCTGCGTCTTGATAATGTCCTGTCGTCGGCTTTTTGCCTGTCTCGGGCAAAAGCCGCGGAGGCCATACGCGCAGGCCTTGTATTTGTCAACAGCGCGCCTGCGGAAAAACCGGATCTGCAGGTAAAAGAAGGCGACAAGCTGGTGCTGAGGGGAAAGGGAAAGGCCTTTCTCAGAGAAGTTGGCGGCAAGACGAGAAAGGAGCGAATTTTTATTCGGACAGAACGGTATCTGTAAGCTTTTTAATACTTGTCGACTACCTCCTGGAGAACTTTATTCGCCACACTTCCGGCCACCTGGCTCCCAAAGCCGCCTTGTTCGATTAACACAATAAAGGCATAGGGGTGAGCGTCGTCATTGAGAAATCCAACAAACCAGGCATTGGGCCGCTTGTCTTTTCCAACCTCAGCAGTACCGGATTTTGCGCAGATTGCAAGATCCGGGAAATTTTCTTTTCCATAATGATCCTCTACATTATTGCGCATCATTTTTTTCAGCACAGAGGCGGTATGCTCCTCGATCATCTGCTCAGTTTTCTGCTTTCCCGGAAAGCTGGCGGGAATCCCGCTGCTGAAGGTGACCTTATCCAGAATCTTTGGGTAGACCGCTTTTCCGCCATTGGCAATTGCCCCCATATAAACCATCATGGAGCAGGGGTTAACCAAATCCATGTACTGTCCGATACCGGTCCAGGCCAGATTAATGCCGCTCTTGGGGAACTCAAATCTTCCGGCCTTTGTGGCAACTCCATTAATATCTAGGCTGCGGGTAAGACCAGCCTTTTTCGTATATTGCTCCAGCAGATCCGGGCCAAGCTGCTGACTCAGCCTACCGAAATAACAGTTGCAGGAGTCGGCCAGAGCCTGCCGCAGGTTCACCGTTCCATGAGCCTCCTGACAAGTGACCCGATCCGTACTGCCATAATCATCGGAACCCGTACAGGTATATTCCCAGCTGGCATAGTCGGATTTTGTTTCAATAGAGGCCGCGGCCGTCACCAGCTTGAAAATAGAGCCAGGAGTAAATACGGAGGAAAAAAAGTGATTAATATAGGCGCCAGAAGGCGCGCTGTCATAGTCAGGCGGATTTTTTGGATCAAAATTAGGCGAGCTGACAAGACAGATAATATCGCCGGTCTGATAATTGTAAACACCTACTGTACCGCTGCGTCCGTCTAAGGCTTCATTGGCGGCAACACATATACTGGAGTCCACTGTAAGATTGATGGTGCGGCCTTTTCCCTCCATGGAATAGGTCCCCGTCAAGATGTTATAGCCGGACATTTTGGAGGCAAAAACCCGGTTGACCCCGGTGGTGATATTGCCGCTTTTATCGCCTGTAGTATGAACCAAGGCCTTTCGGATCTCCGAATCCTTACTGAACTTCATTTTCGTTTTTCGATTGGCCAAAAGCACTTTTTTATTGGCGTCCCGTACGGTTCCCACGCACAGCTGTCCTTTGTTATTGTAAATTTGCTTATTTGCAGTAAAGACTGCCCAATCCGAGCCGTCTGTTATATATTTGTAGCAGAATATACCGAGGCCGATGACAAGGGCGCCTGCCAGCAGCAGGCACATAATGGCACGCCGTTCTATCTTTTTCATGCAGCAAATCCCCTTTCATTTTTTTCACTCAGACGAACCGCAAAGCTGGCATTCTGCCGTGTGTCCGCAGCTTTCAAAAATGCCAGAAGCCCCCAGGATACGATCATACTGGTACCGCCGCTGGAAACAAAGGGGAAGGTCACACCTGTCAGCGGCAGAATGTCCACAGAGCCGAATACATTGAGACAGGTCTGGAAGATGAAGAGGGAAGTTGCCGCGCAGGCCGCAATGCTGTAATAAGCGGAACGTCCCGCAATAATGGAGCGTACCGCGAAAATCCCCAAAGTTACAATACAGGCGATGGCAAGAACCGCGATAATAAAGCCCCATTCCTCGGAAAGAAGTCCGAACACCAGATCTGTATCCGAGGCAGCTGTCGTATGAAACCATCCGTTGCCAGCCCCCACCCCAGGCATACCCCCGCTGGAAATGGCGGTCATGGTTCGAACCTGCTGATATCCAGTATTCAGAGGATCCTCCCATACATGGCCCCATGCGGCAAAACGGGCGCGCACATGCGGCTTGAGCGTCAGCACCAGAAGGCCGGCAAGAGCAACCGCACCCACGATGAGAATCATCTTGGAAAAATCCCCGCTTCGCAGGAAGGCGATGACAAGGAAGGTGACAAAGAAAATCGCGGCTGTCCCAAAATCGCTCATCAGCGCAAGGCACCCCATGCAAAAGCCGGAAAAGATCATGAATACCGTCAGATTCCCCTTCTGATAAAGCTCATCCAAAGTAGCCGATCCTGCGATAATAAAGGCGATTTTTACAAGCTCCGGCGGCTGAATGGAAAGACCCGGTATTTCCAGCCAGACCTTTGCGCCGCCATGCTCCGTGCCGAAAATCAGCGTGGTCAGCATTAGGAGTACGGCAACGCCCAGAATCAGCATACGTACTTCTTTAGAACGGTTCAGATCCCGCAGAAACCAGCACAGCAGGAAAAACAGCACAACCCCCATGATAATGCAGATGAGCTGCTTCATAACATTTCCCGTATGTACGGCTGTCACTGCAATGCTAAGCGTAGAAAGGAAAAAGGCGATCGTTTCCATTTCAAAAGCAACCCGGCGGAAGGAGCGCAGCAGAATAAAATAGATCCACATGACCGCGCAAACTCCTAGAATTGCCGTAGGAATACTGGCAGGGCAGCCCTCACCAAAAGCTACCTTAAACTGGACGATGGCAAGCAGCTGAAAAATCGTCAGAGCAATGAGCGAGGGCCAGGGAGAAACAGGACGGCTCTTGAGCCGCCGTTTTTTGATATTATCCTCCCGCTCCCGCAGGCTCACAGGCAAAAGCGTAAAATTGACGCCCCCCAGAGTGAGAATATCCCCGGGCCGCAGGGGCATGGACTTCCTCACCCGAACACCATTTATATAAGACCCATTTTTGGAGTGCAGATCATTATATCGCCAGTTGCCTCTGGTATCCCGTACCAGGGTTCCGTGATTTCTGGAAACGCTGTTCAGATTCACCACAATATCCGCGCTGGAAGCCCGACCGATTACATTTTCCCAGTGCTTGAGAGGGGTAGAAGACCCATCGGGTCCTCCAATATATGCCCAGATCTCCGAAGGGTTTTTTACCCGCAGCAGAGATTTGATGGAGCGAATTAAAATAAAAATGGCAAGGAAAACAAAGACCCAGCGGACTACCGCCGTATAATACGATCCTATGACAGCCAATGTATTCTGAAATGTATCCATGCGTTCCCCTCCATATCATTATTTGTATCTTTACAGCTCTCAGAAAAACAGCCGCAGCCAGCAGACAAAAATCAAGACAAACGCTAGCTTCCGAAAACTCCCACTATTATACCATATTCCAGAAGGTTTCGGATCCCCCTGCAGGCATTTAATAAACTCTTAAGAAAACTTATTGCCCTAAATAGCAACAACTTATTTTGCGTGATACGCAAGAAAAAAGAAAAGAAGAATCCCGGGAATGTAGTTGCATACAGTTCGGGGATTCGCTCTTTGTGTCAAGTGTTTACGCAAGAGTTATTGACATAAGTCGAAAACATGATATAATTGACATAAGTCAAAAATAAAGGAGGGGGTTATGCCAAGGCCAAAAAAATGCAGGAAAATCTGCAGCCTTCCCAAATGCGGAAAGTTTGGACCGCTGGATGGAAGCGGCCAGGAATCGGTTATCGAAATGACAGTAGATGAATACGAAACCATTCGGCTCATAGACTATCTGGGGTACAATCAGGAAAGCTGCGCGCAGCAGATGGGAGTGGCGAGAACCACTGTGCAGGCTGTCTACAATGCGGCCCGCGGAAAACTGGCAGAATCTCTGGTTGACGGAAAGCCGCTCCTGATACAGGGAGGAAATTATATTGTTTGCCCAAAGGGTAGAACTTGTTTTAAAAGAGGAGGATGTCAAAATGAAAATTGCAGTGACTTATGAAAACGGACAGGTGTTCCAGCACTTCGGACATACGTCTGAATTTAAGATTTATGAAGTGGAAGATGGAAAGGTTGTTTCCGCAAATATCGTCTCCACAGGCGGGAAAGGCCATGGAAGTCTGGCAGGCTTTTTAAAGGATGCAGGTGTAACAACGCTCATCTGCGGAGGCATCGGCGGCGGCGCAAAGGCAGCTCTGGCGGAGCTGGATATTAAGCTTTTACCGGGTGTAACAGGAAATGCAGATGAACAGGTTCAGCATCTTCTGGCAGGAGATCTGATTTACGATCCAACGGTTCAGTGCTCCCACCATGGCGAAGGTCACAAGTGTCACGAGTAAAAACCAAACCAAAGCTTTTGCTATCCATTTTTATCAGATGGAAAGCTTCAAAGCAGCGATAAAAGGACAGCAATAAGGGGGATTGTCAGAATGCACAGGAGCGTTGTCATTAAAACTCCCTTTGCAGCAAATTCTACATCCCCTCCGAATTGCTGAGTGAAAATCCCAGAAGCTGCGGCAGCAGGCATGGCCGCCTCAATGACGATTACCGCAGCGAGCAGACTGCTGGAACCGATGAACAGGTGCGACAGCAGCAGTGCGGAGGCGGGCATCACAAGCAGCTTTAAAAAGCTTCCCAGATAAATATGTTTGTCACTAAATAAGACCTTTGGCCGGATTTCTGCCAGCTGGGCGCCGATGATAAACATAGCCAGAGGCGTGGTAGAGGATCCCAGGAGGGAAACCGGCTCACCCAGGATTTCAGGAAGTTCTGTGCCTGTAACATAAAAAATCAGGCCGATTATGACACCAATCGTGCAGGGATTAAACAGATTCTTTACAATTTCCCCTGCAGGCCGCTTGGAAACGCCAGAGCTTTGTACTGCGGCAGAGCGAAGAATTGTAATACCAAAGGTAAACATGAAAATATCACAGGTAGCATCGCAGATTGCCCCATAAAAAACGGCTTCCGCCCCAAAGAGACCGTTTAGAACCGGCAATCCGATAAAGCCGGTATTTCCGAAAATCAGCATAAAGGTCAGGAGCTTTCCACGTGCCAATGGCAGAGCGGTCAATTTGCAGACCGCCTTTGACAGGAGAAAAGCAACCAGCATGACACCCGCATAAACAAGAAAAATATAAGGGCAATTTGCAAGAATCTCTTTGGAATAGTCCATCTGCATGGCTGTAACAACCAGGCAGGGGTATGTTACCCTTGTGATAATAGAGGCTATGCCATCGGTCTGCAGCGTATTGATTATATTTAACTTTTTCAGCACAAATCCGGGGGTCATGAGGATAAAAATTTTTAGCAGTGCCGTGAGAATTTCCGTAATATCCATAAAGAACTCCTTCTGAGTATTCCTGATGTTCAGTATAGATTGTACAGAGGCAAAATTCAAGTCAGGATTGCATTGTTAAAGTAAGTAAAAAAGTTTTTTCGAAAATATCAGAAAACTCTTGCAATGGTGTTTTGTTCGTGCTATAATAAGGTCAAGAAAAGCGAAGAAACAAAGCATTCTTCAAAATTTCTTAAAAAATATAAGGAGTTGAAGTATTAAATGCTACTTTAAGGAAAAGAAAGGAGTGAGTCCACCAGAAGTGCAAATTGAACAGACAAACAGGTAACACCGAATGCGAGTCTTAAACATGCCTTCGGAGTGCTGGTCAGGAAGGCCAAAGGCAACCGAAGGAAGTGGTAAAGCGAAAACTTTAGGAACCGAAGTCAGGGGAAATTGAGTGAGAAGTCACCGGAGCATATTGCAGCGGCAGACGAGATTCTGAGGAACGGAGGTGTAAAGACGGCAGCTTTACAAGGGAGAAAAATGAAAGAACTTGCAATCGGTGTTACCTTATTTTTTGAAAAAAATACCCGCGCGACAAAAATATTTAAAAAAATAGAAAAAAGTACTTGCACTGTGGCCAAGTTTTGTGTATAATTAATTTTGTTGGTGAGAGATACCACACAAAGTAAATACATGCACCATTAGCTCAGCTGGCAGAGCACCTGACTCTTAATCAGGGTGTCCAGGGTTCGAACCCCTGATGGTGTACCAAGGCAAGGCAGGTTTTCCTGAAGAGGGAAAGCCTGTTTTTTTCATGTTTCCAGCAACGTGTATCATACTTGAGCCTGCTGCGGACAACCGTTGCCCCAGGAATACTTGGGCTGCTTCGCCTGAAACTTCGCCAATTCATGCTTTCAAACTCAGCAATCAGATTCATACCCTCTGTTTTTTCATTGTCCAGCAGCTGTGTTGCCATTCTGAATGGCCCAGTCATAATTTTGCCGAATTGTGGCCTTGATTCTATCAGCGGATTCTGCAGAGCTTGTAAACTTCATGCCCATCAATTCCAGATTACGGACGATTAGCCCGGAGTTGCTGTCAGACATGCTGATCAGGCTTTTTTTCGAAGGAATGAAAATACTGGTCTTGAAGTGAATGGACTCCTGCGTTTCCGACGAACCGTTGAGCCGTTCTTTCTTTTTGCCAGTGGCAAGGCTGTACAAAAGGAATGTGGGGTTAAAGCGGACAAGGCTACCTTCATCAATCAGCACTGGATAAGAACTCTGGATGCTGTGCATTAAACTGTTGCTCGTATTGGCAAAGCCCAGCTGTGTATGTCGATAGAAAAGGCTTGCATCAGGCGCCTGATTCTCAAGAACCTTGATAAGTGCATTTGCCGTTTGTTTTCTGACCTGCAATCCGTAGGTCAGCAGTTCTAATATGCCGGACTCTGTCAGCTTTTCCTGCTATTGTATTTTGCTTTTCTGGGGCCATAACTATGACCTCCTATAATTATGAGCTGTATCGTTTAATTGGTGAAGGCTATAAAGCCATGCAGGATGGCAGGGCGAGTTCCATTGAAGAAGATATCGGCAGAAGGTCGGTATTTTTTAGTACCATATAAGTGTAAGAGATAAAGCATTTCATCAGTGCTTTACCTTCTGCACTTATTTTTTTATGATAAGGGAGTAATTGGTCTGGCGAGGTGCTTTTTGGATTAACCACATCCGTCATAAAAACCGTCAACCACCCCTTATTATAAGCAATCGTTTAAGCAGGTTGAAACCCGTAAGGTGCTTTCGTGTAACGAACTAAAATGAGTGGTAATAAGTGTGGATGGGACAATTACAGATTTATTTTGGAGGTTACAGATGATAAGTGTAGGAATTGATGTGTCAAAAGAAAAAAGTACCGTATGTATCTTAAAGCCTTATGGTGAGGTTGTGAGCAGGCCTTTTGAAG
>CAJTER010000015.1 GCA_910575405.1 Clostridia bacterium | reverse complement strand
CAACAATGATGCAGAGAGCTGTGGTTGGAGCCTTTCGTTAACCATCAAGTGGTAGGAGAAACGAACCAATCCACAGTATCTCAAACAGTATAGCATCAAGTACAAATGAGTACGTTATAGCTACGAGATTATAATACAAGGGGAAATGTTTGAGTGGGGCAAGAAGCTGGGACTGGATGCACACCCCTGCTATGGCTACATACAGCGGTGCAGCTGCATGATGTGTATCTTTGCAAAGGATGACCAGATTGCAGAAAATATCATCCGGTATCCTGAGCTGATGCATGAATACGTTCTGGCAGAGCAAAAGCTGGGGCATACCTGGAAGAACCGCAGGGCCATCGCGGACCTATATGAGGAATGTTTGGATATTAGTGATTTGGAGGCACAGGAGCAATGAGCAGAGAAATTATATTCCGGGGAAAACGGATCGACAATGGTAAATGGTTATGGGGCTACTATGTATGCCAGATGCGGTATCCAAATGCAAGGGAGGATGTACAACATGTGTTAATCGCTTTCAGCAGCGTTACTGACTATCTGACCCCAAGGGCAATGCGTTGTACAGAAATTCAGGCAGATACACTTGGGCAATTCACCGGCCTGTATGACGCAGACGGAAACCGAATTTTTGAGGGGGATATCATCAAGGGCAAGCGTGGGCCGGTCTATGTTGTTGAATACTGTGAGAGCATAGCGGGATATCTGGCAAGGGCCGCAGAAGAAACAACCTGGACGCCCAGTATGAACACCGGCACCATGAAGAGTTACAAGGTTATTGGCAACCGCTGGGATAATCCGGAGCTGCTGGGAAAGGAGGGATAAAAGAACCATGGAAACAGAACGTTTAACAGAGTGGATACACGGGGTAGACGAAAGACATGCAATCCCCCGGATGGATTTGAGGGCTAATGGGCACAGCAGGTGCATACAGAAGCTTGCCGAGCTGGAGGATTTGCAGGAGCAAGGCAGATTGATTTTGATAGGAGAACAGGAGGAATCGAAATGAGAGCAAAATTACAGGTAGTGGAGAAAGTACAGTTTGACCATTACATCGAAGTAGAGGTTGAGAACGAGGAACTGCTGGATGTAGCCGATGAGCATTTGGACCAGAACTTTAATGAGTTAGACGAAGTTTGCCAGGTGCTGTATCAGGTGGAAGGCGTAAAAATTGTTGACGTATGCAGAGACGATGGTGGTATGCCGGATGAAACCGAGGTGCTGGGATGGTATGATCAGCGCGATTAGTTTTCATTAGTCCAATGCAAGTGAGGGAAAGGAGGGTATCATGATTGTACTTTGGGCATTGCTATTTCTTGTTGTAGTTGCCTTTGGGGTAGCAATTTCCCACTTCTGGGGGACCAAACTCTACAACAAAACAGAAGGCTTTATTAACACTTACAAAACAGAAGAAACAGAAAAGGAGAAAGAGAACCATGAGTAACAAATTAAAAGGGCTGGGAATCATCCTGGCAGCGCTAATCATCGCCCTGGTATTCGTCGTGTTATGCGTAGAGAAAATCCCGCGCGGCTGTGTGGGCAGTATCTACTCTATCAGCGGCGGAACTTCCGACGAGGTATTGACGGAGGGCTGGCACCTGGTAGCGCCAAACAAAAAAGTCACCGAGTATTCGGTAGCAACCGAGCAGCTGCTTCTTACAAAAGCAAAGCAGGACGGCTCCAGGGAAAACGAATCCTTTAACGCAACCTGTAAAGACGGCGTACTGAATGTAGACCTGGAAATGTCCTATCACTTTGCGGCAGAAGATATTCCGGAGATTGCAAAGAAATACCGTGGCCTGTCGGGAGAGGACATCATTAACACCCGCATCAAGAGCAAGGTGAAAACCTACGTCAATGAGGTGACAGCGGAATACAGCGTTCTGGAAGCCTTCATGGATAAAAAGTCGGAATTAAATACGGAGCTGACAGCCCACTTAAAGGACAAGCTTGCCGTCTATGGCGTGATTGTAGAATCCGCCACCCTGCCACGGACGGAACCGGACAAGGCCATTAAGAAAGCCATTACAGAGCGGAGCAAGAAGGCTCAGGAAGTAGAAGCAGCCAAACAAGAGCAGGAAAAGCAAAAGATTCTGGCTCAGACCAAAAAGATTGAGGCCCAGGGTGAAGCAGAAGCCGCCGTTGCAAAAGCAAAGGGACAGGCAGAGGCAAACAAACTGGAGGCTGCATCCATTACATCGAACTTAATCAAAAAATGGGAAATGGAAGCCCGTAAAGAGCACGGATGGATCACTATTCAGGGTGGCACTCCGATTATAGATTCGCAAAAGTAAGCTAAAGGACAGAAGCATTAGTCCAGAGGTTATCAGGGGAAAAGGGGGAGAGCGAGTGACCAAAGAGCGGTTAGAGCAGCTGAAATACATAGAGAAAGCGCTGAAGAGTGTAAAAGCCGACATCCAGAAGCTGAATCGGCAGATTGCAAACAGCACTGGCAGAAACTATGCCGATAAGGTGAAATGCTCCATGTCCGAGTTTCCTTACATCGAAACGCACTGCCAGATTTCAGGTGTAGACTACAGCGCATATAACCGGCTGAAGGAAAAGCTGGAGCGCAAAGAGGCCGAGCTGCAGGAACGGCTTTCCGAACTGGAGGACTGGCTGGAGGGGATTGAGGATGAAAAGCTGTATCTCATTTTCCGACTGAAATATCGGAATGGGATGACTTATGGGCAGATTGGCACAGAGATTGGATATCATAGAACGAGGGTATCTCAGCTGCACGATGAATATTTGAGGCTATCCGAGTAAGATTCTCACAATTCTCATTTTACCTGTGGTATTATGGTATCGGTGAAAAATGCATATGAGACATGTTCAGTCACTCCTTTTTATGGTAGGTACACAAGCAGCAGGCTCCCCCTGGGTGGGGAGTTTGTTGTTTTGTGAGGAAAAACTACTTCTTGCAATGCAGTACTAAATGTGGTACTATAAGGAAAAGGCGCGGGAAATTAGAGAAAGGAAGTGGTTCAATCGTGTCCCAAGTTAATAAACTGATAGAAAAGATGAAATGCGGTCCAAATAAGATCCGACCAGATGAGGCTGAGAAAGTCTTGTTGGCATATGGATATAAACCTGCACGACAAAAGGGGAGCCATAAACACTATATCAACCGAGATGGAGAAGTCATAACGATTAAGCAAGAAAACCCGTTAAAACGGGCATATATAGAGGATATTCTGTCAAGAATAGGGGAATAAAATCCCACACTGTTGCAACAATAAGGAGGATGAAAATGAAAAGTAAGGAGGAGTATCTGAGCCTGCCCTACACCAGGGTAGTTCAGGAGCGTAATGACGACACCGGTCATTACTTTTATGGCAAGATTTTGGAACTAGATGGATGTCAGAGTACTGGAGAGACAGTTGCGGAACTGTACGAGAATCTAAATGAGGCGCTGGATGGCTACATTGAGGTTAAGCTGGAAAATGGATATTCAATTCCAGAACCAAAAGACATCGAAGAATACAGCGGCAAATTTAATTTGAGGCTGCCGAAAAGCCTGCATCGGAGGCTGGCTATTGAGGCATCACAGGAAGGTGTCAGCCTAAACCAATATGCGCTGTATAAATTATCGCAGGCATAATACAAACCAAACCAGGAGACAGACCCCAAGCCTGTCTCTTTTGTTATGAGGAAATCATTAAAGAGGTGAGGTGATTGTCAAAGAAAAATCCAAAAGCAGACAAAGCAAAGGAACTTTACCTGCAGGGCATGAAGCTGGTGGACATCGCAGCACTGTTAGATGTCCCGGACAGCACCGTCCGCAGGTGGAAATTTACGCACAAATGGGGAACACCCGAACGCTCGGGTAATGAACCGGACGTAAAATTCATTAAAGAAGAAAAAGCAAAAGAAGCAGCTGAACAGGTCAGTCAGGTTCTGGAGAATCCGGAACTCAACGACCAGCAGCGGCTTTTTTGTTTGTATTATACCAAATCCTTCAATGCCACTCAGGCTTACCGGAAAGCCTACCCAGGCTGCAGCCATGAATCCGCTACGGTAAGAAGCTGTATGCTCATGAAGGATGAACGCATCCGGAAAGAAATCTTCCGCCTGAAGCAAGCCAAGATGAACAAGGTCATGCTGGAACCGGAGGACATCTTCCAGAAATACATGGAGATCGCCTTTTCTGATATTGCAGATTTTGTAGAGTTCGGCAGGGAAGAGGTACAGGTCATGGGTGCCTTTGGTCCGGTAGAAAAGCTGGATGAAGAGACCGGAGAGCAGGTACCGGTGACCAAGACTATCAATTCTGTCCGCTTCCGGGAATCCAGCGAAGTAGACGGCAGCCTAATCAGCGAAGTCAGCCAGGGCAAAGACGGAGCAAAAATCAAGCTGCTGGACAAGATGAAGGCTTTGGACTGGCTGGCGTCGCATATGGACCTGGCCACAGAGGAGCAGAAGGCGCGAGTGGCACTACTCCATGCACAGCGGGAGCAGCTACAAAGCAACATGACTTCCGAGGCAGATACAGACATTACCATTACGATGGATTACGGAGGTAAGAACGATGAAGATTAACATATTGGGAACCGAATATACCATTGAGCGCCGCAAGCAGTCAGAGGATCCAAAATTAAAAGACTATGATGGATACTGTGATCCATCTGTAAAGCGGATTGTCGTGGAAAGCAAAGAGGAAGGCCCTAACAGTATAGAAAATCTGCGGCAATGTGAAGACGAAATCCTCCGGCATGAGATTGTTCATGCTTTTTTAGTTGAATCAGGCCTGCAGGACAATACCCATGTCTGCAGTAAAGGCTGGGCACGCAATGAAGAACTGGTGGACTGGATTGCGCTGCAGGCACCGAAACTGTTCAAAGCTTTCCAGGAGGGAAACTGCCTGTAATGCGCATCATCGTTCCATCAAACCCCTGCTTCCGGGAAGTCAACCAGAGCCGAAAGCGCTACATCGCTATGAAAGGAAGCGCCGGTTCCGGCAAAAGCGTGGACACGGCCCAGAACTACATCCTCCGGCTGATGCGGGACAAAGGCTGCAATCTGGTGGCCATGCGAAAGTCGGATATCACCAACCGGGACAGCACCTTTGCGGAGCTGACCGGAGCCGTTTACCGGCTGTTCGGGGAGCAGGCAGAGCGATACTGGAAAATCGGTCTTTCCCCGCTGCAGCTTACCTGTCGGCATAATGGAAACCAGGTTATCTTCCGCGGCATGAACGATGAACGGCAGCGGGAAAAGCTAAAGTCCATCACCTTCCAGCGGGGAAAGCTGACTGACGTGTGGCTGGAGGAAGCAACGGAATTCACTCAGGCAGACGTGGAAATCATTGACGACCGTCTCCGGGGCGAACTTCCGGAAAAACAATTTTATCAAATCCGTATGACCTTTAATCCGGTGAACAAAAGCCACTGGATCAAAAAGGTCTTTTTTGATTTCCCGGATCCCAATGTACTGACCCACCACAGCACCTATCTGGACAATCGCTTCATCGATGCCGCCTATCATGCCAGAATGGAGCGGAGAAAAGAAGTGGATCCGGACGGCTATCAGATTTATGGTTTGGGAGAATGGGGCGAAATCGGTGGCCTGATTCTTCATAACTGGGAAATCAGGGAGCTTTCCCAGGAACTGAGCGACTATGACGATATCGCCTTGGGGCAGGACTTTGGCTTTAATCATGCGGATGCCATTCTGCTGCTGGGCCTGAAAGACGATAACCTCTACATTCTGGATGAGGTATATGAGTATGAAAAGGAGACGGCAGAGCTGATTCCCATTGCCGAGAAGCACGGCCTTCCTAAGAATCGGGAAATGTGGTGTGACAGCGCGGAGCCGGACCGCATCAAGACCTGGAAAAAGGCAGGCTTTCGGGCAAAGCCGGTGGTCAAGGAAAAAACAGTGGAGAAGAAGTACCAGGCAGCGCAGATCGACTGGCTGAAGGGCATTGTTACCAAAGACCGGGCAATCCATCGCATGATTTACGTGGATCCTCATTGCACCAACACCATTCGGGAGCTGCAGCAATGGAAGTGGAAAAAGGATGAACGCACCGGGGAATACTTGGATGAACCGGTCGCTTTTCAGGATGATGCCATGGCTGCCCTGCGCTACGGCGTGGAGCGATGGAGGAAGCGGCGCAGCGTGCTTTTGTAAAAGCGGACAGAAAAGGAGGCAATACTTTGTTGACAATCGAAGAAATCACCCGCTTTCTGGAGGAGGATCGGACATCTGCATTCAAGCGGGAAGCAAAAGAAGGCTGGGACTATTATGAGGGCAGGCATGATATTTTACAGTACCGGATGTTCTACTGGAATGCGGACGGCGATCTGGTAGAAGACAAGACCCGCTCCAATGTGAAGATCCCTCATCCCTTTTTCACAGAGCTGGTGGATCAGGCGGTGCAGCATATCCTCTCCGGAGAAGAAGGGATCTTCCAATCCGATGACCCAGAGCTGCAAATCTGGCTGGATCGGTACTTTAACCAGAATGAAACCTTCCTGGCAGAGCTGGCAGAAACCATTACCGGCCAGCAGGCCAAGGGCTTTGATTATCTATACGCCCGTAAGGGTGAGGAGAACCGGTTGGTCTTTGAACATGCGGACTGCCTGGGAGTGGTGGAAGTGGAAGGACGCTTTGCGGAAGACGGAAAAGACCAGCGCATTTATCAGTATCTGGACTGCATTGACAAAGACGGGAAAAAGCAATGGAAGATTCTTGTCATCGATGATGAGCAAATCTGGTATTACAAACAGCAGGACAACGGAAAAATCGAAGAAGATGACACGGTAGAGAGAAATCCCAGGCCGCATGCTATCTACGGGAAGCGGGGAAAGAAGAACCTGTACACCAAGAAGCTGGGCTTCCTGCCCTTTTTCCGCCTGGATAACAACGAAAAGCGCAGAGGGCTCCTGCCTTCCGTCAAGCCGCTGATTAACGATTATGACCTGATGGCTTCCAGCCTGTCCAATAACCTGATTGACTTTGATACACCGATTCATGTGGTCAAGGGCTTTGAGGGCGATGATCTGGACCAGCTGCAACAAAACCTCAAAACGAAAAAAATCATCGGTATGGAAACGGCAGAATCAGGAGCCGGGGTGGAAGTCAAGACCGTGGACATTCCCTACGAAGCACGCCAGACAAAGCTGGAACTGGATGAAAAGAATATCTACCGTTTTGGAATGGGGCTGAATATGTCCGGCTTAAAGGACACTGCCGCCACTACCAACATTGCCATCAAGGCAGCTTACTCTCTGCTGGAGCTGCGGTGCGGTAAAATCGTCATCCAGCTAAAGAAGTTTCTCCGCAGCATCCTAAAGGTGGTTCTGGCGGAAATCAATGAGCAAAACGGGACCGACTATCAGGCGCATCATGTGACCTTCCGTTTCAAACCGGAAATCATGAGCAATGCCCAGGAAAACGCGCAAAACGCCCTGACACAGGCCCAGGAGCAGCAGACCAGAATTACTACGCTTCTGAATCTTGCTACGCAGCTTGACCAAGAAACCCTGATGCAGCGCGTGTGTGAAGTGCTGGACTTAGACTATGAAACCATCAAAGAACGGCTTCCAGATGCACAGGAAGCGGAACACAGCCTGACTGCAGCAGGTGAGGCTCTGGACGGGAACAAACAAGCCTCACCTGATGTCAAAACGCAGGCAGAAGAGACGGCAGGAAAGCCGCTAAATGGAATTCAAACCAATTCACTGCTGTCCGTCGTTGCGCAATATAAATCTGGAGACCTGACTTCCAATGAGGCGGTGGCAATTCTGTCAATTGCGATTGGTATCAGTGAAGAAAGGGCAAGGAAGCTGCTGCAGCTGGATGTAGAGGTCATAAATGAATAAGCGGCAAAGGGAAGTGGAGGAAGCCAAGCTGGCAAGAGAAAAGAAGATACTGGAGACACTGAAACAGCAGTACCAGAGGGCGGCCAGGGACATTGCGGAAAAAATACGGCTCCATACGGAGAAAATTGACGCTTTGCTCTCTGAGTGGGATGGTCTTGATGAAAAGCAAAAATCCGTCCTGCAGTCGCAGATTTATCAGCGAAACTATCAGCTGATGCTGCAGCGGCAGATTGACCGCATGTTAGAACAGATGAACCGCAGGCAGTATGAGCATATTTCCCAGTATTTAAAAGAGTGCCATGAAATGGCCAGGGCCGGCACTCTGTATGACCTCCATGGACAGAACATTCCCCTGATGCTGCCCATTGAGCCGGAGGATGCTGTAAAAGCGGCGGAACTGGACTCAAAGGTCTCCGGCAAGCTGTACGGTAGTTATGTGACGGAGCTGAAACGGCATATTCAGGCAGAGATTACCCGGGGCATCAGCGCGGGCCTTTCTTACGGAGAGATTGCGCGAAATCTAAACGCAGTTACGAATATTGGGCTCAACAAGGCCATGCGGATTGTACGGACAGAGGGCCACCGCATCCAGCAGGAAGGCCAGTTTCAGGCCCAGCAGCAGGCAAAAGAAGCTGGCGCGGATATCGTCAAGCAGTGGGACGCTACCCTAGACGGTCTTACAAGACCGACTCACCGAAAGCTGGATGGGCAAATTCGGGAGCTGGAGGAGCCTTTTGAAGCGGATGGAAAGAAGGCCATGTATCCCGGAGGCTTTGGCAGGCCGGAAGAGGACATCAACTGCCGGTGCACCCTGCTGCAGCGGGCGAACTGGGCGCTGGACGAGGACGAGCTGAAAATCCTGCAGGAACGAGCCGCGTATTTCGGGCTGGATAAGACAAAGGAGTTCGAGGCATTTCGGAAACAATATCTGGGAAACCTGCAGGATCGAATCAAGGCTGCAATATTGAGCTATATGAGCGCGGAGGCCTATAAAATTAATGAAAAGCTGAGAAGGCAGTTTGATTTGACGCTGGAAGAGGAAGCCTATATAATGGAGCTAGATGCGGCGCTGGGAAGCATGCCGACCTATCAGGGCAGCCTGCAGAGGTCTCTGTATTTTCACAGCGAAGAGGAGCTTTCTCAATTCCTGAGTGCTTATACCGTGGGGAAAACGATCTCTTACAAAGAGTTCCTTTCGACTACGAAAAAAGGTCCCTACAACCCGAAGGGACAGGTTCAGATTTACATAGAACATTCCCAAAAGGGAAGAGACATTTCAAGGCTGAATAAGGCAGAGCAGGAAGTGTTGTACCAGAGGGGCGCATCGTTTAAGATTAAAAAGATAAAGCTGCAGGCGGGGATACATCACATCCTATTGGAGGAAGTATGAGTGTAGAATTACGAAAGGGAATCCCAAAGGCGGTTCCAACAGGAGAACAGGTTATTTTCACCGAAGAGGAAAAGGAAGAATATGACCGGCAATTTGAAGAAATCCTCAGAGAGTTTGGCGTGATAACCGGCGATATGTCGATTAAGGATTTTAAGGATATTGAAGGACCCGAGGATTTCGATTTCAAAGACGTAAAGTTTGGAAGTTATGAAGAACTAGAAGGAGGAGAGGGCAAAGGCTGATGCCCCCTTTATATAATACAAACTGAATCACACAACGTTACATAAGACTGGCTGAAAAAGGCCGGTCTTTTTGTATGGTCCAAAACCGGTCACTGACCTTTAAACTGTCCCGGAGTTTGCCCATGGCCAGGCATTTAAAGGGCCATTTGCCAGCGGAGGCACCGCATATAAACACAGCGGCAAAGAAAGGAAACGGTATGGAATTTTTAAAAGAACTGTTAGGAGAAACGCTCTTTTCCCAGGTGGAAGAGAAAATCAATGCCTATAACGGCCAGGAAGCCAACAAGGACAAGCAGGTCAAGCTGGGAAATCTGGGAACCGGAAGTTACGTGGGCAAGGAAAAGTATGAAGCCCTGTCCCAGCAGCTTGTGGGAAAAGAAACGGAGCTGACCTCCGCTAAAGAGCTGATTGAGCAGCTGAAAAAGGCCACAAAGGGCGATGAAGGTCTGCAGGAGAAGATTACCACTTATGAAGCGGAAAACGCGAAGCTTCAGACCCAGCTTGCCGAAACGAAGCTCCAGGCGGCGGTCAAGGTGGCGCTGCTGTCGGAAAAGGCAGTGGACGTGGATTACCTGACCTTCAAGCTGCAGGAAAAGCTGAAGGAGCAGGGAGAAACCTTAGAGCTGGATGAAAACGACAACATCAAAGGCTGGGAAAAGCGGCTGGAAGGTCTGAAGACCCAGTTCCCGAACATGTTTGAAAGCACTTCTAATGCAGGCGGCGAGTATCAGATCCTGGAATCATCCGGTCTGCCGAAGGGTGCGGCTCACAAAGGGCTCACCAGGGCAGAACTTCTGAAAAAGCCCTACGCAGAGCGGATGGAGCTTTTTAACACGGATCCGGAAGGCTATCAGAGTGCGATGAAATCCTGACAGAATCAGAAAGGAACAGGTGAGAAATTATGGCAGTAACCAAAATGGAAAACATGGTCAATCCCCAGGTCATGGGAGATATGATCGACGCGAAAGTAGAGGCTCAGCTGAAAATTACGCCTTACGCAAAGCTGGATACGACCCTGCAGGGCGTTCCGGGAGATACCAAGACCGTACCTTCCTGGAACTATATCGGCGATGCGGATGACGTAGCAGAAGGCGTCGAGGTGGATGTTTCTCAGATGACGTCCTCAACCACTACCTTTACCATCAAAAAGGCCATGAAGGCTGTGGGTATTACACAGGAAGCCATCAACTCCGGCCTTGGAGATCCGGTAGGGCAGGCGGAATCCCAGCTTGCCAAGGCCATCGCGGGTAAAGTGGACAGCGACGTCTTAGATGCGGTTTATGAAGGCTCTACCATCGTGGCGCCGGATACTCTGGCAGCCATTGCCTATAACGGCATTGTAGATGCGGTCACCAAGTTTGAGGACGAAGAGGACGGCATTGAAAAGGTCATGTTCATCCACCCGGTCCAGGAGGCGACCCTGCTGAAAGACAGCTCATTTTTGTCAGCTGATAAATTTACCAGTGGTGTAGCCGTAAACGGATCCATCGGAAAAATCGCAGGCTGCTGGATTAAAAAGTCCCTGAAGGTGCAGCATGTGCAAGCGGAGAAACTGAAAGCGGACAGTACGGAAACAGGAGCCGTAACCATTACAAAAGAAAATCTGGAAGCATACCAGAAAAAGACACTGGGCGGTGCCGGCCTGAAGGTCGGGGATAAGGTCAAGGATTTAGCTGCGGCAAGCCAGTATTATCTGAACCCCATTATCAAGCTGGAGCCGGATTCCGCGGAAACCGAATACACGGAGGATGAGCTTCCGGCTGTAACCATCTTCCTGAAGAAGGAGACGGACGTGGATCATGAATGGTTCCCCAAGAAACAGCAGCATGACATTACCGCGGCCAGGTACTACGGCGTTGCCTTAACCAACGGAGCCAAGGTCGTGCTGGCCAAGTTCAAGAAATAGGAGGAACGCTATGTTAATGACAGCAGCGGAATTCAGAACTTATGTGCAGACCGAAGAACCGGATCCAGTGCTGGAGGCGAGGCTTTCCGCGCTGGAACTGTTAATCCGGGGATACACGAACAATCTGTTTCAGCAGAGGGGTTTTCGGGTGCAGGCAAGTGTGAGGGATGGCCGGTTCTGCTCCGGCTCCCCGGTTCCCTTTGTACCAGGCGATACGGTCATGGTATCGGAATCCGAGAATATGCAGGGCCAGCTCTTTACGGTGAAAGAGATAGAGCCTTTTGCCTTTACGGTGCAGGAGACTGCCTAGGAGGAAGAGGCGGTGCTGGTGACGAAGGTAGCATATCCCATGGATGTCAAGCTGGGAGCAGCAGGGATCCTCAAATGGCAGCTGAGAAACGAAGCGGCAAACAGCGGCGACGCATCCCAGAAAGTCATCCAGTCGGAAACCCTGTCCCGCTATTCTGTGACTTATGCTGCGGATCATACGGAAGCGGATATGGACCGTACTTTCGGGGTGCCCAAAAAGTACATCGCTTTTCTGAATCATTACAGGAAGGCAAGGTTTTAGGAGGTGAGACGATGATTGGAGGAAAGACAGAGGCGCTGTTTCAGGTGCGGACCGTGACACAGAATGTAATCGGAGAGCAGGTACCGGAGTGGAAAACCGTGCAGAGCCTGACCGGATTTTTGGATTTATCCGGTGGAGACAGCCGGTATACGGTCTATGACGCCAAAATCCAGGAATCCACCCATATCTTCCTTGCCGATTACAAAGAACTGGATGAGGCGATTACGGCTGAAAGCAGCCGGGTGCTCATCGGCGATACGGTCTATGACGTGATGCTCATCGACGACCCGATGGAGATGCATCGGCAGCTGGAACTCTATCTGAAATATACAGGAGGGCAGGAACATGGCAGTCACTCTGATTGACAACAGCGTGCAGGTAAAAGCCGCCCTGGGGGAAGCTGCCGCAGCCTTTCTTCATGAAGCGGCGGGAGAAGTCACTTCTCAGGCAAAGCGGAATACGCGGGTGGACAGCGGCCAGCTGAAAGGATCCTGGCGTTACATCGTTCAGGGCGATACGGCACATATCGGAAGCCCGCTGGAAAACGCAATCTGGGAGGAATTTGGAACTGGTGAATATGCACTGGAGGGAAAGGGACGAAAGACAGCCTGGTATGTGCCGGTAGATGGCTATACAGGTAAGAAAAAACCGACCTTTCAGGGGAGAGTCATCGTGGTACACGGCAAAAATGGCAAAGACTTTTACAAGACAGACGGCAAGAAGCCGAACAGGACCCTCAGCAAGGCTTTTGAAAGCAGAAAAACGAAGATCATCCGCAGGGCGGAGGAAATCGTGAAAGGAAGAATGAAATGACGGACAACCGAATTCTGGCCTGCATGTCAAACGCGATGAAGGAGCTGGGGCTGCATTACGCCTTCATGGAATGGGAGGGAAAGCCGGTATATCCCTATTTTATCGGAGAATACCAGGAAATTGAGCCCTCTACAGAGGACGGAATGCAGGAGACATCCTTCGTCCTGACCGGGTTTTCCCGGAGAACCTGGCGGA
This sequence comes from Clostridia bacterium, assembly GCA_910575405.1. Classification (GTDB taxonomy): domain Bacteria; phylum Bacillota; class Clostridia; order Peptostreptococcales; family Anaerovoracaceae; genus Hominibacterium. Next base: position 78,608 of record CAJTER010000015.1, on the reverse strand, counting down.
AGCTGGAGCAGGCAAAAGAAACCATCCGGGCATATTTTCATCCGGCAGTCGGAAAGGTCATCACTGAACATGGGTCAGCGGTGGCTATTTTTTATGCCGGCAGTCTGGGAAATCTCCCTACCGGGGATCCGGAGCTGAAGAAACTACAAATTAACTTAACCATTAAGGAATGGAGGGCTTAGACGGTATGAGAAAATCGGGAATTAACAGCAAAACCCCGGACGAGATTGTCCTGGGAGCGGGAACCGTATTCAAAAATCTGCGGTACGTGTATGAAAAAGTGGAAACGGAAGAGGGCGGCTCTGCGCCAAAAGGCGCACTGCAAGTGGTAGAAGACGGGGTAACGGAAACAGCGGACACCATTCAGCTGCACAAGTTGACGCCGGATGTTTCCTTCATCGCCCTTGCAAAGGATTATACGCCGGCAGCTGGGGACTATGTAATGGGGGACTGGGATGATTCGGAGGAAAACGTCCTGGGGGCAACCTCAGGAGGAAACAAGCTCAGCATCTCCTCTGAACTGATGGATGTGGAAGTGGACGGAGCCACGGTAAAGGTCACCGGCCTCACCCACAAAATCGGAGAAACCGGAAGCCTGGAAACCAATCTGGTGCAGCACAGCGTGGAAAGCTTGAAGCGCGCCATTGTGGGAAAAGAGGTGGACAGCTTAATCAAAGGCTACACCCAGGTTCAGACCAAGCCCCTCATCGAGCTGTCGGACTACCTGGACAACATCGCCTACGTGGGAACCAAGACAAATGGAGATGAAATTATCATCATTATGGAAAACGCAATCTGTACATCCGGCTATGAAATCGAAGGCAAGAACAAGGAGGCTGCCAATGTGATATTAAACCACCTTCCGGCCTGTGAGAAGGATTTGTACGCATTTCTTGCAGGGCTGTCAGGGCTGGACAAAAATGAGATCGCATCTCTGCCCATGAACACGTTCCTGGAGATGGTGATTGACGTACTTCGGAAAGAAGAATTCCGGGATTTTATCAAGGTTGTTTCACGATTGCGCAAATAGGAGAACTGCGGTTCTGGGATCTGCTGTACCGCAGGTATGGCGATCCAATGCCGCTGCTCAATCAGCTGCTGCAGGCCGGCAGGTTCAGCGGCGGGATCGATGATCTGATTGCCCTCAGGAATGAAGAACTGGAAGAAAGGACGGCCTGGGAGTATTATCTGCACCGAATTTTTGACCAGTCCTTTGAGGAATTCCGGGAACAGGCAAAGCCGCCGCAGGAGCTTCAGAACCTGCAGCAATACGATAGCCGCTACGTTGAAACAACCATAGAGAAATCGAAAGGCATCCTGCAAAAATTTAAGGGAAAGGGAGTGAGTTGATGGACCTGTTTAAGCTGGTTGGTACGATTGTTGTAAACAACGCAAGCGCGAATTCCGCCATATCGGAGACAACAAAAAAAGCAAGCCAGGCAAAAGACACGCTGACAGGAACGCTTTCCGAAACAGCTTCAAAATCCCAAAAGACCGATCGCTCCCTTTCTGCCACCTTTACCAATATCGGAAGAGGCCTGACCAACACCGGCACAAAGCTGAGCAGTATCGGTACAGGCATAACAAAGACTGGCACAAAACTGGGACGTCTTACAAAGCCCGCTCTGGTGGCGGGAACTGCCCTGGCAGGCGTTGTTATGAAAAAAGGCTGGTCCCGTACCGTAGAAATCGACAATGCAAGGGTCAAGCTGAAAGCCATTGGAATGACATCGAAAGATGTTACAACCGTTATGAACAACGCCCTGACATCCGTAAAAGGGACTTCCTATGGGCTGGATAAGGCAGCAACTACAGCTGCCAGCGCGGTTGCCGCAGGTATCAAGCCTGGAAAGGATCTGGAGCGGTATCTGACGAATGTGGCAGACGCCGCTGCGGTAGCCGGAACCGATATGGATGAAATGGGGGCGATTTTTAACAAAGTCGCCACAAAAGGCAAAGCGCAAAACGATGTGCTGGGACAGATGGCAGAACGGGGAATCCCCATCTATCAATACCTGGCAAAGGTCGTTGGTGCCAGCTCGGATAAGATCTTTGACATGGCGATGAACGGCGAAATTAATCTGGAGCACTTCCAGAAAGCCGTTGAAATGCACATCGGCGGAGCCGCAAAGACAATTGGTGATGAAACCATCACTGGAACCCTGACGAATATCAATGCAGCTATCGCAAGAATCGGACAAAATTTTCTGGGGTCATCCGATGATGCAAACAGCTTTGCCGGACAGGTACTTCCCATATTAAAGAACTTCAAGGACTGGCTGGTAACGCTGGAGGACAAGGCAAAAGAGTGGGGCGCAGTATTTGGGGAAGTGTTTACCGCAGTTATAACTTATGTGAAAAGTGGAGGAGAATCCTTTGGAACCTTAAGCGATTCTGCGCAGAACGTTTTTGACCGGTTAAAACCCATCATTGATCTTGTGATAGGAATCGCGAGTGCCTTTCTTGCTCTGCCGCCAAAGATGCAGGGCGCTTTTGCGATAGGGATTGTATCAGCAGGGCCGTTTCTGAAATTACTTGGCAATATTCTGAATGTGACGGGCGGCTTATTTACCGGAATCGGAAAAGTGGCCAGCGGTTTGGGAAAGCTGGGACCGGCTCTCACCGGTGTCATTTCATTCGGCAAAAAGATCGTCTCTGGAGCCGGCAAGCTGGTAGCAGGTGTGGGGACGTTAATTACGAAACTTCCCAAGCTTTTAGGTGTTGTTCAAACGGTGGGAACCAGATTTGCGAAACTGTTCAGCATTATGGCAGCCCATCCCATCACGCTGATTATCGCAGCAATCGCGGCTCTGGTGGCAGGGTTCGTTTATCTGTGGAACCACTGTGAGGGCTTCCGGGAATTCTGGAAGAACCTTTGGGAGAATGTGAAAGAAATCGCGGTCTCCGTATGGAACGCCATCAAGGACTTTTTCTTCACCATCTGGCAGGGCATTAAGTCTGTAGCAGAAACCGTATGGACTGGGATAAAGGATTTCTTTTCCGGCCTGTGGGAAGGGATAAAATCCATCTTTCAAACAGCAGCTACAGCTGTTTCCGATTTTCTGTCCGCCGCCTGGTCATCCATCAAGAATACGGTGTCTGCGGTATGGAATGGAATTGTGACCTATCTTTCCGGAGTGTGGGATACGATTAAAAACGTTGTACAGACCGGAATTCTATTGATCGGCTCAATTCTGGAAGGCGCGTTTCTTATTATTACGCTGCCCTTTCAGTTTATCTGGGAAAACTGCAAAGATATTATTTTATCCGCATGGGAAAGTATTAAAACAGCTGTTTCCAGTGCTCTGGATACGATAGCTTCTATTATTTCGGGAGCCTGGAATGGGATAAAGGATGCGGTATTTTCCACCTTAAATCAGATTCAGTCTGCTGTTTCCAGTGTCTGGAATGGTATCAAGTCCGTTATTACAACGGTGCTGGAAGCCATTAAGTCCGTCGTTTCAAGTGCATGGGGACACATCAAGAGCACGATAACGACAGTCATTAATGGAATTAAATCCTTCGTTTCCGGTGCCTGGAACCAGATAAAATCCGTTATTACAACCGCCCTGAATGGGATTAAATCCGTCGTATCCTCTATATGGAACCAGATTAAAACTACCATAACGAATGTACTGAACACGATAAAAGGCGTTATCACAAATGCCTGGAATGCGATAAAAAGCACCGTGTCAGGCGTACTCAATTCCATTAAGTCCACCGTATCGAGCATTTGGAATGGAATCAAATCCGTTGTTTCCAGCGTCATGAACAGTATTAAATCGGTGATAACCGGGGCTTGGAATACCATTAAATCCAAAATCAGTAGCGTTCTAAACAGCATCAAGAGTGTATTCAGCAGTGTCTGGAATGGGATTAAAGACGTTGTGGCGGGAGTCATAAACAGTATCAAAAACACCATCAGCTCCGGCATGAATACCGCAAAATCGGTTGTGACAGGCGCATTGAACGGAATCAAATCTACATTCGGAAACATCTTTGGCGGCTGTATATCTGTGGTACGAAATGCCATTGACAAAATCAAGGGGCTCTTCAATTTCAACTGGTCTCTGCCAAAGCTAAAGCTGCCCCATTTCCGGATTAACGGGAGATTCAGTCTGAACCCGCCGCAGGTTCCCCACCTGGGAGTAGAATGGTACAAGAAAGGCGCTGTGCTGACCGAACCGACCGTATTCGGCTTGAACCCGGCCACAGGAAAAGCCATGGCAGGCGGCGAAGCAGGAGCAGAGGCCGTGGCACCTATTGACACGCTGATGCAATACGTCCGGACCGCGGTACAAGGTGAGAATGAAAAAGTGGAAGCGCTGTTGCAAAAAATCCTAGAAGTACTGCTGGCCATTTTGGGCAAAGATACGTCTCTGTATCTGGACGGAAAGGAAATCAGCAAAACCGTAAATAAGCATCTGGGGGTAGAGTATTAATGGCAAGTAAGTTTTATTTGATGAATGAAAAGCAGGCAAGATGGGATTTGAACCGGCCGGAGAGCGGTGTGTTTACGGATCCGAAAGGATTTGGTTCTGAGTACAGCAGCACTTACCTGAAGGTGGGCGATATCTGGGTTACGGATAACCGGGAGCTTTCCCAGCCAGAACTGTCCGGAACCATCCTCTTTACAAAGAAGATGTATGAAGTCTTTCAGGCGTTTATCCGTTTTATCAACCAGTCCAGGCAGCTGGTGTTTGTCTACCAGCCCGCCGGAATCCAAACCGAATACTTTGCAGATGTGGATCTGGTCAACATTGAGAAGGGAAGCTACCGCAGAGGGCAGCGGATGGAAGTGCCGGTTAAGTTTGTCTGCAAGTCGCTTTTTTATACAGAAGAAGCGTTCAAATACCATATCCAGAGGTCAGACAAGGAGCTGCGATGGGATTTTAAATGGGAAACCAGATTCAATGATCTGAATTACGTGTCCTTTTCCTTCCATAACGACGGCCATGTGGAAAGCCCTTTCCAGTTGTCCTTTACCGGCTACTGCACAAATCCGGTGGTGGCGGTTTACCAGGACAACCGGCTGCTCTATGAAGTGCCCTTTTTCCTGACCCTCCAGACGAAAGAAACCCTGGCCTTCAGCACCTTTGACGATGCTCTGTATGTGGAAGTGAACGGAACGGACCGGAAGAACTGCTTGGACTTTACCCGGCAGAATTTTTTCAAGCTCCCCATCGGAGCATCGGAAGTGTATTTTCGCTGCCAGACTGGGAAGATGAACCACATTATTCTGAGTCTGGAGAAATATTATAAGGCGGTATGACAGATGATAGCAAATCTTATTTCCAGATATTCCTTTGCGCTTTTGGATGTGCTGACCGTATCGGACTATGAAATTACACAGGATTCGGATTACAATGGGAAAAGCCAGGTCATTTTTTATCGTAAGCCCAATGCAGAAGAAGAGGATTTTATGATCCTGCATGATGAAGGGACCGGCTATCAGGGCATCATTGACAGCATCGAGCGTGCGGAGGATGGGGGCCATTATACTTTGACACTGCTTGAAATGCCAAAGCTGTTTGATCAGAAGCTGATTGTCGCAAATGAGGCGCTCCTGAAAACAGGGATTGAAGATTTTATTGCCAATCAGATTACCGATCATTTTATATCAAATGTGGATGAGCGGGTCAATCTGCCTTATCTGACGGTAACGGCCAAAACCCATACACCAGTCGCTGCAAAAGTGCCAACGGAAGAAGGCGGTATTTATAATCTGTGTACCTATATCGGCAATGCCCTGACCAATTACGGCATATTCATGGATTGTACCATCACGCAGCAGGGGATCGACCTAGTGCTGGAAAAAAGAGAGCAAACGGACCTGAAGATTGATACGGGAGTAAGCGAGCTGCGGAATGTCAGTGAGATTTATAAAGTGAAGGCTCTGGCGAAGCTGACAGTGGTATGGAGACAGGAGCTACAGCAGGAAGGCGCGGAACCCGCAGACCCCATTATAATTGATACGGTCCGGCAATTTTTCCTTAAAACGGATCGGACGATAACAGAAGATATGGAAGAGCCGGATCGGGCAAAGGGAATCACAGATACGCTCCTGATTCAGGCAGAAACAGAAGCAGAAATGTGGCAGGAAGTTAGGAACCAGTTTAAAAGCAACTCCTATCAGCACAAAATCAGCTTTGACCTTGCACCAACCGCTAGGCTCATAAAGCCGGAGGATTTGTATATCGGCCACACCTGCAAAGTGAAAACGGAAAGCGGGATTAAGGATTCCTTCCTTTCCAAAATCAGCTACAGCAGCAAACACGCATCCATCAGCATCAGCTTGGGCAATATGAAGGTCGGGCTGATTGAAAAATTGAAAGGAGTGGGACAAACGCGATGATTCGAGGAATTACCTTTTCAGAACAGGCCTTTTATTCGGCAGACTTTGCCCATTATCAGAATTTCTTCCTCAACCAGAACTGCGGCATTACAAAGGGCTGCCAGGTAACACAGGACGGCACCGCGGTAACCATCGGAACCGGATACTTTATCGCCTGCGGCAGACTGCTTAATGTGGAAGAGGCAGAAGTCATAACCGAGGTCCAGGGCTTTGAAAGCGGCTACAACCGCATTGTATATGAAATCGACCTGTCAAAAGAAAATACCATTGAAGAATTCCGGCAGGGGAGCATCAAAGTGCTGCATACGGAGGAACTGCTGCAGGAGGATCTGGATGCAGGCGGTATGGTGTACCAGATGCCCTTCTGCAGCTTCCAGTGGTCCGGAACAGAAATCAGCGACTTCCTGATTGATGCTCCCACCTTGGTGCTGGACAATATCTTCGCAGATGTGTCCGCCAACTTTGATACCGTCAACCGGCAGTTTGGCGAGTGGTTTGACCAGCGGAAGCAGGGAGTTCTGGGCATGATATCCGACCTGGAAGCCCAGGGCTTTGAAAAGCGCTCCGTTTACCAGGTGGCCACTTTACAGGCAGATACCTGGAACTCGGAAACCAAAACCTATAGCTTTGAGGAAACCTACCCGTCTGAAACCTACAATCTCAATGTAGAACCAATCGACTGTACCCAGGAGCAGGCCGAGGCCTGGGGAGCGATCCTTCCCATGGGCTCCAGCAGATCCAACATGCTGACCGCTCTGGGAGTAGTGGACAAAAAGGAGTACACCTTACCTATTTCATTGTTGACGTATCAGAAGGAGGAACCTTATCCATATCAAATGGCTCAACTCTGAAGATGTTATATATGTATGGTACAACTGACTATGACACAATCAATATCTTCCCGGTTAAAGCACATAAATTGGATGCTTCAACAATAGGTTGCTTTGTTTTATTTCGAATGGTTAATTATAACAGTAGCGGCTCTCTGAGTAGGGTTGTTTATGATTTACATGCTTATAAAACGTCTTTGAACTCTGAGGATAATTTGTCCAAAAGCAAAGATACACTCATAGCGTATGATGAAGTAAACAGTTCTTTCAACGACTATAATTTAACTCCTGCTTTATTAAATAGCGTTGATGTTCAGGATACATTAGCGATAGGGTATTTCTTGTACAATAGAAAAATTTATGGCAATATTAAAGAGTTTCGTACCGTAGCAATAGACAAATCGTCATGGAATACATTCACAGTCAGAAATGGAACAACGGGTTTGACCTATAATGTACCCTTCAGAATGTATGTGGTGGATAATCACTTGATTGTTTTTAGCCAAAGTGATAATCAATCATTAGCGGCGGATGTTTTTAGTGCACAAAAAAATTCAGATAATTTATCTGTTACACTCGTACACTCTTTACCAGATTTACAAAATGATAACCGAATCGAGGACGCTTATGTGAGTAATCCAATCGTACTAAATGGCAATCAGTTTATGATCAGTAGTTATCAAACCAGTTCCCCATATGAACATGCGCTTAAACTTTTAGAGTTTAAAGATCAAACCTTGTCAGAAGTTACAAGCTGGTTTCATGCACCAGATACGATCCCAAACCATAACTCCAGCTTTGTAATGTTTCAGGCAGTCAACGGTGAGATCCTTATTTTGAGCGAGGATGATGTATATGTTTGTAAATTCGGATCCTTTTACCCTTTTGCATATTTACCAACCAATTCCTTTAAAGGGTTGACAAAAACAGCATGCACAGAAACAAAAAAAGGCCAGGTCTGGCTATTAAATACACAGGAAGGAGTGTAATATGCAAACTGTAAACAATAGATATCGTGCATTGAAAAAAGGAATAGAAATCCTGTGCTGCGTTTAGTATAATAAGAATCAGACAGAACAGGTGGCGAAAGCGGTTAGCCTTCCGGAAGAAGGAAGGCCGCCCTATCTACAGGAGTATTCCTGAAAGGAGGGCGATAGTATGTCAGATTTTGAGATCTTGTCAATCATGCTTATGTTTATAAGTGTGATTGTGGCACTCATAATTGAGTACATAAAAAAATAACCGCCTCTCGTGCAAAGGGTACGGTTATTTTTAACTTTACCGGCTGACCGTTTTCAACGGTTCCACCTCTTCTGTCTTTTATTATAAGCAAACCAAATTAAAAAATCAAGTAAAGCAGCTGAAATTTCGGCTGCTTTTTCAGTGGAAAAGAAAGGAGAACAACATGACCAAACCAAAGATAACCAAAAAAATCAGCAAAGTAAACCGAACGGTTTACAGCAGGAGGTGCATCAAGTACCTGGTCATCCACTACGTAGGGGCCGTATCGACAGCAGCAAACAATGCTGCTTATTTTTATACTGCAAACCGGGGAGCCTCCGCCCACTACTTCACGGATGATACTTCCATCTGGCAGGCAGTAGAAGACAAAAACGCGGCTTGGCACTGCGGAGGCGGTCTGCAGGGAAGCGGAGGGCACAGCTTCTATCAGAAATGCACCAACGGAAACAGCATCGGTATTGAAATGTGCTGCAAGAAGGACAAGTCCGGCAAGCTCTACATCACAGAGAAAACTATCGTCCAGACGGCAAAGCTGGTACAGTATTTAATGGACAAGTATGACATTCCGGCATCTAGGGTCATCCGGCATTACGATGTAACTGGCAAGAACTGCCCGGCGCCATACATAGCAGAAGAAAAGTGGAACAAGCTGAGGCAGACTTTGACCGGAAAGAAGGAAGTCATCCCGCCGTATCCAGCCATTACCCTGCAGCGCGGCGATACCGGAGTGCAGGTCAAGAGCCTGCAGAAGTGCTTGAATGAAAAGATGGACGCCGGGCTTGCAGTAGACGGCAGCTTCGGTCCGGCAACAGAAAAAGCAGTCAAGGCATTCCAGAAGAAATACGGTCTTGTTGTGGATGGCTCTGTTGGACCTAAGACCAGAGCGAAGCTGAAAGAATTAATGTAGGAGGGACAGGCATGGAAACGATGGAAGCGATACTTGCAGCAGGAGGCGGCATTGTCCTGCTGGGGAATGTCGCCGCTGTGATTTACAAAGTCTTTCATCCCGTAATCAAAGCAAAGCAGGACGTGGAGGCGGTAAAACAAGATGTAGAAGAGCTGAAAACCCACGACCGAAAAGACTATGAAGCCATCCAGCACCTGAACCGGATGAACCGGGCCCAGTGCAATCTACTGCTATCCATGATGAATCACATGATTGATGGCAATGGCATCGATAAAATGAAAGCAACCAGAGATGAAATACAGAATATGCTCAGTGAGTAGGAAAGAGAGGTAAAGAATATGAATTTAGATTTTATTACAGAATTATATATCCCGATTGTATTGGTAGCCTGCCTGGTGGTGGGCTTTATCCTGAAAAAGTGGTGCCCAACGGACAATAAATGGATTCCAACCGTACTGGTGCTCCTGGGGGCCGTTCTTGGCTGCGTGGCCAGCACAGAGGTCAGCTTGGAAAGCATCGTTGCCGGGGCAGTAACCGGCCTGGCAAGTACCGGCCTGCATCAGGTCTTTAAGCAGCTGCTGGGGCTGGGAGCAGGAGAACCAGAGGCAAAGATTTATGATAAAGTCGCTGCAGAAACAAACCTGCAGGCGGACATGGATGCAGCGGAAAAGGAAGACGCGGAAGCCGTAGAGGCACGGGCAGAAAAAACATCATAGAATAAGGTATAAACCCTGGGAGTTATCATGTCTTCCAGGGCCGTTTTCGCACTGCACACCTGTGCGATTGTTGTGCAATACTTGTACAATAATGCCCGAACTTGTGCAGATTGAAGGCAAAAAAGGCAGAAACAACAGGAATCAAAAGGGCAGGGAAAACCCCTGAAAATCAATAATTTCCGCTGATTCTCAGGGGCGGTATCATTTCTACACATTAAACAGGAAGTGCATTACATCCCCATCCTTTACCACATAGTCCTTTCCCTCTGACCGGATCAGACCCTTTTCTTTTGCAGTAGCCAGATTGCCGCCGCATTCAATGAGCTTGTCATAAGCAATCGTTTCAGCACGGATAAATCCTTTCTCAAAATCCGTATGAATTTTTCCAGCAGCTCCCGGAGCTTTTGTACCGCGTTTAATGGTCCAGGCCCGTACTTCCGGTTCGCCGGCTGTGAGGAAGGAAATCAGATCCAGCAAGTGGTACGATGCTTTGACGAGCTTATCGAGCCCTGACTCTTCGATGCCCAGCTCTTCTAGGAACATGGCCTTTTCTTCGTCCTCCAACTCTGACATTTCCGCCTCGATTTTAGCACAGATTACGACTACATCGGAATTTTCCGTTGCAGCAAACTCCCGGAGGGATTTTACATAGCTGTTTTCTTCCGCAGCTCCAGCTTCATCCTCAGATACATTCGCAGCATAAATTACAGGCTTGTAAGAGAGAAGATCCAAACTTTTTACAAACTCTGCTTCCTCTTCTGTAAGCTCCATAGCTCTGGCCGACTGTCCGCTTTCCAGGAATTCTGCAATTTTTTGCAGGAGATCCAATTCCTTCTGCAGGCTCTTGTCACCCTTGAGATTTTTAGTCGTTTTCTGGATACGCCGTTCTAAAACTTCCATATCCGAAAGGATAAGCTCCATATTAATCGTTTCGATATCAGAGAGGGGAGCGATTTTTCCGTCTACATGAACAACATTCGGATCCTCAAAACAGCGAACAACATGGACAATAGCGGCAACCTCGCGGATATGGCCCAGGAATTTGTTTCCCAAACCTTCACCCTTTGAAGCGCCCTTTACCAGGCCGGCGATATCGTAAAATTCAATGGTTGTATAAATGGTTTTCTTTGAATTGTACATTTCGTGAAGAACGCGGATACGTTCGTCCGGAACGGTTACAACGCCTACGTTTGGTTCAATGGTACAAAATGGGTAATTTGCAGCTTCTGCACCTGCCTTTGTAATGGCATTGAATAATGTACTTTTTCCTACATTTGGTAAACCGACGATTCCTAATTTCATTTTCTAAGACTCCTTTTTCTTTTTCCAATTTTTATATAAAACCCTGTAACTAATGGTAAATATGACAATAATACTGAGGCTCAGAACCTGAGCTTGTTTAAATGGCCCTATCATAAGGGAATCCGTCCGTAGCCATTCCACAAAAAAACGTTCCAGTGAATAAAGGATTCCATAACAAAGAAATACCTGCCCTTCAAAGCGGCGGTAATGGTTGTCCATATAGAGCAGCAGAACAAACAGAAGCAAACACCAGATTGACTCATACAGGAAGGTCGGATGATAAGTCTGGCCCTGTATGGTTACAGCCCAGGGGAGATCCGTAGGGCCGCCGTGGGCTTCGGAATTAAAGTAATTCCCCCATCGCCCGATGGCCTGGGCCAAAGCAATGGACGGGATAACCAGATCCAGGAGATTGAGAGGCCGGACTTTCCATAAGATGCATAAAACTGCGGCAGCACCCAGACCGAAGAGCAATCCGCCATGGATAGCCAATCCCCCAAGGCGAAGATTGATGATTTTCAGAAAATCTCCACTGTACTGTGCCCAGTTAAAAGCAACATAATAAAGGCGCGCTCCGACAATGCCTGCCGGAACACAAATCAAAACAAAATCAAGAATACGATCAGACGGGAGGCCATGTCGGGGCGCCCGATTGTAAGTGATTATAGTAGCAATGACAATAGCGCTCGCAATGAGAACGCCATACCACATAACATCAATACCAAAAAGTGTAAATGCAACGGGATTCGGTATGGGCATAAATCGTACCTTCTAGCCTTTCTGTAGGAATATCATACATCCGGTAATTCTTTGGCAAGGAGCATAACTCCTGTTCCGCCGATTATGTACACCTGATAAAGCTTTTCTTCGCTTGGTTTAACACCATTTACTTTTTGTTTTTGAAAATCTTTTTGTGCCAGCTTCACAAATTCCTCTAGGGTTACGATTTCCGGACCTTTTTTCTTTGATTTTATATAGGTGAAACGAGCATCCGCATCTAAAGGCACAGAAGAAGACATATTTTTATCTGCAACATAATAGCCTTCTTCCGTAATGGAGCTTTCTACGATGACCATACTGTGAATTGTCAGAAGATAGCCTTCATCAGTATTACCTGAAAGTTCAACGGATCCTAGGGTTTCTTTTCCACCGTCACGAAGAATCTGGGCGGCATATTCTTCTGTTAAATACTCTACTGTGATTTCTGGCTCTTCCATAATATCATTATCGCTGCTCTTCTCTCCGCAGCTGGCAAAAAAAACTGCCAATAGGAGTGCCATAGACAGGGCATATATTTTGATGAACGCTTCTCGTCTCATTTAATCCTCCAAACACAAAAACATCTACCAACATTATACTATCTTGTGCAAATTATAACAAGTGAATTCAGACAGACAGAAAAGAATTTTACTGTAAAAATCAAAAAGGATTTGTTACAATGGATAATATGAAATATAGAAACATAACAGAAGGCATTTTTATAGACAGGCCAAACCGGTTTGTGGCAAAAGTGATGATTCAGGGAAAAGAAGAAAAGGTGCATGTAAAAAATACAGGGCGCTGCAAAGAATTGCTGACTCCAGATGCAAAAGTTTATCTGGAAGATTATATAGAAAGGATGGGAACACGGAAGCTCCGGTATTCTCTCATAGGTGTGGAGAAAGAGGGGCTGTTAATCAATATGGACTCACAGGCGCCAAACCAGGTGGTGCGGGAAGCACTGCTTGGGAGAACCCTTCTTTTGCCGGATATGGACAAGCTGGAAGCTGTAAAAGCAGAAACGATGTATGGAAAGTCCAGGCTCGATTTTTATGTGGAGGATGAGAAGGGGCAAAAAGGATTTGTGGAAGTAAAGGGAGTTACGCTGGAAGAAAATGGGGTTGTGCGATTCCCGGATGCCCCAACAGAACGCGGACTGCGGCATATGGAAGAACTGATAAAAGCCCGCAGGGAGGGATATCTGACCTATATTTTGTTTGTGGTTCAGATGAAGGGGGTGTTGTATTTTGAACCAAACGACAAGACTCACCTGGCATTTGGCGAAATGCTTCGAAAGGCAGACAAGTCAGGTGTTTTTGTGCTCGCATATGACTGCAGGGTGACGAGGGACAGCATGGCCTTAGATGAGCCGGTTGACATAAAATTGCATAAATTTGTGGAGTAATAAGTACAAGGAATACAGAAAAAATTTAAACATACAAGCTGAAAGATAAGGCTAAAAGTGAGAGAATTTCCCTTCGGATTTGCGAAAGGGAGAGTCTCTCTTTTTTCGTTTTTGGGTGCAGGGAGATGCCGATTTTGACGAAAAAAAGCGCAATTTGCAGGTGATAAAACCGCAGGCTGTAAATTTCAACGGTTGTATGCCATTTGAAAAGTGAATTTGGAAAATCAACTATATATAGTGTTTAAAGCAAGATTTACATACCATATATGTAAATGCAAAAGATTCACGAGAAAATAAAAGCAGTAAAAAAACAAAAAATGAACTAAAAGTGAGGCGTTTTGGTGAGAAGTGGTTGCTAAGTGGAGGAATGTGGAGTAAAATGGTGATACTCTAGTTAAAGGAGGAACAATTCTATGTTGGTAGGCAAGTATCAGAATTCAATAGATACCAAATCGAGAATGATTGTGCCTGCCAAATTCCGCGATGAATTGGGACACAAATGTGTTGTTAGCAAGGCGCTGGACAAGTGCCTTGAAATCCATCCGATGAGTGAGTGGGAAAGGTTTATGGAAAAGCTCAGCAAGCTGCCTTCTGCAGATCCAAAAGCAAGGCAGCTTGCGCGGCATTTTTACGCAAGCGCAGTGGAGTGTGAAATCGACAAGCAGGGTAGGCTGACACTTCCACAGGAGCTTCGTCAGTATGCGAAGATTGAAAAGGATCTGGTAACAATCGGATCGTATGAAAAAATTGAGGTATGGAGTAAAGAAGAATGGGAAAGCAGCGAGATTACAGCGGAACTGGATCCGAGTCAGCTTGCGGAAAGTATGATGCGTTATGATTTTTAAGCATACTTCCGTACTGTATGATCCATGTATAAACAATTTAAATATCGATCCAGAGGGAATATACGTCGACGGCACATTAGGCGGAGGCGGACATGCAGCGGGAATCTGCCAAAAGCTGGGAAAGAATGGGACTCTTATAGGGATCGATCGCGATGAAGATGCTTTGAAGGCTGCAGAAGAACGGCTCAGAGAGTATAGCTGCAAAAAGTTCTTTGTACAGAGTAATTATGCAGAGATTAAGGATGTGCTGGATCAATTGGGGATAAAAGAAATAAACGGTGCACTTCTGGATCTGGGAGTATCTTCTTTTCAGCTGGACAATGAGGAAAGGGGATTTTCCTATATGAAAGACGCGCCTCTGGACATGCGCATGAGCCAGAGCGACTCTTTTACAGCAAGAGACGTTGTCAATACATATACGGAAAAAGAGCTGACTGAGATCATACGAAATTATGGGGAAGAAAGATGGGCATCCAGAATCAGCAAATTCATTGTTCAGAAACGAAAAGATGCGCCTGTGGAAACAACAGGTCAACTGGTAGAAATCATAAAAGCGGCAGTTCCGGCTTCTGCAAGAAGAGATGGGCCGCATCCAGCCAAAAGAACTTTTCAGGCAATCCGAATTGAAGTCAATGATGAGCTGGAACAGCTCAAGCTGGCAGTAGGAAACTTCTGCGATGTGCTGGCAGACAAAGGGCGTCTCTGCATCATTACCTTTCATTCACTAGAAGATCGGATTGTAAAAAACATATTGAACAACCGGGCGAATCCATGCACTTGTCCCAAGGAGTTTCCTGTCTGTGTATGCGGTAAAAAAGCGGATATCCGCAAAGTGACAGGTAAGCCCATCCTCCCTGCGCAGGAGGAAATTGAGGAAAACCCGAGGGCTAGAAGCGCAAAACTTCGGGTTGCAGAGAGAATGAGGTAGAGGATGATTGCAGCAGAAAAGTGGTATGAGTATCAAGAAAATTATCAAAAGTATGGATTTGATATGAAGCCGGAGAGGCCGAGAAAACCGAAAAGAAAGCCCAAAAGTACCATTACAGCAAAAGATAAATTGCGAATTTTAGTGTTTACACTTGTTCTGGGAGTTTTGTGCATTGGACTTATTGTAACGACAGCCTACGCAGCTTCCATCAAATATGATACCAACCAGCTTATTAAAGAAAACAGTGCTTTAGAGGCTGAGATCGAAAACCTGAACGTCGAAATTTACAGTGTCAACAATATTGAAGCCATTGAACAAAAAGCAACGAAAAAACAGGGAATGGTCTATCCTTCCTCCAAGCAGATTGTCTATCTGACGGAGGATGAAAAACCAGACATGGGATTTGCGAAGACTCTCAGGAAGCAGGCATATAATTGATTTTGCAAAAATAGAATAAAAACAGGTCGGAGCCCGTATCGGGCAGCTGGCAAGAGAGAATACCAGGTAGCTTGATAAACATTCAGGGGAAAGATATCTGGATTCTTTTGCAATTAGGGGGATATAGGGGAACAATGACAAAGCCACTGAATAAAAGCAGAAAGCGGGTTATTATTGCTTTTGCGATCATGTATGGGGTGTGCATACTTCTGTGCTTCAGAGTGGGATGGATACAGATTGTAAAAGGTGCGGAATATTCGAAAATGGCTGCAGAGCAGCAGACCAGAGATGTTCCTATAGCAGCTAAGCGAGGAGCGATTTATGATACGAACCGAAAAGAGCTTGCTGTCAGCGCAACCTGCTACACCGTGTGGGCAAGGCCGGCCAATGTACGATCCGGAAATACAAGGGAAGAAAAAGAAGCTAGTGTAGATCGCACAGTAAAGACTTTGTCCGAGATTCTTGACAGGGATGAAAAAGAAATACGGGAGCTGTTGACCAAACAACAGTCGCTGGTCAAAGTAGATAAATATCAGGATAAGGATACAGCTGATGAAATTCGCGAAAAGGAGTTGCCGGGCATTGAGATTGCTGAGGATGTAAAACGGTACTATCCTCTGGGTGCGTTTCTTGCACATACACTGGGAAGTGTTACAGATGACAACAGCGGGCTTTCAGGGCTGGAGCTGCAGTACAACCAGTATTTATCTGGAATATCGGGAAGATGGATCAAAAATACCGATATTACCGGAAACGATCTGGCCTACGGAAAAGAAACCTACTATCAAGCAGAGGATGGGCTGGGACTGGTTCTGACCATTGATGAAACGATTCAGCATTATGTGGAAAAGTCCATCAAGACCGTACAGAAAAATACCAGCGCTGACCGGGTTATGTGCATTATGATGGATCCAAAAACAGGAGATATTCTTGCATTGGCCCAGACACCGGAGTTTGATCCTAACGATTCAAAGACGCCTCTTTCCAAAAAGGAACAGACAAAACTTGAAGCTCTCTCTGATTCAAAAAAAATGGAATACTGGAACTCCATGTGGCGGAATTCCCTTATCAGCGACGTATACGAGCCCGGCTCCACCTTCAAGCTTTTGACAACTTCTATGGCGCTGGAGGAAGGAAAAACAAGCATAAAAGAGCGCTTTAACTGCACCGGCTCCATTAATGTTTCCGGCACAAAGCTGAAATGCTGGCGTTCCTATAATCCCCACGGTAGCCAGACGCTGGAGCAGGCTGTGGGAAATTCCTGCAATCCGGTTTTTGTGACGCTGGCCCAGAGAATGGGAATCGACAAGTTTTACAACTATTTGGAGACCTTCGGCATATCAGAAAAGACCGGAATTGATTTTCCAGGGGAAGGAAATTCCATTCTGCAAAACAAGGCTACAGCAGGGCCTGTAGGACTGGCAACTATGGGATACGGACAGGGCGTTGCAGTAACACCTATCCAGCTTATAACGGCAATTTCTTCACTGGGAAATGACGGAAAGCTGATGCAGCCTAGGCTGGTGAAGGCTCTTGTCGATGAAAATGGGGATGCGGTTAAGGAGTTTGACACAAAGGTTATCAGGCAGACAGTATCCCAGAAAACGGCCAACGAAATGTGCCGTATCATGCAGTATGTTGTAGATAAAGGCGGAGCAGGGACAGCAAAGGTAGAAGGCTACAAGGTCGGCGGCAAAACCGGTACGGCAAATAAAGCAAAGAACGGCGGCTACAGCCAGCAAACATACTCTTCCTTTATCGGTATGGCGCCTATGGATGATCCACAGGTGGCGGTGCTGGTCATCGTAGATAATCCAAAAGGTGTTAAATTCGGAAGCCAGACAGCGGCCCCAGGTGCAAAGTTGATACTGGAAGATACACTTCGCTATCTGGATCTGCAGCCAAAACTGACTAAAAAGGAAAAAGAAGAGCTGGGCAAGGAGCAGGTTGTCGTTCCTGACCTGACAGGCGAGGGCTTAGAAGAGGCCATCGGCATCCTTGGCGGGCTATCACTGAAATACAAAGCTTCCGGAGGACCACAGGATGAAAGTTTTGTCATCCAGGATCAATATCCGAAAGCGGGAGAAACGATCAATAAAGAAGGAACAGTCTATTTGTATAGGAAGTGATGAAAGCATGATTCAGGTTTTTGGAATTACGGGAACAAATGGTAAGACTACGGCATCCTATATGCTCAGGGAGATCCTTCAGGAGGAAAAAGGAGCATGCGGGATCATTGGGACCATTGAGCACCAAATTGGGGAGAAGCACTATATTCCCGTCAATACAACGCCGGGGGCTGATCTTTTAAAAGAGTTATTTCATCAGATGAAGCTTCAGGAAATCGGTCAGTGTGTAATGGAGGTTTCTTCCCATGGGATCGCTCAGGGCAGAATCAGGGAGCTTGTGATTGACTACTGCGGATTTACAAATCTGAGTCAGGATCACCTGGATTACCACAACACAATGGAGTCCTATTATCAGGTGAAAAAACAGCTTTTTCTGCAGTGCAAAAAAGGCGCAGCCATCAATTTGGATGACATTTATGGAAAAAGACTTTACGAAGAACTGCGCCAAATGGTTGACATTTCCGGCATAAAGGGATATTCTCTTAAGGATACGAATGCTTATTTTTACGGAAAAATTACAGAGGAAACCATTGAGGGCAGTAAATTCTGCTTTTTTGAGGAAGGAAAGCTTTTAGGAGACCTTGAAATCGGTATCCCAGGAAGGCATTTCATTTATAATGCAATGACAGCAGCCGCTATGGCAAGGCAGGCGGGTGTTTCCTTTTCCGCAATACGGGAAGGGCTTCTTAAGGCAAATCATATACCTGGCAGGATGGAGCGGATCGGCAGCAAGGAGGATACGCTGGGAATTGTAGATTATGCTCATACACCGGACGGTCTGGAAAAGCTTCTGATGACTCTGTCACAGTTTAAACGTGGAAAGCTGCTTTGCGTCTTTGGATGCGGCGGCTTCCGGGACAAAGGCAAAAGGCGACTCATGGGAGAGGCAGCAGGAACATACAGCGATTATTGTATTATTACAAATGACAACCCGCGGGGCGAACCGCCTGAAAACATCAGTCAAGCAATTGAGGAAGGCATTTATGGTACAGGATGTGATTATACTGTGATTCTGGATCGTTATCAGGCAATAAAAAGAGCAGTTTCTCTTGCGGATAAATGGGATATAATAGTAGTAGCCGGAAAAGGGCATGAGGCTTATCAGCTGTCGGGAGATGAAAAACTGCCATTTGATGACAGAAAAGTTTTAAAAGAACTTTTGGAGAAAAAATATGAAACAACTTACCATAAAACAAGTTAAAGAAGCAACAGGAGGAACTTTGCTGCAGGGAAGTGAAGAAGCGGCTATATGTGATATCTCTACGGATTCCAGAAAGGCAGAGGGCGGAGATCTGTTTTTTGCTCTTATTGGCGAGAACCATGATGCTCATGTATATTTGCCGCAGGTTATAGAGGCAGGATGCACGGCAATGGTGATTTCCGATGAAGCGGCCTTTCGGAAGCTGCAGGGCAGGGGTGAAAGAAAAGGCGCGGAGCTGAATGCAGTCCTTCTGGTGGAGGATACGACAAAAGCACTTCAGGATCTTGCCTCCTATTATTTAAGGCTGCTGGATATTAAAAAAATCGCAGTCACCGGGAGCACAGGGAAAACCTCCACAAGAGATCTGATCGGACGTGTATGCAGCCAGAAATATAAAACACAGAAGAATATGGGAAACCTGAATAATCACATCGGCGTTCCACTGACTATTTTGTCCTTAGAAGAGGATACACAGGTTGCTGTTTTGGAAATGGGGATGGATAAGTTTGGGGAGATCGATCTTCTCGCCCGTATCGCGAGGCCGGATATAGGTGTGATTACCAATATTGGGATGTCCCATATCGAAAATCTGGGCAGCCGCGAGGGAATCTTCAAGGCAAAGATGGAGCTTACCAATTATTTTGATCAAACCAATACACTGATTTTCCATCAGGAGGGCGAATTCCTGAATAAAGAACAGATTCACGGAAGCTACCATATTGTGACAACCGGAATAGACGGCAAAAGCGACTATATTATTTCCGGAATCGAAGATTTTGGGGCAGAAGGTATTCAATTCAGTCTGGAGCATAAGGGAAGGCTGCAAAAATTCAGGCTTCCCATTCCCGGCAGACACAATGCGTATAACAGTGCGCTGGCAGTAGCGGCAGGTATGCAGCTTGGTATTACCATGGAGGAAGCGGCTGCAGGACTTGCCCAGGCGGAGCTGACGGATAAAAGGCTGACAGTACGTGGAAAAAATGGGATCAAAGTGATCGATGATACGTACAATGCCAGTCCGGATTCTATGAAGGGCGCTGTTGATGTGCTTATGCACACCAGGGGACTGAGGAGCGTTGCTGTTTTGGGAGACATGTTTGAACTGGGCGATACCAGCAGCAGTCAGCATGAACTGGTAGGAAGGTACGCGGCAGAGCAGGGGGTTGAGCTTATCGTTGCCATAGGAGAGAATGCCGGCTTTATCCGCAAGGGGGCGGAGGCCTGCGGGCATTCCAATGTACTGTGGTTTTCAGAGAAAAAAGAATTTCTGAAAAGACTGGATACCATTATTCAGAAGGGGGATGTAGTCCTTGTAAAGGGCTCCCGTGGGATGGAAATGGAACAAATTGTTAAACAAATTATGGAGTAGTAGGAGTAGTTATGAATTATGTTACAGTTGGTATAGTAGCAATACTGGCATTTTTAGCGTCTGTTGTATTTACTTCACTGGAAATCCCGATTCTGCGAAACAAGCAGATGGGGCAGAATATCAGGGAAGAGGGGCCAAAATCCCATTATGCAAAAGCTGGAACACCCAGCATGGGAGGTATCGCCATTATCGCATCGGCGATTATCGGATGCGTAGTAGGCCGGTATTATTCGCCGCACATGGTTGCAGTCGTATTAGTTTTTCTGCTCTTTGGGGCAATCGGCTTTTTCGATGATTATCTGAAGGTCGTAAAAAAGAATAATTTAGGTTTGCGGGCATATCAGAAATTTGGGCTTCAGATTATTATCTCGGTCACTTTTGCCGTATACATGGCAAAGTATTCAGGCGATGGAACGTCTGTATGGATTCCCTTTATTAATATTAACATTGATTTTGGCATCTGGTATATTCCGTTTATTGCCTTTGTTCTGCTGGCAATGACGAATGCCGTCAACTTAACGGATGGACTGGATGGCCTGGCCTCAGGAGTCACGGCTCTTGTATCTCTCTTTTTTGCTATCGCTGCTGTAACCTATGGGGCAAGCTCAGGAGCCGGTGTATTTTGTTCGGCCCTAACAGGAGCCTGTCTCGGATTTTTGGTATACAACAAGAACCCGGCCAAGGTATTCATGGGCGATACAGGTTCACTTGCTCTGGGAGGTGGGCTGGCTGCTGCTGCAATTGTGATGCATTTTGAATTGCTGCTTCCTATTGCCGGATTTGTATATGTTATGGAGGCTTTATCTGTAATTATTCAGGTCATAAGCTTTAAAACCACAGGAAAAAGAGTCTTTAAAATGGCGCCGATTCATCATCATTTTGAACTGAGCGGACTGAAGGAAAAACAGGTTGTAGGCATGTTTTGGGGTTTTGCCCTGATTTTCTGCATTCTGGGTCTTGGAATTTTGTAAGAGGTAATCATTATGAGAACAAATCTTGATAATATGAAAAATCAGAATATATTAGTAGTTGGACTTGGAAGATCTGGAATTGCAGCTCTGCAGGCTATGCTCAAGCTGGGTGCGAAGGTTTCGGTACAGGATTCGAAGAGACAAGAAGAAATCGATCCGCAGCTGCTGACATTTTTAGAGGGAAGGAATGTGACCTGTTTCTTTGGCATGGATCCAAAAGAAACGGATCAGTTTGATATGCTCGTTCTCAGTCCTGGAGTTTCTCCGGAGCTGCCTTTTATTAAACGGGCCAGGGACGCTGGTGCGGAAATTATCGGAGAGCTGGAAATTGCTTACCGGATTGGGAGAGGCAACTATATCGCTATTACGGGCACGAATGGTAAGACAACCACGACAACTCTGGTGGGCGAAATTTTTAAAAAGGCAAAGGAAAAGACCTACGTAGTGGGAAATATCGGAGTTGCTGTTATTTCAAAGGCCCTTACAGCAGAGGAAAATTCCTGGCTTGTGACGGAAACCAGCAGTTTTCAGCTTGAAACCATTCGCTACTTTAAACCGGTAGTTTCCGCTATTCTGAATCTGACGCCGGATCATATGGATCGGCATAAAACCATGGAGAATTATGGAAAGGCAAAAGCAAAAGTTTTTGAAAATCAGGATGAAAGTCAGTATTTAGTAATAAACTATGATGATAAGGAATGCTTTGCTCTTGCAGAGGGCTGTAAAGCGAGGGTTGTTCCTTTCAGCAGAAAAGAAGAATTGGATTTTGGCGCCTTTGTCCGGGATGGATATATTACCATTCGAAATGAACAGGATGAGGAAATTTCCATTTGCCGGGCGGAAGAGCTTTCTATTCCGGGAAGCCATAATCTGGAAAATGCTCTCGCGGCAGCGGCCATCGCTTACTTTGCGGGCATTGAACCTCAGGTGATTAAGAAGGCTTTAATCGCCTTCCAGGGGGTAGAACACCGAATTGAGTTCTGCGGACAGGTGGATGGAGTGCGGTTTGTCAACGATTCCAAAGGAACAAATCCGGATGCTTCCATTAAAGCAGTAGAGGCGATAAAGGGAGGAATTATCCTGATTGCAGGGGGCTATGATAAGGGTTCTTCCTTTGATGAGCTGATAAAGGCCTTTGACGGGAAAGTAAGGCATATGGTGCTGCTGGGAAAAACCGCGCCCAAAATCAAGGAAACGGCAGAACAGCTGGGCTTTACCAATTCCATAATCGTAAAGGATATGGAAGAATGTGTGAAGGAAGGTTTCAGGCTGGCAGAACCGGGGGATACGGTACTTCTGTCGCCTGCCTGTGCAAGCTGGGATATGTATACCAGCTTTGAGCAAAGAGGCGATCATTTTAAAAATTGTGTGCACAGACTTGAAAAATAGGGTTCTGGCAGGTTGGAGATATGAATGAGAAGTAAAAAAAGCAAATTAAAATCAGGGGATTTTATATTGGTAATCCTGACGGTCGGTCTGGTCATATTTGGCATTATCATGGTTTTCTCCGCCAGCTACTATCAGTCCATCAACGAAACTTCCAAATCAGGGGGAGGAAATCCTTATGGATATTTGACCAAGGATGTCATGTGGGCTGTGCTGGGGTTTGGGCTTATGCTTTTCACAGCAGTCTTTGATTACAGGAGATATCGAAAATTCGCCATTCCCATACTGATTGCCAGCTTTATACTGTTGGTTCTGCTGATGGTGCCGGGAATCGGCCATGAAGGAAAAGGCGCTACAAGATGGATTGGAGTAGGAAGTATTACTATCATGCCTGGCGAGATTGCCAAGATCGCGCTGATTATCTTTGTGGCCTGGTTTCTCAGTGAGAAGCCTCAGCGGATTAAATCTCTTACTATGGGAATCCTTCCTCTGTTTGGCATTTGCGCTGTCTTTGGGGGGCTGATTTTGATACAGCCGAATATGTCTACCGCGATTACGGTAGTTGCAATCGTCATTTTGATGATGTTTGTTGCCGGCTTGAGCTGGCTCTACTGCGGAGGGCTGGTGGGCCTGGGGGCTGTGGGTATTGCTGCCATCATCATTACCAACCCGGACAGTCACTGGGCAAAGCGAATTACCAGTTTTACGGATCCCTTTGCGGATCCTCTGGGGGACGGATTTCAGGTTGTTCAGTCTCTGATGGCTCTGGGGTCAGGCGGATTATTTGGCGTCGGACTTGGAAAGAGCATTCAAAAAAACCTCTACCTTCCGGAGCCGCAGAATGATTTTATTCTGGCGATTATCGGCGAGGAGCTGGGCTTTGTGGGAATTTTAGTTTTGATGACTGCTTATGTGATTCTCATATGGAGGGGAATTCATATTGCGGTTAATGCACCGGATCAGTTTGGAACCCTTATGGCTTCCGGAATTACGATTATGGTAGCAATACAGGTAATCTTAAATGTTGCAGTTGTTACGTCATCTATGCCGCCTACGGGAATCACCCTTCCCTTTGTGAGTTATGGAGGAAACGCCCTCATGCTCTTTATGGGAAGTATGGGAATTCTTCTTAATATTTCGCGGCATACGGCGCAGGTAAAATAGGAGCAAGAATTGATGAAAGTAATTATGACCGGCGGCGGCACGGGAGGACACATTTATCCCGCAATCGCTATCGCAGATAAAATTAAGGAGCGCTATCCAGACAGCCAGATCCTGTTTGTGGGAACCGAGTATGGGCTGGAAAAGACCATTGTGCCTGATAACGGCTATCCTATCAAATTTATTACAGTCTCCGGATTTGACAGAAAACATCCGCTGAAAAATATCGAAGTAATGAGAAAGCTCAGCAAAGGAAACAAGCAGGCAAAGCAGCTCATCAAAGCCTTTGAGCCAGATGCTGTTATAGGAACGGGAGGCTATGTATGCGGCCCGGTAGTGCGGGCGGCCCACAAGCTGGGTGTAAAAACGTATACCCATGAACAGAATGCGTTTCCAGGCGTAACCAACAAGCTGCTGGAAAATTATGTAGAGCATGTTTTCCTGGGATTTGAGGAAGCTCAGAAATATTTTAAACACAAGAAAAAACATATCCTAGCAGGAAATCCCGTGCGCAAAGCCTTTTTTGAAGCGGATCCAAAAGCCTGCAGAAAGAAGCTGGGATTTGCGGACGGAGACTTTGTACTTCTGGTATTCGGCGGCAGCCAGGGCGCCGGCAGAATTAACAAGGCTATGCTCAGTGTAATTGAAGCTGTAAACGGTATGAGCGGAATTCAAGTCTGCATGGCTACGGGAAAACGCTATTATGATGCCATTCTTTCTGAGCTTCAGCAGGAGCGGGGCCTCAAACTGGCGGACAATATTCATATTTTGGAATATATTAATAACATGGAAGAATATCTTTCTGCTGCGGATCTGGTGCTCAGCAGGAGCGGGGCACTGACGGTGGCAGAGGTGACGGTTTGTGGAAAGGCGGCTATTTTTATTCCATCACCGATTGTTACGGGAAACCATCAGTATTATAACGCAAAGGCAGTAGCAGATCATGGCGGAGCTATTATTTTGGAGGAAAAAGATCTGGACAACGAAAAGCTCATTGCCAGTATTCTGAAACTGAAAAACGATCCCCGGAAGGTGGCGGAAATGTCGCGCTGCAGTAAAGCCTGCGCACCGCTTGATGCTGCAGAAATTATCTGCAACAATCTTGATATTCGGTAACTCAACGATACCCTCCGGCATACTATGAAAGTATGGTTCGGAGGTGTTTTTTATTTGGAAAGCTATCATATACGGGGTGGTAATCCCATTTGTGGAGAATATACCGTAAAGGGGGCCAAAAACGCGGCCCTTCCGATACTCGCCGCATCAATTGCAACAGGCGAGGAAAATGTGTTTTCAAGGTGCCCTTGCATTTCAGATGTTTTGACTATGAAGGAGATTCTGGAGAGCCTAGGGTGCCGGACTGAAAAAACCGGAGATCGTCTGCTGGTGGATACATCATGTCTGAACTCTGAGGAAGTTCCTGCAGAACTCATGGGGAAAATGCGTTCTTCCATTTTCCTGGTCGGGCCGCTCCTTACAAGGTGCGGCAGGGCTGTCATCAGTCAGCCGGGAGGCTGTGCTATCGGAAAAAGGCCTATTGATATACATATAAAGGCGCTGAAACAGATGGGGACCTCTATTAAAGAAGTGGATGGAAAGCTGATTTTTACAGGAAACCAACTGGAAGGCGCAACTATTGCGCTGGATTTTCCCAGCGTAGGAGCTACAGAAAACCTGATGATGGCAGCATTGGGCGCAAAAGGGGAAACCGTCATCCACAACAGTGCCAGAGAGCCGGAAATTCAGGACTTGCAACAATATCTCAACAGCTGCGGAGCCCAGATAAAAGGCGCCGGTACTTCCAGAATTGTAATCAAGGGAGAGTGTCCGCTTCACGGAACCTGCCATCGGATTATGGGAGATCGGATCGAAGGCGGGACATTCCTTCTTGCAGCAGCAGGTACTGGAGGAGAACTGCTTCTGAGGGGCATAGAAACGGACATGATGAAACAGTTTCTCAAATACCTGCGTTACGCGGGCTGCAAGGTAAAAAAACAACCAGGGGAAATTTGGCTGCGGGGACCTGGAAGGCTTTATTGCACAGGAAAGCTGCAGACTGCTCCTTATCCCGGATTTCCGACTGATCTCCAGCCGCAGTTTACAGCCGTTATGGCGGCTGCAATAGGTAAAACCATAGTGGAGGAGCGAATCTTTGAAAATCGTTTTAAGTATGCAGACCAGCTCATAAAAATGGGAGCAGATATTGAAATTTTCCAGAGAACCGCTATAATAGAAGGTGTGGAATTCCTGAGGGGAACACAGGTTGCCGCAGAAGATCTGAGGGGCGGAGCAGCCCTTGTACTTGCGGGTCTTATGGCATACGGAGAAACGACAGTAGAAAACGCAGAGTTTATAGAGCGGGGGTACTGCAGCTTTCCGGAAGAGTTAAAGAAATTAGGTGGAGATATCAGTAGAAACAAATGAAAAAATATAAAAAAAAGAAATATACAAAGAAACCTGGTCAAAGCAGGCAGGAGGCCTACAGCGGATATACAGACGATACGGCAGAAGGGGCGGCAGAACGCCCCTCCTCTGGTATATCGGGGAAAAGGCCTCCCAGAAAGAAAAAAAAGAGAAAGAAAAAACGATATCTCTTAAAATTTTTCATTCTTTTGATCGTGTGTATGGCCGCTCATTACTTTCTGCATTCCAGTGTGTTTGATATTGACCGGATCCTGGTTTCTGAGGAAGGACGCTTTACTGCGGAGCAGGTGGAAGATATGATCGGGCTGAAAAGAGGAATCAACCTCTTTGAATTCAAGGCTGGTGACTGCGAAGAAAAGCTTATGGAAAACCCTTATATCAAGGGGGCAGAGATAAAACGGAAGCTTCCGAGAACTGTGGAAATCTACTTGGATGAGCGAAAGGAAAAAGCAGCATTCGCAGAGGACGAGCACTATATCATCGTTGATTCAGAAGGCATCGTGCTGCGGACAACGGATCAAAGGCCAAAGCTTCCCATACTGATTGGCATGACTGTGACAAAAGCTGCGGAAAACAAGCAGATAGTTGTAAAGGAAGCATATAGCTTCAAAAAAGCCATGGAGCTTCTGGCAGCAATGGAAGAATCCGATCTGTATTTCAAAACCATAGACGTTTCCCGTCTGATTGTAAGGCTCTATGTGACGGACAAGCTGTTCTGCAAGGGAGAAGCGAAAAATCTTCTGATAGGAATGGAAGAAGGAAATCTGAAAGCAGTGCTTTATGATCTATACAAAAAGAAAATAAAAAAAGGGATCGTCAATGTGGGAGATGATCAATATTATTCTTTTAGCAAAAAAATAAAATAAATGTAGTTTTTTCGGATCAAAAAAGTGGTATTTTAATTGGAAAAACAGGTGCATAGGGAGTTTCTTTATGCTATAATGGACTGTAAGTTGTATAAAAAATATAGGGGAGGTAATATTCTGATGTTACAATTTGAGATGAACGAGTCAACTCCGGCGAAAATAAAAGTCGTTGGGGTAGGCGGCGGCGGATGTAACGCAGTTAATCGAATGATAGATGCCGGGCTGCAGGGCGTGGCTTACATAGCAATAAATACGGACAAGCAGGCTTTAGCGCGCTGTAAAGCGGAAACAAAGCTGCAGATCGGAGAGAAACTGACAAAAGGGCTGGGAGCAGGAGGAAATCCTGAAATCGGCCAGAAATCTGCAGAAGAAAATCTGGAAGATCTGTCCAAATTCATAACAGGAGCTGATCTGGTATTCATAACAGCCGGCATGGGCGGAGGAACCGGAACCGGAGCAGCACCTATCGTAGCAAAGGTAGCAAAGGATATGGGAATCCTGACGGTCGGCGTTGTAACGAGACCATTTACTTTTGAAGGTAAAAAGAGGAGCGAGCATGCGGAGCTGGGTGTTAAATTTCTGAAGAAGTATGTGGACTCACTGGTTATTGTACCAAATGACAAGCTGCTTGAAACGGTAGAAAAGACAACCTCCCTTTTACAGGCCTTCGATATGGCAGACGAAGTGTTGAAGCAGGGTATACAGGGTATATCGGAGCTGATTATAGATGATTCACTGATCAATCTGGACTTTGCGGATGTAACGACCGTTATGAAGGACAGAGGGATCGCACACATGGGTGTCGGCAAAGCCAGCGGTGAAGATCGAGTTGCACAGGCTGTTAAAGATGCCATTGAAAGTCCGTTGCTTGAAACCAGCATTGACGGTGCTAAGGCAGTCCTCATTAACGTTACAGGCGGATATGATCTGGGAATGCTGGAAGCAAACGAAGCTGCAAGCGAAATCCAGAAGGCAGCGGACAGCAACGCTATCATCATATTCGGTGCTGCTATCAAAGAAGAAATTCAGGATGAGCTGCACATTACGGTTATTGCTACAGGCTTTGAGAGCAGACCCAGCACGGATATACTGAGTAGCTCTGTTATTCCGGACACTGCTGATGAGCAGAACAAAGAAAGCGATAAGGCGTCTTCCATCC
The DNA here is from genome assembly GCA_910575405.1 of Clostridia bacterium. Lineage (GTDB taxonomy): Bacteria > Bacillota > Clostridia > Peptostreptococcales > Anaerovoracaceae > Hominibacterium. The sequence goes on along the minus strand of CAJTER010000015.1, from coordinate 50,215 downwards.
TCAGCAGCAAGGACGAGAGCGAAAGCACCAGCAGTTTGATAAAGGATGACTTCAAAATTCCGCCTTTCTTAGCTTCAAAGTAGAAACAAAGCGATTAATCAGGCAAAGCTTTTGTGCGCCTGTCGATATCGTAAGAGAGAAGAGCCGGTATTTGACCGGCTTTTCTTAGTAAAGTAAAGGAAAACCGCAGAGCCGGCGCGGCTTTAATGCAGATAGAAGAAGTATGAGTATCATTGCCTCAAAAGAAAATCAAATATACAAGCTGTGCAGCAAGCTGACAGCCAGGAAATACAGGGATGCCTGCGGGCAGTATTTAGCAGAGGGCGAACGCGTGATCCATGATGCATTAAAAACCCGTCAAAAGCTTGTTTATGTGATTATGGAAGAAGGCTATCGTCCTGTTTACGATTTTCCCTGTACAGCTGTATTTATGGAGCGAAAACTATTTCAAAAGATAGCCCAGACTGCTGCCAGCCAGGGCATTCTTGCTGTTTTGGAAAAACGCCAGCTGGACGAGAAGCAATTTCGTGAAGCCATAAAGAAAAAATCCGGCAATGTGATTTTGCTTGATAGACTGCAGGATCCAGGGAATATTGGTACGATTATCCGAACTGCAGATGCTGCAGGCTACAGTGGAGTTATGACCATTAAAGGAACTGCAGATCTTTATGCTCCGAAAATTGTCCGGGCAGCGGCAGGCTCGCTTTTTCGGATGCCGGTTTTTGCGGCCGACTCACCACAGCAGGCGATTTCCCTTTTGGAGGCTGCAGGGAAGAGAATTCTGGCAACCGGATTTGACACAGAGCTTTACTATTGGGATATGGATATGAGACGGGATATTGGGCTGATTATCGGAAATGAAGGAAACGGAATTTCACCAGAGCTCATGCAGCTGGCCCACAGTATTATCAAGATACCTATGACAGGAAGCATTGACTCCCTCAACGCTTCTGTAGCAGCCGGCATATTGATGTATGAGTCTTTACGAAAATAGACTATAATTTGGAGAGGTAAAAATATATGCAAACTCAATTGAATCAAATTTTGCAGGAAGCAAAAGAACAGTTAGAAAAAGCCAAAAATCTGGCGGAGACAGATGATGTCAGAATCAAAGTACTGGGTAAAAAAGGACAGCTTACCCAGATACTGAGAGGTATGGGAAAACTTGCTCCTGAGGAGAAAAAGGAACTGGGACAGGCAGCTAACAAAGTAAGAAATGAAATTGAAGCGCTGCTGGAGGAAAAGATGGCGCAGGTAAAGGCTGCGGCAAAAGAAGCACAGTTCAAGCTGGAAAAGATCGATGTAACGGAGCCGGGAAGAGCTATGAGCTTAGGCGTAAAGCATCCGATTACCATTACTATCGAAGAAATTTCACAGATTTTTATGTCCATGGGATACTCCATTGCGGAAGGACCTCAGGTGGAAAGCGTATTCAATGCATTTGATGCCTTAAACTCCCCTCCAAACCATCCGTCCAGGGATTTGACGGATACCTTCTATATTACAAAAGATACGGTGCTTCGGCCGCATACATCCTCCGTGCAGATACGGACATTGCTGAATCAGGAGCCGCCTATCAAAGTTATTGCTCCGGGCAGATGCTTCAGATGTGATACGCCGGATGCTACACATTCCCCCATGTTCCATCAGGTGGAAGGCCTCATTGTGGATGAAGGAATTACCATGGCAGACCTTAAGGGAACACTGGACAGCATGGCAAAGCAGCTTTTTGGTTCCTCGACAAAAACGAAATTCAGACCGCATCACTTCCCGTTTACAGAACCAAGTGCAGAAATGGATGTATCCTGTTTTAAGTGCGGCGGCAAAGGCTGCAGGATCTGCAAGGGCAGCGGCTGGATTGAGATTTTAGGCTGCGGAATGGTACACCCGAAGGTACTGGCAGTAGGTGGTATTGATACGGAAAAATACACCGGATTTGCCTTTGGAATGGGTGTTGAGAGAATTGCAATGTTAAAGTATGGTGTTGATGACATTCGTCTTTTCTATGAAAATGACATGCGTTTCATCAACCAGTTCAAATAGGGAGGTACCGTAGATGTTAGTTCCAATTGAGTGGCTGAAAGATTATACAGATGTAAATGTAGATATAAAAGAATTCTGCGACCGGATGATCATGTCCGGCTCTAACCTGGAAACCTGCGAACATTTTTGTGAGGAAATGGAAAACGTAGTAGTGGGAAAAATCGAAAAAATAGAAAAGCATCCGGATGCCAACAAGCTGGTGGTATGCATGATCAATGTTGGAAAGGAAGAGCCGGTGCAGATTGTAACCGGAGCGCCCAATGTCTTTGAAGGCGCTTACGTACCTGTAGCACTGCACAAGAGCCGCATCCCCGGACCGCTTCACGGCAAGGAAAAGGAAGAAGGCGGCACGAAGATTACAAAGAACAAACTGAGGGGTGTGGAATCCTTCGGCATGCTGTGCTCCGCAGGTGAGCTTGGCTTTGATGATAAAGTGGTTCCAGTAGCCCATAGAGAAGGAATCTGGATTTTAGAAGAAGAATACCCTCTGGGAGAGGATTTTGCACAGGCACTGGGACTGAAGCAGGCAGTAGTGGATTTTGAAATTACACCAAACAGACCGGACTGTCTCTCCATGACTGGAATGGCGCGGGAAGCTGCCGCTACCTTTGGCGAAACACTGCGCTACCCGGATACGGCCTGCGTTTCCGAGAGCGAACAGAAGGCAGAGGATTTCATTCAGGTGGAGATCAAAGAGCCGGAGCTCTGTAGACGCTATGCGGCAAGGATCGTAACAGATGTAAAAATCGGACAGTCCCCCTGGTGGCTTCAGAAAAGACTGATGTACGCTGGGATGCGTCCCATCAACAATATTGTCGATATTACGAATTTTGTAATGCTGGAATTCGGGCAGCCTATCCATGCTTTTGATATTCGCCAAATTGCGGATAATCGGATCCTTGTGGAATGTGCAGAGGAAGGGGAAACATTTACAACCCTTGATGGCACAGAGCGCCAGCTGTCCAAAGATATGCTTCTGATTAAAGACGGAAAACGCGGTGTCGCCATTGCCGGTGTGATGGGCGGATTAAACTCGGAAATTGAGGAGGATACGACTACGATTCTCGTCGAGTCTGCTAACTTCAATGGAGACAGCGTTCGGGCCACTTCCAAAAACTTGGGACTTCGGACAGAAGCTTCTTCCCGCTTTGAGAAGGGAATTGATCCGAACCTCTGTCAGGCAGCAGCCGATCGGGTATGCAGACTCATTGAAATTCTGGGCTGCGGAAAAGTGGCTTCCGGCACAGTGGATGTTTATCCTCAGGAAATAAAGGCGCCTTCTGTAGAGGTAAGAGTAGAGCGAATCAATCAGGTTCTGGGAACCCAGCTTCCTGCCAGCCAGATGATCGATATCTTTGAAAAGCTGGAAATGAAGGTGGAAGGAACTGGGTCGGTACTGAAGGTTACGCCGCCTACCGTAAGACAGGATATGCTGGAGGAAGTGGACTTTATCGAAGAAGTGGCAAGAATGTACGGCTATGATAAGCTTCCGGTCACCCTTCCTAAAGGCAACTTAGAGTCCGGAAAATCCAGAGAACGCGGACTTGTGGATCTTGCAAGAGATACTCTGTGCGCCATGGGTCTTAACGAAGTCCAGACCTATTCGTTTGTCAGCCCTAAGGGGGTAGATGATATTCGCATTGCTGAGGACTCTTGGGAGCGGGATTTTGTCAAGATCCTCAATCCTCTGGGAGAAGAAAACTCCGTTATGCGGACCATTCTGACGCCGAACATGCTGGAGGTTCTGGGAAGAAATTATTCCAGGAACATTGAAAAGGTCATGGCCTTTGAAATCGGCAGCACCTTCTCGACTAATTTCATCCGCCCTGAAGATCTGCCGGATGAGCAGATGGGGCTTGCAATCGGGCTTTATGGAAAGGATGCGGACTTTTTCCTGCTAAAGGGAATCATAGAGGAGCTTTTCGAACATTTAGGCGTTAAGGATGTATCCTTTACTTCGGAAAGCGAATACGGTGTATATCACCCAGGCCGCTGCGCAAGAATATCCGTAGGTGATGAAGAGCTGGGTATTATGGGTGAAATTTATCCGGATGTAGCAGATAAATATGGGATCGGAATGCGGGCATACTGCTGCGAAATGTTCTTTGATTCCATCGTCCGTCACGCGAATATTGAAAAGGCTTACGAACCTCTGCCAAAATATCCGGCTACCTCAAGGGACATCGCCCTGCTGGTAGACGAAGAGGTTCAGGTGGGGCAGATAGAGGCCATTATAAAGGAAGAAGCCGGAGCTATTTTAGAACAGGTACAGCTGTTTGATGTGTACCGCGGCAAGCAGGTGACGCAAGGCAAAAAGAGTGCAGCTTTTGCTCTGACGTACAGAGATAAAAATAAGACCCTGACAGATGAAGAAGTAGCAAAAGTTCATAATAAAGTGCTTGATGCATTAAAGGAAAAGCTTAATGCAGTGCTGAGAGAAATGTAAGGGGAGGTTTGCTGTGGGCAGTAATAAAGTAAGTGTAAAGATTTATGGACAGGAATATGTCATATCCGGGGAAAAGAACAGAGAGCAGATTGTAAAGGTCGCTGCTTATGTGGATAACCAGATGCACGAGATTGCCAGTGTGGCAAATTCCTGTTCCGTTACGGATCTGGCAGTGCTGTCAGCAGTCAATATTGCTGACGAAAGCTTTGACAGTAAAGAAGAAGTGGAAGAATTGAAAAAACTTAATGTGCAGCTTGAAAAGGATGCGCAGCATTACGTTCAGCTATGGGATGAGGCGAAAAAAAACCACATTCAGTATAAAGAAGAAACCCAGGGCGTAGTGCAGCTCAGCGAAGATCTGAGAAAAGAGGTCGCTGACAAGACAGAAGAAATCCGGGAGCTGCGAAAGGCTGCAGAAAACACAGCAGAGCAAATCCGGGAGCACGCGAAGGAAGAAATTGCAAAGGCAGAAGCCAAGTGCAAGGAGCTTGAGAACAGTTTTTTCGATCTTCAGATGGAAAATCTCCAGCTGAAAAAAGAGCTGGAGACGTATAAACGTGATATAGAATAAAGGAAATCAATGAAGACAAAAGCTATTCAGGTTTTAGAATACAACAAGATAATTGCAAAACTAAAGGAACAGGCTGGCTCTGAAATGGCAAAGAAGATCATTTCAGAGCTAAAGCCTTTTCATGATGTCCCGGTTATTCGGGATATGCTGATGGAAACCACAGAAGCAGTGACTTTGATTGTTCATAAAGGGCCTCTGCCTCTCGGTGGTTTTTATGATATTGAGGACAGTCTCCATTTGGCGAGAAAAGGCGGCAGCCTTACTATGAAGCAGCTCCTCCAAATTCACTATAACCTGAGCCTGGCAAGGCGCGTGACCGTATTTTTGAAAAGCGATCTGCCGCCCCTTCCCATTATTCAGGGAATCGGGGAAGTTATCGCGGTTCATAAAAAACTGGAGGACGAAATCGATCGATGCATTCTCTCCGAGGATGAGATGGCGGACAATGCCAGCCCGGAGCTGAGGAGCATCCGCAGAGCCATGGTGAGACAAAACGATGCCCTGAAATCCAGGATGAACCAGATCCTCAATTCTGCGGACAACAAAACCATGCTGCAGGATGCCATCGTCACCATGCGGGACGGGCGCTACGTCATTCCGGTCAAGCAGGAGCACAGGGGCCGCTTTCCGGGAATCGTCCATGACCAGAGCGCAACGGGAGCAACCCTGTTCATCGAGCCTCAGGTCATCGTCAATCTGAACAATGAATTGAAGCAGCTGGGGCTGCAGGAAAGGGCGGAAATTGAGCGTATCCTTATGGAGCTGACCGGACGGGTATCGGAGCATTACCACGATCTGCTGAATAATCAAAAACTGCTGATTCAGCTGGACGTTATCATGGCAAAGGGAAAACTATCTGTGCAGCAGCATGGGGAAGAGCCTAATGTGGCAGCGGATGGAGAGCTTATCTTAAAGGAGGCACGTCATCCCCTCATTGATCCCAAAAAGGTGGTTCCCATCAATGTTTCCATAGGAGGCAGTTACAATACGCTGGTCATAACCGGTCCTAATACAGGAGGAAAAACGGTTACACTGAAAACCGTAGGCCTGTTGTCCATGATGGCACAGACAGGGCTTCACATTCCTGCGGCAGGAGGCAGCAGGGTGCCGGTATGGAAGGATATTTTCGCGGATATTGGAGATGAACAGAGCATCGAACAGAGCCTTTCTACCTTTTCCTCCCATATGACGAATATTGTGGATATTGTCAAAGAGGCGGGAGATGGGTGTCTCGTTCTGGTGGACGAACTGGGAGCAGGTACGGATCCTACGGAAGGAGCAGCCCTTGCAATTTCCATTCTGGAAAGCCTGTATCAGCAAGGGGCTAAGACCATCGGTACAACCCATTATACGGAGCTGAAAAAATACGCCATTTCCACAGAGGGGGTAGAAAATGCTTCCATGGAATTCAATGTTGAGACTCTGAGTCCTACCTACCGGCTGGCCATCGGCATACCGGGGAAATCTAATGCTTTTGAGATATCCAGAAAGCTGGGGCTTTCCGAAGAAATTATCGATCGCTCCAGAAGGCTGCTTGACGGCGGCGATATCCAGTTTGAAGATGTGATTTCCGCTCTGGAGGCGGATAAAAAAGCAGCCGAGGAAGAGCGGGATGAGGCTATCATGTTGAACATTGCTATGAAAAAGCAAAAGGAAGAGCTGGACAAAAAGGCGAAAAAGCTGGAAGAGCAGAAAACCAAGATTTTAAACCAGGCAAAGGAAGAAGCGCGCCGGCTGATTCAGGAGGCAAAGGAAGTTTCAGAGGAAGTCCAGGAGGAGCTTCGCGAGCTGAATAAGCTGGAAAGCATGGGACAGCGGAATAAAAAGTTCGATGAAAACCGAAAACGAATTAAAGATGCAGCGGGCCGATACCGGGAAAAGATCATTCGTGAAGTAAACGACAATCCAGTTGCGCCGGAGGACTTAAAGCTGGGAGATCGGGTTAAGGTTCTGAGCCTGAGACAAAAGGGCGAAATCGTAGCCCTGCCGGACAGCAAGGGAGAAATCCTCGTTCAGGTCGGTATTCTAAAGGCCAAAGTCAAATTGGAAGATATCATGCTCATTGAAGGGGGAGTTCTGGATACCAATCGGCCGAAAAAGGTGAAAAGCTACGGCAGTATGTACAAGGCAAAGGCTCAGCATGTTTCTGTCACCATGGATGTGAGAGGAAAGAATCTGGATGATGCCACCATGGATGTGGATAAATATTTAGATGATGCCACCATGGCAGGTCTGAAAGAGGTGACTCTGATCCACGGAAGAGGGGAAGGCATCCTCAAGCGGGGCATTCAGGATATGCTGCGGCATCACAAGCATGTAAAACAATTCCGAAAAGGAAATTTTGATGAAGGTGGCGATGGCGTGACCGTCGTAACGTTGAAATAGAGGAGCGATATGTATATCATCAGCGCGTGCCTGCTGGGCGAAAACTGTAAGTATAATGGCAGAAATAACCGCTGCCAGTGGGTGGTGGACTTTGCAAAGAACCATAGTTATGTTGCCGTTTGTCCGGAAACCCAGGCAGGCCTTCCCGCGCCGAGGCCTCCTGCTGAAATTGCAGGAGACAGGGTGTTTGACAGCAAGGGCAGAGATTTGACCCGACAGTTTGAAAGGGGGGCGGAGGAATCCTATCAGCTGGCAAAGGCGGCGGCCCGCGAAAAGGACGAAGCCATTGAGGGCGCTATTTTAAAAGCAAAGAGTCCTTCCTGCGGCCGGGATATTGTTTATGACGGGACATTTTCGGATAAATTAACAAATGGAGATGGATATCTGGTTCGCCTGCTGAAGCGGGATACGATTGATGTGATTACAGAAAAGGAGAAGATAGAAAATGATTAATTACAAAGAACAAATTGCAGATCGGCTGGCTGCCATTGTAGCGGATCTTTCCATAGAAGATATAAAGAATATGGTAGAAGTACCAGCTGACAACAAAATGGGAGATTACGCCTTTCCATGTTTTCGGCTGGCAAAGGTTCTGCGCAAGGCCCCGCCGATGATCGCAAAGGATATTGCGCAAAAGCTGCAGGAAGATCCTATGTTTTCCAAGGTGGAGCAGGTTAATGCATATGTGAATATGTTTGTGGCCAGGGAGGGCTTTATCAAAAATGCACTGGACGAGGTGCTGGAAAAAGGCGACGATTTTGGACGCAGCAGCAAGGGTGAGGGAAAGACCGTTATCGTGGAATATTCTTCGCCAAACATCGCAAAGCCTTTCCACATCGGACACATCAGAAGTACCGTAATTGGAAACTCCATTTACAAGATTTACGATTTCCTGGGCTATGATACTGTAAGGATCAACCACTTGGGAGATTACGGCACCCAGTTTGGAAAGATGATCTGCGCCTACAGAAGATGGGGAAATAAGGAAGATGTTGTCAAGGAGCCCATTAAAACACTGCTCTCTTACTATACAAAATTCCATGTAGAGGCAGAAAAGGATCCCAGTCTGGATCAGGAAGCCAGAGATATTTTCACAAAGCTGGAAAAAGGCGCTGCAGAAGAAACTGAGCTTTGGCAGTGGTTTAGGGATGAAAGTCTGAAGGAGTTTACCAGAGTATACGATATGCTGGGAATTGAGTTTGATTCTTATGCAGGCGAAAGCTTTTATTCCGATAAAATGCCCCGCTTTGTCCAGGAATTAAAGGATGCAAATCTGCTGGAGGAATCACAGGGCGCGCAGATTGTAAACTTGGAAAAATACGATATGTCACCTGCTCTGATTACAAAGTCAGACGGCTCTACCCTTTACATTACAAGGGATATTGCGGCTGCCGTATACAGAAAGGAGCATTATGACTTTTACAAGAACATTTATGTAGTAGCTTCTCAACAGAATCTCCACTTCCAGCAGTGGATTCAGATCGTAGAGCTTTTGGGCTACGAGTGGGCAAGAGACTGCGTCCACGTTCCTTTTGGACTTGTAAGCCTGGAGGACGGAACTATGTCTACCAGAGAAGGCCGGGTGGTATTCCTGGAAGATGTGCTCAACAGAGCAGTGGATCAGACGAGAGACATCATCAAGGAAAAGAATGTAAATACGGATAATATCGATGAGACTGCAAAAATGGTGGGAATCGGAGCCGTTATGTTCCAGGAGCTTTCCAACAATCGGATTAAGGATTATGTGTTCTCCTGGGATAAAGTCCTCAACTTTGAAGGCGAAACGGGCCCATACGTTCAATATACACATGCGAGAGCTGCCAGCGTACTTAGAAAGGCCGGCGAAGAGACTGTGAAAAAGGCATCGGAAGGCGCCATTGACTTAAGTTATCTTACAAAAGACAGCGCTTATGAGCTGGTAAAACTGCTGTACACATTCCCGGATGCAGTTGCAGAAGCGGGAGACAAATATGAACCTTCTATCGTTACACGGCATATTGTAAATATTGCTCAGGCATTTAATCGTTTTTATCACGATGAACATGTTCTGGTCGATGATGAAGGAGAAAAGACTGCTAAGGTAGCTCTAGTTCTGGCAGCAAAGACTGCCATTAAAAACGGATTAGGGCTCCTGGGAATTAAAGCTCCGGAAAAGATGTAAGGAGAAGCGAAAATGAGATATGAGGGAAATATATTCAGGCCGCCCAGCGAAGCCTACAGCTTGATTGTCCAGGTGACTATCGGGTGTGCCCATAATGAATGTACGTTCTGCAGTATGTTCAAGGATAAGACCTTTCGGGTGAGAAATGTGGAGGAAGTGCTGGAGGATCTTGATACAGCCCGCCGCCGCTACAGGAGGGTAGAACGCATCTTTTTGGCGGACGGGGATGCCCTAGTTTTGAGCAACGACAAGCTGATGCGCATTATCAATCACATAAACACCCTCTTCCCGGAATGCGAGAGAGTCAGCGTTTACGGTTCGCCTCAGGATGTGCTGCGCAAAACGCCGCAGGAACTGAAGGAGCTTTATGAAAATGGCGTGGGCATTATCTATATTGGCGCGGAATCGGGAAGTGACAAGGTTTTAAAGGACATCTGCAAAGGCGCCACAAGAGCGGAAATCATTGAGGCTGTGCGCAAAATCGAGGAATCGGGAATCAAAGCTTCCGTTACCTTTATTTCCGGCATGGGAGGAAGAGACGGCTGGGAGGATCACGCTGTCCAGACCGGAATCATGATCAGCGAAATGGAGCCATCCTATGTGGGACTTCTGACCCTGATGGTAGAGCCGGGAGTGCCCCTTGAAGCGGATATCCGCTCGGGAAAATTCCAGGTACTGACAGCTGAGGAAGTGGTGGCGGAGACCCTTTTGATGCTGAAAAACATCGACGTGAAAAACAGAACCTGCGTCTTCCGCAGCAATCATGCTTCCAATTATGTATCCCTGCGGGGCGATTTGCCGAAGGATAAGGATAAGATGATCGCTATGCTGCGGCGGGCTATGAAGGATCATAATATGCTCAAGGATGAGCGTTTTCGGATGCTCTAGGGGCTGGCGATGAATGTTCTTTTAACGAGCCTTAACTCCAAATACGTGCATTCCAATCTGGCCCTCAAGTATCTTTATATGGCAGGAAAGCCATACTGCGAAACGCTCCATATTCGGGAGTTTACCATTAACAACAGTCGGGATTATGTGTTTTCTGAACTGGTAATGGGAGATTATGACGCAGTCTGCTTTTCCTGCTATATCTGGAACATAGAGAAAACCATTCAGTTGGCCTCGGATCTGAAAAAGGCGAGGCCAGAGGTGCGCATCCTCTTTGGCGGGCCGGAGGTCAGCTACGACTGCGGGGCGTTTATGCGGAAGCATCCCTTCGTGGACTTTCTCCTTGCCGGAGAAGGGGAGCGGGCTTTTGCCATGTGGTGCCAGGCCTTCAGCGGCGCTCTTGCCTATGAACGGGTTCCGGGACTTACTTGGCGTGGGGGAGATACGGTTCTGGAAAATCCTTTGGCAGCGCCGATTCCCTTAGAACGCATTCCTTTTCCATACGGGGAATTTGCCTGTGAGCAGGATAAGGTGATTTATTACGAAGCTTCCAGAGGCTGTCCCTTTAACTGCAGCTACTGCATTTCTTCTCTGGACAGGCGGGTTCGCAGCCTTCCCACAGAGCGCGTCAAGTCGGATCTGCAGCGCTTTGCAGAACAAAAGGTAAGGCAGGTGAAATTTCTGGATCGGACCTTTAATTGGGACAGGGAGCGAAGTCTTGCGTTGCTTGGCTATATGATGGAGATGGATGAAGGCGTGACTAATTTTCACCTGGAGATTTGCGCAGATCTCCTGGATGATGAGCTGTTTGCGTCTTTGAGCCGGGCCAGGAAGGGACTGTTTCAATTTGAAATCGGCATACAGTCTACAAATGAAAAGACTCTCAGGGCCGTGAACCGCTTTAACAGTATAAAAAAGACCCTGGAAAACGTGAAAAAACTGGTCGCCTTGGGAAACAGCCACGTTCATGTTGACTTAATTGCAGGGCTTCCCTTTGAGGATTACGAAACCTTTCAAAAATCCTTCAATGATGTCTACTCCCTGGGAGCGGACAACCTGCAGCTGGGATTTCTGAAAATGCTCAAGGGGACCAGTATCCGGCAGCAAGCAAAAACGTACGATTATGCGTATATGGAAAAGGCTCCTTATCAGGTGATTTCAAACTGCTTTATGAACGCAAAAGAGCTGTGCAGGCTGCAGCGAATTGAAGAAGTTTTGGATCTTTACCACAACAGGGGAGGCTTTGAACAATCGCTTCCCGCAGCAATTTGTCTGACTGAAAAGACCGCCTTTGATTTTTATGAGGCCTTTTCCAGCTACTATTACGACTGCGGCTTTCAGCATCGCTCTCACAAGAAGGAGGATCTATACCGGATTCTCTATGCCTTTGGCCAGGAAAACAATTGGGGTGAAGCTTTTTCCAGCCTGGTGCAGCAGGATCTGGAGCAGACTATGAATTTTGACGCAGTTAAAAAATTTAAACGAAAGGGATGGAGCATCCTGCAGGTGAACAAATGACAGAACAAAAGAGAAAAACGCTGGCCCAGAGCATGGGAATTACCAGAACCGTGATCCGCGATCCTTCTGAGTCGGATATCCAGCTTCGCGAAGATCGCATCGGCAGATATTTCAAAAAGTATCTCAGTAAATTTGTCTTTGATGAATTTTCACCGAAATTTATGGCCCAGTCAAAAGCGGGAGAACTGATGAAAGGAGTTCCCATTCCGCTGCGAAAAAAGGACATAAAAGCCTTTGCCGGAGGAGAGGGCATTCCCATGCTGACCATTGCCGAAAACATGGCCTGGGTTATGGGCTGCGATCCTCATTTTAAACATACAAAGGATTACGTTGCCATTCTGAAAAAGCTCTACAATTACAAGCTTTATGAGGGAATGCTGAAGGAAGGAAGAGACGCTGCTGAGCGGGGGGCTATGGACGATGCCTGCATTCACTTCCGTGCTGCCCTCTGTATGAAGCCGGATTACCTCCACGCCATGTACAGCTACGCAAGAGCCTGCAGGGCCATGTACCTGGAAAGCAGCAACGAGGAATACGTGGGCCGCTTTAAGGCGGAAGCTCTCGACTTCTTTGAGCTTGTTACAGAGACCCATCCCCGTTTTGCCCAGGGGTATTATTATCTGGGATATGCTTACCTGAATATGGGCCTTTACATAAAGGCGGATCTGACCTGGAGGGAATTTCTCAAATTCAGCCGCAACGGAAAGGACAAAAAGGAAATCCGAAAGCGCATTGAACAGCTGCAGGGACCTCTTCAGATTGAGCAGGGTTATAACGATGTGATGGCCGGCCGCTATTCGGAGGGCCTGACCCGTCTGGAGCCTTTTTTGCACAGCCAGTTTAACACCTGGTGGCCTCTTTATTATTATCTGGGCATTGCCTATGAGATGACTGGAAAAAAGAGCGAGGCTGTTTCCAGCTTTAAAAAGGTCCTCACCATGAACGCCAGCCACATCGAAACCATGGAAGAGCTGGTGGACATCTACACCCAGGAGGGGGATCGGGAAAACAGGCGCAAATACGAGCAGAAGATTCAGCTGATCAAAAAGACCATGGCAGAGGATCAGAAGGCCTTTAAAGAGGAAATCGCGGCAGAGGACAAAAAGCTGCAGGAGCAGGAGCCAAAGAACCAGAAGCCGGAGTTTATCGAAGAAATCAAGGACGAGCCGGAGGAAGGCACCGCAAAGAAGCGCAGCAGGTTCAAAAGGCTGGATGAGAAAAAGGAACAATAGAAAAAAGAAAAGACAGGGGAGCGGGCGGCTGTTTTGAGGCGCTGGGGTGCGCAGCGGGCAGAAAGGAAGAATTTCTCTGCGAAAACCCTTGCACACTGCCGCCTGATCCGCTATACTATAGTAGTGCTTTGGAGAGTTGTCAGAGTGGTCGATCGTGCGGCACTCGAAATGCCGTGCCCTTTACCGGGCCCCGGGTTCGAATCCCGGACTCTCCGCCAAAATAATCCGCTTGCAAGGAACAGGAAATATCTGTGATTTGGAGCGGATTTTTTCATAACAGGTATCAGGACAGGAGGAGCTGCTATGCAGACAATTGATCAGGCTTTGGAAAAATTAAAGCGATCCGACTTTCGGGTCAGCTTTCACCTGGACAGCAGGGACCGAAACTATATTGAGAAAAAAGGCATGGACACCATCCGGCGCCATGCCGAGGATTTTATCGCCAAGAGAATCGCGCCTGCAGTAATCCCAAATGACGGCAGGCAGACACCCATGCGGGGACATCCGATTTTTAAGGCTCAGCACGCCTGCGCCTGCTGCTGCAGGGGCTGTCTGAACAAATGGTATCGCGTTGCAAAGGGCACTCAGCTCACAGAGGATCAGCAGCAAAGGCTTGTGAACCTGCTGATGGCCTGGATAGAGCGGGAACTGAAGTAAGTAAAATATCCTGCACTCTGTCCTGCGCTCTCAAATCAAATGTCGTGAGCAGCTCTCGTCTGTTCAGTATATTCATTTTTTCCTCTTTCTGAACACACATTATATCACCATTTCCTTTGGATTCCTTTTGAACTGATGCTTCGAGACGCAAAGCTTCATCCGTAACCCAAATCTCTAAATCCGTTATAGCAAAGGGATGCGTATATGCTCAAGCGGTTTATTCATAGCAAGCAGCCGGCAATCCTGAGCTGCCTTATTAATTTTTTCTTACATACTACCCGCAGCAGCTGACAAAAAGGCAGCCTTGTGGTAAAGTGAACAAAGGGTGTAGATTCGGTGTAAATCGTGTATGTATCTTAAAGAAAGGAAGGTGTTTTTTTGATTGAATTAAAGAATGTTTCAAAATTCTACTACAGCAAGGGAATGATCGCCAGCGGCTTTTCCCGGGTGAATCTCAAATTTGATGTAGGAGAATTTGTCGTCATTACAGGTGAGTCGGGAAGTGGCAAGACAACGCTGCTCAATGTCATATCTGGGCTGGATTCCTATGAAGAAGGGGAGCTTTACATCGAAGGCAAGGAAACCAGCCACTATCTTGCTTCTGATTTTGAAGAATACCGCAAAAAGTATATCGGCAATATTTTTCAGAATTTCAATCTCATAGGCAGCTATACGGTTTATCAGAACGTGGAGCTGATCCTTCGCATTAATGGTTACAAAAAAGAAGAACGAAAAAGGAAGGTTCCTGCCATCATCAAGCGGGTGGGTCTTTCCAAATACGCCAAAACCAAGGTTTCCAAGCTTTCCGGAGGTCAAAAGCAGCGGGTTTCTATTGCAAGGGCCCTGGCAAAGGATACGGCTATCGTTGTTGCAGATGAGCCCACGGGAAATCTGGACAGCAAATCCGCCGAGGGCATTGTACAGCTTCTCAGTGAGATTTCCAAAGATAAGCTGGTGATCGTGGTTACCCATAATTACGAACAATTCGCGCCCTACGCCACGAGAACCATTAAGATGCACGATGGAAAGGTGGTGGAGGATGAGCGGCTGAAAGAGCGGGAACGGAACAGCGGGGAAGCGCGGGAAAACAGAACGTTCACTTCCGGAAATATGTCGGTCGGCAGCAAAATCAGACTGGGAGTTCGCAATACTTTTAATATTCTCCCCAAATTTCTTCTCCTCCTGGTGGTCTTTCTCTTTGTTGTGCTGGCGGTTTCTTCCGAATATACTACGCTGAAAAACAGTGAGGCTGAGGCCGCGAAGATGGGATATAATGATTATTTCAACAATTACAGCGAGGACCGGGTAATTCTAAAGAAAAGCGATAATAAGTCCTTTACAGAGGAGGATTACGCAAAGCTTCAGGCTGCGGGAAATATAAAATCAATTGTAAAGGAAGATGTCCTGCTTGACAATATGCTGTACCTTGAAGATGATGAAATGGCTTATCAGGGGTATCCGAGGAATCTGAGCGATTTTCATGGAACGCTGGAGGCAGGCAGAATGCCGCAGCGGGAGAATGAAATGATTCTCACGGGAAGCAGCGATGATTACTACTTCCAGAAGGAAAATGTGGAGCGGATTTTAGGAAAAACCTATACTATTACAATGGGCATGGACTACCGGGTAAAGCTGAAGATTACGGGCGTTGCCTACGAAGATTCCTCTTCAAATATGTATTTTTATGGGGGAAACTTTTACATATCCGATAAAATGCTGAACAATATGGTGCGGGAAGCTTACGGCAGCGGCAGCCAGGTCACGACCATTGTAAACAACAACGCGCTGGTGTATCAGGCAGGAGAGCAGTACTACCGCATTGTCCAAAACAGTGAGGTGAAGGAAGGCGAAGCCCTGGTTTCCGAAGAGTTGAACAGCTATTATGAGAATGGAAAAGCGGCAGGCCGGGAGATCCAGGTAAAGGCAGAAAACATTTTTTATAAAAGGAGCCTGGATCTGAACATCACGCAGCTTTATAATAAGAAGAATTTTACCGAAAAGACGGGACTGAAAAACTTTGAAAACCATGACGGCGCTATTTTTGTCAGCAAGGCCGATTATAAAAGGCTCTTTAAAGCAGCGGATTATCAGGTTAGCGTTTATATCGACGATATGAAAGAGGTGGAGCATACGATAAGCTCCCTTGAAAAAATGGGCTATACGCCTCTGGCCTTAAAGGATACTCTGGTGGGAATGAATTCGGAAATGCTTGCCATTATCCAGGTTCCCATGGCCGTTTTTCTCATAGTAGCCGTCTTCTTTATCGCCTATTTTGTAGTTCAGCTGATCCTCCGTTCAAGAGCTTCCTATTTCAGCATTTTGAGGATGCTGGGATTGGCCAAAAAAAGCATCCGCAGGATTCTGGACGTGGAGCTGTTTGTAATTGTTAATCTTGCCTACGGGCTGTTTCTGGCAGCAGCTGTGTTGGTAAACTGCGATATTATCCAATTTGAATATTTGAAGACACTGCTTGCGTATATGCGCATTATGGATTACGGAATCCTTTACGCAGTTCTCATTGCCATGTCCTATCTCATTTCCGGCAAATTTGCCAGAAAGCTATTTAAAAAGACAGCAATGGGTTCATATAGGGAGGAGGAATAACCATGATGGTAAGCTTACAGCATGTAAATAAATATTTTAACAAACATAAGAAAAATCAGATTCACGTTGTCAACAATACATCCCTGGAAATGGGGGATTCCGGGCTGGTGGCGCTGCTGGGGCCCTCTGGCTGCGGTAAGACGACGCTGCTCAATGCCATAGGCGGCCTGGACAAAGTAAACGGCGGCAGGATCTTTATCAACGGACAGCGCATTACAAAGAGAAGAAGCGGCAAAATCGACGAAATCCGCAACTTAAGCGTAGGCTACATTTTCCAGAATTACAATCTGGTGGATAATATGACCGTCTTTGAGAATGTAGCGCTTGCTTTGAAAATGGTAGGAGTTAAAAACAAAAAGGAGATTGAGGAAAAAGTCAATTACGTATTGGAAAAGGTGGGCATGTACCGATATCGGAACCGGTACGCAGATATGCTTTCCGGCGGTGAGCGGCAGAGAGTCGGCATTGCCAGAGCAATTGTAAAAAACCCTGCTATCGTCATTGCAGATGAGCCCACGGGAAATCTGGACAGCCGAAATACCCTGGAGGTCATGAATATCATTCGCTCCATTTCCCAGGAAAAGCTGGTTATTTTAGTAACCCACGAAGAAAAGCTGGCTGATTTTTACGCTTCCAGAATCATCCGCATTCAGGATGGAAAAGTAATTTCCGATGAAGCAAATGAGCATGCGAAAAATCTGGATTATCGGCTGGAAAGCAATATTTATCTAAAGGACATAAAAGAGCACAAGCGGCTGCAGACGGATCTGTACCAGATTGATTTTTACAATGATACAAAGAGCCCCATTGGCCTGAACATCGTTGTACGAAACGGAAATATCTACATTCAGACCAAAGACAGCGCTGCGCGCCTTGAAATTGCGGATGAACATTCCAGCATCGCGCTGGTGGATGATCACTACCGTGAAATGACAAAAGAAGAATCCCTGGCAAACAGCTTTGACGGAAAGCTTCTGGCGGCAAAGGGAAGGCGCAGATATACGTCCATCCTCAATCCTTTTTCCATGATAAAAAAGGGCTTTAAAACGGTCTTTAATTACCCGGTGCTGAAAAAAATCCTGCTTCTTGGCTTTCTTGTTTCAGCTATGTTCATTACCTTTGCGGTAAGCAATATGTTCGGTGTGCTGGATATTACAGATGATGAATTTGTTAAGGCAGATAAATCTTATTTGTCCATTGTCAGCAAGAATACAGATATAAAAACATATCGGGACTATGAAAAAAATCCGGATTTTGATTACATCATGCCTGGCGATTCCCAAATTGTGATGAATATGATGTACAAGGATTATTACCAGCTGCAGAACATATCCGTGCCTCTTTTTGGATCCCTTTCGGATTGGAAAAGGCTGAGAAGCTCGGATATCCGCTATGGGAGGCTTCCGGAGAATAAAAAGGAAATCGTGGTGGACGTTATGGTTCTGCAGACTGCAATTGATGAAAGCTATACCAAAATGGCAGGATTCGGGGAACCGAGGGACTTTCTAAAACAGGATATTGCTGTAGCAAATATGCCGGATTTAAAAATTGTCGGCATTACCGATTTGAAAAGTCCATGTATTTACGCAGATCGCGGCATCTTTATAAACCTGCTGGCCAATACACAGGCAGATGAAGGTGAGGAGGAAGCTGCAGAAAGTCAGAGGGAGGCGCTGCTGGATTATCATCTGAAGAAAAAATCGATCACACTGAAAAAAGGAGAGTGGCCAAAGAAAGACTATGAGGTGCTGGTAAACGAAATTCATAAAGAAGAAATGCCGCTGAATAAAGAAATCCCGGTGTATGCAGGAGAGCACAAGCTGAAGGTAACCGGCTACTATACGGATCAAGAAAATACGGATTTTTTCCTCGTCAATAATAAGACTATCCAGTACAGCCTGCTTAAAAGTATGTCCGATATTACCATCTGTCCAAAGAATAAGGGCGCCGCCATTTCTCAGCTGCAGGGTCAGCAGGTAAATGTAAAGGATGTATATGAAGAGAGCAAGAAAGAATACAAGGATGGAATCTGGGCTTCTGTCCGCTCCTCATTGATTATGGCAGGCGTTGTTCTGGCAATATCCTTTATTGAGATATTCTTGATCATCCGGGCCTCCTTTTTATCCAGAGTAAAGGAAGTCGGTGTTTACCGGGCTATTGGCGTTAAAAAAGGAGATATCTACAAAATGTTCCTGGGAGAAATCCTTGCAATTACCACCATGGCAAGTGTGCCGGGCTTTCTCTTCATGGCCTATATCCTTCGCAAGCTATCCGGGTATGCCATGTTTTCCAATATGTTTTTAGTCTCGCCCCCTGTCATGGGCGTATGCGTACTGCTGCTGTATGGCTTCAACCTGGTATTTGGCCTGCTGCCGGTATTTCGGACCATGCGAAAACGGCCTGCCGCTATTTTGAGCAGAACCGATATCAATTAGATACTGCAATCAGCAGGGATTCATACTTTCATTAATGGAAAGGCAAGCTGTATCTTGCTTTTCCATTTTTTTAATGTTATGATAATCGGGTATTCTGATTTTAGAGACTGTTAGACACGATGATGCGAAATGCGCATCAGGAAAGAGGAAATCATGGAGCAAAAATTGGAAAAACAGCAATACCGAACAGGGCTTTTGTGCTCCTTGTCCTGTTCCGTGCTGTGGGGAATCCTGCCCGTGTACTGGCAGGCGCTGCGGCCCATAGAGTCATCTGTCATCATTTTTTACCGGATTTTTCTGGTAGGAGTCGTCTGTTTCTTTGCGGCACTGAAGCTGTATGGAATGGAAGGCATTAAGGCGCCTCTCAGAGAAAAAGGCGTCAAGCTCAAGTACTTTATTGCAGGCGTGCTGATTACGGCTAACTGGAGCATTTATATCTGGGCAGTCAATGCGGATCACGTGATTCAGACCTGTATTGGGTATTACATAGAGCCTCTAGTGGTCTGTATGTTCGGAATTTTCTTTTTTAAGGAAAAGCTGACCAGGTACAAGCTTATCGCATTTGTCCTTGCATGTGCAGGAGTTGTAATGGTGCTCCTTCACTTTATGGAAGTACCGCTGATTGCGCTGGGCCTGGCATTGACATTTGCCATTTATGCTGCAATTAAAAAAAGTTCAGAGCTGCCAGCTATGCTGTCCCTTTTATATGAAACGATGTTTTTGTCCCCGATTGCACTTGTAATTCTTATTTATCTGGAAGCGACAGGGCAGGGGGCATTGGGAGTGGGAGCGCCATATCAGTATATCCTGCTTCTTATGGTAGGGTTTTGTACAGCGCTGCCTCTGGGATTATTTGCATCGGCGGCAAACAAAATTCCCCTGGTAACATTAGGGATTCTGGAATATATATCTCCATCCCTTGCTTTAATCATCGGTATTTTCCTGCTAAAAGAGCCCTTTGATAAGATACAGTTTGCTGCCTTTATGGTTATCTGGATCGGCCTTGTTTTCTTTTCAGCAGGTGAGTACAGGGACAGCCGGGGAGAAGAAACGGATACAGACGGCCAGTTATAGCGATTGCAAGCAAAGCTGAAGTGAGGCGTTTGAAAGTAAGTTTTCAAATCTGCCGGTATGATGCGAAATGCGAGCGGGAAGGATGAAGGTATGAAAATACAGCAGGATCTTTTTAACATTTTTGGGGAAGAACATGACCGCTTTGGTTTTCCGGACGGAATCAGCCGGGTGACGGCAGGGCACGGCGGGGAAGCGATTCTGATCTGCGGCAGCGAGAAGACAGCTCTCCTGGACTGCGGGATGGCTTACTGCGCAGATACCCTTGTAGAAAACATCAGAAAAGAACTTGAGGGCAGAAGTTTGGATTATATCCTTTTGAGCCACAGTCATTACGATCATATCGGGGCGCTGCCTTATGTAAAGCGGGCTTATCCAGAGGCTATTGCGCTGGGAGCATCTCATGTACGGGAGATCCTTGTGCGGCCAGGCGCGCGAAAGCTGATGAAAGAGCTGGGGGAAACGGCAAGGGAACAATACGCGCCTGGATCCTCCTTTGAGATTCTGACTGAAAAGCTTGCAGTGGACGAGGTGATAGGGGATGGTGACCGGATCGTACTGGGAGCATGGGAGCTGCTTGTTTTGGAAACCAAGGGCCATACGGATTGTTCGCTCAGTTTTTTGCTGGAGCCAGATCGCATTTTATTTGCCAGCGAAAGCACCGGTATTCTGGAACGGCTGGATTACGTCCACACGCCTATCTTAAAAAGCTATGAGGATGCTATGGAGTCCTTTAAGCGGTGCAAAAGCTGCGGGGCAAATTATATCGTACTGCCTCATTTTGGGATGATCCCGCAGGAGTTCAATGAAACCTACTGGGCGCTTTATGAGGCAGAATTGAACGAAAAGATGGAATATCTGGGACAGCTCATGTCAGAAGGCATGACTGAAGAAGAAATCTTTGAAAGGTACGCTAAAAAATACTGGGATCCCATAAAAGCCCAAGAACAGCCCTATGAAGCATTTATGATTAATTCCAGGCATATTGTAAAGGTATTGCTCAACACGCTGAGGAAGCAGAAATAGCGCTGTGCAATTCTGTTTCCTTAGGAGCGGAAGGGAAGCTTCATGTGATGGTATTTCCGGTAGGGAGATATCAGCTTTGCCAGTCCACGATTGTAAAGCTTAAAACCCCAGACCCCGGTCCAGTGTTCCTTTCGCTTTGCCTTTACTGTAACCTCACGGATGGTTCCGGCAGCAGATATAGGGTGATGTGCTTTCACTGCATGGATCAGATCGTTGTTGCAGGTAATAACTCCGGGTAGTGTTGTTTCCGCCATACCTACATAACGCTCCTCATGGGCATCAGAGCCTGCAAAAGTCGGAAGGTTGTGCTCCGCTGCCAGCTGCTGTGCCAGCTCATTGGAGCGTGCCGATTCACAGGTGTTAAAGGTTTCTATAAAATCAAAGCGTTCGATTAGCGACATATTCATTTTTTTAAAATACATGGCACTTGAGCTTCTCACCCCAAAGGGATGCGCAGGTCCGAGAATTCCGCCGAACCGGTGAACGATTTTGAGCAGGCGCCGTAGCGTCATTCCCCGGATATTCAGGATCGGAAGATAGAGATTATCCGGCATAATGACCAGAATATGTCCCGCATCCTTTGTATCATATTCAACTCCACGGAGGACTGTAAAACCTTGATGCTCCACTTTGTCCCTCATCTGATCCCAGGCTTTGCAGCCTTTATAGGAATTATGGTCCGTAATCATAAAGCCATCAAAGCCTTTTTCCCTCAGCAGTTCTATATAACGCTCAATCGTAACCTTTGAGTCGATGGAGCCTTCTTTTGTATGGCAATGCAGATCAAATTTCATACGAATCCCAGCTTTCTTTTTTATTATGTAGGAAATATCGTTTCGATATTTCTGGAATATCAACAAAGTCTATCCCTGCAAAGGAATCGGCGCAGCTGACTTTGTTATTTTTATCATAAACCTATTTTCTATAGATTTCAATTAAGATTTTGTGAATTTTCTCTTGCAATGAAAGAAATTCTGTCCTATAATGGTAAAAAATGGATTGCAGGTAAAACCTAAAGAAAGAGACCAATATGAACACAAAAGAACAATTACTGAAAAAGTATTTTGGATATGACTCCTTCCGGGAAGGACAGGAGGTTTTGATTGACAGCATTTTAAGCGGAAAGGATACCTTTGGAATCATGCCTACAGGAGCGGGAAAGTCCATTTGTTATCAGCTTCCGGCAATTATGATGGAGGGGATTACGCTTGTCATCACCCCATTGATTTCTCTTATGAAGGATCAGGTTGCCTCACTGAAGCAGGCCGGGATCCGCGGTGCATATTTTAACCGTTCTCTGACCCCCGGACAATACTATAAAGCGCTGGAATATGCGAAGAGAGGGACTTACAAAATCGTATATGTAGCGCCAGAACGTCTGATGAACCGCGAATTTTTGGATTTTGCCAGAACAGTAAAGATCGATATGATAACTGTAGATGAAGCTCACTGTGTTTCACAATGGGGACAGGACTTTCGGCCCAGCTACCTGAAAATTCTGGAGTTTACAGAACTTCTGAAAGAACGCCCTGTTATCAGTGCTTTTACAGCAACAGCCACAAAGCAGGTAAGGGAAGATGTTGTGAAGATTTTAAGGCTTCATGAGCCGACGATTTTAACGACTGGCTTTGATCGGGAAAATTTATTTTTTTCCGTACAAAAACCAGGCAATAAATATCAGGTTTTAAAAAACTATATTGATACACATCCGGGAAAAAGCGGCATTATTTACTGCCTCACCCGCAAGCTGGTGGAGGAGGTGTGCGACAGGCTGAAGGCGGACGGCATCGCAGCTACCCGCTATCATGCAGGGCTGTCCGACGAGGAGAGACGGCAGAATCAGGATGATTTTATTTATGATGTAAAACCGGTTATGGTGGCCACCAATGCCTTTGGTATGGGAATTGATAAATCCAATGTCAATTTTGTCATTCATTATAATATGCCCAAGAATATAGAGAGCTACTATCAGGAGGCCGGAAGAGCAGGAAGAGACGGTGAAAAGGCGGACTGTATCCTGCTTTACGGTGCAAAGGATGTAGTGACCAATCAGTTCTTTATTGAAAAGGATAATGAAAATGAAGAGTTGGATGAAAACCAGAGGGAGCTGATCCGTGAGAGGGAGAGGATGCGGCTGAGAAAAATGACCTTTTACTGTCATACAAATGAATGTCTCAGGAATTATATGCTGGCATATTTTGGCGAGCGTTCACCCGGCTACTGCGGAAACTGTATCAACTGCCTGACTCAGTTTGAAGAACGGGACATTACAAAAGTTGCCAGAAGTATTATTGGTTGTGTTTACAGCAGCGGTCAGCGTTATGGACTGACGGTTATTCTTGATGCTGTCCATGGGAGCAATACGGAAAAAATCCGCCGTTATTATCTGGATGAAAATGATTATTACAGCATGGAATCGGACAAATCCATTCATTTCCTACGCCAGGTGGCAGATCATCTTTTGCTCAATGATTATCTAATTCAGACGGACGATCGCTACAGTATCCTGCAGCTGGGGCCGAAAGCAGGAGCTGTTTTGCGAAAAGAGGAAACCCTGGTTATGAAGGCTGCAAAGGAAAAAGAGCCTGTGAAAAAACAGGAAGGAAAGAAAAAGACGGTCTATGAGGAAGCGGATGCCCAGCTTTTCGAAGCGCTGCGGGCACTTCGTACACAGATTGCCAGAACGCAGAGCGTGCCGCCGTATGTAGTATTTGCAGACAAGACACTGGGGGATATGTGCAGAAGGCATCCGCAGACAAAGGCAGAGATGCTGGCGGTTTCCGGTGTAGGCGAAGTAAAGTTCGAAAAGTATGGGGAGGCGTTCCTGAAGGTTATTCAAGAATATACAAAATTGAATAATAAGTAAAAAAATACATAAAATTACATTTTCTCTATTGACACCGCCTGATTGAGGTGATATACTTTTTTCATTATAAAGAAAGGGGGAGAGTAGCCATGACAAATGAAGAAATGCTGCTGGAGATGTCCAATATGATGCAGGTGCATCTTAAGCCTGTACGGGAGCAGCTAGACAGGGTGGAGGACAGACTGACTAGTTTGGAAAAGCGGTTTGACGGCCAGGATGAGCGGATCAACGGTCTGGAGGGGCGGGTGAACGGCTTGGAGGGGCGCCTTGTGCACCTGGAATTAATGACGGAGAACCAAATACTCCCGATCCTGAAGGAAGTCAGGCAGTGTTATGTGGGGGCTTATGAGCGATATTCCAAAGGGGCAGAGCGTATGGAAGTCGCTTGCCAGGATGTAGAGATTTTAAAGCAGGTTGTATCTTTGCACAGCAAAAGATTAGAAAGCCTATCGTAACATATCGTGATAAAAGACCGGACGGATATACCCGCCCGGTCTTTTCGTTAAAGATTTTCGCATAATTCAGCAGCTTTCAGCATAATGGCGCATTCAATTCTTTTTTTGTGCAGCTGACAGCCCAGTTCATAAATCCCGGTGACAGAGCCTGTGG
The DNA here is from genome assembly GCA_910575405.1 of Clostridia bacterium. GTDB lineage: Bacteria > Bacillota > Clostridia > Peptostreptococcales > Anaerovoracaceae > Hominibacterium. The sequence continues at coordinate 25,703 of CAJTER010000015.1, read as the reverse complement.
CATGGTATGCGTTGGCAGCACAGCCGCCGCTGCAGTAGAGCTTGGCAAAGCAATCCCGGCATTCTGAGTGGGAATAAATGTTGCACTCTTTAAAGGGGATGCATGCGGCATGGTTTGTAATTCCATCCCATACATTGCCCAGCAGAAATTTTTCATCCCCTACAAATTGATGGCAGGGGTAAAAGTCGCCGGCAGGAGTAACCGCCATATATTCGGTACCCACGCCGCATCCGGAGATGCGTTTTACAATACAGGGGCCGCCTGTCAGGTCGATCATATAATGATAGAATTGAAAGTCGCGTCCCTTTTTTTCACGCTTTCGTTTCAGCATTTCAGCAGCAAGGCGGTCGTATTCGGACAGCAGCTTTGGCAGATCCTCCTCTGTAAGAGCATATGGCGCATCCGGTGGGGCAACTACCGGTTCCATGGAAAGTTCTTTAAATCCCAAGTCGGCCATGTGAAGGATGTCGTTTGTAAAATCCGTATTATAGTGGGTATACGTTCCCCGCATATAGTAATCCTTTTGGTTACGGCTTTGTGCCAGCTTTTGGAATGCCGGCAGGATGGCTTCGTATGTTCCTTCATTTTCATGGGTTTTCCGCATGCGGTCGTTGATCTGCTTTCTGCCGTCCAGACTGATAACCACATTGCTCATTTCCTGATTCGCAAACTCAATAATTTCATCATCAAGGAGCAGACCGTTGGTTGTAAGAGTAAAGCGGAATCGCTTCCCACACTCCGCTTCTCGGGAACGTCCATAAGCTACCAGTTTTTTTACCACTTCCATATTCAAAAGAGGTTCGCCGCCAAAGAAGTCAACCTCCAGATTTTTTCGGGAACCGGAATTTTCGATGAGCCAGTCCAATGCGCGCTTTCCCACATCATAGGACATTATGGCCTGTTCCCCGTGGTATTCCCCTTTCCCCGCGAAACAGTAGCTGCAGTTCATATTGCAGGCATGGGCAACGTGAAGACACAGAGCCTTGACAACGGACTGGCGCTGCTTGAACAGCTCTGCCTGTCCAGAGAAGATATCCTGTGTAAAGAGCTTATTTTCTTTCCGAAGGGTTTCCAGATCCTCAGCCACTTCCAGTACATCGGCTTCGGTTACACCATGGCGCTTTGTGATAATTTCCGTAATTTCATTCAGGGGTTTGCTTTCATACAGCTCAATAATATCGTAAGCCACATCGTCTACCGTATGGATGCAGCCGCTTTCCACATCCAGAACAATGTTATAGCCGTTCATTTTATATTGGTGGATCATGATTTCCTCTTTCAACCTTTCATATCGTTATTTTATACAAGAAAATAGCTGCATTCATATAAGGAATGCAGCGGTGAATACCGGAGCGTGACAATTGTCATTCGGCCGATTTATTCGTGTTCGCACTGTTCGCACTGCTGATTTGCAACACTGCAGGATGTCTTGCTTGCAGACTGGCAAGAAGTCTGGCATTCGCCGCATCCGCCGGTTTTGGCAGTTTTCGTAAGATCGCGCGATACTAACGTTTTGATTCTTTTCACTTGGAACTCCACCTTTCTATTATGTATTACAAGTAATTGTTGGAACGTGGATTATAATATCATATTTTCCATAGGTTGTAAAGATGGGGGAAGGAAAATGCTGAAGAGATGAACTTAATGAGGGACAATACGATGAGAATATGATATGATAAAAATAAAAAACCTGCCGAAACAGGTTTTCTGCCATAAATAATCCTGACAATCAGGAGTCCCAAAGGACGATTTGAAAAAATTTTATTTGAACTTATGGCGTAATCTTGTATGGTAGTCACTCAAGATTGTTTTAATAATATCCCATGAAAGGAGAACTGTCAAGGTGAAAAAAACATTTGGAGATTATTATTTGGGTTTGGATATAGGAACAAATTCGATAGGATGGGCAGTTACAGATAAAAATTATAAATTGCAAAAGTTGAATGGGAAAACACTCTGGGGAATACGACTTTTTGAGGAAGCCGTTCCAGCGCAAGAGCGGAGGCTTCATAGAAATGCACGGCGCAGACAACAGAGACGGGTCGAGCGTATTAAACTTTTACAGGAATTATTTGCAGAGGCAATTGCAGAAAAAGATCCAGGCTTTTTTTTGCGGCTGGCAGAAAGTAAATTTTATGTAGAAGATAAAACGATAAAACAACCGCATGCGTTATTTCATGATGAAAATTTTACAGATACAGATTTTTATAAGGCATTCCCGACTGTTCACCATTTGAGAAAGGCCTTGATTGAAAACAGGGAAGAATACGATGTACGTTTAGTCTATCTGGCAGTACATAATATTATAAAATATAGGGGACATTTCCTATTTGAAGGACAATCAATGGAAAGCATAGCTTCTTTTCAGAACATTTATGATGATGTACAGCAATGCCTTACAGACGAGCTAGATGTAGGGTTCGTTTGCGATGACATGAAGATGTTAGAGAAATTATTGAAGGATCGCTCCCTCGGAGTTCAGAAAAAATCATCTGAAATGGTAAGAATTTTTAGTTTCCCTAATAAACAGGAAAAAAGCCTTTTTAAGTTGCTTAGCGGTGGCAAAGTTAAATTTTCTGATTTGTTTCCAGGGGAGTCGTTTGATGAAGCTGAAATTACGGCTATTCAATTTTCCAGCGCTAGATATGATGATGAAGAGCCTCAAATAGAAGAGATTTTACAGGAACATACTTTTATAATAAAAAAATTGAAGGCCTTATATGATTGGGGAATTTTGGCCGCAATCCGTGGTAATGAGCCATATCTATCTTTTTCAAAAGTGAAGATCTATGAGAAACACGCTGCAGATTTAGAATGTTTGAAATCCATAGTAAAGCAAGTACGTCCAGAGAAGTATGAAGAAATTTTCCGTACAACAAAGAGCGGGCTTGATAATTACTGCGCTTATGTTGGTATGAACAAAAAAAATAACAGAAAGCAAGTTATTGAATATAGATGCGGACAGGAAGAACTGTGTAAATATCTGAAAAAGATTTTAGAAGGGAAACTAGATGATTCGCAGCAGAGTCAGGCGATACTGAACGAACTTGAAACAGGAGCCTTTCTACCAAAGCAAATTACAAAAGAAAATGGAACGATACCGTATCAATTGCATCTTGAAGAATTAAAAAAGATCTTAGAGAATGCTTCCGGATATTTGCCTTTTCTGAATCAGAAAGATGATACAGGTTTGTCTGTAAGTGAAAAAATTATAAAATTGATGGAGTTTCGGATTCCATACTATGTAGGCCCTCTTAATGATCGGCATAAGGATAAAGAGAATGGGTTTGCTTGGATTATCAAAAAAACAGATGGAAAAATCTATCCGTGGAATTTTGATGATATGGTAGATGTTCAGGCGACGGCAGAACAGTTCATTCTCAGAATGACAAGTAAATGCACCTATTTGGCAGGAGAGGATGTACTGCCTAAAAATTCTCTTTTGTATAGTAAATTTATGGTACTCAACGAATTAAACAATTTAAAAATTGATGGAGAGCCTATTTCTGCAGCACTGAAGCAACAGATCTATGAAAACTTATTTATGAAGCAAAAGAAAGTTACAAGAAAAAAATTGGAGAGCTATTTGCGGCAGAACAATATTCCTGTGGGAGAAGATGGAATCAGTGGAATTGATGGCGATTTTAAGGCTTCCTTATCCTCTTACTTGGATATGAAAGATGTCTTAGGTTCCAAAATATCACAGAATGAGATGGTGGAGGATATTATTCAAAGTATTGTTTTGTTTGGTGATGACAGAACGCTTTTAAAGAAAAGTCTTAAAGAAAAGTACGGAGCTATTCTAACAGAAGAGGAGATTAAAAAATTATGCAGACTGCGATATACGGGGTGGGGAAGGCTTTCCAGAAAATTTTTACAGAGTGAAGACATAGAGGCTGTTAATCCTGAAACTGGAGAGTATTTGAGTATAATTTCTGCTATGTGGGAAACAAATTGTAATTTGATGCAGCTGCTGAGCAGTGAATATGGCTATTATAGGGCATGTGAAGATTATAATGCCTCTAGGCAGGGTGCAATAAAAAAGCTGGATTATTCGATTGTGGAAGACTTATATGTTTCACCTGCTGTTAAACGGGCATTATGGCAGGTACTGACCATTGTAAAAGAAATTCGCAAATTTATGCAGCATGATCCGGAGCGGGTTTTTATTGAAATGGCCCGAGGCGTAGGTGAAAAGAAGCGGACAGAATCAAGGAAGAACAAGCTTTTAGAACTGTATAAAAAGTGTAAGAACGAAGAGCGGGACTGGATAGCTGAACTTTCCAGCAGAGAAGACAGCCATTTGAGAAGAGATCAATTGTATCTGTACTACTCCCAAATGGGACGCTGTATGTACAGCGGTGAACCGATTGAGCTCAGCCAGTTATTTGACAAAAACCTTTACGATATTGATCATATTTATCCGCAGTCCAAGACAAAGGATGACAGTTTGGACAACCGGGTATTGGTGAAGAAAGACTATAATGCCCAAAAGACAGATAAGTATCCGCTTCCAAAGGAGTGGCAGGAGAAGCAGCGCGGATTTTGGCGGATGCTGCTTGAAAAGGGGTTTATTTCAAAAGAGAAATATTATCGGCTGACACGGACTACAGGCTTTAGCGATCAGGAGCTTGCGAATTTTATCTCCAGGCAGATCGTCGAGACGAGACAGAGCAGCAAGGCGGCTGCACAGATTTTGGGGAGAGTTTTTGAGAATAGTCAGATTGTCTATGTGAAAGCAGGAAATGTATCTGATTTCAGACATAAGTTCAATTTGGTAAAATCAAGAGAAGTAAATGATTATCATCATGCACAGGATGCATTTTTGAATATCGTCGTGGGGAATGTTTATTTTTCCAAATTTACAAATAACCCGGTTAATTTTATCAAGGATCATGAATATCGCGATTATAGTCTCAATCGCATGTATGATCGGGATTTCGAAAAGAATGGACAGATTATTTGGCAGAAAAGCGGCGATCATACAATTGGCCAAGTCAAAGCTACTCTTGCAAAAAATAATATACTTTTTACAAGGTATGCGACAGAGGAAAAAGGTGAATTTTATAAACAGCTCCCCTTGAAGAAGGGGAAGGGACAAGTGCCTCTTAAAGGTGGCGATCTGAGGATGGCAGATATTAACAAGTATGGGGGATATGATAAAGCAAAAGCAGCTTACTTTTTCCTGGTTCAGCATGAGAAAAAAGGAAAAGAAGTTAAGACCATCGAATTTGTACCGGTATACTTGGCAGCCTCTCTGGAAAACAAGCCAGAAGTACTGGAAGCATACTGTTGCAATATGCTGTATCTACAAAAACCAAGAGTGTTGCTGCGGAAGATAAAAATTAATACACTGTTTAAAGTGGATGGTTTTTGCATGCACCTGTCGGGAAGGACTGGAAACCAATTACTGTTTAAAGGAGCACACCAGTTATGCCTGTCAAAGGAGCTATATGATTATGTGAAAAAGATCACGAATTATCTGGGATACTGCAGCAATGCAAGAGTAAAAGCAGGGGGACTTCCGGTCAGGGAGCATGACAAAATTTCCAGGGAAAAAAATCAGACGCTTTATGATGAACTCCTAGCAAAATTGAAAGAAACTATATATGGAGTGCGGCTATCGGCCCAGATAAAAACATTGACTGAAAAGAGAGATGCATTTGCAAATCTTCGATTGGGCGAGCAATGTGTTGTTCTTAGCGAATGTCTTCACATGTTTCAGTGTAATCCTGTAGCTGCTAATCTGAAACTGATAAACGGGCCGGGAAGTGCAGGTATTCTTGTTATGAATAATGATATTTCTAAATGCAACAAGATATCTATTATTAATCAATCACCTACAGGAGTATTTCAGCAGGAAATAGACCTGTTAAGCTTATGAGCTGGCGTATTGTAGTTATATCCAGCAGAGCAAAGCTGGATTTAAAATTAAACTATCTGGTAGTCAGAGGCGATGAGACAAAGAAAATCCACTTAAGCGAGATTTCCATTCTCCTTATTGAGTCAACAGCAGTTTCTCTGACTGCCAGCCTGCTCAGTGAACTGATGAAACGGAAAATCAAGGTGATTTTCTGCGATGAAAAAAGGAATCCGGTTTCAGAACTGATTCCGTATTACGGAAGCCATGATACCAGTGCAAAAATTAAAAAGCAAGTAAAGTGGAATAAGCATACTCAGGGTCTCATATGGACAGAAATTGTGTCAGAGAAAATACGCAATCAAAAACAGATCCTGACCTATCTGGAACTGGGAGAAGCTGCCTTGTTGGCAGAATATTTAGAGCAGATGCAGTTTCGTGATGAGAGCAACCGAGAGGGGCATGCGGCGAAAGTGTATTTTAACGCATTGTTCGGATACCATTTTACCCGGACTGCCGATACACCTGTTAATGCAGCTCTCAATTACGGATATGGGATTTTGTTATCCGCTTTTAACAGAGTAGTGGTATCAAATGGATATTTAACACAATTAGGGCTGTTTCACGATAATATGTTTAATGCTTTTAACCTTTCATCAGATCTGATGGAACCCTTTCGACCGCTGATTGATATGGCGGTGTTTTGGATGAAGCCGGAGAAGTTAGAACATGAGGAGAAAATGTATTTAGTAAACATACTGAATGCGGAGATAAACATTGACGGAAAACAGCAGTATGTAAATAACGCTATTAAAATATATTGTAAGAGTATTTTCGAAGCACTTAATGAAGATGATATAGGATTGATAAGGTTTTATCGAAATGAGTTACAGGTTTATGAGGATTATTGTGTTTTTTGATCTGCCTACTTTGACGGCGAAAGATCGCAGGGAATATACTCGCTTTCGGAAATTTTTAATAAAGAGCGGGTTTTTAATGATGCAGGAGTCTGTTTACTGCAAGCTGGTGCTTAACAGTACCGCTGCTAATGCAGTTATTTCCAATGTGCGAAAAGAAAAGCCGGAATCCGGTCTGGTGCAGATGCTTACTATAACAGAAAAACAGTTTGCCAAGATGGAATTTGTAGTTGGAGAATCTTCCGGAGAAGTTCTGGATAATGATGAAAGGCTCGTGATACTATGAAACTGGTATATTCGGAATTTGATTATCAAATTATATTCCAGGAAAACAGACTGAATGTGGTCTGCATTGAATCCAAGGAAAAATTTCGTGAATTTATCGCGGAACTGAAAAAACAGCTCATGCAAGGAGAGGGAAAATTTGTTCTTTCAGAAGATGAGAAGGAATTAGATTTGAGTAAACATATGGAGCTCATCTCAGATGTATTTGAGTTAAATTTTAGCCAGAAAAAAATACTGAACCGTATTTATTCTATTTTCGAATCGCGTTCTAAAGATGAGGACTTTTATTTAGATACCTGCAAAATTCAGGCTGACTTAAAACGCTATATGGAACAGTTGATAATGGAGTCTGACTACCCTTTACATTATACAGAGGAAATTAGTATTGCAGGACTATGCAAGTTTATGGATGTGGGAGTTGATATGGAATATGAAACTTTTCCAGAGCAATTAATAGACTACATAACCGTTATCCATGAGCTATTCGGGTGCTGCTGTTTTGTATTCATTAATTTAAAAAGTTTTTTATCAGCGCAGGAACTAGAAGCAATACACTGTTTTACAAGCTATAAAAAAATATTCCTGTTGCTTTTAGAGAATCAACCTCCAAGCCAGAGAGAAGAATTTGAAGATTATTTTTTTTGGGATCAGGACTTGTGTGAAATCTATTAATAGTTTAAAATAAAAATGCGAGTAGATGCCATATTGAGATTAATTCGTTGTGGCGGCGATTTCATTTTCAAACAGATGTTCATTTTGGTGTTTGAGAATGGTGTAATCTTGTATGGTAGTCAAACCATCTTCTTAATCTCCTTTCAAGATACTCCGTTTGAGAATGGTGTAATCTTGTATGGTAGTCAAACTGGTAATTGCAGAGGAATATGATGATAGCTAGTTTGAGAATGGTGTAATCTTGTATGGTAGTCAAACGTCTTTTCAGGTTTGGAAGATCAGTGGCGGGTTTGAGAATGGTGTAATCAAGAAATAGCACAAAAAAGATTTATAGATTTATACACAGAAGTTTTTAACTAATAGGATTTAGGGAAGCACAATGCTTCTCTTTTTTAATAGGGAGGTTATGGCGCCGCCCATGAATTTGCATAACACAAGAGGGCCAGGATGTGGTATGATAGAAAAAACGTGCCAGTGCGGCCGGTTAAAAAACAATGAAAGCGGCCGGTCTCAAAGAAAGGAAGGACGACATGTTCAGAGATTTGACAAAAATTTTAAAGGAAAGTGAAAATATCGTATTTTTCGGAGGTGCCGGAGTTTCAACAGAGAGCAATATTCCGGATTTCCGTTCAGAGGCAGGACTTTATAATGCACAGAAAAGCTATGGAAAATCGCCGGAGGACATGATTTCCCACAGCTTTTTCCTCCATGATACCGAAACCTTTTATGATTATTATAAAAACAATATGGTCTACCCGGAGGCAAAACCAAATGAAGCGCATTATGCGCTGGCAAGGCTCGAGAGAATGGGAAAGCTGAAGGCAGTAGTAACGCAGAATATCGACGGGCTGCATCAGAAGGCGGGAAGCAAAAATGTCTTTGAGCTCCACGGATCCGTGCTGCGGAACAACTGTATGGACTGCGGTGCGTTTTACGATTTGGACTATGTTTTAGACTCCAAAAATTGTGATGGTCACATACCGAAGTGCAGCAAATGCGGTGGTACGATAAAGCCGGATGTGGTGCTCTATGAAGAAGCGCTGGATGATGCGCAGATTCGGGGAGCTGTAAAGGCCATAAGTGCTGCCGATACTCTGATTGTGGGGGGCACTTCTCTGGTGGTATATCCGGCGGCCGGTCTGATCAATTACTTCAGGGGAGACAATCTGGTACTCATCAATAAAAGCACGACGCAGTACGATAATAAAGCGAATCTGGTTATTCATGAAGCCATTGGGTATGTACTGGCGACAGCCACGGAAATGCTGTAGCGAAAAGGATGCGGAGACGCTGCTGTGGACACAGGGCAGCATCAAATTCATGTACAGACAATGGTGGCAACGGTGAAAGGGGGAGCAGGCCATGCCTTTTCAACTCATCAGCAAGGGCAGTGCAGCGATAAAGGTTGATGCTGCTGTTCAGGAAGAATCCGGAGCATATAGTCCTGCCGCAGCAGAAGCCTGGGGCATTGTTGCTGAACATACCATTCCTATGGCAATTTCCAAAGGCACATTCTGGCATTTGCTCAAAGCGCCGGAGCTTTCCGATGCATACAGGAATGTATTTTTACTGGCAAAAGAGCGCCGGTTTTCATCCATTGCAGTTCCCATTTTCCTGCCTGATGCGGGAAGCCGGGTACAGGAACAATGCATGAGAGCTGCGGTCTCAGCGGCTAGAAGTTTTCTGTCAGAAAACGAAATGGATATCTATCTGGTAATTGACAGCAGGGAGCGATTCCCGTTCAGTAAAAAAAGGCTGAAAGATGTCAGTCGTTACATCAACAGGCATTATGATCCGCGTTTCTGGGAAGAATCGGAGTCTGGTGCGTATACCTTCAGCAGGACAGCAGGGCCGGGGCTTCCGATGCAGGGCGCTGAGCCGCCATTACCTGCGGCAGGCGCGAGAGTCTGTGAAGAAATACGGCCTTACGATGGAAGGAAGCTCGAAGAGCTTTTGGATAATATGGAAGAGACCTTTACCGAAATGCTGCTGAGGCTTATTGATGAGAAAGGCAGAAAGGATACGGAGGTTTACAAAGGAGCAAATATTGACCGAAAGCTGTTTTCCAAAATACGAAGTGATAAAGATTACAGCCCGAAAAAGGCGACTGTTCTGGCTCTGGCGGTTTCCCTTAAATTATCGTTAGATGAGACGAAGGATCTGCTGTCCAGGGCAGGGTATGCCCTTTCCATGAGCCGCAAGTCCGATGTAATCGTCCAGTATTTTATTGAGCATAGAGAATATGATTTATTTTTAATCAATGAAACGCTTTTTTTCTTTCAGCAGCCTTTGCTGGGTTCCATGGCCAAATAATTGAACATAATTGTCGCTTTGAAAGCGACCTGTATCCTTCTGGTATGGAGTAGTATAAAGACAACATATACCAAGGAGGATTTTTAAAATGAAGAGAGAATTTACAGATTTAGTTTTTGTTCTGGATCGGAGTGGCTCCATGAGCGGGCTGGAACGGAACACAATTGCCGGATTTAACGACATGATGGAAAAGCAGAAAAAAGAACCTGGCCAGGCACTCGTCACAACGGTACTATTTGATGATCAATATGAACTGCTGCACCGGCGGATTCCTCTTGAGGAGCTGCGGTACATGGATACCTCCCAGTACTACGTCAGGGGCTGTACAGCGCTTCTGGACAGCCTGGGAAAGACCATACAGGATATGATTCAGTGCTGCAGAGATTCTGAGCGCGGGCACAAAGTGATTTTTGTTATTATCACCGATGGACTGGAGAATGCAAGCAGAGAATATTCCTATCAGGCTGTGGAAAAACTGATTCGGCAGCAGCAGGATGAACATGGATGGGAATTTATCTTCCTGGGAGCCAATATGGATGCTGTGAAGGAAGCTTCAAAGCTGGGTATCAGACCAGAGCGGGCCGGAAATTACGCAAATGATGAGCAGGGTGTTGGAATCGCATATGAAGTGATCGCGGAGACGGTAAGCTGTATGCGAATGGGGGCCACAGTCTGTGCAGAATGGAAGGAAAGAATTGAAGAAGACAGGGAAAAGCGCAGCAGAAGGTGGAGAAAATGAAAAGAAAGAAAAGACTGGTAAGTGCGGCAGTCATCACGGTTTTGCTTTTTGCCGCATGCCTCCCGCTGCATGCGTTTGCCGCCGAAAGACCAGCAGTGTTAAAGGTCAGCAGCGCATCCGCATCTGCAGTTATTTTAAAATGGAGCAGGCAAAAGCATGTAAAGCATTATGCGGTTTATCGCTCGCTGAACAAATGTTTTGGGTTTAAAAAGATCGCGGTTACTGGCAAAACAAAATTTAAAAATGAAAAGCTGTATGAGCAGAAGACTTATTATTATAAGGTGGCCGCAATCAAAGAAAGCGGCAGGCGCTCTGTCAGCAATACCGTTTCCAAAGCAAAAGTCAGGGGAAACTATAGCGAGGGGACGGTATACGGGCCGCAGATGACACTGAAGCAGCGCGTTCAGGTAAAAAATGCAGCCGCACGCTTTGTAAATACAAAGATTCGTCCTGATATGACTACATATCAAAAGGTACAAGCGGCCCATGACTATCTAGTTAAACTGTGCCGCTATGCGCCTGTCTACAATAAAAACGGAGCGAACTCCGCATGGGGTGCGCTGATCTACAGAGAAGCTCAGTGTTCGGGATATGCCAGAGCCTTTAAAGCATTATGCGATGAAATGGGTATCAAATGCTACTATGTACATGCCACAAAAAATGCAGTCAATCCATATCATCAGTGGAATATGGTTAAGGTGGGAAAACGTTATTATCATATGGATGTCCAGTGCAATGACAGCAGCGGATTCCGGGCAATTTATCTTGCCAGCGATCGGACGGTAAAAAGGATCGGCCTGCGGTGGAAAACGGAACAGTTTCCAAAATGCCGGATCGATTATGCGAAGTAAGAGAGCAAAAGGGGTAAGTGTATATATCCGGCAAACACACAAGGAAGGTGTTTGCCGGATAGTTAAAAAGAAAGAGAGTGAGATCTTAATACATTATCTTCTGTGACATCCATTGTGGCCCTGCCCATGGCCTTTCGGCGGAGCGCACTCATTACAGCCGCAGCTGCAGTCAGGACCGTTATTTCCAGGATGGCCAGGCCCCGGTGCAGGAGTGCTGCCGCATGGATCGCACTTGTCACGCGGATCGCACGGTTCACATGGACGACATGGCTCACCGCAGTTCTCAGCAGTATCCGCTTCTCCGATCCGATTTGGGAAGAGAGTCGGGAAGCTGGTGCAGATTGGATTATTCTGGGTCGGAATTTCTGCAAAGCCACTGGAGAGGGCGCACAGCTGAACTGGTACAACGACTTTCTTTTCTGCACTTACACACAAAGCAATAATCAGATTGCCGTATACTTCTCCTTCCGGGCCCACGCTGAGATCCCTGCCGCAGCTGTTGGTTGCCAGACGGGCTTCAGCAGCTACATTGGTAAACTCGGTAAACCTTGGGAAGAAGGCCGTATCCGTAGTGCTTGGCATACAGATTTCAAAGAAATTGGTCAGAACCAGAGGATGAGCTTCAGAAGCCACATTTACCTCCGCGCAAACGGTGAACACGCTTTCATTATTACATCTGTCGCATAACAGCAGATCAATGTAAACCAGTACATTACCGGAAATACTTACATTCTGAGTTCCAAATACGGGTGTTCCCATGCATTTGTCATCACATTCATGCGTATCAGCATACAGGATCTTTTCAGAAAGGGTGCCATCCGGTCCGACAACTTCAATATAGTTTCCCTGGCAGTTCTGCAGGAATGTAGCGCCTGAGATACTGGTATCCACATCCAGATTCAAATTCCTCGGATCATCTACATTACACGGGTTAAAAAATCTCTTACAACGGATATCTACAACCCTGCTGATGGTGCTCCCACAGGGGATATTCGGCGTGAATACCTGATTCTGCACAGTCTTCATTCCCTGAAGATTGGAAAGTACAGCGTCATAAACACTCTGCACATAAATTGGCGTGCTGACGATATCGTCCAGCTTGCCGTTGAACTTGCAAAGGTTTCCTCCATTGCAGCAATTTTCATAGAGGTCCGGCGCCGGTCGATTGCCAAAACAACTCATATAGTTACCTCCTTAATTTATATCGAATAAATCATCGATTCTTGGATATTATATGAGAACAGTAGAATTTGTGTTACATGGAGAGAAAACTTATGACGCTGCAGGAAAGTTATGATATAATGGATGCATTGGTAAAAGCGAAGCTGCTGCAGCCCTAAACAGCCAGCAGCAATTTTGTCCGTGATTGATATATCAATCAAAGGGTATACTATATGAAAAAACAAGAAGAATTCAGGCTGGAGCAGCTGGAGAATGAAACAGAAGCTTTGGAACAGGAAGAAAAACAGGGAACAGCAAAGAAGGCGGGCAGGGCTATTTTCCTGCTGGTGGCGATTCTCTTTGCAGCAGTGATGTTCATCACCTATTTTTTTGAACTGAAGTTTGGAAAAACAGCAGGTACGATTTCACTGGTGGTAATTACCCTGGTTGTTGCTGTTGGCCTGTACCGAAAAGAGATTGTGAAAAAATTAAAAGGAAGAAAACAGGATGGTATAAAATGATTCAAACAAAAAAGCTGAGCTGTGGAACGACTGTTGTTATGGAAAAAATTCCTTATGTCCAGTCGGTTGCATTGGGGACATGGGTAAGGGCAGGTGCAGTGGACGAGCCTGCTTCTATTGCAGGAGTTTCCCACTATATTGAACACATGATGTTTAAAGGCACGGATAAGAGGACGGCCAGAGAGATTGCCTCTGATGTGGATAAGATCGGAGGCCAGTTTAATGCCTTTACCGGAAAAGAGGCAACTTGCTACTATATTAAAACACTGTCTGAAAATCTGGACAAGGCAGCAGAGATCCTTTTGGATATGCTTCTTAATTCCAAGATGGATGAAGAAGAGATGGCAAAGGAAAAGAATGTCATTAAAGAAGAGATCAAAATGATTCAGGATACACCGGATGATGATGCCCATGATACCGTATGTGAGCTGGTATTTAAGGGACAGCCTCTTGGAAATTCCGTGATCGGGAGGCCGGAAACGTTGGATCGGATCGATCGGGAGATCCTTACCGGGTATTTGGAAAAAGAATATACCAGAGACAGTCTAGTCATTGCCATTGCGGGAAACTTTGATGAGGAGGCGGTCTGCGGCATGTTTGAAGACAGACTGAAAAAGCTGGGGGCATCAAAGGAAAAGAAAAACATTGCGATAGAGTCCTACAAGGCCAGATACAAAGTAAAGGAAAAGGATATTGAGCAGACCCATATCAGCCTGGCTGTTCCGGGAGTTGCGCTTGAAGATGAGCGGTATTATGCTATGGGCCTTCTCAGCAATATTTTAGGAGGCAGCATGAGTTCACGGCTTTTCCAGAACATCAGGGAGCAAAAGGGTCTGGCTTACTCGGTATATTCCGTAGCAAGCTCCTTTGCAGGCAGCGGGTATTTTAATATTTACGCAGGGGTTGCCCATGAAAAAACAAGGGATGCCATTGCTGGCATCAGAGAAGAGCTGGAAACCCTGAAAAGGGAAGGAGTTACGGCAGAGGAGCTGGCTACTGCAAAAGAGCAAATGAAGAGCAGCTATATTTTCGGTCAGGAAAATGTAACTGGAAGAATGTTTTCCATTGGAAAAAATATGTCCGTTTGCAGGAGAATTCAGACACCGGAGGAAGTTATCGAAGGTTTTAACAAGGTAACCTTAGAAGATATGCAGCAAATTGCAGAAATGGTTTGTGATTTGAGGCAGTATTGCGGAGTCGCTGTGACAAATCAGGATTTTGATCTGAAGGCAGTGATGGAGGTTTAATAATATGGAAGTAAGAATCAAGAGTGAGAGCGGATTTCTTCCGACCTATGAGACAGAAGGAGCGGCGGGAATGGATCTTAAGGCCAGCCTGAAGGCTCCCATTACCTTAAAGCCCGGCCAGCGGCTTCTTGTGCCAACCGGGCTGTCGATAGAACTGCCCCTAGGGTATGAAGCGCAGATACGGGCACGCAGCGGCCTTGCTATCAAGGCGGGGATTGGACTCGTCAATGGTGTAGGTACCATTGACAGCGATTACCGGGGTGAAATTAAAGTTGCACTCATCAACTGGGGAGAGGAGCCCTTTACTATTTCAGACGGAGACCGAATTGCCCAGATGGTAATTGCAAAATATGAGCGGATTACCTGGCAGGAAACAGAGAATCTTGACAGCACAGAGCGTGGAAGCGGAGGCTTTGGGCATACAGGAGTATAAACAAAAAAAGAATCTGTCGCATATATTACCCTGAGGTGGTATATGATGACAGATTTTTTATTGCTGGAAAAAATAAACCAGATGAACAGCAAAAATGCCAAGCCGAGACTGCTGCACCGGAAAGGTATTACAGTCCACGGTATGTTTCATCCATACATGTCACTTGAGGACTATACATGTGCAGAATTTTTAAAATGCCCGGAACGAGAAACGCCAGTTACAGTCCGCTTCTCGCAAACAATGGGAGAGTCAGGCTGCGGGGACTCTCTGCGGGATACCCATGGATTTGCGGTGCGGTTTCATACTGGGCAGGGAAATTACGATCTGCTCTGCCACAACATGCCCGTCTACTATATCAGCAGTCCTTCACGATTTCCCCAAATGGTAAAAAAGCTCAGCTCAGCCCAGAGAGAATACGGCAGAGAGTCAGGCTTTTGGAGTTTTCTGTCTGAGAATCCTGAAATGATTAACCTGGCGCTGCGGCTATATTCCAATCAGGGGACGATAAAATCCTACCGCTTTATGGAAGGTTATAGTGTTATGACTTATAAATGGGTTAATGAAAAACAGAACGAACTTTATATTCGATACAGATGGAACCCGCTTTGTGAAGGAGATGAAGGCAATGAGAGACGAAAGGGAGTTTCATATCAGGAGGCGGAGTTTCTGGCTGGGTTCTCCCCGGACTGCTGTATTTCCGATCTTGCTTTGGCACTGGAAGAAGGAAACCTGCCGTTCTATGAACTGGAAGTACAAATAATGGAAGAACATCAGGCAAAGGAGTGCGGCTTTGACTTTTTATCTGCAACCTTGCTCTGGCCGGAGAAGCTCTGCCCTTACATAAAAATCGGAAGAATGGTTCTGGAGAAAGTCTGCTTGAGAGAATCAGGAGAAAGTCTGTGCTTTGCTCCGTCCAATCTGGTGGAAGGCATTCGGTTTGCGGACCGAGAGTTTCTCGGAATTATGGATTACGCACATAAAGACAGCGGCAGGCAGAGAGGAGCGCTGAAATGATGGAATTCAAACAGGCTTCCGAATACTACTACAGTATGACGGAAAAGGAAAAAACAGAGCTTATCGATAATCTGACAGAAAGCCTCATGTTCGAAAAGGAGGAAATCAGGGAAAAAATATTGGGATATTTAAAGCAGGTTGATACTGGTCTTGAAAAAAATCTGAGAAAAAGATTACGTTTTTAATTTACTTTGCTATAGTGATAGTGGTATTATTAGCACATAGGTAATTTGTATGAACAATTTATAATTTTTCACAACTTCAGAATGCAAAAGAAAAGAGGAGTGAACGATGATCGGGGTTAAGAAGAAAGAAGATGAGTTTTTTCAACTGTTAATTGATTTTGCAGACAAGATCGTCAGAGCAGGAGAAGCCTTTTTAGACTTGGTTTCAAAGTACGAAGATGTAGCTGACAAAGTAGCAGGACTGAAAGTTTTAGAGACAGAGTGCGACATGCAGGCTCACAAAATCCTGACAGCCCTCAATGCCTCCTTTATAACACCCTTTGACAGAGAAGATATTTACAGTATTACCAAACAGATGGATGATATTGTAGATTCATTAGAGGAAGTAGCAAACCGCTTCATTGTCTTTGATGTAAAAAAACTGCGGCCGGAATGTCTTACAATGGCGACGTACATCATGCAGGCAATCGGGGAACTGGAGATTCTGTTCCACCATTTATCCGAAGTAAAGAAAAATAAAGTGGTCAACAAGCAGATTATAGAAGTAAACCGTATCGAGAATGAAGGCGATATTTTATACAGGAAAGCCCTCACAGAACTCTTTCGGGATGAAAAAGATCCCATTGAGCTGATAAAATGGAAACATTTATATGAACAGCTGGAAACCAGCCTTGATTCCTGTGAAAATGTTGCAAACATTGTAGAAGGGGTGATTATGAAGTATGCTTAGTGGAATCCTTGCCTGCGTCATTGCATTCGCGTTGATCTTTGAATTTATTAACGGATTCCACGATACTGCAAACGCTATTGCGACCTCTGTATATACACGGGCGCTCACACCAAAAAAAGCAATTCTTCTGGCTGCTGCCATGAACCTTGTCGGAGCCCTTGTCAGTGAGAAGGTAGCAATGACGATTTCCACAGGACTTGTAGACGTGGAATTGGAGCAATTTGTAATTTTGGGTGCTCTGATAGGTGCTATTATTTGGAATTTATTTACCTGGTGGAAGGGCATCCCAAGCTCTTCCTCACATGCGCTTATTGGAAGTCTGATTGGAGCGACTATTGTGTATACAGCAGGAGCAGAACACATATTATGGAATGGTGTGGTACATAAAGTCATTATTCCCCTTATAACTTCGCCTTTTATCGGACTCTTTATTGGGCTCGGTTTTATGAAGTTGCTGTTCCTTCTCTGTGCAAACTGGTCCCAGGCAAAAGCAAACCGCATTTTTTCCAAACTCCAGATTTTTTCAGCAGCGCTGGTTGCCTTTTCACATGGGAATAACGATGCGCAGAAAACAATGGGGATTATTACATTAGCGCTCATTACAGGAGGCATGCTGGAGCAGGATTCCGGAGTACCTCTGTGGGTCAAGGCTGCGTGCGCCTGTATGATGGCCATGGGCACATCCCTTGGCGGCTGGAAAATCATGCAGACTATGGGCGGAGGCGTTACAAAACTTCAGCCAGCCAGCGGATTTGCTGCACAAACTGCTTCGGCACTAGTTATCGAAAGTATGTCTTTTTTAGGAGCGCCTATCAGTACAACACAAGTTATTACCACATCAGTCATGGGAGCGGGAAGCGCAAAGCGAATCAGTGCTGTAAAATGGGGAATTGCTCAGAACATTATTATCGCATGGATCGTAACACTTCCAGTTACGATGGTTTTAGGGGGCGCATCCGTTTGGGTGCTGCAGCTTTTCATATAGGTGGAGCCATGGTTGGAAGAGAACAGATTGAAAAACGAGAATATGAAATTCTATCCCCATTTGCAGCAAAGGTAGCAGAAACAAAAGGGAGAAGAATGGCTGAAGAGCCGTGCGCCATAAGAACGGATTATCAGAGAGATCGGGATCGCATTATTCACTCCAAATCGTTCAGACGCCTTATGCACAAAACCCAGGTGTTTCTGGCGCCGGAAGGCGATCATTTCCGCACAAGGCTGACTCATACCATTGAGGTTTCCCAGATTGCAAGGACCATTGCAAGGAGTCTTGGACTCAACGAGGATCTGACAGAAGCCATTGCCATGGGCCATGACCTTGGACATACACCTTTTGGACATAACGGTGAACGGGTTTTGAATCAGATACATAAAAATGGATTTCACCACAATGTTCAAAGCCTGCGGGTGGTAGATGTTTTGGAAAGTAATAGCACGAGAAGGGGCATGAACCTGACTGCAGAAGTAAGAGATGGCATATTAAATCATACTGGTAGCGGTATTCCCTATACACTGGAAGGTCAGATTGTGAAAATCAGCGATCGCGTCGCCTATATTAACCATGATATTGATGATGCGCTTCGCAGCGGCGTGATTACAGCAGAGGATCTGCCAAAAGAATGCGTGGAAACGTTGGGAAGGGATCATAGAACGAGAATTAATACCCTGGTAGCGGATTTGATTGAAAACAGCTTTGAAAAGCCCCGGATCTCCATGAGCGAGCACTGCATGAAGCATATGGAAATTCTGCGGGATTTCATGTTTGAAAATGTATACCACAATAACCGGGTTAAAAAGGACGAGGATCTGGAAAAGGTGGGAAATATGATTAAATCCCTGTATCAGTATTTTCTGGAAAACCCCCAGCGTCTGTCAGAAGAGCAGCAGGAGCTGAGCAGGCAATATGGCGCTGAGGAGGTTGTAAAAGATTATATTGCAGGAATGACGGATCGGTATGCCATGAACCTGTATACGGATTTGTTTGTGCCCAA
This sequence comes from Clostridia bacterium, assembly GCA_910575405.1. Classification (GTDB taxonomy): domain Bacteria; phylum Bacillota; class Clostridia; order Peptostreptococcales; family Anaerovoracaceae; genus Hominibacterium. The sequence continues at coordinate 6,784 of CAJTER010000015.1, read as the reverse complement.
AAGGTGGAAATGAAAAAATATTGTTTAAAAAAAAGGAAATCCCATACTTTTGTCGAAAAAGAATATGTGATGTATATTTTTTTATGAGGAACAAAAGTGAGCGCAGGGAATCATACAGTTGATGAAATAAAAAGCAGGTGTAATATTGTCGATGTGATAGGCCGAGTTGTTTCCCTGAAAAAAGCGGGAAGCAATTATAAAGGAAGATGCCCTTTTCACAATGAAAAGACACCTTCTTTTGTTGTATCAGAAACGAAACAGATTTTTACTTGCTTTGGGTGCGGAGCAACGGGAGATGTCATCGGCTTTGTACAGCAGTACTATCAGCTGGATTTTATGCAGGCCATTGAAAAGCTTGCGGACGAATACGGAATTACCATACAAAAAGGCTTTCGTAAAAATGAGAATAAAGAAGAAGCATATACCATAAACAGAGAAGCTGCAAAATTTTTTTTCCGCGCATTTCGTAAAAAAGAAAATCCGGGATACCGCTATATGAAGGGACGGGAAATTGCACCGGAAACTCTGAACAAATTTGGCATCGGTTATGCGGATGAAACATGGAGCAGCCTGTACGAATATTTAACGGGTCTTGGTTTTAAGCAGGAAAAACTGCTGGAACTGGGGTTGATTTCTCAATCAAAGGGTAAATATTATGATAAGTTCCGAAGCCGTGTCATGTTCCCGATTATCAATACTAGTGGAAAAATAATCGGCTTCGGCGGAAGGATTATCGGGGATGGAAGTCCAAAATACTTGAATTCCCAGGAGTCCAGCGTATTTTTGAAAAAAAACAATTTATACGGGCTCAATATCACAAGGCAGGAGATCCACAAGGAAGACAGAGCAATTTTGGTAGAGGGTTATATGGACGTCATCTCCCTTTATCAAAGCGGTGTACGAAATGTGTCAGCTTCTCTGGGAACTGCTCTGACGGAAAACCAGGCGAGACTTCTCAAGCGATATACGGAAAATATCATTTTGTCCTATGATGCTGATGAAGCGGGAATTAAGGCAGCGCTTCGAGGTCTTGATATTCTCCACAGTGAACATTGCAGAGTAAAAGTTCTGCACGTTTCAGACGGTAAAGATCCAGATGAGTTTGTAAAAAAGAACGGCAAAAATGCCTTTTTAAAGCTGGTGGAGGAAGCACTTCCCTTTGCAGATTACAAGCTCAGCGTCCTGAGAAAGAGATTTGATCTGACCTCTACACAGGAGCGGGTCGATTTTCTGAAAAATGCAGCAGGGGTTCTGCGGCAGCTGAGCCCGGTGGAAGCGGATATTTACATAAAAAAGCTGGCAGAAGAAACAAAAATATCAGAAGGTGCTATAAGACTTGAAGTAAATGGTAATAATAGTGAAAAACAGGTCTCCGGAGGAAATTATGTACCTCGAAAAGAGCAGGAAGCACTTTCAGATGCAGTTACTGCACTGGAAAAGAACATGATTAAGTTGATCCTGCAAAGCAGCAAGTATTATGTGGAAATACTTCCTTATGAAAAGCAGGTATTTACAACTGCAGGAGGGCAGAATATCTATCGGGGGATTAAAGAATTATATGAAGAAAATGAAGAGCTTGATATCCGCAGATTGATCGATTCACTTGATACAGAAGATGCAGATGCGCTTCAGGATATTATGGAAAATGTCCGGCTGGCACACAAGGAAGAACAGATTTTCTCCGACTGTATCCATACAATTAAGCGGAATGGACTTGTACAGAGAGAACAGGAATTGATTATGCAGCTTTCCATAGCAGATGAAGAAGATAATACGGAGCAGATTACAGCATTAACAAAAGAACTGATGAACATCCAGATGATGATAAAAAATGGTAGGGGGTAAGATAAACAAATGGCAAAAAAAGAAGCACAGCAGGAAGCTTTACAGGAACAAGTTAAAGATAAAAAACAGTTAATCGAAGAATTGACTGCTAAAGCAAAGGGTAAAAATTCTCTCACATACACAGAAATTTCGGATCACCTGGGAAATATTGAGCTTGATAAGGATGATATGGACGATATGTATGAACAGCTTCTTTCCAGGGGAATTGCCATTGTGCCTGAGATAGAACCGGATGAACTTGAGCTGAGTGAGCTGGAAGATGAAGAAGTGGATGATCCGGATGTGGAAGCGGTTATTGCGGAAAACGGTGAGGCTAAGGAAATTGACCTGGAATCGACCATTCCAAAGGGAATTGCTGTAGATGATCCGGTTCGGATGTATCTGAAGGAAATTGGAAAAGTACCGCTCCTTACGGCTCAGGAGGAGATTGAACTGGCCAAGAGGATGGAAGCAGGCGATGAGGAAGCCAAGAAAAAGCTTTGTGAAGCCAATCTCCGTCTTGTAGTCAGCATTGCCAAAAAATATGTAGGCAGGGGAATGCTTTTTCTCGATCTGATTCAGGAGGGAAACCTGGGTCTCATTAAAGCGGTTGATAAATTTGACTGGAAAAAAGGGTACAAGTTCAGTACTTATGCTACTTGGTGGATACGGCAGGCCATTACAAGATCCATTGCGGATCAGGCCAGAACTATCCGTATTCCAGTACACATGGTAGAAACCATCAACAAGCTGATCCGCGTATCCCGCCAATTGATTCAGGAAAAGGGCAGGGAAGCCACACCGGAAGAAATCGCTCTGGAAATGGGAATTTCAGAAGAAAAAGTGCGTGAAATTCTGAAAATCGCACAGGAACCGGTTTCTCTGGAAACGCCTATCGGTGAGGAGGAGGACAGCCATTTGGGAGACTTCATTCCGGACGATGATGTTCCCGCACCTGCGGAAGCCGCTGCCTTTTCCATGCTGAAGGAACAGCTGGTGGAGGTTCTTGATACACTCACTGAGCGAGAACAGAAGGTTCTCAAGCTCCGCTTTGGACTTGAGGACGGACGCGCCAGGACTCTGGAGGAGGTAGGAAAGCGCTTTGATGTAACAAGAGAGCGTATCCGGCAGATTGAAGCCAAAGCTCTGAGGAAGCTGCGCCATCCAAGCAGAAGCAAAAAATTGAAGGATTATCTGGAATAATTATGATCAGACTGACAGACCGGCTGCAGGTTCTTGCAGACCAGATTGAACAAAACGAAACCATGGCCGACATTGGTACCGACCATGGTTTTTTACCCATTGCTCTGTGGGAAAGGGGAATTTCTCCCAAAGTCATTATGGCAGACATCAGCCCCGGCTCCCTTGACAAAGCCAGAGAAAACGCCAGGAGCCTCTATCCGGAGGAAGCCTTTGATTTAAGGCTTGGAAGTGGAATCCGCGTCCTGGAAAAGGCCGAAGTAGATGCTGTCGTTTTGGCAGGCATGGGAGGTGCTCTCATGATTCACATCCTGTCTGAGGAGCTGGAAAAGACTCTCAGCTTTCAAAAGCTGGTTCTTCAGCCCAGAAATGGCCAGGGAAAGCTGCGCTGCTGGCTGCTTGCAAACGGCTTTTCCATTATGAGGGAGAGCCTTGTGCGGGAACGAAAATATATATGTGAGGTCATGACTGTCCTGCCGGAAAACCGTTTGGCAGGCAGGAGCCCCATCTCAAAAAAAATGCCAGGCTGCGGAGCGGATTCCATCGAATATGAAGTGCCGCCCTGGATAAAAAACGCAGGTCCGCTTGCAGACCCATTTATCGTGCAGAAGCTTTCCATTGAGGAAAATGTGCTGAGGGGCATGTTAAAAAGTAAGCATGCAGATGAAAAACAGCTGCAGCAGGTAAAGATGCGGATCGCTTATTTAAAAACGCTGAAAGAAGGTGTCTAAATGGTTATGAAATTGGAAGAATTGATACAGGCAATTGATGAAATTGCACCTCTTCACACCCAGGAAGGCTGGGATAACAGCGGAATTCAAATTGCCGCAGGTCCCCTGCAGATCCAAAAGGTACTCACCAGTCTGGAAATAACAGGAAGTGTGATTGAGGAGGCGGATGAAGAAAGTGTAGATCTGATTATCACCCATCATCCCCTTATTTTCGGAGGCATACATACCATTGATTATCGAGACACCACCGGCTCCTATATCGTAAAGCTGCTGAACTTGGGAATATCCGTGTATTCCTGCCACACGCCATTTGACAAAGCAGCAGGCGGAAATAACGATTTTCTGGCGGAGCTAATCGGCCTTGAGGATGTAATCGGTTTTCGAAAGGGAGACGACATGGACACCATCGGCAGGGTAGGACAGCTGCCGGAATCCATGACTCTGGTATCCATGCTGGATCTTCTGACGGAAAAGCTGAACATGGATCCAGAGCAGATCCGGGCAGTAGGAAGGCCGGACAGCCTCATCAGCACCGTAGGAATCTGCACAGGAGCAGGAGCAGACCTCATACAGCTGGCGGCAGAAAACGGATGTCAGCTCTTCATTACAGGGGATCTGAAATACCATGACGCACAAAATGCCAAGGCAATGGGACTTTCCGTCATCGACGCAGGTCACTATGGCACGGAAAAATCTTTTGCAGAAAATTTTGCGGCAAAACTGAGGGACAAAACTGGAGGAAAAATCGAAATTCTTCCATCTAATGTAGACATTGATCCCTTTGAAATGATATAATAAATATTCGGGTAGCTCAGGCAATTGCGTGCGCCTTCGGGGCGTATGAGGAAAGTCCGGGCTCCACAGGGCGAGGATGCCAGATAACGTCTGGCGTAGGTAACTATAGGGAAAGTGCAACAGAAACACACCGCCGAAACGGGTAATGCCGTGGTAAGGGTGAAATGGTGAGGTAAGAGCTCACTGGGATATATGGTAACATACATCCTGTGTAAACCCCATCCGGAGCAAGACCAAGAGAGGGCGAATAAGGCGGCGGCCCGTCGCTGCCCGAGAGGTAGGTCGCTGGAGCATGCTGGTGACAGTATGTCGAGATAGATGATTGCCAGATACAGAACCCGGCTTACGAGCTGCCCGAGTTTTTTGAAAAGTAAACAAAATGCTGTTGCTTATTGTGCAAGCGAGAGCATTCTGGTAATATGTCAAGAACTTTTAAAAAAAATTTTGATATGGTTTCTAGAAAAAAGGGTAACCTTAATAGACCTTTGGTAGTTTTTTAGAAAAACCAAACGTCAGTTCGACTCGATATTCAGTTCGGCGTCCAGATGTTCGCCGGTGTACAGTTGGTTTTTGACCAGCAATCCAAAAACGAGTCGTACAAATTTACGAGATGTAAGCGCGAGTGCTCTCTTGTGCGGATGTTTGGTGGCCTCCGCATATTTTCTGGCATAGAAAGCCGCGTATTCCGGTACGTGCTTGCGGACGCTGTTGGTCGCCTCACCTAAATAATAGCGAAGATACGGGTTTCCAGCTTTGGACATTTTGTTATCCTCAGAAGTAAAATTGCCGGAATCGCTCTTAGGCCAGTATAGGCCGGCATATTTCGCAAGCGCATCCGATGAATGGAATGCCGTGATATCGCCCAGTTCCGACAGGATGCCAGACGCCCACACCGGGCCAATCCCAGGGATGGACTGAAGGATCAAAAAGGCATTTGGGTTCATTCCGTTGATGCATGTTTCAATGGCCTGCTCAATCAGCTTGATTTCTTTCTGATACGCATGGATACAGTTGAAGGAGCTTGCCAGCGAGATGTTTAATGGCTCATACATACACCGATCCAACCGGTAAGAATCCCTTGCGGCTTTCCGCAGGAGCTCGGAAGTTCTGGAGAGGTCCGAAATCCGGTTTCTGCTTTTCTCAGCCAGAAACGCCAGAAGGTCCTCTTCCGGAAGGTCCAGGATCTCCTGAGGCGAGAGGAATTCCGTCAATACGGCGGAGGATGTAGCGCCATAGAGGTTGCTAAAGGGCTTGTCTTCCCTCTCAAGAAGCTGGAGCTCGCTGAATTTCAGGTACAGGTTGGAGACCATGTAGGTCTTTTCCCTGGTGATCCCTTCCGCAAGGTGCATACGGTGCCTGGTCAGTCGCTTCAGTGCGATAAACTGACCGCCACGCCAGGGTTCGAACGGTTTCGTACGGCCAACCCTTGCAAAATCCGCAATGAGAAAGGCGTCCGTCGGGTCGGTCTTTTCCATGCCGATATAGGACTTGCGGTAGTTGGAGGTGGCCTTTGGGTTGAGGCAGAAGACATACGGCTTAAAGGGCATCAGTATTTCGCTTGTAGAAAGAAAATTAGCGATATGGACACTGTAAACCGAAGTCGATTCCAAAGCAATGAGGATGGAAGCAAGGTTGCGGTGCTGCTCCATACAGTGAGCAAGCATAGCGGCCAGTTCCTCCGCCCCTGGCTGGTTATTGCCAAAGGAGGATGAGAGATACTTGTTTTGCCCAAAATCCATGGCATAAACCTGGTTGGATTTGGAACTTACATCAATACCTACAAACAAGGTGGACATATAGTTGATCTTTAACATGATATCACTTCCTTTCCGATCAGGGACTGTGGAGCCTAAAGCAAACGGTTTATCCTGTGCTGCATATGGTGACCGAAGCCTCGCGCGAAATGAGCATGCACCCAGTCAGCCTTTTTTGCTGGTGCTGCGGCTGGGGATGAAAATTCTGTGTCAGCGGAATATGCCATATGTGCCAGGCTGAATGCTCTCGAAGCAGTCACGGACAAAGCCGGCTGAAAGGGAGAAAAGCAGTGCCGTCGGACATCAGGCTCTGTCTGATATCATACCACAGGATTACCGATATTACTATGTAACGATTGGTGTATAGATGGGAATCAGGAGGGGAGAGAGTTCCCTTGGATGTCCTTACCACTATACCGATGAAAAGAACAAGTTTGTAAGAAGTATTTCTTGCTTACAAACTTATTATACGAGGGAGAA
>CAJTER010000014.1 GCA_910575405.1 Clostridia bacterium | reverse complement strand
TAAATACCAGGCTAAATTGTAAAAAAATCTCATTCTTTCTGTTTCATCCTTCATCAGGTTGAAGCTTTATCTTCAGAAGCCCATGTTGTCCGCCCCTCAGACAGCCCCCGCAGAGCAGCCAATCCACATTTCAAATGAAATTGTTACAGCAGATCCACCCGGTTCAGCGTCCCGCCGGCAAGATAGCTGTTCAGATTATCCGCAAGAGTCTTGCCGATGATTGCCCGCATTTCCTTAGGCGCCCAGGCCATATGAGGTGTGATAAGGCAATTGGAAAGCCGCAGAAGGGGATTATCCGCAGCAGGCGGCTCCTGAGACAGTACGTCCAGGGCAGCAGCCCTCAGGTGCCCGGATTTTAAGGCGCCGGCCAGAGCCTGTTCGTCGATGAGAGCGCCCCTTGCCGTATTGATCAGAATGGAGCCAGGCTTCATCTGGGATAAAAAGTCCGCATTTACAAAGGCCGTATTTTCTGCAGTAAGAGGGCAGTGGAGGCTCAGAAAATCCGACTTAATGGCAGCTTCCCTGTCTTTGCTGTAAACATTGATTTTCATTCCCAGAGCCGCGGCAATTTCCCCTACTTTTTTTCCGATCTGCCCGTAGCCCACGATGCCCAGGGAGCGTCCGGAAAGCAGGGTAATCGGCTCTTTCCAATAACAGAAATACTTGCAGGAGGTCCAGTCGCCGCTCTTTACAGAAGCATCGTGAAGGGCCACATGATTGCACAGCTCCAGCATCAGCGCAATGGTATGCTGAGCCACGGCTTCCGTGGAGTAGGCGGGAATATAAGTTACTGCAATTCCCAGTTCTTTTGCAGCTTTTACATCAATATTATTATAACCAGTAGCAGTCGAACCAACATACCGCAGATTGGGGCACTGCTCCATAAATTCCCGCGTAATGGGGCATTTGCTGGTCATGAGAATTTCCGCGTCCCCAATTCGCGAAAGGGCCAGCTCAGGCGGCGTTGCATCGTAAACCGTAAGCTCCCCGATTGCCTCCAGATCCTCCCAGGTGAGATCGCCCGGGTTTATGGTATGTCCGTCAAAAATTACAATTTTCATGATTCAATCCCCTTTTCCAGTGCTTGCTTAAAACACATTTTAAGTGCAGGCCGCCCGCTCAAAAGCAGCGTTTTATCCTGCCAGTTTTTTTCTAAAAGCATTTTACAACAGCGGCATTGGAAAGTCCAGGGATAATATGATATAATAAGGTACAATTCCGGCGGGCAGCAGGAAAGGCCCAGAGACTTGCGGGCAGAAGCAAAGCCCAAATCGGAATTTGAACTAAAATTTTAAAATGCAAATAAAACACAAGCAAGGAGGAAATTATGTTTAAGTACGCTTTTATTGAAAACGTGGATAACGCATCACCGGAGAGCTATTCCTTTGTCTATGAAAATGCAGAAAGTATCAATATGGTGGCTGGAACCAGCTCCTTTGAAATGACGGAAGAACTGGTGAAAAAGCTGGACAGCGAGGGCTACAATCTCATCGATATGTGCGGCGATTTTGATGATGAAGCGGTGAAAAAGCTGCTGAACGTTACAAAGGGCGAAATTGAGATCCTGCATGCGGATTATCTGCCGGAAGAGCTGAAAAAGATAGAAGCGCTAGAGTCCCTGCAGGAATATGGAATTGTCATCGTGATGGATGGCGTGGAAGAAACCCAGAGCTTTACACTGGAAAACGAGGCCTGCAACACGTATGTACGCTTTACAAAGGATCTGGACGCTGCAAAGGCTGCGGCAAAAGAGCTGGTCGAGCAGGGCGTTTACTTCCTAGAACTGTGCAGCTATTTTGATAAAGAACGGACTTTGGAAATCATTCATGCAATTGACGGAAGGGTTCCAGTAGGTTCTTGCGGAGATTTGAAATAAATGGGATTTTTTGAAATAGCCCTGATTGGGGTAGGGCTTGCCATGGATGCTGCTGCGGTATCCATGACGAATGGGATGGTTTATCAGAACGTAACCTGGAGGGATTACGCAATGATGGTGCTGTTTTTTGCGGGATTCCAAATTCTCATGCCCATTGTCGGATATTTTGCGGGAAGCTTTTTCGCGGAGATTATGACAGAATATTCAGGCTTTACCATTCTGCTGATTTTGGGAATTATCGGCGGGAAGATGATATGGGAGGGGATTTCTCATACGCGAAGTCACGAAGCTCCACAAAAAAGGCAGATGACAATGGGTATCCTGTTTTTTCAGGCAATTGCTACCAGCATCGATGCTCTGGCAGTAGGCCTTGGATTTAGCTTTATGGAAGTGCCCATTGTAACAGCAGCCGCGGAGATCGGTATTGTAACGGCAGTCATGGTAGTGATAGCCGTTCTCATCGGACGGAAATTTGGGGATTTGCTGGGAAGCAGGGCGGAAATTTTAGGCGGAACCATATTAGTAATCATCGGAATAAAGGCTATACTATAAAGTGAGGATAAAAGTATGAGTAAAATTATTGCAGCATCAAAGAACCGGCACAAAATCAAGGAAATTGAGGCCATTACCCGGCAATTTGGCATGGAAATTATTCCAAGGGACGAGGCAGGCGTGCCGGATGTGGAAATTGAGGAAGACGGGACCACGTTTGAAGAAAATTCCTACAAAAAAGCATACGGGATTATGAAGCTTTGCGGCGCCATTACCATTGCCGATGATTCCGGGCTGGAGGTGGATTGTCTTGACGGTGCGCCCGGTGTGTTTTCGGCCAGATTCGCAGGTGAGGATGGAAACGATCAGGCCAACAACGACAAGCTAAAGGCCCTGATAAAAGAAGTCCCTTATGAGCAGAGGACAGGCCGCTTTGTGTCGGTGATTACTATGGTCTTTCCGGACGGGGAAACCGTTACAGCACGCGGCGAGGTGGAAGGACATCTTGTCTTAGAGGAGCGGGGAGCAAACGGCTTTGGCTACGATCCGCTGTTCGTGCCTCTGGGTTATGATATCACCTTTGGGGAATTTGAGCCGGAGGACAAAAATAAGATCAGTCACAGAGCTAACGCTTTAGTCACACTGAAACAAAAGCTGGAGGCTAGACAGAGCGCGGGAAAGGCTTATCAGGTGTAGAGCAGGACAGCAGGATCACAGCCCGCTCGTGCCTTTGGGAAATGTAGGATGAGGGTATTATGAGGCAAAGAGCATTACAAATGATCTTTTTGGGGATTAAGCAGTTCCGGGATCCATATTATCAGGGCTTTGCGGCGCAGATTTCCTTTTATCTGCTGCTTTCGATTGTACCGATTTTCCTGCTGCTGACCCAGATTCTGGGATATTTCCAGCTTTCTGTGGGAGATCTGGTTCAGTGGATCGGCGTTTACACGGGAAAGCAGGTGTCCGGTATGCTGGAAAGCCTGACTGCCTTTTCTTCCGCTGGAGCAGGTAATGTAGTCTTTGTAATCGTAGCCCTCTGGGCAGCATCGAGAGCGCAGTTTGCTATTATGCGCATTACCAATTACACTTTTACAGAAGGGAAAAACACGGGCAAGGGTTACTGGTGGGAACGGCTGAGAGCCATGCGGACCATGGCGGTGACCCTCTTTACCATCGCTTTTTCCCTGGTGATCCTGGGCTATGGAGAGCTGCTGCTTCAGACCCTGGTGGGGATTTTAAACTTGGATGTGGATAAATACATCAATAACATCTGGATGTATCTGCGGTGGTTTTTAGGGCTGGCGCTGTACTTTCTCATGGTAAGCTACAATTATTACATCCTGCCTACAAACAAAGTACCGTTTCGCAAAATCCTTCCCGGCAGCGTTTTCGCCTCTGTGGGCATGCTCCTTGTAACCCTGGTCTACGCAAGATATACCACTAACGTTGCAAATTACGATATCATTTATGGAGCCCTGTCCTCCATCGTGGCAGTGCTCTTCTGGTTTTACTTTTTGGCCTGGGTTCTCTGCCTGGGGATTCTGGTCAACAAGGTGTGGGCTGACACGGACAGTACGAAAAGCTTCAGCAAGCGGGTGCCGGTGGAACGAAAGCAATGACAGCCGGAACCGGAATATGCAGTGTTGGGAGATAAATGAAAGGAGAATGAAAAATGGAGGGAATGGAAATGACAGAAAAAGAACAGGCAACCTTATTGATGGACAAGTTTATTGATCTGCAGAGAATTAAAACAGCTGGAGATAAAGAAAAGGAAATCGACTATCAGCTGAAGACAACAAAAGCAAAGCTTGAAGCACTGGGGATTGTGACGGAAAACTTAACAATTGACTAGTGTACCAAAAAATTGTCAGGTGGCCAGTACACCAAAAAAGGGGCTGTTACGTAAATCAGCAAAAAACGGTTTGCGGCGCAGCCCCTTCTCAATATTTCTATTTTACAGTCCCTATTTCACAACCCGAACGGAAATATATTCTTCTGCAGCCAGCTTTTGCTTCAGATCTGCTTCGGAAATCTCGCCGGAAGCTTCCACCAGTGTATAGGCAAAATCACCTTTGCTCTTGCTGGTCATGTTTTCCACGTTAATGCCGAGATCCGCGAAAATGCCGGTAATCTGTCCTAAGATAGTTGGGACATTCTTGTGGATGATGCAGGCTCTCTGGGTTCCGGCAGCGATTGGCCCCAGATTGCATTCCGGGAAGTTTACGGAATTTACGATGTTTCCGTTTTCCATATAATCCATCATCTGATCCACGGCCATGGATGCGCAGTTGTCTTCCGCTTCCGCAGAAGATGCTCCCAGGTGAGGCAGTACGATGGTGTTTTCAAAATTGATTACCCGGTCATCGGTAAAGTCGGTTATGTATTTTTTGACTTTTCCGCTGGACAGGGCTTTTTCCAGAGCATCATCGTCCATCAGCTTGTCTCTGGAATAGTTGAGGAAGATAACACCGTCTTTCATCTGAGCAAAGGCTTCATCGTTGATCATGCCCTTTGTGCTGTCCATAGCAGGTACGTGAATGCTGATATAATCGCATTTTGGATACAGATCTTTCAGATCATCTACAATTGCGATGGTGTTGGACAGGCTGTGAGCGGATTTTACATTGAGGTATGGATCATAGCCGATAACATCCATGCCCAGCTGTTCTGCCGCGTTGGCGACCATTACGCCGATAGCGCCCAGGCCGATAATTCCCAGTGTTTTGCCTTTGATTTCCGTTCCGGCAAACTGGCCTTTTCCCTTTTCAACCGCTTTGCCTACGCCTTCCGTGCCAGCCAGAGTTTTTGCCCAGGCAAGCCCTTCGGGGATATTTCTCGCAGCCAGAAAGAGTCCTGCCAGAACCAGCTCTTTTACAGCATTGGCATTAGCGCCCGGTGTGTTGAATACAACGATTCCTTCCTGCGCGCAGCGATCCAGGGGAATATTATTGACACCTGCGCCAGCCCGGGCAATGGCCAGTAGATCCTTGGAAAACTCCATTTCATGCATGGCATAGCTTCTTACCAGAATCCCATTTGCTTCATCCGTGCTGTCGATAACGGTATATCCATCCGTGAGACGGGCAAGTCCCACTGGTGAGATCTTGTTCAGTGTTGCAATTTTATACATAATTTCCTTTCACCTCTTTAAATAATTTTAAACTATCTACCATTATAACACTTTACCATAAGGCAGTAAAGTGCTATAATAGAGAATCATGGATTTGCTAAAAATGTTAAAATACTCAGGTACAGGCATTGGTTGAATCTTAAGGTAATGCTGTACAAGTCTTATTGGAGGTGACAAAATTGAGTAATAATAGAGCATATAATTTTTCCGCAGGGCCGTCTATGCTGCCCCTTCCTGTAATTGAAGATGTAGCAGCAAACCTGCCGAACTATCAGGGCTGCGGAGAATCGGTAATGGAAATGAGCCATCGTTCCAAGGAATTCAAAGCCATCCTGGCAGATGCGGAACAGAACCTGCGGGATATTATGAACATTCCTGAAAACTACAAAGTAATGTTCCTTCAGGGTGGCGGCACACTGCAGTTTGCTATGGTTCCGCTGAATCTTCTGAGAAAGTCGGGAAAAGCCGACTACATCATTACCGGCTCCTGGGCAAAGAAGGCTGCGAAGGAAGCCAAAAAATTCGGAGATATCAAAATCGTAGCTTCTTCCGAAGAATCTACCTTCTCCTATATTCCGGAGGTAAAAAAAGAAGACTTCCGGGAAGATGCCGATTATGTGCATATTACATATAACAATACCATATACGGAACCCATTATCCATATATTCCGGACACAGGTGACATTCCGCTGGTAGCTGATATGTCTTCCTGTATTTTATCTGAGGAAATCGACGTTACCAAATTCGGTCTGATTTATGCCGGCGCACAGAAAAATGTGGCTCCCGCAGGCGTAACTATCGTCATCATGAGAGAGGATCTCATCGGATTTGCAAAGGGTACGGTTCCGACTTACCTGGACTACAAGGTTCATGCGGAAAACGATTCCGCCTATAATACACCCAACTGCTTTGCTATCTACGTTGCAGGAGAAGTGTTCAAGCATATCAAGAGTATTGGCGGCGTCAGCGCTATGCACGATCTGGACGTGGAAAAGGCAAAGAAACTGTACGACTACATTGACGCAAGCAGCCTCTACAAGTGCCCGGTAAGAGAGCAGGATCGCTCCCTGATGAACGTGGTATTCGTGACAGGCGATTCTGATCTGGACAAAAAGTTCGTGGCAGAGGGAAAGGCGGCAGGCCTTCATAACCTCAACGGACACCGCTCTATCGGCGGAATGCGGGCCAGCATCTACAACGCAATGCCAATGGAAGGCGTAGATACCTTGATTGAATTTATGAAGAAATTTGAAGCGGAAAACAAATAGCCAAAACAGGAGGAAACACATGAAATATTTGATCCTGGTACCTGATGGAGCAGGAGATGAGAAAATCGAAGCGCTTGGCGGGAAGACGCCTCTGGAAACCGCAGAGCTGAATATGATCAATGAGCTGGCGGCAAAGGGCAAGGTGGGCATGGTAAAGACCATACCACCGGGAGTAGCGCCTGGTTCGGATGCGGCAAATCTGTCGGTAATGGGCTATGACCCTGCCGTTTATCTGACGGGAAGATCTCCGCTGGAGGCTGCAAGTATCGGCATCGACATGTCGGACACAGATGTGGCGTTCCGCACCAATATCATCACCCTCACCGGGGAAGGAGCATATGAAGACCTGATTATCACGGATCACAGCTCCGGGGATATTACAACAGAAGAGGCAGACCAGCTGATACAGGCAGTTAACGAGCGATTTGCCGATGATCGGATTCACTTTTACACAGGGGTCAGCTATCGCCACTGCATGATCGTTCACAACGGCTCTACGGATTACGAGCTGACACCTCCCCACGATGTACTGACCCAGAGAGTGGGCGACCATCTGCCAAAGGGCGAGGGCAGCGAATTTATTACAAAGATGATGAAGGAAAGCTATGAAATTCTGAAGGACCATCCGGTAAACAAGGAGCGAATTGCAAGGGGCTTAAATCCTGCAAATACCCTGTGGATCTGGGGCCAGGGGAAAAAGCCCAGCCTGTCCTCCTTCTACGACAAGTACGGCATTAAGGGAACCGCCATTTCCGCAGTGGATCTCATCAAGGGAATTGCCATCTGCGCGGGGCTGAATTCCGTTGATGTGGAAGGGGCTACCGGAACCCTGCATACGAACTTTGACGGAAAGGCTGAGGCAGCCATCCGCGAATTCAAGGACGGAAAGGACTTTGTCTATATGCATCTGGAAGGGCCGGATGAATGCTCCCATCAGGGAGACATGGACGGAAAGATTCAGTGTCTGGAGTCCATTGACGGGAAGGTTCTGACACCGATTGTAAATTACTTCCGCAGCGCGGGCGAAGACTTCCGGGTGCTCATTGTTCCAGATCACAGGACGCCTTTGGCTATCCGGACCCACTCTGCGGATCCGGTGCCGTATGTGGTTTACGACAGCACAAAGGAGGAGCCGGAGGATAAAAGCCGCAGGTTCCATGAAAAGTCCGGCGCAGAAGGACAGTACTTTGACAGCGGCTACGAGCTTGCGGATTTCTTTTTTGGCAGGCAGTAGGTTTTAAAATACAGTTTGAATGTAATCACAATACAGTATAATCAAATAAACGAAGCAAAGAATATGAATCTGAAACGAAAATTATTAATTGCCATAATCCTTACAGCAATTGCCTGCACCCAATGGATGCCGGCATTTGCTGTGTCTGAGGGAAAACCGGATCTGCAGGCTGAGGCGGCCATTGTCATGGATGCGGAGACAGGAGATATTCTCTACGGGAAAAATATCCACCAGAAACGGGAGCCTGCCAGTACGACAAAAATTGTAACCTGCATGCTGGCCTTAGAATATCTGGATCCGGAGCAGAAGGTTACCGTTTCCCACGATGTTGATCTTACCGGCAGCAACATAGGGATCCAAAAAGGCGAGACCTTTACGGTGGAACAGCTGCTATATGGACTTATGCTCGCCTCGGGAAACGATGCGGCCATCGTTCTGGCAGAGGAAGTCGGCGGAAATGTGGATGATTTCTGCAAGATGATGGACGAAAAAGCGGCCTCCTGCGGCGCCAAAAACACCCACTTTATGAACCCCAACGGCCTTAACTGGAAAGGCCAGGAGGCCCATCTGACCACCGCATATGATCTGGCCGTCATTGCAAGGGAGGCTATGAAAGACAGCCAGTTTCGCAAGCTGGTGAGCACTGCGAAATATACCATTCCGGCTACCAGCAAGTCAAAGGCCAGAAAGCTTGAAAGCACCAACAAATGCCTGTGGTACGATAAGCCGCTGAAAATCGAAAGCAACGGCAAAAAGGTTACCTTTGTGCCCAAATATGAAGGGGCTCTGGGAGTCAAAACGGGACTTACCAGCACAGCGGGAGCCTGCCTCGTAGGCGCGGTGGAAAAAAACGGCACAGAGCTTATCTCCGTTGTTCTTCATTCAGGCGACGACGGACGATTTTTGGACACCAACCGGCTGTGGGATTATGTGTTTGACAACTTTTATAGTACAACTCCGGTAGTAGCAAAAGGCGAAAACTTTGGCCGGGTACGCGTCAAAATGGGAGCAAACAGGACCGTTGTTGCAGGAGCGAAGGATGAAGCATCTGTAACCGTTCGTGATGACGGTCAGGCGCCGGAGACGGAAATTAAATTTGAAAAAAAGGAGCTGGAAGCGCCTGTTATGCGGGGCGATAAGGTGGGCGTCATCAAGGTATACCAGGGAAGTGAACTGGTGAGCCAGGTGGATGCGATAGCCGAACAGACGGTGGAGCGGGGCGGCCCTCTTTCCTATTTTGGAATCCCCGACTGGCTGGCCATAGCCATTTACATAGCAGCGGGTCTTCTGATCCTCATCGCATTGGTCAACTACAGGATGAAGCGGCACATCCGCAGGAGAAGGCCGCAGAGGGCAACGAAAAAACGGCGAAAGAGAAGAAAGAACAATGTTTGACATTCAGGAAAACCTGAAAAAACTCCCGGATACCCCGGGAGTTTATCTTCATAAGGACAAACTGGGACAGGTGATCTATGTGGGAAAGGCAGTTTCCCTGAAAAATCGGGTGCGCCAGTATTTCCAGTCTTCCAGGAACATGGATCCCAAAGTTCGGGCCATGGTGTCCCAGATCGAGGAGTTTGAATACATAACAACGGGCAGTGAAATGGAAGCCCTGATTTTGGAGTGCAACCTGATCAAGAAATACATGCCCAAATACAACGTGCTCCTGCGGGATGACAAGACCTATCCCTATATTAAAATCACAATGGAAGAGGACTTTCCGCGGCTTTTGAAAACACGGCAGATACGAAAGGATGGCAGCAAATATTTCGGCCCTTACAGCGATGCAGGCGCAGTCAATCAGATTGTGGAGCTGCTCAATCAGGTGTATGCTTTGAAAAAATGCTCTGCAAGGGCGTTTCCAAAAGGCTTTCGCCCCTGTCTCAATTATCACATCAACCAGTGCGACGGCATCTGCCAGGGGAACATTTCAAAGGATGCTTACCGCAAAAAAATGGAGCAGGCCAGTGAGTTTCTCAAAGGTAAGACAAAGGGGCTCCTGCGGTATCTGGAAGAGGAAATGAACCGGGCTTCCGAAAACCTGGAGTTTGAACGGGCAGCGGAATGCAGAGATTATATTACAGCGGCAAAGGCTCTGTCGGAAAAGCAGCGGGTCGTGCTGCAGGACAAAAAGGATGTGGATCTGATTTTAGTAGCAAGAGGCCAGAAACAGCGCTATGTAGTCCTGTTTTTTGTGCGGGACGGAAAGCTCAGCGGCAGAGAAACCTATGATCTTCAGTCCATGGAGGAAGACTCTACAGAGGATATTATCACGGCTTTTATCAAACAGCACTACGGCCGGAGCATCAGCCTGCCCCGGGAGATCCTTCTGGAGCATCAGCCTGAGGAAAAGGAACTGATTGAGGAATATCTGTCCGGTCTGGCAGGCCATCAGGTTCATCTGCTGGCCCCCATGAAGGGAGAGAAAAGGGCAGTCCTGGAGCTTGCCAAAAAAGATATTGTAGAAATGGTAAAAACCATCGATCAGAGGGCTGAGGCCAGAAAAGAACGCCGCCAGTCTCTGGGAAAGGAAATGTTTGATATTCTTTTAAAAATGGGATATGAAGAGGGCGGCTACGGCGGCAGAGAGTACCGGGTAGAGGCGTATGACATTTCCAATACAAACGGCGTTGATACAGTAGGAGCGATGGTTGTATTTGAAGGGCTGAAGCCGGAAAAAAAGGCGTACCGGCGCTTTAAAATCCGCTCTGTATCCGGCCCCGATGATTATGGGAGCATGCAGGAGGTTCTGCTGCGGAGATTTAAGCGGGCTCTGGAGGGAGACGAAGGCTTTTCCGTCTTCCCGGATCTCCTGTTGATAGACGGGGGAAAGGGGCATGTCAACGCGGCCCTTGAGATTATCCGGGGCCTGGAGCTGGATCTTCCGGTTGCGGGCATGGCCAAGGATGATCATCACAGAACCCGGTCGCTGATTTTCCAAAAGAACGGCGAGGTTACGGAAATTCTCTTAAAGGATCGGCCCCTCCTTTACAAATATATGGGGACGGTTCAGGAGGAAGTTCACCGCTTTGCCATCGAATACCATAGAGGGCTCAGGGGAAAGCGGATGCTTACATCGGTTCTGGATGAGATCGAGGGCATTGGCCCAGCTAAACGAAACGCCCTGCTGGAGCACTTTGGGAGTATTGATGCCATAAAAGAAGCCTCAGCAGCACAGCTTCAGGAGGTCAAGGGAATTACAGGGACTCTGGCGGAGAAAATCCGCGAATATTTTCATTGCTAAAGGCTCAGCATATATGGTATAGTAAGGATATCACGATTTATTATTCATATTATAAACATTGTAAGGAATTATTGGAGGAAACAAAAAATGGCAGACGCAGATTTCATCACACTGGAGTATGATGACGGTACAGAACTGGAATGTGAGATCCTGGGTGTTTTTGATGCAGAAGGCAAAGAGTACATCGCGCTCCTTCCGCAGGATCAGTCCGATGATGTGTACATCTACGGATACAAAGAAACGGGAGAAGATGAGTTTGAACTCCTTGATATTGAAGATGACGCGGAATTTGAAAAGGCAGTAGCCGTATTTGACGAGCTGATGCAGGAAGACGACGCGGAATAAGGGAAAAGGAGCAGACGAATCAAAATGAAAGAACAATCAGTGAAAGTTCGGGGAGCAGCCCTTGGCATTACGGTAATGCTTCTGATCCTGGGAATATTTTTTGCATGCCAGGATGTTCACGCGGCAGCAAAGCCTTTTGATGAAACCACAGCCCCTACAGAACCGGAAAAGCCGGAAGTAAAGGACGGATGGCAGGCAGACGGCACTTATTACAAGGATGGCGCGCTGCAAAAAGGCATTCAGGAAATCGACGGCGTGCTGTATTATCTGGACACCGTGACGGGCGTCAAAAAGACGGATATAACGGCAGAATACAGCGGCAAGGTGTATCGCTTTGGGTCAGACGGCGCGGGAGCGCTTTATACTGGCCTTTATAGCGGGGCATACTACAAAGCAGGCGTCCTGGGAACCGGCCTTTATAGCGGGACTTATTATAAAAATGGAAAACCGGGCACAGGCCTCTCCGGCGGCATCTATTACAAGAATGGAAAGCCGGGTACAGGTCTTTACAGCGGGAAATATTATAAAAGCGGCAAACCGGGAACCGGAATTTACAACAAATACTATTACAAAAACGGAACCCGGGGCACAGG
Organism: Clostridia bacterium; assembly: GCA_910575405.1. Classification (GTDB taxonomy): domain Bacteria; phylum Bacillota; class Clostridia; order Peptostreptococcales; family Anaerovoracaceae; genus Hominibacterium. Next base: position 90,611 of record CAJTER010000014.1, on the reverse strand, counting down.
CCTGTACGGCGCGAAGTTCTACAAAAACGGAAAACTTCTCACCGGAACATACAAAAATAAGCTTTATAAAAAAGGCCTCAAATATTCCGGCGTTTACAAGAACTACTATTACAAGTACGGTCTCAAACAGACAAAATACAAATCTACCGTAAAAAAGATGAACAACGGCAAGATCTACTATTTCCAGAAAAATGGCAAGGTTTATCGCGGCTCCAGCTGGAAACGTATTGGACAGAAGCGTTACTATTTCAGAAAGGGTACAGCCCTGACGGGATGGAAGTATGTAGGAAAATACAAGTACTATTTTGACAGCAAGGGAAAGCTGTGTCAGGACTTGATTGCCAAGTTCGGAAACAAATGGAAGAAAAAGGACATTTATATCAAAGTCAATCGCAAGAAAAATTATGTGATTCTCTTTGCAAAGGATGGCAAAAAAGGATACACCATTCCGGTAAAGGCCATGGCATGTTCTGTGGGCAAGGCAGGGACTCCGACCGTAAAAGGAACCTACTATCTGAGTAAGGACAGAACGTATCGCTGGGCAAAGCTGGGCGGCCCTACAATGGGCGGATATTGCTATGGACAGTACTGCTCCAGAATTACGGGAAGCTATCTGTTCCACTCCGTTACGTACCGCAGCCCCAACAACCGGACTCTGACAACATCGGCCTATAACAATCTGGGCGGACCCGCGTCCCACGGATGCATCCGTCTGCAGACGGCAAATGCAAAAATTATTTACGATATTGCCAGAAACAAAAAGACAAAAGTGACGATTTATGATTCCAATTCCATCGGACCTTTTGACAAGCCATCGGTAAAGAAAATTTCCGCAGGACAGAATTACGATCCAACGGATCCGAATATCAAACGATAGATTAAGAGAAAAAAGAGGCTGGTGCATGGCATGTTCGTGCGTCAGCCCTTTTTTGAGAAATGATTCAGGCGGCTATTTGTTGCGGGCAGAGCGGATGAAGCCGACTCCCAGAATGGTAAATAAAATCGTACCAGTCAGATAGTAGCTGCTAAAGCCTTTCTGTAGCCAGCTGAATATACAAAGGACGGTACAGGCTAAAAGCAAGATCCCCAGGCTGAGGCGCTGTTTGTTCCAGTGCATAAAAAACCTCCATATAAAGCCTGCCAGCAGGACAGCAGTGGATCCCGGCAGGAACGGTTCAAAAAAATAACAAGCAAAACAAAAGATATTAGTATTGTAACACAGCGGCAGGAAAAAAGCACGGAATTCTGTGCTTTCGGGCCTGCTGCGCCATATAGCTGAGATAAAGGAGGATTCCCTATGAAACATTATGATATTATTATTGTCGGGGCAGGAGCCAGCGGCGTATTTTTGTCCTATGAGCTGACAAAGCTGGACCATGCGGCCAGCATATTGATGCTGGATAAGGGCGCGGATCTTAAGCATCGCCAGTGCCCCATTAAAAAGGGGGCCAAAACTTGCGTAAAATGCAGTCCCTGCCATATTATGAACGGTTATGGCGGAGCAGGCACTCTTTCCGACGGAAAGTACAATATTACAACCCAGTTTGGCGGCGATCTCCACAATTACGTGGGAACGGACAAGGCTTTAGAGCTGATGGAATATGTGGATGAGGTGCTCTGCAGTATGGGCGGAGCGGACGCAAAGCTTTATTCTACAGCCAGCTCTGATCTGAAAACTATCGCCTTGAGAAACGATCTGCACCTCCTGGAGGCAAAGGTACGCCACCTGGGAACGGATCGGAACGTGAAAATCCTCGGCCGCATGTTCGATTACTGCAAGGAACGGGTAGAAACCATGTTTTACACTGGGGTTACTGACATCTGGCAGCAGGAGGACGGGCTGTTTCTCGTAACTACTGATAAAGGTGAAAGCTTTACCTGCAAGGATTTAGTTCTGGCTACCGGACGTTCCGGCTCTAAATGGATTTCCGATGTATGCGACAGTCTGGGCATCAGCCAGGAAAAAAACAGAGTGGATATCGGCGTGCGGGTAGAACTTCCGGCAGAGATTTTCAAACATATTACCGATGATGTATATGAGAGCAAAATCGTCTACAAAACCGACAAATATAACGATCAGGTGCGGACCTTCTGTATGAACCCATACGGGGAGGTGGTGGCGGAAAATACCAACGGTATTGTGACGGTAAACGGCCACAGCTACGCGGATCCGGCCCTGCGGACAGAAAATACCAACTTTGCTCTGCTGGTAACAAACCGTTTTACAGAACCCTTTCGGGACAGCAACGAGTACGGAGAATCCATTGCCCGGCTTTCCAACATGCTGGGCGGCGGCGTACTGCTCCAGCGCTTTGGCGATCTGGTAAAGGGACGGCGCAGCAGCGAGCGAAGAATGCAAAAGTGCTTTACGAGGCCCACTCTCCAGGCGACCCCGGGAGATCTGAGTCTGGTTATTCCAAAGCGGCAACTTGACAATATTATCGAAATGATTTACGCTCTGGACAAAATCGCTCCCGGAACTGCCAATGAAGACACGCTGCTCTATGGTGTGGAAGTGAAATTTTACAATTCAAGAGTGCAGGTGGATGAAAACCTGGAAACCGGCATCAAGGGACTGTATGCCTTGGGAGACGGATCCGGCGTGACCCACTCGCTTTCTCAGGCTTCTGCCAGCGGCGTCCACGTGGGGCGGATTCTGGCAAAGCAATATCGTACAAATGAAAAACGGAGGTTATGATGGAGGAACAAATCGTTAATACCAGGAAGACATCTTATCTGATCAAGAGGTTTCTTCCTTATTTTAAAAAATACAGGGGAGTCCTGATTCTGGATCTCTTCTGCGCAACCCTTACAACGGTATGCGATCTGGTGCTGCCCATGATCGTCCGTTATCTTACGGATATTGGCATGAACGACACGGAGCGCCTGACCGTGCGGCTGATTCTTACAGTGGGAGCTGTTTATCTGGCTCTGCGAATCATCGATTTGGTTGCAAACTATTACATGGCCAATATCGGTCATATCATGGGCGCGAGGATTGAGACGGATATGCGAAAGGATCTGTTCGAGCATCTGCAGGATCTGTCCTGGTCCTTTTACAGTAATACCAAGGTGGGGCAGTTGATGGCCAGAATCACCAGCGATCTGTTTGATGTGACAGAATTTGCCCATCACTGCCCGGAGGAATACTACATAGCCGCTGTGAAGATCCTTGTATCCTTCTCCATTCTCAGCTCTGTGAATGTGTGGTTGACGCTGCTGGTATTTGCCATTATCCCCATTATGATTTTCTTTGCCATGAAGTTCAACAACAAAATGCGGACAGCCTTCAAAAAGTCCAGGAATCAGCTGGGGGAAATCAATGCGCAGGTGGAAGACAGCCTGCTGGGAGTGCGGGTTGTAAAATCCTTTGCCAATGAGGAGGTTGAGGAAGAAAAATTCAAAGAAGGAAATGAGGGTTTCCTCAGCGTCAAAAAAGAGACATATCGCTATATGGCAGGCTTTCAGAGCACCACCAGGTTCTTTGACGGAGTTATGTATATCACCGTGGTAGTGGCAGGCTCCTTGTTTATGATGAAAGGAATCATTACGCCTCCGGATCTGATGGCATACCTTTTGTATGTCGTTATGCTGCTGGCCTCGGTGCGGCGTATCGTGGAATTTACCGAGCAATTTCAGCGAGGTATGACGGGCATTGAGCGGTTTATTGAAGTCATGGATGAAGACGCGGAAATTAAAGACCGTCCAGACGCGGAGGAGCTTACGGATGTAAAGGGAGAAATCATCTTCGAACACGCCAGCTTTCACTATGCGGACAGCGAGGAAGATGTGCTGACTCAGATCAACCTGAAAATCCAGGCTGGCGAAAACGTAGCTCTGGTAGGGCCCTCTGGCGCCGGAAAAACGACGCTTTGCAACTTGATTCCCCGCTTTTTCGATGTGACAGAGGGCAGGATTCTCCTGGACGGCCGGGATATCCGGGATGTTACTACTCACTCTCTCCGCTCTCAGATCGGCATGGTGCAGCAGGATGTATACCTGTTTTCCGGTACCGTATACGACAATATTGAATATGGAAAGCCAGGAGCTTCCAGAGAAGAAATCATAGAAGCAGCAAAACTGGCAGGCGCCCACCAGTTCATTACAGAATTAGAAAATGGCTACGACACCTTTGTCGGTGAGCGGGGCGTAAAGCTTTCCGGCGGGCAAAAGCAGCGCATCAGCATTGCGCGGGTATTCTTGAAAAATCCGCCTGTCCTGATTCTGGACGAGGCCACCTCAGCCCTTGATAATGAAAGCGAGCTCATCATCCAGCAGTCCCTGGAAAAGCTGGCAAAGGGCAGAACAACTCTGACTATCGCCCACCGCCTGACTACCATCCGAAACGCGGCAGTCATTCTGGTGCTCACAGAGGAGGGCATCGCAGAGCAGGGGGCCCATGACCAGCTGATGCAGAAGGGAGGCCTCTACAGCAGGCTCTATCAGATGTACAGCAGCGCACATTGAAACTGATTTATAAAAACCATTAAATAAAAATAGAACTTAAAGGAGGAAATGAAAATGACAGACAGAGTACAAAAATCCGTAACAAATCACAAAAGCGGCTATAACTGCGCCCAGGCGGTTGCCTGCGCTTACTGTGATCTCTTTGGCGCAGATGAAACGGAAACCTTCAAGGCTATGGAAGCCTTTGGATTTGGTATGGGCACCATGGGCACCTGCGGCGCGGTCAGCGCGATGGCAGCTCTTGCGGGCATGAAGCTCAGCGACGGCAATCTGGAGGCCCCGGCAACGAAAAAAGCCTGCTACAAAGCCATGAAAGCAATGACTGAGGAATTCAAGGACAAGAACAAATCCATCCTCTGCTCCGAGCTGAAGGGCATCGAAAGCGGACAGATGCTCCGCTCCTGCACTGGATGCATTGAGGATGCGGCCGGCATCATTGAAAAACACCTGCTGAAAGAAGGGGAATAATCGGCATAAATTTTCGAAAAATGCTGGAAACTTTGTAAAAAATCAGTATAATAAAAGGTAGAAGCTTTGTACAGCCTGTAACCATGCGGACTGTACACTGGAAAATAAGAAAAAAAGGAGCAGATGATATGAAAAAAGGACTTCACAGATTATTATCAACGCTGCTGATTTCAACACTGGTGCTGACCTCGGCCGGCACAGCCTTCGCAAGCAGCAGCAACACGATGACAGGAGAAGACATCAGCAAGGCCCAGAGCCCGGTGAAAGCGGTACAGACAGAGCTTGCCGGCAAAGTAAAGGCAGGTACAAAGACGGCAGAAGGTGTTATTCCACTTACAAACATCAACGCATCTACAACATCTATTAAATCAGATGCAGTAGTGTTTGACATAGGAGATGTTCTGCCGGGAAGCACGAAACAGGGTTATTCAAGAGCAATATCCCTGCCGGCAAAGGGAACGATCATTATGGAAGCAGCAGCTAAATCAGCTGTCTCAACATCCTCTCTGGAATTCGGATTATATAAGGACGCAGCGCTGACAAACGCAGTTGGCTACGGTATAATATCCGCAAAAACAACAGATCCTACGGATGCAGATGTAGTAACGCGTGTGATTCAGGTGCCAGCAAAAGGTACATATTATCTGGGCATTCAGACCTTATCTCCGATTCGTGACGAACAACAAGCCTTTCTGGTTGGCGCAGCAGCAGGCTACGCAAACGGCGGTGACAGAACGATCACAAGCGGAAAAGCCATTGCAGTAGGTCAGAGAGATGCACAGACCAATTACTTTAAGTTTAAAGCGACAAAGACAGGCTCTCTGGAAGTGCAGGCCGCCTCAGGTATCGGCTCAGTCGCTCTCTGTAACAGCAAAAAGAAAGCTTTGACCACTAACTTAGCGACAAAAGAACTTCCGACCTACGGCGTTAAGAAGGGCGTAACCTACTATGTGAAAGTCAACTCTTATGCAAGCAGCTCCAGAGGCTGGTACAACCTGACTGTCGTTAACAAAGCTGTCTCCGAAAAGAGCGGCAAGAGCAAGGCAAAGGCTGTAACGCTGAAAAAAGGAGCAAAGCGGTCAGGAACCATCATCATCGGTGATAAGACGGCTGACTGGTACAAGTTCACCCTCAGCAGCAAGAAAGCTGTTAAAATTACCATAAAAGGCGCTACAAATGACAATATCAAAGCAGACGTTTATGATAAGCACGGAAAAATCGGAACCAGATCCTTTGGTTATTATTCCGGCGGCATGACGCTGAAATCCGCGGGCAAATGGTCAAAGGGAACCTTCTACATCAAGCTTTACAGAGGAAATTCCAAATCCTCCGGCCATTACACCATTTCGTGGAAATAATTCTTTAAAAGTATAAAAAGCAAAACAAAAATAAGACCCGATGGAATCTTCTGTTTTACGGAAGCACCCACCGGGTCTTTTGTTAAGCCACAGTTTCCATTTTTACAACCTCTCAGTGGTCCTTTCCACGAACCAATTCTAAAAAGCCACCAAAACGCCCTGTTGTTGTATAAAAAACCTGGCTCCAGCCTTCATGAATTTCCGAAAATCAAAAAAACAACAAATGCTAATAGGCGATATACCCGAACTATAACTTTTCTGCAATAATGCATCTTTCATAGCCAAAAATGGACAACAACTCCCCAAACAGAACTGCGTAGAGCGGCAGATTCGGCAGGCTGCAGATGATTGTCCGTGGCAGAAAAAATAGAATAAATTTACATGGAACATATTTACTTATTAGTTATTATATAGTATAATATGTCAAATTTACTAAATATTAGGCGTTTGTGGTGCGCGCAGCCTGAACATTTGATTTGTATTGGGCTAAAAAACGAGATATAATAAAGGAGGAAGTATGACGCCTTACGATGATGTGTTTCGAACCCTGCTAAACGACTGCAGCAGCTTGATTCTTCCCATGATTAACGAGATTTTTGAGGAAGCCTACACAGGCAGGGAAGAAATTCGCTTTTCGCAGAACGAGCATTTTCAGAACCAGCAGGACGGCGGGGAGGAAAAGTATATTACCGACAGCAGCTTTACCATCCTGGGAAAAATGGGCAGGAAAAAATACCATTGGGAGTGCCAGAGCACCCCGGACAGCAGCATGCTGATTCGATTTTTTGAATACGATAGCCAGATCGCGCTGGATGAAGGGAGCATCCGTGGAAACACGCTCCATGTGAGTTTTCCTCATTCGACGATTTTGTTCCTGCGGTGCGGCAGACATACGCCGGATTTCATGTACATCTGCATGGAAACGCCGGGTGGAGCCCTGCGGTATGTAATACCGGTGATGAAGCTGAAGAGCTATACGCTGGAGGAACTTTTTGAAAAAGATTTGCTGTTTCTGATTCCCTTTTATATCTTTTCCCACGAAGGCCGCTTTGCACGGTATGAGACAAACGGGGAAGAATTGGAAACACTCTGCGGAGAGTACGCAGGCATTCGCAGGAGGCTGGAACAGCTGTGCAGACAGGGGCATATTGATGAATATACAAAATGTACGATTGTGGATATGTCTGGCCGCGTACTGGAGCACATCGCGGAGAAATATGAAAATGTAAAGGAAGGAGTGAAAGCTGTTATGGGAGGAAGAGTGCTGGAATATGAGGCTAAGACCATATTGAAAAGGGGCATTGCGCAAGGCGAAAAACGGGGCGAGAAACGAGGTGTGAAACGAGGCAGGAGACAGGGCATTGCTCAGGGTAAAATGGAGCTGGTGGATGTAATGCTGAAAAAGGGGAAATCCTATGAGGAGATCTCGGAGCTGACCGATATTCCTATCAAGCAGCTGAAGCAGGCCGCAAAGGCATTTGACCAGAAATCGCAGTAAAGGTTCTAACTGCCTCAATTATTCATCTGTGAAATATATTCTCCAACTTCAGAAAGTTATATTTGACAACCCTTGATGATATATGCTATACTTTAATTGTATCAAATGGAGAACGATTATAGGGGATGTAATTTTTAAGAGTTCTTACCAAAGTTGCTCTTGAAAATACATCCTTTTTAGATTTCCAATCGGGTACAAAAAGACAAGTAGGAGGTGTCGATATGCATACCGGTATAGTAAAATGGTTCAATGATGATAAAGGCTTTGGATTCATTACAAATGATGAGGGTGGAGAGGATTTATTTGTACATTTTTCCGCAATTGTCGCTGAAGGGTTCAAGTCTTTGAAGGAGGGCCAGAAAGTAACCTTCGATATCGAAGATGATGTGCAGCGTGGTAAAACCAGAGCTGCAAATGTACGTGTAGCGTAGTGCAGCGCCAAAGTCAGTAAAAAGCCGTCACTGGAAACAGCGGCGGCTTTTTCTATAAACAGAATATGATAAAAAGAAAATCAGGACGAGTGCCTGAAGAAGGTAAGCCGGCATATTTTGTCGGATTCACAATTGCACTAGTCTCTGTAAAGTGATAAAATAAAAAACAGACATTGAAGATAGCGTGAAATTTTGAAATAAAAAATCGAAAGGAGGGTTTTATCCACTTGAATAGTAAAAAATATAAAGATTCCTTTTATCAATTCAGGTATATAAATGATTTAAAGGATATGCTGAACAGCAGCGCAGAGCTTTTTGCAAAGGAACCAGCATATCTTGTCAAGGATAAACCGGGCGGAGAGTACCGTCCGATTACGTATGAACAATTTAAAAAGGATGTGGATGCCCTGGGAACAAAGTTCATTGATTTGGGCCTGAAAGGTGAGAAAATAGCAGTTATCGGGGAAAACAGCTACAAATGGGTTGTATCCTATCTGGCGACGACGAATGGAACCGGCGTAGTGGCGCCTCTTGATAAAGAGCTTCCTCCCAGGGAAATTGTAAACCTCCTGAAGCGGGCCGAGGTTAGTGCAATTGTATATTCTCCCAAATTGGAGGAAACCGTGGATCTTGCCCTGAAGGAAGTAGATGGGGTTCGTTTTCGGATATGTATGAGCACAGGAGCGCATGAAGACGAACGGATTCTTTCCTTTGACCGGCTTGTAGAGGAAGGGCAGGAGCTTTTGGATAAAGAGGATCGGCGCTTTCTGGATGCCCATATTGACAGGGAGGCGATGTGTTCCCTGCTCTTTACCTCCGGAACCACAGGACTGGCAAAGGGGGTAATGCTGTCACACAAGAATATTACAGCAAATGTCTATAATATGTCCAAATATGTCAAGATTCAGTCCCCGGGAATGGGCCTTTCCGTTCTGCCTATGCATCATTCCTATGAGATGACCTGCCACATTTTTACGGGATGTTATCAGGGCATGTGTATTGCCATCTGTGAAGGGCTCAAGCATATTCAGAAAAATATGAAAGAATCTCAGGCAACCGTCATGCTGGGTGTTCCGCTGGTCTTCGAAACCATGCACAAGCGCGTCTGGAAGCAGCTTGAAAGCTCCGGAAAAAAGGATACGGCGCAAAAAATGGTGAACCTTTCCCGTAAGCTGAAACTATACAACAAGCCAAAAGCAGTACGCAAAATTTTCGCTCAGCTCCACCAGAGCATTGGAAACCATATGAATCTCTTTATCGCCGGAGGCGCGGCCATTAATCCGGATGTAATACGGGATTACGAGGCCATGGGAATTCCTATGATACAGGGGTACGGAATGACGGAAAATGCACCGATTATCGCAGTAAACCGGGATCGTTACAGCAAAGCCGATTCCGTAGGAAAGCCCATGCCAGGGACAGAGGTGAAAATTTCATGTCCGGACAAGGATGGCATCGGAGAAATCATCTGCAGAGGGCCGTCTGTTATGATCGGATATTACGGCGATCCGCAGGCTACGGCAGAAGTTCTAAAGGATGGCTGGCTGTACACAGGTGATTTTGGTTACTTTGATGATGAAGGCTTTCTGTACGTATGCGGCAGGAAGAAAAATGTCATTGTCACCAAAAATGGAAAGAACATCTTCCCCGAGGAAGTGGAATATTACCTGATGCAGAGCAAATATATTGAGGAAGTTGTCGTCTACGGAGAGCCGGATAAGAGGACAGGAGACACGATTGTATGGGCTAGTATTTTCCCGGACTATGGAGCGATTGAAGAAGACAGGGGAAATCTGGACGAGGCTGCACTCAAAAGCTTTATGAAAACTATCATTGACAACACCAATGAGCAAATGCCCTTGTACAAAAGAGTAAAACGTTTTAATCTGCGGAAGGAAGAGTTCGAAAAAACAACAACACGCAAAATCAAGCGGCACCGCCGCTAGTGTACTGGGACCGTACACTAGATAAAAGTTGCCCACAGAAGGAAGAACTTAAGGATGTCCTGCGGGCAAATATGCATGAAGAGAGGAAATTGAAAGAATGAATAGAAACAGATATCCTAAAATGGTTGTAGATTTAAAAAAGCTGAGACACAATATCGACAGGGTTCTCATAAAATGCCAGGATCAGAACGTGGAAGTGGCAGGTGTGATTAAGGGCTGCAATGGGCTTTCAGAGTGTGCCGATGAACTGGCCAGAGCAGGCTGCAGGTTTATCGCCTCTTCCAGACTGGAACAGATTGCAGCAGCGAGGGAATATGGAGTACAGGCGGATTTCATGATGATACGGCTGCCGATGATCAGTGAGGCGGCCGATGTTGTGCGTCTTACAGAAATTAGTCTCAACAGCGAGATGGAGGTACTGAAGGCCCTAAATCACCAGGCGGGCAGGTTGGACAAAAAACATAAGGTCATCCTGATGGTAGAGCTGGGCGATCTGCGGGAAGGCTTTTGGAACAAAGAGGAACTACTGGAGGCTGCTCTTGCTGTGGAACATGATCTGCACAATCTGCAGCTGGCAGGCGTGGGCACGAATCTGGGATGCTACGGTGCAGTCAAGGCAACGCCGGAAAAGCTGAATGAACTGGTAGAATGTGCGGAGATGATCGAAGAAAAGATCGGCAGAGAGCTGGAATTCATTTCAGGCGGAGCAACTACATCCTATCCCAGAGTACTGGAAGGAAATCTGCCGAGAAGAATCAACTTGCTGCGAATGGGAGAAGGCATTCTTCTGGCCAAGGATTTGCAGGATTTATGGGGCTATAATATGAGCGACATGCATCAGGATGTCTTTACCTTGCAGGCTGAAATTATCGAAGCCAGGGAAAAACCGAGCTATCCTCAGGGTGAAATTATGTTCGATGCTTTTGGAAACACACCGGAATATGAGGATCTGGGCATCCGCAAAAGAGCAATTCTCGCACTGGGAAAGGTGGACTACGCATTTCCGGAGCTGCTGTTGCCGCGGGATAAAAAGATTAAGGTCCTGGGTGCATCAAGCGATCATACGATATTGGATGTGCACGACTGTGAAAAAGACTATAAAGTGGGGGATATCATAGAATTTGATCTGTGTTATGCGACAATTGTCTATGCCACCAGCTCTAAAAATGTAGATATCGTATATGTGTAAAAACGGCCTTTGGCGTATTGTCCGGCTGCCATAATGAACCGTCAGTACACTAGTTGGGAGCTGATTTTAAAGCCTGTCCACAGAAAAATGGACAGGCTTTTTTTCGAAGAGAAGAGACACAAGAGAGGTTCGCAGCATGAAAGCAAAAGATTATCAGAAAATACTGCATGATTTGAGCAATATTATCGGTGAAGCCGTCCATGTGGTGGACGCAAGGGGCAAAACTATTATCTATAACGAAGAAATGGCCAGTCTGGAAAAGACAAACAGAGAGGATGTACTGGGAAAACCCTTCAGAGAGGCCTTTTCCTCTATTCCGCTGGAAGAAAGCACGCTCTGCCGGGCTCTGCAGCAAAACAAGCCCACCATCCACCAGCAGCAGACGTATCTGAACAAATACGGCAAAGAAATCACCACCTTGAACTCTACGATTCCAGTAGAGGTGGATGGGCAGGTAATTGCGGCAATTGAAATCGGAAAAGATATCACGGAAATTAAATCCATGAGCGACACGATTTTAAAGCTGCAGCGGGAAAACCTGAAGCCTGAGGAGCCGGGAAAGCCGGAAATAAAGCGGTACAATTTCAAAAATCTAATTGGGGAAAACAGAGATTTCAAGCAGGTATTAGAGCTTGCAAAGCGCGCTGCCAAAACCGACGCGCCAGTCTTCATTTACGGGGAAACAGGGACTGGAAAGGAGCTTTTTGCTCAGAGCATTCACTTTGCCGGACAGAGAAAAGACAAGCCATTTCTGGCTCAGAACTGTGCGGCGCTTCCGGAAAGCCTGCTGGAGGGAATTCTCTTTGGTACAGAAAAAGGCGGCTTTACAGGAGCCGTCGATCGGGCGGGGCTCTTTGAACAGGCCAGCGGCGGCACCCTTCTGCTCGATGAAATAAGCGCAATGCCATATGAGCTTCAGAGCAAGCTGCTGCGTGTCCTGCAGGAAGACTACATACGGCGGGTAGGCGGAAAAAAGGACATTCCCATTGACGTGCGGATTATTGCCACAGTCAACGAATCTCCAAAATCCCTCATTGAAAGCGGAGCCCTGCGAAAGGATCTGTACTACAGACTAAACATTGTCAACATTACTATCCCGCCTCTGCGAGAACGGCTGGATGATCTGCCCCGTCTGGTAGACAGCTTTCTGGAAAAGCACAACAGAAAATATGGCAAAGAGGTGTGGATGGTTTCGGACGGAGCCCTTGAAAAGCTGAAAAACCACAGCTATCCGGGAAATATTCGGGAGCTGGAAAATATTATTATGTCCGCCGTTTCCCTGGCAGACAGGGAGCATGTTCTGACGGAAACGCATATTCGGATCCAGGACGCTTATACGGAAAGCGCCAGCGCTTTTGGCTATGATCCAAAAGAAGCATCTCTGGATGAATTCCTCAAAAACTGCGAGGAGCAGATTCTGCGCAAAAGCATGGTGGATAACGAAGGGAACATTTCCAGAGCCGCCAAAGAGCTTGGAATCAAGAGGCAGACTTTGCAGCACAAGCTGAAACGGTTTGGACTGTAGTCGGCAGGGACAAAACAGGGAGTTGAAGCGCCCATTTAAATCCGGTTATCATTTATGACAGAAAAAAACAGGTTGTAATAAGGCGCAATAATGATGGAACAGAAATAGAAGTGGGGAAACGGTTACGGAAGGGGCGTTATAGTGAATGGATTGAACAAGAAACCTGAAATTGTTGTTTTTGCAGGTTCGAATGGTTCTGGCAAAAGTACATTTACGGCCTTGCTTAAGCCCTCAATGGATTATATCAATGCGGATGAAATCAAGAACGGACAGAAATTTAGAGCTCTTAAAGCGGGCAAGGAAAAAAGGTTATTTTATCCGGTGTTATTATATTCTTACTGCTGATCCAATGATTAATGTTTTTCGTGTCAGAGCGCGGGTAGAAGCTGGTGGACATGATGTTCCGGAAGATAAGATAAGCAGCCGCTTTGATAAAACGCTGGCGTTGGTGCATGAGGTGGTTGCTGTTTGTGATATCTGCCATATATATGACAATTCTGAAGACAGACCATATCGTATCTATAAGAAGAGAAAAGGACAGTCCTTTTACGATGTGTGCGATGATTGGAACAAAGAGGATATCGTTCTTTTGACACTGGATAGAAATGCAGAGAAAAAGACTTTAAATAAAAATTGAACCAAAAGAATAGGAAAACGGAAAAGCATCACAAAATGTTGGATTTTGGTGGTGCTTTTCTTGGATAAAAGCGCATTTGCTGCCTATATGCGCAATCTGCTATTTTAAAATCAATTGACAAAGATCCTTGTCAGCATTATGCTTATAAATGACAAATAAACTTGTCATTTTGCAAGGGGAAGTAGTCAAAATTTAGAGAGGCGATTATGAAGTTAAACAACAGGCTGAAAGAGTACCGGGCAAGACTGGGCGTCAACCAGCAGGATTTTGGCAAAATGACGGGCGTGTCCCGCCAGACCATCAGCCTGATTGAGAGGGGGGATTATTCGCCCTCCGTGACTCTGGCACTGAAAATTGCAAAGGTGCTGAACGTAAGTGTGGAAGATGTATTTTATCTGACAGGAGGAAAGAAAGATGACAAAAAGGATGAAGATTGAGGGGAAGCCCGGAAAAACGGAGCATATTTTCATTTTGGGAGCGGTTGTGATTTCTGCTGTTTTACTGGCGGGAGCAGGCTTCTTTTATTATATGCGCATAGCAGGTGGGGAGCCGGACGAGCAGTTCCTCAAATACCTGCTGTGCGTCTGTTTCCCAGCCATGCCGCTTCTGGTTTCTGATGAACGTGACTTTTTATTATGAAAGAAGCAGACTGCGCAGGCAGGGCATCCGGGATTGTCCTTTGCATCATCAGCACGGTGGCGGCCCACAGATGCAGGAGACTTTTAAATGCCTGGGATGGAGAAGAATCATGGCAGCTCGACAAGCTGGAAAATCGGATGGATATTCTCAATTATCTGTTTGAATTTTTTTCGTTACCATCCTTCTTTCAACAGGGGTTCTCTTTTTTGTCTTCGCAGGGCCGGCGGGCAGCGAGCCCGGAATCTCACCTGGCTACACAGGCATTTTCTATTTTTTCAGTCTGCTCTTTGTAACCGTTGTTCTGCGTGGATTTCAGAGGAATATGCAGGATGAAATGAACCGACTGATGGAAAGTCAGAACAGCTGCATGTACACCAGTGACTTTTACAGGAATGGAGCATTAAACCAGTGGATGAATAACAGCGATGAGGGCCAGCGGCAGATTGCATACAAAGCAGCCTTTCATGTCTACAGAAACACCATCCGCGTTTTATTCTTTTCCGTGAATCTGGCATTGATCCTTGCGGGAATGCGCAGCGCAGTGGGAATTACAGCATTTCTGGTAATCGGTGTCATATGGATCTTCATGAGCGCCAGCTTTTGTGTGGAACGAAACAGGATGAAAAAATTAAAAAAATTAAAAAATACCTGAGTGATTTTTGAAAAACCACAGGTACTGTATCAATGAAAGAGCCATTTTAAGAAAAACGGAAAGAATAACATAGGGTACAAAACTATGGATGACAGAAAACTGCTGCGGACAATTGAACGAAATCCGGAAAAGGGCATTGCTGCCGCGCTCGATCTTTACGGTGATGCGGTAAAAACCATATGCCGTGACATCCTGGCAGGGGGAACGGCCGAGGATGTGGAGGAAGCCATTGCGGAGACATTCGTCCGGCTTTGGCGGTATGGCAAAAGCTTTAAGCCAGGCAGAGGAACCTCTTTAAAAAGCTATATCTACGGAATCGCGAGAAATGCTGCCATGGACAAGCGGAGGACGCTGCATACGGGGGAAACGGTATCGCAGGCGGAAGGAACGGAGCTTCCGGATACTGGTGCGGGCACCGAAGAGCTGTTTTTGCGCAGAGAAGAGGAACTCACTGTTCGCCAGGTGGTGGCGGAGATGGATGAACCGGACAGAACCATCTTTGCCCTGCGTTTTTTCAGAGAATACAAGGTAAAGGAAATCGCCCTCAAGCTGGGTATTTCCGAAAAGCAGGTGGAAAACAGGCTCTTTCGCTGCAAGGGGACCTTAAAAAAGAAATTAAAAGAAAGGGGGGTAGGCGATGAATAAAAAAGAGGTTATGAATCAAGAAGAAAAAGAACGGATTTTAAAGTGTGTAATGGAACAAATAAAAAAAGAACAGCAGGAGCAGGCTTCCCGCCGGAGCATTCATCCCAGGCGGGTCGCGGCGGCAGTTCTGGCGGCAGCGACTATTTTTGTCTGCGGAGCCTTTACTGCGAATGTACTTCATCTGGACAGCAAGCTGGCCGAGATGCTTGGGGGAAGCACCGGGGAAATTACAGATGCTGTGGTAGACATAGGCGCTGCAGTGGAAAAGAACGGTCTGCGCCTGGAGGTCAAACAGGCCGTGGGGGACGGCCACCGGGTGTACGCGGTCTTTGAAGTGACTTCTCTGACAGATCTCAAGCTGGATAAGACGTGTGGATTTGCAGACCGCGAGGTCATTCTTCCGGAAAACTACGGATATGCCGGAACGGATATTGATGGGGCGATGAATAGTGTTTCAGAGGATGGAAAGACACTGAGCTTTGGCCTGGAATTTACGATGGATGAACCGATTTACAATGAAACTATCGCAATTCGGTTTGAAAATTTAGCAAGGATATTCTATATTCCGGGCGATGAGGCAGAAGTGCTCATAAAAGGGGAATGGACGATTGAGTTTCCCCTTAAATACAAACAAATATCAAAAATATACAAGCCAGATATGGTAATTGCGGGAAAGTCAGGTGCAATGCGCCTGCAAGAGGTGGAGATTTCACCTATTTCCTGTTTTATGGAGTTCAAAGTAGAAACGTATTCAAAAAGACTGGAGCGTACATGGACGGATGAGCTGAACCCGAAAATCAGAATGAAGGACGGACGTGAGGTACCGATTTGGATGCGCGGTACGGCCTGGCTTGATGCGGGGAAAGACTCAGCCGGATCCATAGAAGGCGTCTTTAAGAGGCCCATGGATATTGAGAAGATGGAAAGTCTGATCGTAGATGGTAGGGAAATTCCACTGAACTGAGGAACTTTACAAAGGATTTTTCACTTTGAATTCCCTGCAAAAACTGCCGGGAGCCCCTTGACGCAGCGGGGGAAAAGGCATATAATAAAAACAGAGTGAAAGCACAAAACTGCGGGACGCCCCGCAGTTTTAAAATGGAAAAAAGCTTAAAAGCAGATTTTCAAATTCGCCTGCATGACGCAGCCGCTGCGCCGGGAAAGAGGAAACCATGAAGTATAAGATAAAGCGAAAACAGAACAACAGTGCAAGATGCATTGTCTGCGGCGATCAGAATAAGGCGAGCCTCAACTGCCGGTTTTATGAATTGGAAAACGGTGAAATCGCGACAACCTTTCGCTCGTGCGACTGGCATCAGAGCTATCCGGGCAGAATGCACGGCGGCATGGCGGCAGGCGTTCTGGACGAGCTCATCGGCAGGGCGGCGGCAAATGGCAGCGATGATTTCTGGGGCGTAACCGTGGAGCTTCAGCTCAAGTACAAAAAGCCGATTCCTACAGATGCGAATCTTCGGGCCAGAGCTAGGGTTACAAAACAAAACCGGAAGCTTTTCGAAGGAACAGGCGAGATCCTTTTGGAGGACGGAACGGTTGCGGTAGAAGGCTGGGGCAAGTATATGATCATGCCCCTGGATAAAATCAGCGACGGTGAATTTACGAAAGAATGGTATCATATTGACGAGGACGATCCAGAGGAAATTGAGCTGTAGCTATTCGGGCAGGGCAGGACGCAGATGGATCCGGAAAATCAGCACTGTGCTGCAGGTACGAAAAATGCAAAAAAAACTTGACACCGGCACCTGGGTAATATACAATTATCAAGCGACTTTATGATGATAATTCCATGCAGAGCTGCCAGAAGCTCTGAATTTTGAGTTAAACGGAGGACAATCGAACATGAGAGTAAAAGTAACATTAGCCTGCACAGAATGCAAGCAGAGAAACTATAATACAATCAAGGACAAGAAAAACAATCCGGATCGTATTGAACTGAAAAAGTACTGCAAGTTCTGTAAAAAGCATACACTTCACAAAGAAACAAAATAAGGAGTAATTCATGGCAAAAGCAAAGGACAAAGAGACAACAAAAAAAAGAGTCCCTGCAGCTCCTCCCAAAAAGAAAAGGGGCAGCCTGAAAGACTACTTTAAAGGCGTAAAGCTGGAAATGAAAAAGGTAGTGTGGCCAACAAAGCAGGAGCTGGGCTCCTATACCGTAGTCGTACTGGTTACCTGTGCGGCCTTCGCTGTTGTTTTCTGGGCAGTTGACACCGGATTCCTGGCAGCGCTTAAGGGACTGCTCGGTATTACTATGTAAGGAAAAAGGACTGAGGGGACAATGGGAGAAAACGAAAAGGATATTGTGATGGAATCCGTATCTGCAGATGAGGCGGAGCTTGAGGAGGCGGAAGCTGGACAGGCGGACGATCTGCTTTCCGAAGATGTGCTTTCAGCAGAAACTGAAGCATCGGAGGAACCCGGGTCTGAAGACCTTGAGCAGCAGGAGCAGGCTGAGGAGGAAGAGACCGAAGCTGAGCCTGAAGAAGCGGAAGCACAGCCGCCGAAAAAAAAGCTGGATCTGGAAGGCTTAGAGGGCCTCAGGGGCGATGGAGAAGCAAAGTGGTATGTAGTCCATACTTATTCCGGCCACGAGAACAAGGTAAAAGTAAATATCGAAAAAATCGTCGAAAATCGGGGAATGCAGGATTTGATCCTCGACGTGGTTGTACCGACGGAAGACCGGGTTGAGATCAAAAATGGACAGCGTAAAATCAAAACAAGAAAGATGTTCCCGGGCTATGTAATCGTCAAAATGATTGTTACCAACGAATCCTGGTATCTGGTAAGAAATACACAGGGAGTTACAGGCTTCGTGGGTCATGGCTCCGACCCGATTCCTCTTTCTACAGAAGAGGTAAGACGAATGGGAATTGAAAAAATATACATCGATCTGGATGTGGAGGTTGGCGACAGTGTCAAAGTTATCAACGGACCATTTGAAAGCTTTATGGGAGTTGTCGAAGAGGTCAATATGGAAAAACAGACACTGAAAGCAAGGATATCCATGTTTGGAAGAGATACGCCTGTGGAGCTTGACTTCGCACAGGTAGATAAAATTTAAAAAGAAAGGAGAATGAAAACATGGCTAAGAAAGTTGAAGGTTATATCAAACTTCAGATTCCGGCCGGCAATGCAAATCCAGCACCTCCGGTAGGACCTGCACTCGGTCAGCATGGTGTAAACATTATGGACTTCTGTAAACAGTTCAACGCCAAGACTCAGGATCAGCCGGGAATGATTATTCCGGTAGTAATTACGGTTTATGCAGACAGATCTTTCTCATTTATCTGCAAAACACCGCCTGCTGCAGTTCTGCTGAAGAAGGCTGCAGGTCTTGATTCTGCTTCTGGTGAGCCTAACAAGACAAAGGTGGCTACACTGACAAGAGCACAAGCTGAAGAAATTGCAAAGACAAAGATGCCGGACTTAAATGCAGCAAGCCTTGAAGCAGCAACAGAGATGATCAAGGGAACTGCAAGAAGCATGGGAATCGTTATTGAGGACTAAGAACGTGGGAGGCAGAAATGCCGTTCGTACCACAAGGAGGATTAGAATGCCAAAAAGAGGTAAGAATTACAAAGAAGCTGTCAAAGCTTATGACAAGCAGACGGTCTATGATGTACCGGAAGCTATGGAACTGGTAACAAAGACCGCAAAAGCAAAATTTGACGAAACTGTAGAAGTGCACATCAGACTTGGTGTAGATGGAAGACATGCAGACCAGCAGGTAAGAGGCGCTATTGTACTTCCGCACGGAACAGGAAAAACAAAGAGAGTATTAGTATTCGCCAAAGGACCGAAAGTGGCAGAAGCAGAAGCAGCAGGAGCTGATTTTGTGGGAGCTGAGGAAATGGCGCAGAGAATTCAGACTGAAGGCTGGTTTGACTTTGATGTTGTAATCGCAACTCCGGACATGATGGGTGTTGTAGGACGTCTCGGTAAACTGCTGGGACCTAAGGGTCTGATGCCGAACCCGAAATCGGGAACCGTTACCATGGATGTTGAAAAAGCGATCCAGGAAGTAAAAGCAGGTAAAGTGGAATATCGTCTTGACAAGAGCAACATCATCCATACTCCAATTGGAAAAGCTTCCTTTGGAAAGGAAAAGCTGGCAGACAACTTCAACGCTCTGCTGGATGCTGTTATCAAGGCAAAGCCTGCAGCAGCAAAAGGTCAGTACCTGAGAAGCGTAACTGTTGCCGCTACCATGGGACCTGGAGTAAAAGTCAACGCTCAGAAGCTTGGCTAAACCAAATTTTAAATTACGAATAATAACCGTAGACAGCGGGGGCGGCTGCCTGGCAGACGCTTAATCATCCCGCCGAGGTACAATATAAATGAGAGATATTGGCCTTGTTTTGTCTGACAGAACAGGGCTTTTCATTTACGGCGTACCAAAAAGAATCTCAGGAAAGGAGAGAAACGTATGTCAAAAGAAGCATGGCAGGGAAAACAGGTCATCATTGACGAGATTAAAGAAAAGCTGGAAAAAGCTGAAGCTGCCGTTGTAATCGACTACATGGGGATTACAGTTGCACAGGCTGACGCTATGAGAAAAAAGCTTCGTGAAGCAGATGTAGACTATACGGTTTACAAAAATACGCTGGCCAAGAGAGCAATCGAAGGAACTCAGTACGAGTCCCTGGGCGAAGTTCTCGAAGGACCGAGCGCATTTGCCATCAGCTACGATGACGCCACAGCTCCGGCAAGAGTCATCAACGAAGTAATGGAAGAATATAAAAAGATGGAATTCAAAGCAGGTGTTATCGAAGGAGAATTCTTTGATGCAGAAGGCGTAAAGCAGATCGCAAAAATTCCATCAAGAGATACCCTCATTGCAAAGTTCATGGGAAGCATTCAGTCCCCGATTACAAACTTTGCACGTGTGCTTAATCAGATCGCGGAAAAGGGCGGTGCTGATGGAGCTGAAGCTGCAGCAGAGCCTGCAGAAGCGTAAAACAAACCTTTTACTCAATTAAATTTGAAAGAAAAACAGGAGGAACATAGAATGGCAAAATTAACAACAGCTGAATTTATTGAAGCTATAAAAGAATTATCCGTACTGGAATTAAACGACCTGGTAAAGGCATGTGAAGAAGAGTTCGGCGTATCCGCAGCAGCAGGCGTTGTAGTAGCAGCAGCTGACGGCGGTGCAGCAGGCGGAGCAGAAGAACAGACTGAATTCAACGTAGTTCTGGCAGAAGTTGGAGCTGAAAAGATCAAGGTTATCAAGGCTGTAAGAGAAATCACCGGTCTGGGCCTGAAGGAAGCAAAGGAACTGGTAGACGGAGCTCCTTCCAACGTAAAAGAAGGCGTAGAAAAAGGCGAAGCAGAAGCTATCAAGAGCCAGTTAGAAGAAGTTGGTGCAAAGGTAGAACTGAAATAAGACGGACAAGATTGTTTTATGCGGCGGGCAGGGGAATTTACCCTGCCTGCTGTTTTCGTATAAAATCATAATACATAGTTAAAAACGATATTACAAATCAGATGACCGATGCTGTAGAATCCAGAGCTGCTATTATCAACGATTATGTAACTGCTGCAGAGGAGTATATGACTGCTTTTGCTCTTAGCAGCGAGGTTCGGGAGCTCCTTGCAGAACCGCAGAATCCGACTTTGGTAAAAAAAGCGCAGAGATACACAGAGGATTTTGCTGCGGTCAAAGGTGTTTTTGAAGGCCTGTACATCGCTACTCCGGATACACATGTACTGACCCATACTTCAAAAGAGGCAATTGGAATGACTACGAGAAAGGGTGAATTACGGGAAACATTCCGCAACACGATTTTTGCCAGCAAGCAATTGATAAACCTGGGAATTATGGAATTATATGGAAGGTGAGATCGGTATGATTGTGGAGACGACCCACCATGTCTGCGGCTGTCTGCGCATGACCATTGAAGATGTGGGACGGATTTTAGGAGAACTGACCGATGGGAATCTGACTGTGGATGTTGAAAAAAACGGAGAATATTATATCGGAGATTTCAAGGCCCTGGCCGGGAGTCTGAAAACATCCATACAAACCTTACAAATGTAATGCGGGATATTAAAACACTGATGGATGAGATCGCAGGTGCCAGCGTTCAGCAGTTAGAAATGATTGCATCTGTAGAAAAATGAATCAGGGAGATTTCCGGAGTGGTGCAGACAAATTTCGCTGCTGCCAAAGAGAGCGCTGCAGTTTCCAAGGTTCTGTCCAATCAGGTAAGAACGCTTAACAGTCTCATTGGCTAGTCCCGTATTGAGTAACCATATAAAAGAGCTGATACATAATTTTTCCAAAAAACTATTGACGAATTGACAGGGGTGTGATATCATATTAGACTGCCACGCAAATGCAAGTTGTTTGAGAACATAAGGAGTGATAAATATGCCAAAGCCAGTAAAATTAGGTAGAAAAGACCGTATGACATTTTCCAAAATTAATGAAGTTGCGGAAATGCCAAATCTTATTCAGATTCAAACGGATTCCTACGATTGGTTCATAAAGGAAGGCCTGCAGGAGGTCTTCGAAGACATATCCCCGATTAAGGATTATGCAGGAAATTTAGTGCTTGAATTTATCGATTATTCCTTAAACGATCCTCCCAAATACGAACAGGAGGAGTGTAAGGAACGAGATGTAACATATGCAGCTCCGTTAAAAGTAAAAGTGAGATTAATCAACAAAGAAACAGGGGAAGTAAAAGAGCAGGAAGTATTCATGGGGGACTTCCCGCTGATGACAGAGAAGGGCACCTTTATTTATAATGGCGCAGAGCGAGTCGTGGTAACTCAGCTGGTGCGTTCACCGGGGCCTTACTATGCTGTAGAGATAGACAAGTCGGGAAAAAATCTTTTTTCGACTACCATTATACCCAACAGGGGGGCATGGCTGGAATACGAGACAGACTCCAATGAAATCATTTCTGTAAGAGTCGACCGTACGAGAAAGCAGCCGGTTACAACACTCCTTAGGGCATTGGGAATGGGATCGGATCAGGAAATCCTTGATACCTTCGGAGAAGATGCGCGGCTAAAACGCACACTGGAGAAGGATGCAACGGATAATTATGAGGATGGCCTGAAAGAAATTTACAAAAAGCTGAGACCAGGTGAACCGCCGACCGTTGACAGTGCGGAATCCCTGATCAATTCTCTCTTTTTTGATCCAAAACGGTACGATCTTGCCAAAGTCGGCAGATATAAGTATAACAAAAAACTGGGCCTTTCCAACCGTATCGCAGGTAGGACTGTGGCCGAGGATGTTTTTGATCCAAATACAGGCGAGCTGCTGGCTGAGGCAGGACAGCAGCTGGGGGCAGATCTGGCAAAGCAGATTGAAAATGCCGGAATTTCGCATGTTTTTGCATATGGCAATGATGAGGAGTCCATTACAAAGATAATCGGAAACCAGTTCGTAGATATCGGCACGTATGTGGAATTTGACCTTTCCGGAACTAAGCTTCCGGATAAGGTATATTACCCTGTCCTGAAAGAAATTTTAGAAGAAATGGAAGGCGAAAGCAACGAGGCAGTAAAGGAAGCGCTGGTTTCCAGAAAAAATGAGCTTTCTCCAAAGCATATCTTAATCTCAGATATTATCGCTTCAGTCAGCTATATTCTCAATCTGAATTATGGAATTGGGGAAACGGATGATATCGACCACTTGGGAAACAGGAGACTCAGAACAGTCGGCGAGCTGCTCCAAAACCAGTTCCGTATCGGGCTGGCCAGAATGGAGCGTACGGTCAAGGAGAGAATGACAACCCAGGATATTGAGATTGCAACGCCGCAGGCGTTGATGAACATTCGGCCGGTAACAGCTGCCATCAAAGAGTTCTTCGGAAGTTCCCAGCTTTCTCAGTTCATGGATCAGAACAATCCGCTGGCCGAACTGACGCACAAGAGAAGACTGTCTGCTCTGGGCCCGGGAGGACTCTCCAGAGAGAGAGCCGGGTTTGAGGTACGCGACGTACATCATTCTCACTATGGAAGAATGTGTCCCATTGAGACGCCGGAAGGTCCGAATATCGGGCTCATCGGTTCTTTGACCACTTATGGAATTATCAATGAATACGGATTTATTGAGACTCCGTATCGCGTTGTAGATAAAGCTACCGGCAGGGTTACAGACGAGATCCACTATCTGACAGCAGATGATGAGGAAGATAAAATTGTGGCACAGGCCAATGAACCTCTGGATTCGGATGGCCATTTTGTCAATCTGAAGGTGGCTTCCCGCGGAGTAGGCGGTGAAATCGACCTGGTTCCAAGGGATCAGATCGATTATATGGACGTATCGCCAAAACAGGTTGTATCGGTTGCGACTGCGCTGATTCCATTCCTGGAAAACGACGATGCCAACCGGGCCCTGATGGGTTCCAACATGCAGCGTCAGGCAGTGCCCCTGCTTGTAACAGAGGCGCCCATCGTAGGAACTGGAATGGAGCACAAGGCTGCAAAGGATTCTGGCGTTGTACTCCTGGCAAAGCATACCGGAACGGTCGAATTTGTAGATGCTAATCGGATCACCATCCGCAGGGATGACGGAAGGGGAACGGATCGGTACACGCTCCTGAAATTCAAGCGTTCCAACCAGGGAACCTGCATCAACCAGAGGCCTATCGTATGCCATGGCGAGCACGTGGAAGAGGGCGAGGTTATCGCGGACGGTCCATCTACAGAAAACGGCGAGGTGGCACTGGGCAAAAATCTGCTCATCGGCTTTATGACGTGGGAAGGATACAATTACGAGGATGCTATTATTCTCAATGAAAGACTGATTATGGAGGATGTACTGACTTCTATCCATATTGAAGAATACGAATCCGAGGCAAGGGATACCAAGCTGGGACCGGAAGAAATCACAAGGGATATTCCAAACGTAGGTGAGGATGCCTTAAAGGATCTGGACGAAGAGGGCATTATCCGTATTGGGGCCGAGGTCAACGCTTCCGATATTTTGGTCGGGAAGGTCACTCCAAAGGGAGAAACGGAGCTGACTGCAGAAGAGCGGTTGCTGCGGGCCATCTTTGGCGAAAAGGCGCGGGAAGTAAGAGATACCTCCCTGCGTGTACCCCACGGAGAAACGGGAATTGTTGTTGATGTAAAAATCTTCTCCAGAGAAAACGGTGATGAGCTTCCTCCTGGAGTAAACAAGCTGGTTCGCTGTTATATTGCTACCAAGCGTAAGATCAATGTTGGGGATAAAATGGCAGGCCGCCATGGAAACAAGGGTGTAATCTCAAGGATCCTTCCGGAAGAGGATATGCCGTTTATGGAAAACGGACAGTCTCTTCAGGTCATGTTGAATCCGTTGGGCGTACCTTCCCGAATGAACGTCGGACAGGTACTGGAGGTTCATCTTGGACTGGCTGCTAAGAGAAAAGACTGGTATATCGCGACTCCGGTATTTGATGGAGCAAATGAAAAAGATATTATCCAGCTGCTGGATGAAGTGGGCGTTGATAAGAGCGGTAAGCTGATCTTAAGAGATGGGCGTACTGGTGAGGAATTCGACAATCCGGTAACTGTGGGCTACATGTATATGCTCAAGCTCCATCATCTGGTAGACGACAAGATCCATGCAAGAAGTACAGGTCCGTACTCCCTGGTAACACAGCAGCCTCTGGGTGGAAAAGCTCAGTTCGGCGGCCAGCGGTTCGGGGAAATGGAAGTATGGGCTCTGGAAGCTTACGGCGCAGCCTATACGCTGCAGGAAATCCTGACCGTCAAGTCGGATGATATTGTAGGCCGTGTCAAGACCTACGAGGCCATTGTAAAGGGAGAAAATATTCCGGAACCGGGCATTCCGGAATCCTTCAAGGTACTCATCAAGGAAATGCAGAGTCTTGGTCTTGATGTAAAGGTACTGACTGAGGATAACGAAGAAATTGAAATCAAGGAAGCGCCGGAAATGGAAGGACTGTCTGCTATTGAAGACATCATAGACGCGGATTCGGATGTAGCGGATGAGGACGAAATCTTTGAAGACGGCGGCTTTTCGGAAACAGGCATGGATGACGATGCTGAGGATGACTTTGTGGATTTGGATGGAGAAACTGAAGAACGGTTATAAGGGAAGGAGATAGTACCTAATGAGCGAAAACAATAACTATGAGTTAAATAATTTTGAATCCCTGCAGATCGGTCTGGCATCTACGGAAAAGATCATGGACTGGTCGCATGGAGAGGTTACAAAGCCTGAGACTATCAACTACAGGACCCTAAAGCCGGAAAAAGAGGGGCTTTTCTGCGAGAGGATTTTCGGACCGCAGAAGGACTGGGAATGCCATTGCGGTAAGTACAAGAGGATTCGTTACAAGGGAATCGTCTGCGACCGCTGCGGCGTAGAGGTAACAAAAGCAAAAGTAAGAAGGGAGCGGATGGGCCATATCAAGCTGGCAGCGCCTGTTTCCCATATTTGGTATTTCAAAGGAATTCCTTCAAGAATGGGGTTGGTGCTGGACATCTCCCCGAGGAATTTGGAAAAGGTTCTATATTTTGCAGCTTATATTGTCATTGAACCAGGCGATACGGATTTCGCTTATAAAGAAGTCCTGACTGAGCAGCAGTACAGAGAAGCAAAAGACAAGTTCGGCAGCGGTTTTAAAGCAGCCATGGGCGCTGAGGCAGTAAGAGAGCTTCTTGCAAATATTGATCTGGATGAGCTTTCAGAAGAGCTGAGAGAAAAGCTGAAAGGCGCCAGCGGACAGAAACGGATTCGAATCGTAAGGCGCCTTGAAGTCATCGAAGCTCTGCGGGCTTCTGGAAATAAGCCCGAATGGATGATCATGGAAGTGATTCCAGTAATCCCGCCGGATCTGCGTCCTATGGTTCAGCTGGACGGCGGCCGCTTTGCCACATCGGATTTAAACGATCTGTACAGAAGGGTTATCAATCGAAACAACAGACTAAACCGCCTCTTGGAACTGGGCGCTCCGGATATCATCGTAAGAAATGAAAAGCGAATGCTTCAGGAAGCAGTCGATGCTCTCATCGACAACGGCAGGCGGGGAAGACCGGTAACAGGGCCGGGTTCAAGACCTCTCAAATCCCTGTCCGATATGCTCAAGGGAAAACAGGGGCGTTTCAGACAGAATCTGCTGGGCAAACGTGTTGACTATTCGGGTCGTTCTGTAATCGTCGTAGGACCAGAGCTGCGCTTCTGGCAGTGCGGTCTTCCGAAAAAAATGGCGCTGGAGCTGTTCAAGCCTTTCATCATGAAAAAGCTGGTGGAAAACGGATATGCACACAATATCAAGAGCGCTAAAAGAATGGTAGAAAAGGTAAGGCCAGAGGTATGGGATGTTTTAGAAGGCGTTATCAAGGAACATCCGGTAATGCTCAACCGTGCCCCGACGCTTCACAGACTGGGAATTCAGGCCTTTGAGCCGGTATTGGTAGAAGGTAAGGCCATTAAGCTTCACCCGCTGGTATGTACGGCCTTTAACGCGGACTTTGACGGAGACCAGATGGCGGTTCACGTACCGCTTTCCGTGGAAGCCCAGGCAGAGGCCAGGTTCCTGATGCTTTCCGTCAACAATATTTTGGCGCCAAAGGATGGATCGCCTATTACAACCCCGACGCAGGATATGATTCTGGGAAGCTATTATCTGACTCATCCGGGCGTTGAAGAGCGAAACACTGCGGCAGAAAAGGGCGATGGAAAGATCTTTACGGATATGGACGAAATGCTCATGGCCTATCAGGACAAAAAGGTAGGGCTTCACGCAAGGGTAAAAGTTCGTATGTACCATGGCGAAGACGATAAGAGGGGCAAGCTGGTAGAATCCACGGTGGGAAGATTCATCTTTAACCAGGAAATTCCGCAGGATCTGGGCTTTGTTGACCGGGAAGCGGATCCGTATGCTCTGGAGGTTGACTTCTTATGCGACAAGAAAAAGCTGGGACAGATTATCGACCGCTGCTACCGGATCCACGGAAACACGGGAACAGCCATTATGCTGGACTATATCAAGGACATGGGCTTCCACTATTCCACAAGAGCGGCCATTACCATCGGCATTTCCGACATGGAGATTCCGGAAGCCAAAAAAGGCATTATCGAAGAATCGGAAAAGATGGTAGATAAATATGAAAAGGCTTTCCGCAAGGGACTTGTTTCCAATCAAGAACGTTATGAAAAGGTTATTGAAATCTGGAACAAAACCACAGACGATGTAGCGGACGCTCTGATGGATTCCTTGGGTACTTTAAACAACCTGTTTATCATGGCCCACTCCGGAGCCAGAGGTAGTAAAAACCAGATCAGGCAGATCGGCGGTATGCGGGGACTGATGGCAAACGCCACCGGTAAAACCATTGAAATGCCTATCAAGGCCAACTTCCGTGAAGGCCTTTCCGTACTGGAATACTTTATTTCCTCCAACGGAGCCAGAAAAGGTCTTGCCGATACAGCCCTTCGTACAGCGGACTCCGGTTATCTGACGAGAAGGCTGGTAGACGTATCCCACAATGTAATTGTACGGGAATTCGACTGCGGCACAGACGAGGGTATCGAAGTAAAGGCCTTTACAGATGGAAAGGAAGTCATCGAATCCTTAAAGCTTCGTATTATAGGCAGGACTTCTCTGACCGACGTTTACCATCCAGAGACAGGCGTTATCCTGGTGGAACAGAACGAGGAGATCACAGAAGATCAGGCTCAGGCCATTGAGGATGCGGGGATCGAATCTGTAGCCATCCGGTCAGTTATGACCTGCCACAGCAAGACCGGCATCTGCGCCAAGTGTTATGGCAGAAATCTGGCAACAGGCGAATCCGTTAACATCGGAGAAGCGGTCGGAATTACAGCGGCTCAGTCCATCGGAGAGCCAGGTACTCAGCTGACCATGAGAACCTTCCATACAGGCGGTGTTGCGGGATCGGATATCACCCACGGTCTTCCGAGAGTAGAAGAGCTCTTTGAGGCCAGAAAGCCGAAAGGACTTGCGGAAATCTGCGAGGCGGATGGTACCGTTGTAGCCGTAGAGGCGAGAAAGGACAACAAGACACTGGTAAGAGTTCGCGGCGAAGAAGAGCGTGAATATATTGTTCCTTATGGGGCAAGACTTAATGTAAAGGAAGGCGACTATATATTAGCCGGACAGAACATCACAAGAGGTCCGTTGGATCCAAAGGACATTCTCAGACTCAACGGCGTAGAAGGCGTATACCAGTACTTGCTGAAGGAAGTACAGCGCGTATACAAGCAGCAGGGTGTAGATATCAACGACAAGCATGTCGAAGTCATCGTAAGCCAGATGCTTTCCAAGTGCAAGATCACTGAGGCAGGAGATACATCCCTGCTGCCGGGAGGACAGTACAGCAAACATGAAATTGAGGAGGCAAATCGCCTGCTGGATGAAGATCAGGAGCCGGCAAAATTCGAACGGGTTCTGCTGGGTATTACAAAGGCTTCTCTTGCAACCAATTCCTTCTTGTCTGCGGCTTCCTTCCAGGAAACAACCAGGGTTCTGACGGATGCTGCTATCAAAGGAAAGAACGATAAGCTGCAGGGCCTGAAGGAAAATGTCATCATCGGTAAATTGATTCCGGCAGGAACCGGCATGAAGAGATATAAGAGTATTGATCTGGATTACGGCGTCAATACGGCGCTGATGGAAGCCTACACGGCTATGATGGCAGAAGAGGAAGAAGAGGATGATTTCCTGGCAGAGACTCCGGTACTCGGAGAGGATGATTCCAGCGATGACGGAGACTTTGAGACAGACGCTGACGATGCTTTTGAAGACTTTGACGAAGATGACGATTTTGAGGATGAAGCAGATGACTTCCTGGGAATGGATGACCAGGACTTTGACGAAGCGGATGGTGAAGACCTCTACAAAGAAGGATTCAGTCAGGAACCTGAAATTATTGAGTTTGATGAAGAATAATTTTCATTGACTTTTTGAGGAAACCTGTGATAAAATATTTCTCGGTATCGGGCTTACCAAGCCCGATATTGAAATGTTTAGGAGTTTTTAAGCTGTACATCAGTTTAAAATAGAAAACCGGCTGCGAAAACGCAGCGCAAGAAAGGAGATAAGAATGCCTACTATTAACCAATTAGTACGTCAGGGCAGAACCAGCAGCGTGAAGAAATCAACTGCGCCGGCTCTGGGTAAGGGAATGAACTCCCTGAAAAGAGTCCCTACCGATGTAAACTCACCGCAGAAGAGAGGCGTATGTACGTCTGTAAAGACTGTTACACCTAAGAAGCCTAATTCCGCTCTTAGAAAAGTTGCCAGAGTTCGTCTTACGAATGGTATCGAAGTAACCGCATATATTCCTGGTATTGGCCACAACCTGCAGGAACATAGCGTTGTACTCATCAGAGGCGGAAGAGTAAAGGATCTTCCAGGTGTAAGATATCATATCGTGCGCGGAACACTTGATACTGCCGGTGTAGCAGACAGAGGCCAGGCCCGTTCCAAATACGGCGCTAAACGCCCAAAG
This sequence comes from Clostridia bacterium, assembly GCA_910575405.1. Taxonomy (GTDB): domain Bacteria; phylum Bacillota; class Clostridia; order Peptostreptococcales; family Anaerovoracaceae; genus Hominibacterium. The sequence goes on along the minus strand of CAJTER010000014.1, from coordinate 60,690 downwards.
AAGAAGTAGTAATCGGGAAAAAAGAGTGTTCTTGATCATATAAATCAACGAGCGCAGCGGGGGCTTCGGCGGGATATGGCTGTTGCCCACGAGTACCGAAAGCAGACTTGCCCGCTTTTAATTCGGTTTTTTAAGGAGGCGGGGGAGAGTAATTTTCTGTAAAACCACAGAAAGTGAAGTTATAACCAGGCAAGGAGGGAAGAAAAGTGCCAAGAAAAGGAAACATACCAAAGCGTGAAGTGCTTCCTGATCCGGTTTACGGAAGCGTTGTTGTAGCAAAGCTCATCAACAGCATCATGTTAGACGGAAAAAAAGGAACCGCACAGGCAATCGTTTATAATGCTTTTAAACAGGTAGAAGAAACGACTGGGGAAAATCCTCTGGAAGTATTTGAAAAGGCAATGAACAATATCATGCCGGTTCTGGAAGTAAAAGCAAGACGTGTCGGTGGTGCCAACTATCAGGTTCCAGTAGAAGTAAGACCGGACAGACGCCAGACGCTGGGTCTGAGATGGCTGACCAAATATACGAGAGCCAGAGGCGAAAAGACTATGGCAGACAGACTGGCCAAGGAGCTCATTGATGCATCCAACAATACGGGCGCATCAGTGAAGAAGAAAGAAGATACGCATAAGATGGCAGAAGCTAATAAGGCCTTCGCTCATTACAGATGGTAATGCGTAAAAAAATAAAACAGGTAGAAGGGAGGATATGATGCCTAGAAGTTTTCCATTAGAAAAAACTAGAAATATTGGTATTATGGCGCACATTGACGCCGGTAAGACCACAACCACAGAACGAATTTTGTTCTACACAGGAAGAACCCATAAGCTGGGCGAAACCCATGAGGGAGCTGCCACAATGGACTGGATGGAACAGGAACAGGAACGTGGTATCACTATCACCTCTGCAGCTACTACAGCACAATGGAAAGATGTTAGAATCAATATTATCGATACACCGGGACACGTTGACTTTACCGTTGAGGTAGAGCGTTCCCTGAGAGTACTGGACGGTGCCGTTACTGTACTCTGCGCAAAGGGAGGTGTTGAACCTCAGTCCGAAACCGTTTGGAGACAGGCTGAAAAGTACGGTGTTCCGAGAATGATCTTTGTTAATAAGATGGATATTATGGGAGCTGACTTTTACAGGGTTGTACAGATGGTAAAAGACAGATTAAAGGCAAACGCAGTGCCTATCCAGCTTCCAATTGGTTCAGAAGAAGCTTTCATTGGAATTATCGACTTAGTAGAAATGAAAGCAGAGATATATAAAGATGATCTTGGAAAGGAATTTTCCATTGAGGATATTCCGGACGACCTTAAGGATACTGCTCAGGAATGGAGGGACAAGCTGCTGGAATCCGTTGCCGAAACGGACGAAGAGCTGATGATGAAATTCCTGGAGGGAGAAGAGCTGACAAAGAAGGAGATCAAAGGCGCTATCAGAAAATGCACTCTGGCAGGCGAAATGATCCCTGTTACGTGCGGTTCCGCTTACAGAAACAAAGGTGTTCAGATGATGCTGGACGCAGTGGTCGATTATATGCCGTCTCCGCTGGACATTCCGCCTATCAAGGGCGTTGTTCCGGGAAGCGAAGAGGAAGAAGAGCGGCCTGCTGACGATAAAGGCCCATTCTCCGCGCTGGCATTCAAGATCATGGCTGACCCGTTCGTAGGAAAACTGGCGTTTTTCCGGGTTTACTCCGGTACGCTCCAGTCAGGTTCCTATGTTTATAACTCCACCAAGGGGAAGAAAGAAAGAATCGGAAGAATCCTGCAGATGCACGCAAACAAGAGAGAGGAAATCACAGAGGTTTACTCCGGAGATATTGCGGCAGCAGTAGGTCTCAAAGATACAACTACAGGCGATACGCTGTGTGATGACAAGCATGAAATTATCTTGGAATCCATGGAATTCCCAGATCCGGTAATTGAGATTGCAATCGAGCCAAAGACAAAGGCCGGACAGGAAAAAATGGGTATTGCTCTTGCAAAGCTTGCAGAAGAAGACCCGACCTTCAAGACTTATACAAATGAAGATACGGGGCAGACGATTATCGCAGGTATGGGCGAGCTTCATCTGGAAATTATCGTAGACAGACTTCTACGTGAATTCAAAGTAGAAGCAAACGTAGGTAAACCTCAGGTATCCTACAAAGAGACCATTACCCAGAATGCTGACGTTGACCACAAATATGCCAAGCAGTCCGGCGGACGCGGCCAGTATGGTCACGTTAAGATCAAAATATTCCCCAAAGAGCCGGGTGAAGGCTTTGAATTCAAGAACTCCATCGTGGGAGGCGCTATTCCAAAGGAATACATTCCAAAGATCGAGGAAGGAATCAAAGAAGCCATGCAGACTGGTCCAATGGCAGGCTATCAGGTTGTGGATGTGGGCGTAGAGCTGTATGACGGTTCTTACCACGAAGTTGACTCATCTGAAATGGCATTCAAGATTGCCGCTTCCATGGCATTCAGAGAAGCCTGTAAAAAGGCAAAACCAGTTCTCCTGGAGCCGATCTTCAAAGTTGAAGTTACAGTTCCGGATGAGTATATGGGAGACGTAATCGGCGACATCAGCTCCAGAAGAGGCAGAATTGAAGGTTCGGACATGAATAACGGCGCAGTAGCAGTAAGAGGCTTTGTACCGCTTTCCGAAATGTTCGGATATGCGACCGACCTGCGATCCAAAACACAGGGCAGAGGCGTTTACGTTATGCAGTTCGACCACTTTGAAAAGCTGCCGGATAATTTAGTAGAATCAATTAACAAATAACCTTTTCTCATAAACAGCAGCGCAAAAGAGGCGCTGACAGGAAGAAAGGATTGGGATCTGCAGCAGCGCAGATTCAGGAAAGGAGAAAAACGCAAAATGGCAAAACAGAAGTTTGAAAGAACCAAACCGCATATTAATATCGGAACCATCGGCCACGTAGACCATGGTAAGACAACCCTGACTGCAGCAATCACAACGACCCTGCAGCAGAGATACCAGTTGGGTGAGAAGGTAGCATTCGACCAGATCGATAAGGCTCCAGAAGAAAAAGAAAGAGGAATCACCATCGCTACTGCTCACGTAGAGTATGAAACTCCAAACAGACACTACGCACACGTAGACTGCCCGGGACATGCTGACTATGTAAAGAACATGATCACAGGAGCTGCTCAGATGGACGGAGCAATCCTGGTAGTAGCAGCAACAGACGGACCGATGCCGCAGACAAGAGAACACATCCTGCTGTCCAGACAGGTAGGCGTACCATATATCATCGTATTCCTCAACAAGTGCGACATGGTAGATGACGAAGAACTGCTGGATCTGGTAGAAATGGAAGTAAGAGAACTGCTGGACGAATACGAATTCCCAGGAGACGACACACCGATTATCCGTGGATCCGCGCTGGGCGCACTGGAAGATCCGGCAAGTCAGTGGGGAGACAAGATCGTAGAATTGTTTGAAGCAGTAGACAGCTACATTCCGGAACCGGAAAGAGACAATGACAAACCATTCATCATGCCAGTAGAGGACGTATTCTCCATCACAGGCCGTGGAACCGTAGCAACCGGAAGAGTAGAAAGAGGAAGCCTGAAGGTAGGAGAAGAAGTCGAGATCGTAGGACTGACCGAAGAGAGAAGAAAGGTCGTTGTAACGGGAATCGAAATGTTCAGAAAGCTGCTGGATCAGGCAGAAACCGGAGACAACATCGGAGCACTGCTGAGAGGTGTGCAGAGAGATGAAATCGAAAGAGGCCAGGTACTGGCAGCACCGGGAACCATCAACCCGCATACAAAGTTCAAGGGCGAAGTATATGTACTGAAGAAGGAAGAAGGCGGAAGACACACACCGTTCTTCAACGGATACAGACCGCAGTTCTACTTCAGAACAACAGACGTAACAGGAGATCTGCAGTTACCAGAAGGTACAGAAATGTGCATGCCTGGAGACAACATCACCATGACCATTGAACTGATCACTCCGATCGCCATCGAAGAAGGACTGAGATTCGCTATCAGAGAAGGCGGAAGAACCGTAGGTTCCGGCGTTGTATCTGAAATCATTGAGTAATAACAGGCCGGTAATAACACACCAAAAGGGACTATCGAAAAATGAGCATTTTATAGTCCCTTAAATACAAAGCAAGAACAGCCTCACAGGAATTCAACTATGCTTCATAAACATTGATCCCTGTGAGGCTTTCTCTTTGTTTTTTAGTGTGCTGCTTTTGGGCGTAGAAACTCCTCCAAATATGCCAACCGAATAAAACGGAATATTTTTAAAATTCTGTTAATTTTATCACAACTTCCTACGCTATGGCATTTACTTTAGTACCCGTAGATAATCTGGAGGCAGATACCGGATGGCTGATCCTTGTCTGCGGACTTATGGGCTCAATCATTAAACTGATCGAAGTAACAGGTGGAGCTCAGGCCTTTGGTGAATGGGCAGGCAGGAGAGCCAAATCAAGAGAAGCAACTCAGATGTGGATCTTTATTCTTGGATGTATCATTTTTATAGATGACTATCTCAACTCAATGACCATAGGCTCCTGTATGAAGAAACTGACGGATCAGCACAAGGTATCGCGTGAAATGCTCAGCTATATTACAGCTTCAACAGCGGCTCCCAGATCCGAAAAAATCGATCTGAATACCGGTGAAGTTGAAATTAAGGGAATACCTAGATTATTTACTCTTATTATTCCTGTTGTAGGCATGGTATTTTTTACAATTCTGTTTGATCTTGATATGCAGCACGGAGTAATTGCTACAATAGCTCTCTGTTTCGTTCTCTTCGTGGGGCAGAAGCGATTGACTGCTGAAGAGTTCTGGGACTACAGCCTTGAGGGAATCAAGAATATGATTCTTCTACTGGTACTTATGGTTCTGGCCTATATTTTCGCAGCAGTAAATGACCAGGTAGGATCCACTCGTTTTATAATTGATGTGGCTGTTGAACATGCTTCACCACAGATGCTGCCTGTTCTGATTTTTCTGCTTCTTGCAGTAACCGAATTCATTACAGGAACAAACTGGGGGATGTACATAATTGCACTGCCTATCGTAAGTCCGATCTGTATGGGAGCAGATATACCTGTTGCTCTTGGATGCGGAGCTGTAATTTCAGCCGGAGTATTAGGAAGTTGCTGCTGCTTCTATTCTGACTGTACTGTAATAACTTCATCTGCTACAGGTTGTGATAACTTCACACACGCATGGACTCAGATGCCGTTTGGTCTGCTGGCAGGAGTAGTAGCCGCCATAGGTTATCTGATTGCAGGCTTTTTTATGGAAATGTCCATTGACGAAACTGCGAAAGTGTACTAGACTAATGTAGAGTAAAGCGTTAAAGAGAGGGATTGTCATGAAAAAACTCACAATAGGGGAGTTGGTATTGGGCGAAGGCATGCCTAAAATCTGTGTTCCCCTGACAGGCAAAAATCAGGAAGAACTTTTGAAAGAAGCCGAGCTTATAAAGCAGCTTCCGTGCCAGATGATAGAGTGGCGCGCCGATTATATGCTGGAAGCTTTAAAAGAGGACGAGCCCCAAAAGCAGGGGGAACAGCTGAAGCAGGTTCTGCGGGAGCTGCGGAAAACGCTGAATATGCCTATTATCTTTACCATCCGTACGAAAAAAGAAGGCGGCCAGGTAGAAGCCTCCAAGGACAGCTATTACCGGATAAACGAGATAATCGCTGAGAGCAAAATGGCGGACTTCATTGATATCGAAGCCTTTGACGCGCCGGGGCAGGTGGATGAGGAGCGTATTTATAGATTCCTTCATCTGGCCCACGAAAATGGGATCCGCGTGCTCCTGTCAAATCACGACTTTGAGAAAACGCCGGAGCTGGAGGAACTGCTGACGCGGTTTTTCGTCATGCAGGATCTGGGAGGCGACATGATGAAGCTGGCGGTGATGCCAGGTTCGGAGGAAGACGTATTTTCCCTTTTAGAGGTGGCAACCTTGATGCGGGATACGTATGCTGAGATACCGTTTATTGCTGTTTCTATGGGCCAGCTGGGGGCCAGTACGCGGATTTGCGGCGGGGAATTTGGCTCTGTGATTACCTTTGCCGCCGGAGTTTGCGAAGCATCAGCTCCAGGGCAGATGGACGCGGAGACACTGAAGGCGTATCTGGAGCAATATTATTAAGTCTCTTGACAGGCTGTTTTGCGGCGCTTTTGCAGGGGTGATGGCAGGATGAAAGGAACTCGGGAATCGAATGTCGGAAATGATACGAATTGAAAATCTGGTATTTAATTATACTAGGGAACAGGATGATGAGGAGATCAGCGCAATACGCGATGTTTCTCTTACCGTGAACAAGGGAAGCTTTACGGCGATTATCGGACGAAATGGATCGGGAAAATCCACACTGGCCAAAAATATCAATGCCCTGCTGCTCCCCAGCAGCGGAGTCGTATATGTGAACGGATACGACACGGCAAAGGAAGAGGACGTATGGAATATCCGGCAGAGTGCAGCCATGGTGTTTCAGAATCCGGACAATCAAATCGTCTCTTCCATTGTGGAGGATGATGTCGCCTTTGGACCTGAAAATCTGGGCGTTGAACCGGAGCAGATACGAAAAAGGGTCGATGACTCTCTGAAAGCGGTCAACATGTACCAGCACAGAAAAAAAGCGCCCCATCTGCTCTCCGGCGGACAGAAGCAGCGGATTGCCATTGCAGGAGCCATTGCCATGCGTCCGGAGTGCATTGTGTTTGATGAACCGACGGCCATGCTGGATCCAAAGGGCAGGGAAGAGGTCATGTCCATTATTAAAGAGCTTCACCAGGAGGGAATTACCGTGGTATTGATTACCCATTTTATGGAGGAGGCGGCCCAAGCGGAGCGAATCGTCATCATGGATCGGGGAAAAATCGCACTGGATGGGACACCCGGAGAAGTCTTTTTGCATAGAGACGCTATACAGGAAATGAATCTGGACGTGCCTCTGGCAGTGGAATTAAGCTGGAGACTCCGAAGGCGCGGAATTGATATTCCAGAAGATATAATCAGCATGGAAGAGATGGTTGAATTTTTATGTCAATACAAGTAAACAATATTACGCATATTTACAGCGAAGGGCTGCCCCATCAGTCGATTGCTCTGGATGATGTGAGCTTTTGTGCAGAGGACGGTCAGTTCATCGGCATTATCGGGCATACGGGCTCCGGGAAATCCACTCTGGTACAGCACCTTAACGGTCTCCTAAAGCCAAAATCCGGCAGCATCCTGGTCAGCGGCACGGATATAACAGCGCCAGAGGTTGTCATGCGGGATATCCGGCGAAAAATCGGCCTGGTTTTTCAATATCCAGAGTATCAGCTCTTTGAAGAAACGGTGGAAAAGGACGTTGCTTTTGGCCCGGCAAATCTGGGGCTGGATGAGGTGGAAATTCAGGCAAGAGTAAAGGAGGCCATTGAGCTGGTTGGACTGGATTATGAGGAGATCCGAAAACGCTCTCCCTTTGATCTGTCCGGCGGGCAGAAGCGGCGGGTTGCCATTGCAGGGGTAATCGCCATGAAGCCGGAGGTTTTGATTTTGGATGAGCCCACGGCGGGTCTCGATCCGAGAGCGCATCGGGATGTCCTTACTATGATCGAAACGGTTCATGCCCATGAAAACAACATTATTTTTCTTGTTTCACACAATATGAATGATATCGCCCGGCTGTCCGATAAAATTCTGGTGATGGACGGCGGGAGGCTGGCTCTGCAGGGCTCTCCTCATGAGGTTTTTTCCCGCGAAGAGACCCTTATTTCTCTGGGACTTTCCCTTCCGGAACCGGCAAAGCTCATCAATATGGCAAGGCAGAAGGGAATTCCTGCAGAAGGAACGGTTCTGACGGTTGAAGATGCAGAGGAAGCGTTATATCAATTTTTAAAAAAGGATTAATCTATGATACGAGATATTACTCTGGGGCAATATTTCCCGGGAAAGTCCTGGGTACACAGACTGGATCCCAGAATTAAAATTATAGCCACACTGGTGTATATCGCAGCTCTTTTTGTTGCACATGATTTTTTGGGCATTCTCATAGCAGTGGGCGCTCTGGCCATGGTCATTGCAATCTCAAGGGTGCCCTTAAGCTTTATGCTCAGGGGACTGAAACCGATTTTTCTGATTATCCTATTTACGTTTGTTCTGAATCTTTTTATGATCCCAGGAAAAGTTATGGCACGCATCTGGATTCTTACGATAACGGAGGAAGGGCTGTATATGGCTTTTTTCATGGCAGCGCGGCTTATTCTGCTGATTATCGGCTCATCCCTTTTGACCCTGACGACAAAGCCAATGAGTTTGACAGATGGGATCGAATCCCTTCTTTCTCCATTCAGAAAGCTGGGAGTACCTGCGCATGAGCTTGCTATGATGATGACAATCGCCCTGCGCTTTATACCGACGCTTCTTGAAGAAACGGACAAAATTATGAAAGCTCAACAGGCCAGGGGAGCTGATTTTGAAAGTGGAAATATCATCAGGCGGGCTAAAAGCTTGATTCCGATTTTAGTGCCTCTTTTTATCAGTGCCTTTCGCATTGCCCAGGAGCTTGCTATGGCAATGGAAGCACGCTGCTACAGAGGCGGAAAATACAGAACCAGAATGAATGCCATGAAGCTTGAAGCGAGGGATTTTGCAGCTTTGATTCTGATGATCCTGTTTTTGGCGGGTATGATAGCAGAACGGATTCTTCTTTGAGGAGGATACATGAGACAGAGAAAAGCAAAAAATATGGAAGAGCGTATGGCAGCCCTGAGCCATTATATGGTGGAGGAGCCCTTTGAGAAGAAGGGGAAATGGAAGGGGCTCTTTGAACAGCCGGATGAACTGTATCTGGAGCTTGGCTGCGGCAAGGGGCAGTTTCTGACAAAGCAGGCCCGGCTGCAGGAGAAAGCAGGCTACATCGGTATCGAAGGGCAGGACAGTGTACTGCTGAGAGCCCTTGAAAAAACAGTGGAAGCGGAAATAGCGAATATACGATTCGTACATCTCTTTGTGCGGGATATCCGGGAACTGTTCGCAGATGGGGAGCTTGACGGGATTTATCTCAACTTCAGCGATCCCTGGCCCAAAAAGCGTCATGCAAAGAGGCGGCTCACTTATGGGGAAGCGCTGATAAGGTATCGGCAGGTGCTGAAGCCGGAAGGCTTTATTGCTGTCAAAACGGATAATGATGGATTATTTGACTTTACACTGGAAGAAATCGGCCGCACAGGACTGGAAATTCTGGAGATGACTCGCGATCTCCACAGCAGCCGTTTTTCCGCCAGACAGGTTACAACAGAATATGAAGAGCGGTTCCGGGCAGCCGGAAAGCCGATCCATTATGTAAAAGTAAAGTAAAAGCCATATGCCCGCAAGCAGTATATGGCCTTTACTTGAAGCTTAAAGCCCCTTTATATAATCCGCAGGATCTACAAGGGCGCTGTCTTTTGTCATCTCCAGATGCAGATGTCCTTCCTCCATGGATTCAAAAAGACCTGTTTCACCAACTGCTCCAATGACTTGTCCCTGTTTTACAACATCGCCCATTTCCGCAAGCCCCTGGGCAGCCAAATTGGAGTAAATCGAAATGACACCGTTTCCATGGTTGATCTCCACCGTCATGCCATAGCGGTCATCCTCGGATACTCTGGTAACGGTTCCGGCTGCAATGGCTTTGACCTCTGTGCTGAGGGGAGCGGAAATATCAATACCTGGGTGGGTCATATACTGATCCAGGGTTTTTGAATAAATCGGCATATCCATGGAATATTCTTTCTGGATTTTGCCTGCAACAGGGGCGATGTAATCGGCAGCTTCAGACTGAGCGCTTTCCTGTTCTTTTGCTTTCGTGTCTTCTTGTGTATCCTGGGTTTCTTTGCTGTCCACAACAGGCGTTTTTACAGAAGCTTCCGCTTCGCTGGTTTCCGTTTTCGTATTCTTGGAAATTTCCATATCCTTTTCACCAGCGCTGAATTTATCCAGGCTTGCTTTTACCGCAAAGATCGAGGTAAGAGCTACAACGCAAAAACACAGAACAAGTGCCAGTGCTGTCCGATCTTTTTTCTTTTTTACTTCTCGCATAAGTTTCACCTCCGATATTCTTTATTATCGCCCGCTGCGAAAAATTTCATACGATGAATTGCTTGTAATTATAAGAACTTCGTATTATAATAAATGGGTTCAAAAAAATACGAGGTGGTATATCATGTCAGATTATATTTTAGCAAAGCAAAATGGAAGAACGATTCCTTCAGAAGATAAAATTTTCGGTATCAGCAGCAGGGCAAAGGCCATGATTGCAAAAGAAGGCGCGGACAAAGTCATCAACGCTACAATCGGCTCCCTTTTAGATGATGAAGGCAAGCTGGTGGTACTTTCCTCGGTGGTGGAAGCAGTAAAAAAACTGGCTCCTGCTGATTTTGCGGATTACGCGCCCATTGGTGGCACTCCCGGGTTTCGGGAAGCTGTGAAAAAGGCGGCCTTTGGAAGCTTTCAGCCAAAAACCTTTACAGAGGCTGTTTCAACGCCAGGCGGCACGGGGGCTATCCGTAATACCATTTCCAACTATTCCCGTCCAGGAGATAAAATTCTGACCTCTGACTGGTACTGGGCGCCATATGGAACGATTGCAGGCGAGCTGGGAAGGAGTATTGAAACCTACCGGATGTTTGATGAAAAGGGAGCGTTTGATATTGTCTCTTTTTCTGCAAAGGTAAAAGAGCTGGTTTTAGCGCAGAAGAGCCTCGTCATTATCCTCAATACACCTGCTCATAATCCAACAGGCTATTCTCTGAGCGATCAGAACTGGGATCAGGTGCTGGATGTGCTGAGACAGGAATCGGCTGGGGCTGGCAGCATCGTCCTTTTAGTGGATGCGGCGTATATTGACTTTGCAGGCGATGAAGAGGAGTGCCGGCGCTTTTTCCCGAAACTGGAGCAGCTTCCGCCAAATGTACTTCCGATTGTGGCCTATAGCCTGTCCAAGACGTATACACTTTACGGCACCAGATGCGGGGCAATGATCTGTATGGCACAGACCGAGGCAATTGCTGATGAATTCAGACGTGTCTGCGAGTTTTCTTCCAGGGGAAGCTGGTCGAATAGCGCAAAGCTGGCGCAGGTGGTTCTTACCAGAGTTTATGAGGATGAATCGCTGCTGGAACAGGTGACGCAGGAGCGTGCAGAGTTTCGTGAAATGCTGCTTCGCAGAGGCAGAGCGTTTGAAGAAGAGGCAGAACGGGTAGGCCTTGAAATTGTGCCGTTTGATGCTGGATTTTTTGTGTCCATTCCATGTGAAAAGCCGGATGTGATCAGCAGGAAACTAGAGGCAGAAGGTCTCTTTATCGTGCCTCTTGCAAAAGGGCTTCGGGTGTCGGTGGCTTCTGTTTCTGAGGAAGCTTGCAGAAAAATTCCGGCTATGGTAAAAAAGGCAATGGAATAGTTGACGACTGTAACAATATCGTATATAATAAATGAGTCCTGTAAAGAGCAGGGCTTATATATGCGGATGTGGTTCAATGGTAGAACTCCAGCTTCCCAAGCTGGCAACGAGGGTTCGATTCCCTTCATCCGCTCCATCTGACAAACCCGCTAAAATGCAGAATTTCAAGCGTTTGGCGGGTTTTGCCTTATCAAAAAGTATTTGTTCTCGCTCACTTCGATATTTTCCATTCTCTGCGGCAATACTAAGAATAAAAGCTTAGTGAAACTCGAGGGAGCAGGAATTATGAGAGAATCCATATGGGAAAAGCAGGGCAGCAGGAGAAAAGAAACAGAGAGGGCGCCCCTTCAGGGGGATATCAAACGGGATGCGCTGGTGATCGGTGCTGGAATGACCGGAATACTGACCGCTTATTTTTTGCAGCAGCAGGGCATACAAACTGCAATTTTGGAAGCGCAGACAGTTGGAAGCGGACAGACTGGCAGGACTACCGCAAAGCTCACTTCCCAGCACGGCCTGATTTATGATTATCTCCTGTCCAAAATAGGCAGACAGGCAGCACGTGAATACGCAGCAGCAAACCAGAATGCGATTGATGATTATGAACATATTATTGAAAAAGAGGATATTGACTGCAGCTTTCAAAGGCTTCCGTCTTATTTATATACGAGAAGCGACCGATCAGCTTTAAACAGAGAACAGAGAGCAGCAGAGATGGCGGGGATTTCCTGCGCGCTGGAGAAGGAAACAGAGCTTCCATTTCCCGTTTCCGCTGCACTTCGTTTTGACAGGCAGGCGCAGTTTCATCCTCTGGACTTTCTGCAGGCTCTCAGCGCAGATCTTGAGATTTACGAACATACACCGGTGGTAAGGGCAAAGGGTCACACGCTGGTTACCAAAACAGGGAGCGCTCGGGGAGAGATAATAATTTTTGCCTGTCATTTTCCTTTTGTCAACCGGCCAGGCTATTATTTTGCACGGATGCATCAGGGGCGGAGCTATGTTCTGGCGCTGGAACAGGCACAGCAGCTGAGAGGGATGTATTATGGCATTGATCCGGGCTGGAACTGGTCCCTTCGCAGCGCAGGAAAGTGGCTTCTTTTCGGTGGAGAAGGACATCGTGCAGGAAGCATTCCAAAGGAAGATCCTTATATATGTCTGGAGAAAAGAGCCAGAGAATTTTGGAGTGAATGGAGTATCGCCGCGCGCTGGTCTGCGCAGGACTGCATACCTGCTGGTAAGATCCCTTTCATCGGCCGGTTTTCCAAAAGCAGGCCGGCTTGGTACGTTGCAACGGGATTTAACAAATGGGGAATGACTCATGCAATGGTGAGTGCCCGGATTTTGAGCCAGATGATACTAGAGCCAGGATACGGGGAAAAAGAGAGCGAAAGCATCTTCTCGCCAGGGAGGTTTCACTTTAGGACATTCTTTCCATCAATGGCAAAAGACGGGGTCATCAGTGCAAAAAATCTGCTTGCCTCGCTTGTGGGGAGGTCTCCAAAATGTCCGCATCTGGGCTGCCAATTGCATTGGAATTTGTTTGAACATACCTGGGAATGCCAGTGTCACGGCTCCCGATTTCAGGAAGAAGGCAGGCTCATTTCCGGACCAGCCCAAAACGGCCTGGAGCTGTGAAAAATGAAATTCAGCTACCGGTAAATATTCCGGTCAATAAAATTCCACTGTTCATCCGTCAGCCAGCCCTGATAGTCACCTGTGCTTTCCACAACAAACAGGCGATCCGCATCATCCAGGCAGGGCTTGAGATGCTCGACAATCTGAGCAGCCGGCATACTGGATTTTATGAGATAAGAAGACTTCCAAAACGAGCACCATGTAATCGAAATTTTTTTAATTACCTTTTCAACCTCTTTATGAGAAGATCTGGGATTGTTTAAATCATAAGCAATTAAATAAACCATAGAATCCTCCTTGTTATTTGCAATGTTTTTCCCGGAATCAGACAGCACACCAGACAGCATGCCAGAAAGGTTTCCGGAAGATTACTGCATTTATTATAACATGGAGAAGGGAAAATGACTCTATTTTTTTGCCTTCTGAGATACCGGGTTTGCGGAAGGGGGCAGGCGACTTTCCAAACAGACGAAAGCTGCAGGCGGGCCTTGTGAAAAATGAAATTCTGTTCATCTGGCACTTGACTACGAACTGGAAAAAGCATATAATTAAAAAGTATAAAATTGCCTTTTGAAAACTCCGTCCGGTATGGCCTGGGTCCTGCGCAATAAGACTCCGTGAACCTTGTCAGGTCCGGAAGGAAGCAGCAATAAGCGGAAGCTCTTATGTGCCGCAGACAAGCCTTTGCCACCGCCTGGCGGAGCTTTCAGAGGGCAATTTATTTTTGTTCAATATACAAGTTGCAGTACATATAAAAAAGGTAGGAACGAGATGTACACTGCTTTATACAGGGCCTACAGACCGGAGGTCTTTGATGAGATATTGGGTCAGGGGCATATTGTAAAGATTTTAAAAAACCAGATAGCAACGGATTCTGTAAGTCACGCTTATCTGTTTTGCGGAACTAGAGGAACCGGTAAGACGACAACTGCCAGAATTCTGGCAAAGGGCGTCAATTGTACTTCTGAGGGAGAACGGCCCTGCGGCACCTGCGCAAACTGCAGGGCCATCAAAGAGGGCAGCTTTATGGATGTAGTGGAAATTGATGCTGCATCTAATAACGGAGTTGAGAATATACGGGAGCTGCGGGAAAGTGTCAAATATCCCCCTGCGGCAGGCAGGAAAAAGGTTTACATTGTGGATGAAGTCCATATGCTGTCTACGGGAGCCTTCAACGCACTTCTAAAGACTTTGGAAGAACCGCCGGAAAATGTTATGTTTATTTTGGCAACAACAGAGCCTCAAAAGCTTCCGGCTACTATCCTTTCCAGATGTATGCGGCTGGATTTCAAACGGGTTCCGGAGGAATTGCTGGCAAAAGGGATGCAGCAGATCTGCGTTCAGAAAGGTATTGAAGTTTCACAGGGCGCCCTGCGCCTCATAGCCGCTCATGCGGATGGTTCGGTAAGAGATGGTCTCAGTATTTTGGATCAGTGCATTTCCGGAGGGCAGAAGATCGTTGAGCGTGAGGATGTATTGGAGTTCCTGGGCACGGCAGGGGAAGAGGTTTTTCTGGAACTGACGGATAAGATCATACTGCAGCAGCCTTCAGAAGGAATTTTGCTGCTGGATCATATTCTTGCTGATGGAAAAGATGTCCGTCAGTTTATGAAGGACTGGTTGTCCCATTACCGGAACCTTCTCATAACCAAATTTATAAAAAGGCCAGAGGACATGCTGGGTCTGTCGTCTGAAAATGTACAGCGTCTGAGAAAGCAAAGTGACAGTCTGGATCTGGTGGAAATCAACCATGCGATTATTGAGCTTTCCAGAACCATGTCAGAAGCAAAATGGTCTACTCAGCCCCGTATTCTGCTGGAGCTATGTATTGTCAAAATGGCTACGGATCTGATTGAACCGGCCAATATACCGGCAAGAACAGCACCTGTGAGAAAACAAAAAATACCAGTGCAGGAGCTTGCAGCAGTCTCGGAGGCAGAGCCTTTGCGAGAGGAAAAGCGAGAGAGCAGCCTGGGGAAGGCGCCTGGGAAAGGTTCCGAAAAAAAGGCGCCTGCACCAGAAAAAAGCTATGATTATGACAGTCTGTGGCATGCCGTTTTTGAAGAGGCAGAAACCTCCAGAGGCAGCTTTAACCTTATCCGCAGCGGTACAAAGCTGACAGAAATTACAGATGAAACCTTTACAATAACCGCATCCAATACGGCATTAAAGGAATATGCAGAAAATAACAGGCAGGTTTTAGAAGATTTGATGGAAAAGCATACTGGAAAGCGGAGAGGTATGAACTGTGTGCTGGAAGGCGAGGGCTGCATGCGCGATACACCTGGTGCAGAACGGATCGCCCAGGAGGCTGAGCGTAAGTTTAGCCTGAACATAGAAATTGAGTAATATAAAAGTTAAGGAGGAACCAATGGGAAAAGGAATGAGAGCCGGAAAAAAGCCAAAAGCAGCTGGCGCGGGAAATATGCAAAAGCAGATGCAGCAAATGCAGCAGATGCAGAGAAAAATGGAAGAATTGCAGAGTGAAATTGACCAGATGGAAACTACGGCAACTTCCGGAGGCGGCGCAGTGACAGTGACGGTAACTGGCAAAAAAGAAATCAAGAGTATTGAGTTAAAGCCTGAGGTCGTGGATCCCGATGATATTGAAATGCTGCAGGATCTGATTATGGTAGCTGCCAATGAGGCCCTGAGGCAGATGGAAGAAATTTCACAAAATGAGATGGGCAAACTGACGGGCAGTCTGGGGATCCCTGGACTGTAAAGGATGAAGTATTATGCAAAACCGCTGGGAAACCTTATTACAGAGCTCTCAAGGCTTCCCGGCATAGGAGGAAAAACTGCTCAGAGGCTGGCCTTTCACATTTTGTCCATGGGAGAAAAAGAAGCGCGCGCTTTGGCGGATTCGATAATTGATGCAAAGGAGAACATGAAATACTGTTCTATGTGTGGGAACCTGACCGATAGGGATCCGTGTTCAATTTGTACAGATCCAGCCAGAGACCATTCGCTGATCTGTGTTGTAGAGACTCCTAAGGACGTAGTTGCCATGGAACGAATCAGGGAATACCAGGGTTTGTACCATGTGCTTCATGGTGCAATTTCCCCTATGGAAGGGATCGGCCCTGAGGATATTAATTTGAAACAGCTCATTATCCGGTTGCAGCAGGAGGATGTAAAGGAAGTGATTTTAGCTACAAATCCGAATATTGAGGGGGAAGCGACAGCTATGTATATCGCAAGGCTAATAAAGCCTTCTGGTATAACTGTTTCCAGAATCGCTCACGGCATACCAGTCGGCGGTGATCTTGAATATGCAGACGAAATTACACTCCTCAAAGCAGTAGAAGGCCGCAGGGAGCTGTAGGGTCTGATTTTGTCTGAATTTCCGGCAATCAAGATTGTCGGATTTTTTTGTTTCTTTTTTTCTTTCCCTGTGCATAAGTTGTTGCATAGACAAAGACAAAAGCGCCGATCCGGAACAGCTCCGGAGTTGCGAGAGAATAGGAGGAGGAGAAATTTATGAGTTTTGGTTTGGAGGTTGGAATTTTTCTGGCTTATGCAGCAGGGCTTTTTCTGATTTATATCCTTGGCAGGTTTCTGATTATTCCTCTTAAATGGGCAGGGAGACTGCTTTTCAGCAGCCTGATAGGAGGCGTTGTGATTATAGTCGTTAATTTGATTGGCGGGCTTTGGGGAATTTTTGTCCCGCTGAATTTGCTTACTGCGGCAATTGTTGGGGTCTTAGGGCTTCCGGGGGCTGTCTGCCTGCTCTTATTTTTTAATTTATAAGCTTACAGAAAGCGGGGGGATACTGTATGTTTATGCTGTCAATTGATGGGAAAAGGCGAGAAAATACTGAAAATATTGAAAAACAAGGGTGTGAATCGTCCTGAAAATCTCATTTAAGAGAAGATAAAAAATCAAAAATGAGAAATTTCTCAAAATCGTTGACATTTTGCGTCGAATGTAGAATAATATAGAAGTCACCAAAAATGTCTGAAAATTCAGAGCTGCCTTATACCCCTTGAAAGGCATTAATTTTCAGAAATGGTGAACAAATCTAATCATATTCTTTATATGTGAGAAGGAGGCAAATATGTCAGAAGAAAAAAAAGTTGTTGCTTCGGAAGAGCAGAACGAACTAAAACGAGGTATTCAGGGTTGGCAGGTTGCATTCATTGGACTTGGCGGCGTAATCGGTTCCTGTTACTTCTTGGGAATGGGTTCCTGTATTTCCAGTATGGGTCCTGGAGTATTGATTGCTTTCTTGGTAACCGGCGTTATCGTTTATGGTACGATGATCGCTTATTCGGAATTATTAGTTAATGTTCCAAGAACCGGTTCCTTTGTTGCATATACCAGTGAATTCCTTACTCCGACCATATCTACCGGGTTCGGCTGGGCATTCTGGTTTAACTGGGTATGCTATGTACCATCGGAGGCTATTGCCGTATCTACCGTATTGACTGGTCTTATGGGTACGGAAAGCACCGTTTCATACGTTGCAATTGCAATTGGAGCTATGGCTGCAATTACGCTTATCAACCTTTGCTCTGTAGATATCTTTGCAAAGATTGAGTCAGGCCTTGCTATTACAAAGGTATTCGTAATTATCATATTTATTGTTGCGGCTTTCGGCATCTGGGTTGGCCTGTGGGGTCAGAGCGATACATACACCGGATTCCTGGCAGGTCAGGTGAACTTCAGTGGAACCATGTCCTTTGGCGAAAAAGTATTCCCTCTTGGTTTCATGGCAGTAATGGTTAACATGACTGTAGTACTGGTAACCTTCCAGGGTACAGAAATCGTAGGTCTTGCGGCAGCAGAATCACAGAATCCGGAAGAATCCGTACCAAAAGCCTGCAAGAGTGTTACATATCGTATTGCACTGCTGTACATCCTGCCGCTGCTGCTGGTAATCATGATTTATCCGTATGAACTGGCAAGTGACAGCAATCCGGTATTCGCCGATATCATGCACTACTACGGCCTTGGACCTCTCGGGTTCGTATTCTCGGCAGTCGTACTGGTTGCAGCCTTCAGCTGTGCAAACACAGGCTTCTATGGAACAGTAAGATGTATGTTTGGACTTTCCATCGAAGGTCTTGCGCCAAAGTTCCTCAGCAAGGTTACAAAGAGCGGAAATCCGAGAGCTTCCGTACTCTGGACTCTGTTATTCATGTGGGTCGTACTGTTGGTTGGTCTGATTTCTGAAGTAACAGGCGCTATGAGCAGCCTGTACACCAGTCTGCTGTCCCTGTCCGGCTTTACCGGCACACTAGCATGGGTAGGTATCATCTTATCGCAGCTGTCTATGAGAAAGAGACTGAAGAAATTTGGATATGATCCAGAAACCTGTCTCAAGGCAAGAGTATCAAAGGGTCAGCAGTGGATTCCGGTATTTGCCGTAATCGCACAGGTTATCTGCCTGATTATGCTGGTATTTGAAGATCCGTTTATCTTTGCTGTTGCCTGCGGAGCAATCTTCCTGCCTATGATCGGCTATCAGATTGCAAAGAAGGCTGGCAAGCTGAGAGATCAGTCTGAAATCGCTTCTACAAACGAGACTCCGTTTGACCAATTATTCCCGCCAAAGAATAAATAATTCTTATGAAGGAATGAAATCGAAAAAGTTTTAAAACTGGATATTGCAGTTGATGCAAAAATGAATTAGGGGAAATGCAAAAAAGAGGGCAAAATAAATTGCTCTCTTTTTTCAGATCATGCATTGTTGTACATTCAAATGGGCACAGAGTATGTGAAATAAAAAAGAACTATTTTGATATAAAAAAGGAACGTATTTGCTCACATTTTTTTGTCCTCTCAAATTGATTGATAATTCAAACAAAATGGTGTATATTTAGAATTGTAATTATGTTCTATATTTTATGTTTTAAGGAGGAGATACGAATGAGTGAGCAGAGAAATGCTGCAGTCGCCGATGTTGGCGAACACGGGCTGAAAAAACATGATATCAAGGTTTCGACTGTTGTATTTATGATTTTCTGTCTCGTTGCTGCCGGCTGCTACGGAATTGAAGAAATGATTCCGGAATGCGGACCGGGATTAACGATTGTTATGCTGTGCGTGCTGCCTTTTGTTTGGGGACTTCCTTTCGGGCTGGTAGCTTCTGAGCTTGGTTCCGTAAGGCCTCAGGAAGGCGGTTATTACAAATGGGTCCAGGAAGCGCTGGGAGAATTCTGGGGCTTTCAGGCAGGTTGGTGGAGAACGATTTCCATCTATATTGATAATACTTCCTATGTTATTCTTGCAGGCGGATATGCGGCCTCCATGTGGGATATGTCCTTTGCCGCAGAATTTGCGTTGAAATTCGGAATGATTTTCATTTTTACAGCCATCAATATTCGCGGAGTAAAGGATGTAGGTATCGCAAGTACGATTCTATCCATCTTGGTAATGGTTGCATTTGGTATGATTGCTATCTGCGGCTTCTTAAACTGGGGGGGCGATGCGGAAACGGCATCTACGATTTCCTTCCAGATGACAGCAGAGCCTGCAGAAGGAATCAGCGACTGGTTCTTCTATATTGCAGGAGGTATTTCCATCGGAATGTGGATGTACTCTGGTTACGAGTCCATGTCCACCATTGCAGGTGAGGTAGCAAACCCACAAGTAATTCCAAAAGGAACCCTGATTACGGTTCCCCTGATCATGGCCGTATATATCCTGCCGACTATTGCAGGTCTTGGCTCCCTGGGTCAGTGGGAAGACTGGGGTACGGAAGGCGACTGCGTGGGTTATGCGGATGTGGCTTCCCACTTCTGGGGACCGGCAATGGGCGTTGTCTTTATCATAGTGGCCATTTTGGCTCAGTGCTCCATTTATAATACATACATAGCGTCCGGTTCCAGAGGCTTTTTCTCCTTGGCTGACGATAATCTGGCGCCGCCGGTACTCGTTAAGTGTGACAAAAAGTATGGTGTACCGTACATTTCCGTATTGTCCGTAGGAATCTTTAATCTGATTTTCTGCATGTTCCCATTTGGATTCATCATCGTACTGGATGTAGCGCTGCTGATGGCATCTTACGTTCTGGTATATATTTCTGCTATGATTCTGAGAAGAAGAATCCCAAAGGAAGAATATGTATTCAAGATTCCGGGAGGTATGGGGTTCCTGACTCTCATCTGTGTTGTGCCGATTTGTGTAGCTGTATTTGCGAACTTCATCAATGGTTCCGATTATTATCTCGGCGGTATGACAGGTATGATAACCGGGCCGATTCTCTACTTTATCTGGAGGAAAAGATATGGAGGCCTTACAAAGAAAGATCCGGAAAAATTCCCGACCAACAAAAAAACCGGCCTTGCTGTAGGCGATACAAAGAGACTGGCAATTCTGTTCTTCATTATGAGCATCATGAATGTCATTGCTCTAGTATTTGAGCCATGGTATGAAGGCTGGGGAACAGAGGATGCGTGGGAGTCCGGCGATTATTTTGACGGTATCCTGGAAAGTACCAATGTGGATACAATCGTTGGGACGATTCAGATGGGTCTGTATATCCTGACAGCTGTATGTGCGGTTCTATGTATCGTATTCTTTGCAATTTCAAAGAAGGTAGAACCAAAAGAACATAATTAAAGCTAATAAAATACATGAACAAAAAACTGCCCTGGCGGCGAATAGCTGCAGGGCAGTTTTTATGTGTGAAAGGGAAGTTAAGTGGTTTTAACAATGGATGTAAATATATTTAAAACCAACTAAAATATACCATAAAAAGAATTAAGTGTCAAGCCTTTTGAGGGGTAAATTTCAACTTATAGCAAAAAAAGGTAAATAAATAATTGATATCAAAAATGAGACTTTTTTACGGGAAATTTTCAGAATAGACGCTTTTGACTGTGTAATTTACAAATCTTTAGCGAATCTTTAAACTGAGAAGGTATACAGAATGCACAGTTTTTTACAGCAAAGAAGAGGCGAAAAATCTTTTTTTTAAGAATTTTGTTGAAAAAGAGCTGAAATCCAGTAAAATCAACGGATGTATCGATTTTAGGGAGTATTGATTGAATTTTTAGAATATTATCGTAAGACTTGTGATCTCATATATATATATGTATAATGATGTGTGAGAAGTTGCACTCGTTAAAAGTTTTATTTATTAGGAGGATAAAATGGGCACTATATTTTTTCTAATCTTGTTTCCATTAGTTGTGGCCTTTGTTCTTTTAGTAGTTAAAGCTGATGCGGCAAGAGGCGCGATTGTAAAATTCGCAGCTCTTGTCATCGCTGCAGGATCGATTTTCCTGGCAGTGCAGTATTTCCAAAACGGCGGTCAGTATTTTGACTTTTCAAATGAGACCGTCAATTATGTCATGATGGTGATAGAGGCCTGTCTGGCTATATATATCATCTATACGGGCATAAAACACAAGAAATATCTGGCATCGCTTTTTGCCATTATTCAGACTCCGCTTCTGATATGGTTTGAGCTTACTAAAGGACATCATATTCAGGTGGGCAGTAATCTGTACATCGACCGTCTGAGCATGATTATGGCTTTGATCATTGGAATTATCGGAAGTCTTATTTGCGTGTACGCACTCGGCTACATGAAGGATTTCCAGCATCACCATTCCGGTGAAAAAGACAGAAGACCTTGGTTCTTCTTCGTTATGTTCGTATTCCTGGCAGCGATGTTTGGTCTTGTTACATCAAACAACCTGATTTGGATGTATTTCTTCTGGGAGATTACCAGCTTATCTTCTTTCTTTCTCATCGGATACACCAAAACAAAGGAAGCGACAAACAATGCCTTCCGCGCTCTGATTATGAATCTGCTGGGCGGACTTGGATTCGCCGTTGGGATTTTGATTCTGGGATTCGTATACGACACAATAGAGCTGAGCACAATGATTACATACGGCACCATGTATCAGGGAATTATGGCAATTCCGGCAGCATTCCTGGCCTTTGCAGGAATTACAAAGGCTGCGCAGATGCCGTTTAACAGCTGGCTCTTGGGAGCTATGGTAGCGCCGACACCGACATCCGCGCTGCTCCATTCATCTACGATGGTTAAGGCAGGCGTATTTATGATTATCAAGCTGGCTCCTTGCCTTGGAATGGGCAACTTTGCAGGCCTGATGGTTATGACTGTTGGAGGAGTTACCTTCCTCATGGCATCCTTTGCGGCGATTTCCCAGAGCAATGCAAAAAAAGTTCTGGCATATTCTACGATTGCAAATCTGGGACTTATTGTAACCTGCGGAGGTATCGGTACGGCAGGCGCTGTATGGGCAGGAATCATGCTGATCATATTCCACGCGATTACCAAGTCGCTCTTGTTCCTGTGCGTCGGTACTGCAGAGCATAATATCGGCAGCAGAGACATTGAAGACATGGACGGACTCTTTGGCAGAATGCCTCGTCTGGCAACCTTCGTAATGATCGGTATTGCAGGAATGTTCCTGGCTCCTTTCGGAATGCTGATCTCCAAGTGGGCCTCCATGACTGCTTTTGTTGATTCTGGAAATATTCTTCTGGTTGCAATTATCTGCTTCGGAAGTGCAGCAACTGCATTTTACTGGACAAAATGGCTGGGAAAAATGGCCGCAGTTGTGGCAGGAGCTGAGAATATCCAGCAGAATGTGCACAAAGAGGAATGGTTCGTACAGGGCACTTTGGTGGTGCTGACCATCGCAGCTTGCCTTGCATTCCCGCTTGTATCCAGCTATATGCTGGTGCCTTATCTGGAAGGCGTGTTCGGAGGACTTTCCTCTATGGCACTGTCAGCAGATAATATGATTATTATGTGCGTTATGGTTGTTGTGGTACTGCTTCTCATCCTGTTCTTCTTTGGCAAGACAAAGAAGAGAATTGTACCGATTTATTTGGCCGGCGCTAATGAAGGCGATGATCTCCGGTTCCACGGTGCAATGGAAAAACCGGTTTCCGTATCCCTTAGAAACTGGCATATGGAAAGCTATTTTGGTGAAAAGAAGATGAATGTTATCGGCTGCAGTGTAACAGCAGCTGTCATTATCATCGGACTGGGACTGATGATCGGTTCTCTGGTTACTATTCTGACAGGAGGTGCGGCTTAAATGATTACAACAATAATTTCTGTAGTTGCGTATGTTGTACTTGCGCCTCTGGTTGGAGGACTTTTAGCAGGGCTTGATCGAATTGTTTCCGCAAGAATGCAGGGAAGAGTCGGTCCTCCGCTTTTGCAGCCTTTTTACGATGTATTTAAACTGAGAGAAAAAGAAGATATTACCGTAAATAATGTTCAGGATTTTTATGTAACATGCTTCTTCTTCTTTGTTGTAGTAACGGGCGCCTTCTTCTTTGCTGGAGGAGACCTGCTGCTCGTTATTTTCACACTGACATTAGCAAGTGTATTCCTGATTGTTGCAGCTTTCTCATCCAACTCTCCCTATTCACAGATTGGTGCAGAAAGAGAGCTGCTGCAGATGATGGCCTATGAGCCGATGGTTCTGCTGACTGCAATCGGGTTTTATATGACAGAGGGAAGCTTTAAAGTCAAAGATATTATTTCGGGAGGCGCTATGGACTTCCTGCCGCTCGTCGGTGTGTTCTTTGGTTTTATCTTCATCCTGACTCTCAAGTTCAGAAAGTCACCCTTTGACCTTTCCATGTCGCACCACGCGCATCAGGAGCTGGTAAAGGGACTTGTAACTGAGTTTTCAGGAAAGACTATGGCTCTCATTGAAGTAGCTCACTGGTATGAAAACATTTTCCTTTTGGGTTTTGTGTTCCTGTTCTTTGCAAACGGAACTATCTGGGGAGCTGTAATCGGTGTTGTTGTCTGCCTGCTGGCATACTTCCTGGAAGTATTTATTGACAATAACTTTGCAAGAATGAAATGGCAGGTTGCTATCAATTCAGCGTGGCTTGTAGCGCTGATTCTGGGAGTTATCAACCTGTTCATCGTATATTTGATATAAGGAGGTGTAGAGATGTCATATGTAACAAAATCACCCTGGGTCATCCACTATGATGGATCCAGCTGCAACGGTTGTGACATAGAAGTTCTGGCATGCCTTACACCTATGTACGACGTTGAACGGTTTGGTATCATCAATACGGGAAATCCCAAACACGCAGACGTTTTCCTGGTAACAGGTTCTGTCAATGAACAGAATAAAGGCGTTGTAAAACAGATTTACGAGCAGATGCCGGAGCCAAAGGTTGTTGTAGCAGTAGGAATCTGTGCGAATAACGGCGGTATTTTCCGGGAATGTTATAATATCATGGGCGGCGTGGATACGGTTATTCCGGTTGATGTATATGTACCGGGATGTGCGGCAAGGCCGGAGGCCATTATCGACGGTGTTGTAAAGGGACTGGGCGTTCTGGAGGAAAAGAGAAAGGCCCTGGCAAGCGGACAGCTTACCGCTCCGGCAGCACCGGAAGAGTCAGAACAGGCTGAAGAGCAGGAAGCTGCTTCAGAAGAAAATGGCACGGAAAAAGTGGAAGAAAAGGAGGAAGCTTAGATGAGTGTACAGGCAAATATTGTCCCAGTTACGGCTTCTGACCTTTTGGCAAAAGTGCGTGACCTGAAAAGCGAAGGCTACAGAATGGGTCAGATCTGCGCGACGAAAGTGTCTGCTGGATTTGAAATCCTGTATTCCTTTGATAAGAATCATGAATTACTGAATTTAAAACTGACGGTAGCGGAGGAAGAAGAAGTCCAGAGTATTACCAGTGAATATTGGTCCGCCTTCATTTATGAAAATGAAATGCACGATCTCTTTGGCATCAAGATCAAGCACATTGCTCTTGATTACGGCGGACACTTCTTTAAGGTATCGGAACCGACTCCGTGGAACCCGAAGAAATAAGAAAGGAAGGTAGAATTGATATGGGTAAACGAACTATTATTCCTTTCGGACCACAGCATCCGGTATTACCGGAACCAGTTCATCTGGACCTGGTAATTGAAGACGAGACTGTCATTGAGGCAATTCCGTCTATCGGGTTTATCCACAGAGGACTTGAAAAACTGGTGGAAAAAAAGGAATACACCGAAATGGTGTATGTAATTGAAAGAATCTGCGGAATTTGCAGCTTTGGACACGGCTGGGGCTATTGCGCGGCTGTAGAGGGAGCTATGGATGTAGAGGTTCCAAAGAGAGCTGAATATCTGAGAACCATCTGGCACGAGCTGTCCAGACTTCACAGCCATCTTCTGTGGCTGGGGCTTCTGGCCGATGCGTTTGGCTTTGAAAGCCTGTTTATGCACTGCTGGAGAGTAAGAGAAACGATTCTGGACATCCTGGAAAAAACAACAGGCGGCAGAGTTATCTTCTCCGTCTGCAAAGTAGGCGGTGTCAGAAAGGATATTGACAACGAAACTCTGAAGGAAATCGTAGATACCTTAAAGGGTATGAAAAAAGATATCAAGGCTTTGACGGATGTATTTTTGGAGGACAAATCCAGCAAAAACAGACTGTGCGGCGTTGGTGTACTTTCTAAGGAAGACGCCATTGATTTAGGCGCAGTAGGACCGGTTGCGAGAGGTTCCGGTGTTGTGCAGGATATGCGTCTGGCAAAAGGCCACGGAGTGTATGATGAACTCGATTTTGAACCGGTTATTGAAGAAGGCGGCGACTGTTATGCCAGATGTAAGGTGAGAATCGGTGAAGTCTTCCAGTCCATTGAGCTGATTGAAAAGGCTGTTTCCAAAATTCCGGAAGGCCCGATTTCAGTAGAAGTCAAAGGCAACGTAGAAGGCGAGTTTGTAACCAGACTGGAACAGCCTCGCGGTGAAGCATATTATTATGCAAAAGGTGCGGGCACCAAGTTCCTGGAGAGAATGCGGGTAAGAACTCCAACAAACCAGAATATTCCGGCACTCGTAAAGACACTGCAGGGCTGTGATCTGGCGGATGTTCCGATGCTGGTTCTGACCATTGACCCTTGTATCAGCTGTACGGAAAGGTAGGTGAGAGAGAATGGCAACATTTAAAATTGGTAAGGTTGTATTAAAAAGCTTATTCAAAAAGCCTGCGACTCTCATGTACCCGGTAGTACCCAGAGAATGGCAGGAGAGAACGAGAGGGCACGTAGGCATTAATGAGGCTGACTGCATTGTATGTGGAATTTGTTCAAAAAAATGTCCTGCAAATGCAATTACCGTAGACAGAAAGAAACGCACTTGGAGCATACAGAGAATGCAGTGCATCCAGTGCAACAGCTGCGTAGAGGCATGTCCGAAGACTTGTCTTACCATGGAAAACCAGTATACAGAACCAGGACCTGAAAAGGTCGTGGATACATATGAAATTCCAAAGCAGGAAAAGAAGGCGGCTGCTGACGATAAAAAGGGTGGCGCATTAAAATGCAATCTGGAAGACTGCGTTTACTGCGGATTATGTGCAAAGAACTGTCCTTGTGACGCTCTGAACGTAGATCGGAAAGAGAAGGTTTGGAAGGTAGATGAAGGCACGTGTGTAAGCTGCGGAGCATGTGTAGAAAAATGTCCGAAGAAGTGTCTGAGCTTGGGCTAAAGGCGAATATATACTTTTAATCTGCCGGAGGCAGAGGTTAGAAGGAAAGGGCGGCTGAATGCTGTCATGGATTTGTTTGAAAAGCAGCCGGTTTTGCCGGCTGCTTTTTTGAGACAAAGCCCAAATAACGGATAAAATAAAGGAGAAAGACGATATGGAGGAAAATAAGACTGCTCAGGTAAAAGGAATTCGGATGCGTACTCTGAATTTAGTTCTGATTCTTGCATCCTGCGTTTTGTACATACTAGTGATTTATGCAACTGTTCACGCTGCCATGGAATACAAGGCCATGGTTACGGATACAGACAATTATATCGAATGTGAAAAGAATGCAGCTCTTGTATCCGACGGCTCCGATTATCTTACACAGCAGGTACAGCTATATATTGTTACCAGGCAGCCACAATATGTAGAACGGTATTTTGAGGAGGTTTATACCACGCAGCGCAGAGAAAAGGCATTAAAACATATGAAACAATATCCGGCCAGTGAAGCAGCCTGCGATTATCTCGAAAATGCGTTGGAGAACTCCAACAGGCTGATGGAACGTGAGATTTATGCTATGAAGCTGGTTGCAATTGCTGAAGGCCATGATATGGCTGATTTCCCTCAGGATGTACGCAGCGTCCAGCTTACGGATGGCGATAAGAATCTGAGTCGGGCAGCCATGCTCGAAAAAGCAACCGGAATGGTGTTTGGCGACTATTATCAGGGCGCCAAGGCAGCAATTTCAGGAAACATTACATATTTTCTCGACAGCATTGTGTCTGAGACCAGGAATGCACAGCACAGCAGCGCCACGGATTTGAATCATATTTTAATCCAACAGAGAATTTTTATCAGCGCCCTGTTTATACTGAGTATCGCTGGCTTTCTTTTGATCCGGTTACTGATCGTAAAACCGCTGAAGCTTTATATCGATCGTATCAGAGAGGGGAAGGCACTGGAAGTGACAGGTGCTTATGAGTTTAAATATTTGGCCATGACTTATAATAATATTTATGAGATGAACTCTGCAAATCAGGAGTTGCTGCTGTATAAAACACAAAAGGATCCGCTGACAGGCCTTGTCAACAGAGAGTCCTTTGATTATTTGGCAAATCACATGGATGGCATGTCAAACCAGATCGCGTTGCTGATTATTGATATTGATAAATTTGAAAGTATTAATGAGGAATACGGATCGGAAACAGGAGAGGCTGTTTTGAAAAAGGCTGCAAGACTGATTGAAAAGAGTTTCCGTACGACAGACTTTCCAGCAAGAATTGGCAGGGATGAGTTTGCAGTTATTTTAGTAGATGTCATGCCTGGACTCAAGTCTGTGATCCGCAATAAAGTCAATGCCATGAACAAATTGCTACAGGAGTCCGCTGATGGGCTGCCGCCAGTATCCATCAGCGCGGGCGGTGCTTTTTCTCAAAAGGGCTTTACAACGGATCTTTGTAAGAGTGCGGAGAAGGCATTGGACTATGTGAAAGATCATGGCCGCTGCGGATGCAGCTTTTTTGGAGAGAATGAATGATAATAAGGATAATGGAAGGAGATGCAGATGAAAGAAAATAGAAAGAGAACCATAAAAGGAATTCGGATACGTACTCTGAATTTAATTTTGATTTTGATATCCTGTGTCTTATATATTTTGCTGATTTACGCAACCGTTCATGTATCAATGCGCTATCAGACAATGATTTCCGATACTCATAGTTATATTAATTGTGAGAAAAATGCATCTCTTGTGTCAGATGGTTCCGATTACTTGACAGAGCAGGTGCAGCTGTATACTGTGACAATGGATCCACAATATGCGGCAGCTTACTTTGAGGAAGCCAATACCACCCAGCGCAGGGAGAAAGCTCTGGAGCAGCTAAAACAATTTCCCACTAGCGAAAAAGCCTACAACTTCTTTGAAACTGCAATTGATAATTCCAACAAGCTGATGGAACGTGAAATTTATGCTATGAAGCTGATTTCCACTGCCCAGAATGCGGGAGAGGAAGGCATCCCACAGGAAATCAGGGAAACTGTACTTTCCAGAGGGGATCGAGAGCTGGCAAGGGATGCAAAGATTGAAAAAGCACGCAGTCTTATTTTTGGCAATCAGTATCAGAAGGAAAAACGTTCGATTACAACCAATATTAATCACTTTCTAAATGCGGTGGTAGATGAAACCAAGGCTGCGCAAGAGGAGAGTGCTGCGGCCCTGAAAAAAACCTTGGTGCATCAGAGGATTCTCATCAGCATTTTATTCCTGCAGACTATCATAACCTTTATCATGATCCTGATGCTGATTATAAAGCCGCTGCAGATTTATATTGACTGCATCAAGGAAGATAAAACACTGGAATTGACCGGATCCTATGAATTTAAATATCTGGCGCTGACATACAACGATATTTACGAAGTGAATGCCGCCAATCAGGCCATGCTGCAGCATAAGGCGGAGCACGATCCGCTGACCGGTATTATGAATCGAGGCGGGTTCGATCAGTTAAAGCTTCACATGAAGCACACACCTAACCCGGTAGCTCTGCTCCTGGTGGATGTGGATAAATTTAAAAATATTAACGATGAATACGGGCATAGCACAGGAGATGAAATTTTGAAAAAAGTTGCAAGGCTCCTGGAAAAGAGTTTTCGTACAACAGACTTTCCGGCTCGCATTGGCGGAGATGAATTTGCCGTGATCCTGACCGACATGAGACCAAGCATGAAATCCGTTATTAGAAACAAAGTAAATGCTATTAACAAAATGCTGCAAAACCCAAATGACGGGCTGCCTAAAGTGTCTCTCAGCATAGGCGGAGCATTTTCTCAGCAGGGCTTTTCGGACGAGCTCTATAATAATGCGGATCTGGCCCTTTATGATGTGAAGGAGCATGGCCGCTGCGGCTGCAGTTTTTTTGAAGCGAATAAGAAGGAAGATGGAAAGAATTAAGCGGATATAACCCCCCAAATATCGGATGCCAAAAACAGGAGCCTTACGGAAAGGTAAAGGCTCCTGTCAGCGTCTCAGCCGACTCATGACTTTGAATATTTTTTGGATGTCTATTGGCTTTGCCAGATGTTCATTCATTCCAGCATCCTTTGCCATGGCGATATCTTCGTCAAATGCGTTAGCCGACAGCGCTATAATGGGTACAACTGCTGCATCCGGCCGGTCCAGACTGCGAATCACACGGGTCGCCTCATATCCGCTCATGATCGGCATCATCAAATCCATGATCACACAGTCAAAGGTTCCCGGCGCAGACGCTGTGAAGGCATCCACAGCAGCTTTTCCGTTATTGGCGGTTACGACCTCCGCTCCCGCATCCTTTAGCATAAACTCTACGATTTCACAGTTGATCTCATTATCTTCCACCAGAAGGACACGCATGCCGACAATATTGCTTCGCAAATTCCGCTCTTCATCCACAGGCTGTGCACTCCATGCCTCATCAACTCGAAGGGGCAGGATGATCTGAACCACGCTTCCTTTACCAATCTGGCTGTTTACCTCAATGCTTCCATTCATTTGGTCCACCAGCTTCTTTACAATGGACATACCAAGCCCAATGCCATTATAGTTGGTTCTCGCACCCTGATGTTCCTGAGTGAATGGCTCAAAAATGTGCTTTTTGAAGTCTTCCCCGATGCCAATTCCAGTATCTTCAATAACAAAGCGGTAGCTTGCAGTACCATTCTGACAGGAAATTTCCTTTACCTGAACAAATATGGAACCCTGAGGGCGATTGTATTTGAGGGCGTTGTCAGTGACGTTCATCAGGATTTGCTTCAAATGTAGCGGATTTCCTAGCAATCTGCTATGCTGCAAGTCAGCTTCCTCCAGAACCAGATGAATTCCCTCCTCCTCCGCCTGAGGAGACAGAATCATGAAGCAGTCATCCAATATATCGTGAAGGTCAAAGGGTTCCTCTATTACGGCAGAGCTCCCGCTTTCCAGCTTGCTGATCTGTAGAACATCGTTAACTAAAGAAAGCAGATGCCCCGTCGATACACGAATTTTCTTTTGGCACTCCAGTTGCCGTGCCGGATCATCCTGACATTTCTCCATGATGGTCAGCATTCCCAGAATCCCATTGATAGGCGTGCGGAGATCGTGGGACATATGGGAAAGAAATTCGCTTTTTGCCGAATTGGCCCGTCTCACCCGCTCCAGCAGATCCATGATGTCCTGTTCCTGTTTTTTCCTTGTCACCATGATCTCTGTGATGTCCTGATGGTATCCGTTCAGGCAGGCTCCAGGTTTTTTGAATGTTTTGTCCGGAACACCGCCGCAGCGGATATAAATTTTCCCTAGCTCCGGATGCGTCCAGGGATAAATTACTTCGGAACGTCCGGTTTCCAACATCTCCAGCACCGCTTCCTGCACCATTTCCACATAGTCCGGCTCAATATTTTCAAACCAGTGCTGGTAGCACTCCTCCGGCGCAATCTCTTCCGGCACCCCGAGGAGAATCTGCATGGTCCGATCCGCGTACATCCTCGGCTGACAGCCATCCTCAAGCTCAATGGTCCAAATGCCGGTTCTAGCCCCTTCCAGAATGTCCTCCAAGCTTCGCCTTGCTTCCAGCTTGTACTTCTCTTCCTGTTCGACCACAGCATTGATATCCCGCTGGGCAAAAATCGCGCAATGTTCCTCTTCCGTTTTCTCTGTGGCGGAAAAATGAAGCTCCAGGTGCTTCAGGCCGGATGAACTGTTTTTCACTTGGTAACGGACAGAAAATTTCTTCTTTGCCTTGAGCTGGGCAAGTACATAATCTTTTTCTGTCACAGCACGGAGCCGTTCCTGATCCCGGGGGCTCACATACTGGGAAATATAACGCTCCATAGCAGTCTGATAGCCGTCTTCAAAATGGGCGGTCCAATCCATACTCATTTGCTCGCTGCTGCGGTATATTTCACATTCGCCGGTGTCAAAGTTCACTTCATAGATGCCCAGATAGTCCACGCTGAGAGCATGGAGGACATTGTAACTCCGCTTTTGAAGCTCACGGACCAGATTGCGCCGTTTGAGGCAGGATACGATAAAATATGCCGCGGTCTGAAGCATATTGGATGCATATTCCAGCGACTTTACAGGCGGATTGTCCACACCGTAAAAGCCGATGAGCTTTTCACCGTCATAAAGGGGAACCACCACGAGAGAATGGACGTTCTGACGCTTTAGGGTCGCATACTGGAGAGGGGAAGTCTCTCGAATATCTTCTAGGCTCTTAATGACGATATGCTTACGGATGCTGAACTTCTGATACCAACTGGCACACACCTCGGGGGGAACATTTTGCAGATTTTCCTTTTCCGGTACTACCCCATCGGCTACCCATTCATAAGTGTTGTCATCACCGCCAGCCTCATTCTGTTCAAATATGTAGGTTCGTTCGCCATGGAGCGCTTTTCCCAGGTGCTCCAGCAGCACATCCAGCGACTGATCCGGGGTTTCCTCCAGCAGGGCGACGCGAAGGCCCTCATTGATGACGGTTTCCAGATTCTGAACACTCTGCATACTGCTGCCGTATGGCTCACGAGCCTCATTGGCCGGAGCGCCTTTGCCAGCTTGTTTAAAAAACATCCTTGGATAATCCATACGTCTGCCCTCCTATAATTCCCATAGTTTTGCAGCAAAAATCAACAATGTGTGTGTCATAATATCATATGTCCCCAATCCCGTCAATATAAGGAAGCAATCTTCGCAGCCTGGTTTTTTGCGTGGCACGAAACCATTTATTTTGCACAGGGGGCAAACCGGCGCGAAAGGAATTTTACCCGTGTGAAGAGTGAGGGGCTATGGTATAATCGTTGTATAAAGAACAGCGAAAGGGACAGCAGGAACGCAAGGGGAAAGGAGAACAACATGGCAAGAGTGATCAATACCGGAGGCCAGGATTTTGAGGTCATCCGTACAAACGACTATTTTTACATTGACAAAACGAGCTTTATCCGAGAATGGTGGGAAGCAGGTGATGACGTGACCCTCATCACCCGGCCCAGGCGCTTTGGCAAGACCCTGAACATGAGCATGGTGGAAAAATTCTTTTCCGTCGATTACGCGGGAAGAAGCGACCTTTTTGAGGGCCTTTCTATCTGGCAGGAGGAGGAATACCGAAAGCTGCAGGGGACGTATCCGGTCGTCTTTTTGTCCTTTGCAAATGTAAAGGACTCCAGCTTTGCCTCTGCGCGAAAAAAGATCGGCAGAATCTTTGCAGCATTATACACGAAATGTGATTTCCTGCTGGAAGGAGACTGCCTCAGCAGGGGGGAAAAGGAACAGTATGAAATGGGGAAAAATGGGCAGCTGGACGAAGTGGATCTGGAGCTGGCGCTGAATCAGCTGTCGGATTATCTGTGCCGCTACTACGGAAAGAAGGTCATCATCCTGCTGGACGAATACGACACCCCCATGCAGGAAGCTTACGTAAAGGGCTACTGGGAGGAAATGAGCGGCTTTATGCGCAGCTTATTCAACGCTGCCTTCAAGACCAACCCCTACCTGTACCGGGCATTGATGACGGGAATCACCAGAGTGAGCCGGGAATCCATTTTCTCGGACTTCAATAACCCGAAAATTATCACCACAACATCGGTACAATATGAGGAGCGCTTTGGCTTCACAGAGGAGGAAGTCTTTACAGCTCTGGAGGAATATGGGCTTCCTGAAAAGAAGGAAGAAGTAAAAACCTGGTACGACGGCTTCACCTTTGGGACCAAAACGGATATTTATAACCCATGGTCAATTATCAACTATCTGGATAACCGGAAGCTCGGCATCTACTGGGCCAATACCAGCTCGAACAGCCTGGCAGGCAAGCTGATCCGGGAAGGAAGCAGGGCCCTGAAGCAGGAGTTTGAAACGCTGCTTCAGGGTGGATGTATTCATACGGAGCTGGACGAGCAGATTGTCTATGATCAGATGAACGATGACGAACAGGCGGTATGGAGCCTGCTGCTGGCCAGCGGATACCTGAAAGTCGCCGGGTTTGAAGGGAAAAATGAAATGTCCTATGACTGGGAAAAGGGCGTGCTGCTAAAGCCGGTTTACAAGCTGGCCCTGACGAACCTGGAAGTACGGCAGATGTTTCAAAGCATGGTGAAAGGGTGGTTCCGAGAAATCAGATCCAATTATAGCCAGTTTATCAAGGCGCTGCTCATGGGCGATGAAGAAGCCATGAATGACTATATGAATGCGGTGGCAGAGGAACTCTTCAGCAGCTTTGACACGGGAAAACGGCCTTCCCGCTCAGAGCCGGAACGCTTTTATCACGGCTTTGTTCTGGGCCTAATGGTGGAACTGGCGGGCCGCTATACCATTACCTCCAACCGGGAGAGTGGATTTGGCCGCTATGATGTGATGCTGGAGCCAAAGGAGCCGGGCGATGACGCTATGATTTTAGAATTCAAGGTCTTTAAGCCGGGAAAAGAAGCGGACCTGGAGGAAACGGCAGCATCAGCCCTTGCGCAGATTGAGGAAAAGAACTACGCGGCAGCACTGCAGGCTAAAGGAATTCCAGCAGAACGGATCCGGAGGTACGGCTTTGCCTTTGAAGGAAAACAGGTGTTGATCCGAGGCAGGGGATAAGCGGAATAGGCAGGAAGCCACAGAAAAAGGAAGCAGATAGGAGAAGTGCTATGGGAAGATCCGGAACATGCGCATGATGGAACAGTTTTTTTCTATTGATTACGCGGGAAGAAGAATCGACATTGATTCAAGTATAATTTGGTATAAAGACGGAAACATTATAAGAATGAAAATTAACTTTAAATAAAAAGTGTATGCTTACAAAACGCTTTTTATTGCGGGAACAGGAGGTGATGAAGTGAACAATAAGAGAACAATGCCCAACAGATTGGCCCATGAAAAGTCTCCTTATTTACTGCAGCATGCGTATAATCCGGTTGACTGGTATCCATGGGGCAAAGAAGCTTTTGAGAAAGCGCAGGCAGAAGACAAGCCTGTATTTTTATCTGTTGGGTACAGCTGATTGGTCACAATTACGCACATGCCATTGGTGCCACGTCGGCTATAGTATCTGGTAATATATGAAAGTGCATTTCAGGCTGAATTCGGCATAATTTGTACTGGATGGACTTGATAGTAGCATGGAAAATATGACTACATAAGAATAGAAAATAAAAATAATAGTGTTGGTTAGATGGCATTAAATTAACTGAAATGGTTAGTTTAATGCCTTTTTATATAAAAAAAGACGCCGGAAAGGAAGCTATAGCCATGGCAATATTTCGAGTAGAAAAGACAAAGGATTTCACATTGATGTCCAACCACCATTTAAGAAATAAAGAGCTATCACTAAAAGCAAAAGGCCTGCTGTCTCTGATGCTGTCCCTGCCCGATACCTGGGACTATACCTTGAAAGGATTGGCTAGCATCTGCAGTGAGGGGATCGACGCCATACGAACCGCCGTCAAAGAGCTGGAGCAGCGTGGATACATTGTCCGGAAGCAGCTGCGCGGCGAAAATGGCAGAATCAAAGATATGGAATACATCATCTATGAACGGCCGCAAAAGAAAGAGCCAGAATCCGCAGAACCAATATCGGATTCACCAGAATTGGAACATCCAATTCTGGACAAGCCCATCTTGGAGGAACCAATGTTGGAGGAGACAACGCAATTAAATACTAAAGAATCAAACACGAA
Organism: Clostridia bacterium; assembly: GCA_910575405.1. Lineage (GTDB taxonomy): Bacteria > Bacillota > Clostridia > Peptostreptococcales > Anaerovoracaceae > Hominibacterium. The sequence goes on along the minus strand of CAJTER010000014.1, from coordinate 25,500 downwards.
AGAATTAAAGGCTGAATCTATCAATCTATCTATCCATCAAAAACAGGAAGCGGCGGAATGTCCGGATCTCGCAGCAAGCTGCCAACGGGAAAGCAGTGCAGCGATTCAGGAGCGGATTGAATACGACCTGCTGGCTCAGGAGTATGATCCGCGTGCACTCCAGGATTTGGTGCAGATCATGGAAGAGGTGGAGTGTGCCTGCCAATATAACGAGCAGATCCGAATCGGAGAGGCCGCCTTTCCCGCAGACCTGGTTGCCAAACGGTTCCATGCGCTGAATTCCATCCATGTCCGATACGTGATGGACTGCATGAAGCTGCTGAAGAACCGAATTCGCAATATCAAGGCATACATCACGATGGCCCTGTTTAACGCACCTGCAACAATTCAGCAGTATTACGACTCGGAAGTGCGTCATGATTTTGGATAACCGCTTTCGCAGCATCGTATCGCAGATGGATGAAAAAATAAAACAAGAGCGTGAAAGGAGAACAAACACATGAGTAAGGTACTGGCCATTGCCAATCAAAAAGGTGGAGTCGCAAAAACCACCACTGCCATATCCATGGGAGCCGGCCTTGTAGAACGGGGCTTTCGGGTGCTGCTGATGGATGTGGACGACAGCGGCAACCCATCCCTGTCCAAAGGGCTTGGCATTCCCGAGCCGCAGAGGTCCCTGACGGATCTGATGCTGTTTCGGATTTTAAAACGGGATATTACCGGAGAACTGCAAGACACCATTGTCCGCCATGCGGAAGGCATGGATGTGCTACCGGCTGACCACACGCTGCCGGGCATTACCGATGCCCTAAACGGTGTGCAGGACGAAGGCCGCAAGCGGAGCATTCTGAGAGAAATTACGGATACCGTAAAAGGGAATTACGACTATGTGCTGCTGGACGCAGCGCCCGCCCTCAATCTGATGTCCATCAATGTCCTGACCGCAGCCGATGAAGTCATCATTACCACGCAGCCCCAGGGTGCATCGGAGGCGGGCATTCTGGAACTGATTCAGGCTGCCATGCAGGTGCGGGCCAACATGAATCCGGATCTGATTGTCCGGGGCCTCCTGATTACCATGCTGGATGCCCGGACCAATTACAACAAGGACAAGGCGGTAAAACTGACAGATGGATACACGGAGATGGGGATGAAAGTCTTTGCAACCCGGATTCCCAGAGCCGTATCAGCGGAGGAATGCGTGGAGGAGCGAATCAGCATCCTGAAATACGATCCCAAAGGAAAAGTAGCCACCGCATACCGGCAGTTTGTGGAAGAATATTTGCATCAGTCATGAGAGAGGAGTACAGGCGATGGAACATTTGAAAAAAGAAGCCTTAATGGCAGGGCTGTTTGGAACTGCAGAGCCCGCTTCCGAGAACCGAGCCGAATCGGGAAAGAACGTGGCGGTCAGCCAGCTGCATCCATCGGAACAAAACCATTTTCGGGTGGAGGAAGATGCGGCCATGGAAGAGCTGATTGCCAGCATCCGCTCAAAAGGCGTACTGGAGCCGCTGTTGGTGCGGCCCTGCAGGGAGCAGGAGGGGTATGAAATCCTTTCCGGACACAGAAGGCGGTATGCGGCCATCCAAGCGGGGCTGCAAGTGCTGCCGGTGATTGTGATGGAAGTATCCGACGAAGATCGGGATATTATCCTGGCCGATTCCAATCTGCAGAGGCCTCACATCCGAATCAGTGAAAAAGCCTGGGCGATTCGATTGAAATACGATGCCATCAAGCGGAAAACGAATGGCGAGTTTGTAAGTGGAACCTTGAGGCCCCTCGGGAGCCCTAACCAAAAGAGTTCAGAAATCATTGCGGAGCAAATGGGTGTCGGGAAAGAAACAATCAAGCGATACATTCGCCTGACCCATTTAATCCAGCCGCTTCTGAATCTGGTGGATGAAGGTACACTGCCGCTGAAAGCGGGCGTGCAGGTGTCGTATCTGACAGAGCCTGTGCAGCAGCATGTCCTGGATGTGCTGGAGGTGGAACAGATGAAACTGAACGAGGATCTGGCCAAACAGCTGCGGGAGACCCTTCCCGAAGGGGCCGCAGTGGATGAGATATTTCGCCTGCTGAAGCCGGAGCGGGAAACGGCGAAGCAAGAGGTCCCGAAAGTCCGAATCAAAGTAGACCGGAAGATCCGCAATACTTATTTTCCAAAAGAATACAGCGACGAGGAGATGCAGGATATTTTAATCACACTGCTGGACACCTGGGCCAGAGAACATAACCCGGATTATCCGGGCGAGATGCCGGGCAAAGCGGAAGCCAGCGCATCAGAATAAGACTGTATCACCATATCAACCATCCAATTACAACAAACCAAAGAGCAGAGCCTGTCACAAAGCCTGCTCTTTTTCAATGGAACCAATTGCAAGACAAAAGGGGGAACCGAAGATGAAAGCATATTATCAGCCAAGGGGAGGAAAAAAAGGAGCCTATACCCTGCGGGACAACACCTATCGCCGCATGTGGTATTTAATCGCGGACTATCCCTATTTCAAAGCACTGGAAGCGGGCCAGCTGACCTTGGAAGAATTCCAGGACGAGCGGAACAGCTCCACGGAAACGGAAGCGACCAGCCGCTGCAATTTTGAGCCGTATATCCAGGCCATTGAAGCGGCGCAAAAGGAAATCCCTGCGGAGTATGTAGAGGAGGTCATGGCCCATATTATCTACCACGTCCGGTATGCGGATTTTGATTATGTGTGCGAGCAGACGCTGAAAAAATGGGTGCAGCGTTTTATCTGGCATGTGGCCAAACAGTTAGGAGAAGCATGAGGAAGCAAAGGAGGTATGTATGAAAGTTGCAGTGATCGATGTAGACGGAAACCACTTTCCCAATTTAGCGCTGATGAAGCTGTCCGCCTGGCATAAACAGCAGGGTGATGAAGTGGAATGGTGGAACGGGCTCAAGCACTACGATGTCGTTTACAAATCGAAAGTCTTTGATGGGCTCTATACCGAAGACATGGAATTTTGCATTCAGGCAGACCGGATTGTAGAGGGCGGCACCGGGTATGGCCTGGATAACCGGCTGCCGGAGGAGATCGAGCATACCTGTCCGGATTATGATTTATACCACATCTGGGATACGGCTTACGGATTTCTCACGCGCGGGTGCCCGAGGCGGTGCCCCTTCTGCATCGTCAGCCAAAAGGAAGGCGCTGCCAGTTACCAGGCCTCGGAGCTGACCGAATTCTATCACGGGCAGAGGGAGATCGTGCTGCTGGATCCAAATCTCTTAGCCTGTCCGGGGGTGGAGCGCCTGCTGCAGAATTTGGCAGAGAGCCGGGCACAGGTCGATCTGACCCAAGGCCTGGATATTCGCCTGATGGATCGGGACACGATACACCTGCTGAATCGGATTTCCTTTTCCCGCATTCGCTTTGCATGGGATGATCCGAAGGAAGACTTGACGGACGCTTTCCAACAAGTTGCGCGCCATACAAAGTTGCGGGATCCTGCAAGACGGGTGGTTTACGTGCTGACCAATTACGGCAGCAGCTAGGAAGAAGATCTGTATCGGATTTACACGCTGCGGGATCTGGGATTTTCCCCATATGTGATGATCTACGACAAGCCGAATGCGCCGCAGAATGCCCGGGATTTACAGCGGTGGTGCAATAACCGGTATATCTTTCACGCGGAGCCGGATTTTTCCCGTTATCGCCGCCGCAGCAATTCAGAAGGAGACTGAAAACTTGATTTGGAAAGGAGGGCCAGACCATGAGCCGCTATCGGATGAAAGTCGAAACCTATTATGAAGAAGAACCCCAGGACTATTATTTTGAAGCGCGGGATGAAGAAACCGCCAGAACCTGGTTTGCCCTGCAGATGTACCGGATGATGCGACCGGAGCATATGGACTTTGACACCATTTATCTTGCACAGGAGGGATGGAAGATTATTGCAGTTCAGGGAGGCAAACAATACTTTGTGGGAACCCTGCAGTGTATTCCAAACCGATTTCGGAGCATTGACCGCTATCAGCTGGGAGGACTGCAGGAGCGGGATATTCACCGGGCCATGAAGCGCTGCTGCAAAACGCTGAAACGGGGCGAAGGAAAATAAAAACCATGATATAGCGTGTGGCCCTCTGCAGGAGAAGATACCGGGCAGGAAACAAAGATAACGAAGCAAAAGGGACTAAGGGACAAACCGGCGCGAAAGGAATTTTTCCCGTGTGAAGAGTGGGGGACTATGGTATAATCGTTGTATAAAGAACAGAGAAAGGGACAGCAGGAAAGCAAGGGGAAAGGAGAACAACATGGCAAGAGTGATCAATACCGGAGGCCAGGATTTTGAGGTCATCCGTACAAACGACTATTTTTACATTGACAAAACGAGCTTTATCCGAGAATGGTGGGAAGCAGGTGATGACGTGACCCTCATCACCCGGCCCAGGCGCTTTGGGAAGACCCTGAACATGAGCATGATGCAGCAGTTCTTTTCCTTGGATTACGCGGGAAGGAGTGACCTTTTTGAGGGACTTTCCATCTGGCAGGAAGAGGAATACCGAAACCTGCAGGGGACCTGGCCGGTTATCTTCCTGAGCTTTGCCGATGTGAAAGAAACAACCTTTGTTCAGGCAAAAAATACCATATTTTGTATTCTGGAGGATCTTTACGAGAGATACTCGTTTTTGCTGGAAAGCGATCAGCTGAGCAAAAAAGAAAAAAGCCAGATTGAACGTATTTCCTCTGAAATGGATGAAAGCAGAGCTAAATTTTCCCTGAAAAGACTGTCCGGCTATCTGACCCGCTATTATGGAAAAAAGGCCATTATACTGCTGGACGAATATGATACCCCCATGCAGGAAGCCTATATAAACGGATACTGGGAGGAAATGAGCGGCTTTATGCGGAGCCTGTTCAATTCCACCTTCAAAACCAACCCGTATATGTATCGCGCTCTGATGACCGGCATCACCAGGGTCAGCAAGGAGTCCATCTTCTCCGACTTTAACAATCCTAAGGTCGTGACCACGACATCGGACGAGTACGCTCAGTGCTTTGGCTTCACGGAGGAAGAGGTATTCACAGCTCTGGAGGAATACGGCTTTTCCGATAGAAAGGAGGAAGTGAAAGCCTGGTATGACGGCTTTACCTTTGGAGACAAGACGGATATCTACAATCCCTGGTCCATTATCAATTATCTGAAAACGGGCAAAGCGCAAACCTATTGGGCCAACACCAGCACCAATAGTCTGGTGGGCCGGATCATTCAGCAGGGGTCGGAAGATCTGAAGAAAGACTTTGAACGCCTGCTGCAGGGAGATGTTCTGGAAACGGAGCTGAACGAGCAGCTGGTATATGGAGCCTTGTCCGGAAGGATGTCCGCCGTGTGGAGCCTGTTGCTTGCATCGGGCTACCTGAAGGTGGTGAAGCAGGAATTTTTGGGAGAGGTAGGAAGATACCGCTATACGTTGGCGCTGACCAATCGGGAAGTAAAGCAGATGTTTAAAGTGATGATTCAGGGCTGGTTCCGGGAGGAAGCGGAAGGCAGCTACAACCGGTTTATCACAGCCCTGCTCACAGGGGATGAAGAGGCTATGAATGGCTATATGAATCAGGTAACCGAACAAACCTTCAGTTACTTTGACACGGGAACAAAGCCCTCCGGCTCCGAGCCGGAACGCTTTTACCACGGCTTTGTGCTGGGGCTGATAGCAGAGTTGTCGAGCCGTTACGTTATCACCTCCAATCGGGAGAGCGGATTCGGAAGATACGACGTGATGCTGGAACCAAAAAACGGGGAAGACGATGCGATCCTCTTGGAATTCAAGGTTCGGCGGCCAAACAGGGAAAACGATCTGGAGGAAACCGCCGCTGCGGCCCTTTCGCAGATCGAGGAAAAGCAGTACGCAAAGGCGCTGCAGGCAAAGGGAATCCCGGTGGACAAGATCCGCAGCTATGGCTTTGCTTTTGAGGGTAAGACTGTCCTCATCCGGCAAGGCCGCGGGGCACGGCCATAAACCATGCGGGGATGCAGCGGAAGGAAAAGCGGAGCGGAACATTAAGATAGAGCAGCCTTTGGGGGAGGCAAAGGGAAAGGGGAGCGAGGTGAGAAATATGCTAATCGCAGAATACAGCTACGAAAAGGATATTGAAGTCAAGCAGCGGGAAGCAAGGCAGGAAGGACAGAAGGCCGGACGGTTGAATCTACTTTATGAACTGGTCAGTCAGGGACTGCTGTCTGTAAAAGATGCAGCAGTTCAGGCAGGAATGACAGAGCGTATCTTCCAAGAACAAATGAAGCAGCGAGAGCAATAACAAGTATTTGGTATAAGGGTGAGGAATATGCTAATCGCAGAATACAGCTATGAAAAGGATATTGAAGTCAAGCAGAAAGAAGCCTGGCAGGAAGGAATTCAGGAAGGACAGAAGGCCGGACGGTTTGGATCTGCTTTATGACCTGGTCAGCCAGGGATTACTGTCTGTAAAAGATGCGGCAGTTCAGGCGGGAATGACGGAGATTACATTCCAAGAACAAATGAAGCAGCGGGAGCAGTAACAGGTATTTGGTATAAGGGTGAGGAATATGCTAATCGCAGAATACAGCTACGAAAAGGACATTGAGGTCAAGCAGAGAGAAGCCTGGCAGGAAGGCAGGCAGAAAGGCAAACAGGAAGGCAAACAGGAAGCCGAAGAACGGATGGTTCTGAGATTGCATCAGAAAGGCTTTCCGCTGGAGCAGATTGCGGAGCTTACAGAAAGAAAGGAAGAAGAGGTCAGGAAGGTTCTGCTTAAAAAAGACGTTCATTAAGGAACAGAAAGAAGCTGCAAAGAAACGGCATCAGAAACGGTGCCGTTTTCTCTTGGGGAAAAACAAATTCAGAGGAGGACATTATGGCAGCCGGAATCATCTTAAAAGCAATATTCATCCCTGCATCCGCAAAGCCCTTTTCCCGCTATCTTCACTACATCGACCGGCCGGAAGCCATCGACCAATCCGAAACGCAAAAACAGGTAACGGCCTATGATGTATTCCGCTCCTATACGGACTACATGGGAAATCCGGAAAAAACGACCGGCCTGTTTGACGCCTGGCAGGATCGGCTTTCTGCAAAGCAAAAAGCCGATATGAAGGAGCTGTTTCAGCTGTCCCAGGAGCAGGGCGGGCTGATGTATCAGCTGCTCTTTTCCTTTGACAGCCGGTGGCTGAAGGAAGTGGGCCTGATGGACGAGCAAGGGGTGGCCGCGCAGGCAGAAATCCAAAGCTATACCAGAAGCGCCGTCCAGCAGCTGATGAAGGAAGAAGGAATGGAAGGCTGGATCTGGTCCGCTGCCATGCATTTCAATACCAATCATCTTCATGTTCATATTGCCCTGGCCGATCCGGTCCCAAGCTGGGAAGAAGGAACAGGCCGTTGCCGGAGAAATCATCGAACCGGGGAACTCTACCAGAGAGGGAAACTAAAGCCCAAAACACTGGAGCGGACCAAAGCTGCCTTCGTCAACCTGGCAATCGGAGCAGAACGAGAGCAGGAGCAAATCAACCGGCTGGTGCGGGAGCGGGTGCTGCTCGAAAAACAGCTGCATCCCTTTTCCATGGAGAGAAACAAACCTATTCGCGCGGCCTTCTCCCAGCTCCTGCAGGAACTGCCGGAAGATATGCGTCTGTGGAAGTATCACATGGCAGCCATGGACCCATATCGGAGCCAGATTGACAATCTGTCCAGCCTGTTTTTCAATACCTATTTAAACGAAGAATACCGGGAATTTCAAAGGCTGGCATCCCGGCTGTCCGAGCGCTATGCGAGAAGCTATGGTGAAACCGGCAAAGAAAACACCTTTGCAGAACATAAGGAGCGGGATGTATATGCCAGACTGGGAAACGCTATCCTGGCCGAGTGCCGACAGGTGCGAAAAGAAGCACGCTGGAACGAGCAACGAGCAGCTGCCTGTGCAGAGCGGGAAAACCGGAGTATTCCTTATAGCTTGCAGGATACAGCCTATTCTATTCGTAGATGGGGAAACCGCCTGTACGATGCAGCCTATAGCCTGCTACAGCAGGATACAGAATCCATGAAGAACCAGGCGGCCTATGAACGGCTGATGCGGGAAGCGCAGGAACGGGATTCGTATAGACGATAAGCGATCCCCTGCAGGCGGGAACGGGAAAGAGACGTCCGAGAAGACGCCTTTTCCAAAATAGGGACTTGTAACACCATACCCTGCACCCGCATGGGCGGCTCTGTAAAAGCCTGGGCCGCTTTTCAGCCGATCATATCATATTCTGCTGAAACCAGAGCAGCTGTTCATCATTGAGCAGCCGGTTGAGCCGGGCGCCGATTAGGACCCCTTCATAAAAGGAAATGATATTCACATATGTGATGGTTTCCTCCAGCCGCTCTGCATCGGGCGCTTCGAGTTTCAGCGATTCTAGAAATTCGATGGTCTGGTCCGTTGCACAGTCCTTTTCTTTGACTGCGGTCAGGTATTCCAGCAGATTGGTAAGCTCCTGCTTTTCTTTTAGATTGTTGCCTTGATACATGTTGTCCTCCTTTTCTGTATTGCGATAAATAAAGCATTTTTGGAACGTTCCGCAAGTGTTAATACTATTATACCATATGCTTTACTTGTGTCAATAGGATTCCGGCAGGATTGCAACCATTTTCCGCATATGGTAGAATACCCTCTGTAAAGGAGGAGACCGGTGATGCCTAAAACAACGAAAACATTTGATAAAGCAGCCTATGATCTGGAATATCAGAGAAAGCATTATAAGAAATTGACCGGAGCGTTCACCAAGGAAGAAGCGGCCCGAGTAGAAACAGCGGCGCGCAAAGCAGAGCTAACGGTATCCAAATATATCAAACAGGCCGTTTTGAAACAGGTCGAGCAGGACGAGCGCACAGAGGAGGAATCCCTATAACGGAACGAATCCATGAAAACAGAATCTAACGCAGATGCGGCATTTTGCTATCCCGATACAGGGAGAAGTGAAATGCCGTTTTTTTATGCCTGTATGAGGATAAAAGAGAGGAGCAAGCAAATGAGCAAACCATTTTCCATCTTATTGAGCAGCCGTATGGAGCCTAAGAGGCCGGAGGGCGTATGGCTTCCTATGCCTGCTACTGAAGAGCAATTCCATACAGCTCTGGAGCGCCTCGGCATTCCCGCAGACAACCCGCAGGATTTCTTTGTGGAAGGCTTTGCCAATACCGAGGAATACCCCCTTGACGTGTCGCTTTCCGTGATACAGGGCAGCACCATGAATGAGCTGAATTATCTTGCAGCTCTCTTAGAAATGCAGAGTAACGAAGAGCGGGAGAAATTCATCCTGGCGTCAGCGCTGGGGGAACACACCGGGAGCATAAAAGATCGGATCAACCTTACACAAAACCTCGACCGCTACCGGATATACCCTGCCATCCACAGCGAAGCTGACTACGGTCATTATCTTATCGACGAGCGAAAAGAACTGGAGCTGCCCGAAGAAGCAAAGAAGTATTTCCAGTACGAAGCATACGGGCGGAATGCAGTGCAAAGCGAAAAGGGGCAGTTTACCGAGCAGGGCTATGTCTATCACAGTGGAGCGTCCTTTTCGGAGCGGTACAACGGACAGGAAAACGACATACCGGAAGAATACCGGATGATGGGTTCTCCAAAGCATCTGGATCCGGAAAGGAGCGAGCAGGACGAACCTGCATCGGGGCAGAAAGAACCCCTTCCAGAGACGCAGTCAACGCCCCAGATGCGCCCGGTCAATCCAATTCTTCTTACTGCCGGCAAACCGGATGAAAAGCTGAAAGAAATCACGGATCGTCTGGAGCAGGGCATCACAGAGCTGTTTGACAGCGAGCGCTACAAGGAATACCTGCAAGTCATGTCAAAGTTCCACAATTACAGCTTTAACAATACGGTGCTAATCGCCATGCAGAAGCCGGATGCTTCCCTGATTGCCGGATTTCAGGCGTGGAAACATAAGTTTGGGCGAACCGTCAGGAAAGGTGAAAAGGGCATCCGCATCATTGCCCCAGCGCCGTATAAAGCCCAGGAAGAGGTAGAAAAGGTTGACAGGCAGACGGGAAAGCCGGTGCTGGATGAAGATGGAAACCCGGTCATGGAAACAAAAGAAATTCAAATTCCTGCTTATCGAGTGGTATCCGTCTTTGATATATCGCAGACGGAAGGGAGGGAACTGCCCACCCTTGCGGTAAAGGAGCTGATGGGAGACGTGGAACAGTATGGGGACTTTTTCGCTGCACTGGAAAAGACCGCTCTGGTTCCCATTACCTTTGAGCCAATTGAGGGCAATTCACACGGCTATTACCATTTGGCGGAAAAGCGCATTGCCATTGCGGAAGGCATGAGCGAACTTCAGAATTTAAAGACCGCCATCCATGAGATCGCCCACGCAAAGCTGCACGACCTTGACCTTCGTACCCCGCAGGAGGGAAGATCAAGCAGCCCGGATCGCAGTACAAAAGAGGTACAGGCAGAAAGTATCGCCTATACCGTGTGCCAGCATTACGGGCTTGACACGTCCGATTATTCCTTTGGATACATTGCCGGTTGGAGCAGCGGGCAGAAGCTTGCGGAGCTGAAACGTTCCCTTGCCACAATCTGCAGTACTGCCGCCGAATTGATTAACTCCATTGATCAGCATATTGCAGAAATCAGAAAAGAACGGGAATCGGAACAAGAACGGAGGCCTGACCTTAATGCAGAGCCCACCGTTACCATCCTGTGGAGTGAAAGCAGCCAGCTGCGGGATGGTGAAACAATTCCCCTTTCCCGCGCAAATACCCGAATCAAAGCCCTTGATGAAGCAAATCTCACAAGCCCCGGCTATGATAAAACGAAGTTCCGCATCGATTATGTGATGAATGGTATACCAGACCATTACGAAGGGCGGCAGGATTTAGGGGATGGAGAAGGCTCCCTGATAGAGCATATCCAGCAGTACCATACCTACTACGCCGATAACCCGGATTGGGACCGTTTCCTGTTACAAAGCGAGGGCCGAGAAGCGCTGAAAGCGGACAAAAAGCAGCGGGAAATGCTGCTGAATGAATGGATACCCTACCTGAAGCTGCACTGCAACCTGTCGGAAATGGAGCAGATTACCGGAGAAGCCCTGCAAAAAGGAGATACCCTTTCCCCTGCCGAAAGGGCCTATCACACCGCGGTGCAGGCCTATGTCTCCCAGTGCCGGGGTCTTCTTAATCAAGGCGACTATCGTCTGCCCCCTGCCCCACAGCTTCGGGACTTTGATTCGGACCTGCAGGCCTACAAGGAACACGTCAAGGAAGAACTCGCACAGGAGGCGGAAGCCGCAGGAATGACCGTTGAGGAATACGCGGCCAATGGGTATGAACCATACACTGCGCTGGAAGAGGAACCAGAGCGGCAAGCACAGCCTGCATCTGAGACGGATCAGGACACGCCCGCAGTCGAAACCCTGACAGAATTGCAGCAAAAGGCCGTTGCAATCGCTAAAGAATATGAAAAGCTGCCTATGAAGGATAAAATTGGAGTGATCGCGCAGGCCTTCGGCTGTACATCGGGCAAAATCAAAACATCTCCCTGTACCGGCAAATGGCGTGGTACAAGCGATATATTCATTCAGTTTGATTATGGCGCATCCCTGTTTATCGGCAATCACAGGACACCGAAAGCCAAAACCCGAAAGGTGCAGAATGCATGTATCAACAGCGCCCTGGTGAGATATAACCCGGAAATCATTCGCGAAACAAAGGAAGCCGCTATTGCCGCGCTCAGGAAGCAGGAAACAAAGGATAACGAAATCGCTGCACAGAAAGGCCTGAAGCCCTACACCCTGCTCAATGTGGAGTTTAACGATGGTGCTATAGGCGAGAAAAGCGGCAACTATATGGGCTGGTATTATGTGACCATAGCCGTGGACGGTAACATTTGCGCTCACATAGAAACCGGGCTAAATTATGCCATATTGGAGGGAAAGGTAAGTGAAATGCCCATCAGGGAAACTTATTTTACAGCAGGGGCTCTGAAAGAAGCGGAGGTGGACTATGTGTTCCACAACGTGGATTTTTCCTCAAATTCTATCCTGTATTCACTGCCAATCCATGAGGAAGTGCGGGAACGTGCGGAACAGACGCTTGCGGAACGTGAAGAAGCCCGGAACACAGCGGAGGTCCCTATGCTGGAGCAGACAGAGCCGGACCAAGATACCTTTTCCATCTATCAGCTAAAGGATGGGGATGCCATGTGGGACTATCATTTTCAGTCTTATGACCGCCTGCAGGCGGCGGGGCTTTCCGTGGAAGCGGCAAATTATGAGCTTATTTATACCGCTGAGCTTGCGGCAGGAACTTCTTTGGAAGAGATTGATACCCGCTTCAATATCGACCGCCCAAGTGATTTTAAAGGACACAGTCTTTCCATATCGGATATCGTGGTGCTTCACCAGAACGGGCAGGATACGGCGTATTACGTGGATCGTTTCGGCTATATGGAAGTGCCCGAGTTTTTGCAGGGGCAAAAGCAACTCACTCCGAATGAGCTGATGACAGGGGAGCAGAACGACAATCAGATTGAGCATCCCCTCATGGCCCCCACGGCTGACGAACGGGAAGCAAAAGCAAGAAGCGGTAGCCAGATTTCTTTTACCGAGTATGCTGCAGCATTGAAAGCAGAAAAGACCCCCTCTATCCGGGTGCAGCTTAAAGCAGATTGGGCGGTGCAGAATCAGCGGGCAGAAAGCAAGTCGCAGGATTTTGAAAGGAGCTGACCCCATGGAGATAAGTGGTGCGGATATTGAGGGAGCGCTCCCTACGAAACAGGCGGTAAAAATAAGAAATTACAGTTTGGAGGTATGAGCATGAATCCTTTCAATTCTTTCACGATGGAGGAAACCAACCTTTTGAGTATCTATATGACCGAAAGCAAGGAGGGGCTGATAGCAGACATGAAGGCTGCACGATCCTTTATGAGCGAAGAAATACGGAATTTAGCAGCCTGCACTATTGCCAAAGTGGAGCGCATGACCGAAGTGGAGTTTGCAAAGCTTGCCATTTACCCCGCTGATGAAGTATGAAGGCTTATCAGTATCAGGCAATCCTCCATTATTCATCATCAAAAATCGTTTCATTCATTTCAGGAAAATCTAAAAGCTCGGAAACCGTCATATCCAGCCCAACGGCCAACTTGTGCAGTGTCTTGAGTTTGGGATTCTTTGTCTTGCCGGACATCAGATTTGCAATAGTAGACTGTGTGATTCCAGATAGAGTAGCTAAACGGTTGATGGTAATATTTCGTTCCCTGCATAAATTGGATAATCTGAGAATAATGGCATCTTGCTGCAAAGTATTGATGAGGTTCTTCCAGATGTTCTGGAACTAATTCAGTTGCTAAAATAGTGAATCTCTTTTACATGAATGCTAAGCTCTGAAAAAATGTTTTTCGTTGGTGTAAAACATAGCATTTAAGAAATCGTTCAAAATTTTTGTCGAAGTATGTTTAAAAGAGTCTTACAGGTAATATGTCTCCTAATGGTTGAAATATAAGGGATAGAGCCTTTATAAGGCCTTCATGTCAGGTATAGCAATCCCTGTGAATTAAAAAAAATAAAAAGTTTTTTGTCTTTTTTTGCAATTATTTTTGTTCTCAAGCATCGTATTATATAGAGAGCCAAATTTTGAAGAGAAAAAATGAAGGAGGAACAAAAATGGTGATTTGTAAAAAGTGGATGGTTATAATAGCTGCAGGAATTATAATCGCAGGAATGCTGGGAGTGAATAGCAGCACTTCATATGCGGCAGAGAAAGAAATCTGCGTAATGCCTATGCAGACTGAGTATCATGATGCTTTAGAAGAGGAAGGAGAGATACCCGCAGACGGTGAATATGTAATTTCAGAAGAGGTTTCCAGCTTGGAGGAACCCATGGCAAGAACAATCAGCAGCATGACGATTTCTTTTGCACGAAAATCTTCCACCTCAGCAGAAGCACAAGTTAAGGCAATAGGGACAACAAGTGTAAAATCAATGAAATCTACGATTGTTCTTCAAAAGAAAAACCAATCCACGGGAAAATATGTAACGGTCAGTGGAAGCACTCGAACCAAAACCATATCAGGACGTAGTATTCAGCATACGGTGAATTATAGTATTCAATCAGGACAGAGTTATCGAGTAAAATGCAGTGTATATGATGGAACTTCTACGATAACTGATTATGAGAAATTATAGAGTAAAGGTATAAGCAAGACAATCGTGCAATCAGAAAAGGATACTGGAAGGGAAAAAATATTCTATGCGGCATTTAGAAAGAAAAATGGAACAGCTCTATGACGAGGTATTTTATATTGCCCTGTCAAGATTGCATGATATAGATACCGCACATGATATTACACAAAATGTAATGGAGCGAATTCTTCTCCATATAGAACAGCTGCGTTCTGATGTGACATTTAAACAATGGGCACTAAAAATTACCTGTAATGAAATAAATCTATATTTTAGAAGCATAAAGCGATACCGTGAACGAGTGGTTTCCTTTGAGGAATATTCCCTGGAGTCTATAGAATCACAAGTGGACATTCGGAAAAGAACGGAAGATGATATTGCTCAGGCTTTGGTGACAGAAGAAGATAAAGCCACTCTTATGCAGGCTTTAAATCTGCTTGATGAAAAATATAGAAGGGTGATCCATTTAAATGTGTTTTGTGAATACAGCTTGGTGGAAGTTTCTGAGATTTTACAGATCAATGTAAATACGGCACGGTCTCATTATATTCGTGGGATTGCAAAGTTAAGAGAGATCTTTGAAAGAATTGAAAAGGGGGAACTATGAATAAAGAAATCAGAAGGGGCATGCAAGAGATAGAAAATGACAAAATCCATCAGGAATTTTGCAGGAAAATGCAGGAGGCAAATGAACAATATGTACGGATGAATTTTACAGTGCCAGATATGGGAGAAGAATTGCGCCAAAAGATTCGGCAGAAGGAGAGGAGGATTCGCTATAAACGAATAGGGCGCCTTGCAGCAATGTTCGCAATTGTGCTGCTTACAGGAATGTCTTTTGGAATATGGATGAATGCAGACGGGGTATATGGTGGAAAGCAGTTTTCGCAAAAGGTGATTCGTCTTATTTCTCCACTTGAAATTCATACTACAGTTGATGAAGCGGGAAACCAGTGGCAGACAGCTATTGTTACAGATTGGGATGATGTGCAAAATGCTGCGGAGCTTTGTGGAAAGCTGTATATACCGGAATATATCCCAGATGGCTATCACTTTTACCAATTAAAGATTTGTAAAGGAAAGGATTCTGTGCAATATGAGTATACCTATGAGGACAGTAAAAAAACACCTCTTTATATTGAATTTAACATGGATTCTTTAGATAAAAAGATTTTGATAGCAGGACAGTCATACTGTTCACCCAGGACAGGAGAACAAATGTATGTCAATGAGATTAAGGAAACGGATGAGTTTTCTGTGGCAAAAGTAACGGATGAATACGAATGTTTTATTAATGGCGAAGGCAGTAAAATTGTCGGAATTCGGGTTATGGAAAATTTGAGAGAGTTTTAAATTTGTTGCATGTGAGCCTGACTGTAAGGTTATTACCATTTAAAAACATCCATACGACAGGAGATGGTGTGTATGTTTGTATAAAGTAAAGCTTTAAAAGGGAGATTAGAGGATTTAGGGAAGCAGTTACAGTGATATGCAGGGCTACCGTAAAGGGGGTGATGCCTATGAGAGTATAAAAAAGAGCTTATCAAAAATTATTCCAATGAATGGCACTTCAATTAAAATAGTTTGAAAAACTCTAAAAGTAGTATACTTTAGCATACGGGTAATTGCAAGAAAGAATTTCAAATCTAGGAACGATACCTCCGTAGTGGACTGGTGTTATAAGCCAGAACAAGCAGATTTGGTTAGCAGATGATGAAGCGCATGGAGAAAAAACGTGAGACAAAAAATTTCTTTTGATGTTAGAAGTATTATAGTCTTGATTATCGCAGTTGTTGTGGTAAGAGCTACACTGTTCTATTTACCAGAAATTAAAATTAATCTAGGAGAATATGCATACGGTTATGTGACAAGTGATTTCAGTGTAAAAAATGTAGAACAATTGAAAAATAGCATTGATAATAACAAGGAAACATTGTATTACATAGGTCGTGGAAGTTGCAGTGATTGCCGGGAGTCGGTAAGGAATATTAAACAGCTAAAAGCTTTATCTGAAAAAAAGTATCATCTGGCGATGGAGTATGTTAAACTGGCAGACAACATTAGTACAGAAGAGAGAATTTATTTAGATAGCATAAAAGTTGATGGTATTCCTACAATTATTTTGGTAAAGAACGGAAACGTTAAGCAGTTTGACTTTTATGATATAACTGCGAAAAATTTTGTGAATAAGTTTAATAAATTTGTTCAATGAAGGGAGAAAAAATGGAAATGAAACGGAAAAAAGTATTTAAAATTGGTTTGTTGAGTCTGTTAATAGTAGCACTCCTCATGCCAACATCAGTTTTTGTAAATGCAAGTGCAGTAAGTGAATCGGATGAAATTGTAGATACTGCTATAAAATATCTCTCTTCCGATGAAGACGGTGCACCAATCTTTAATGAAAAGCAAGCAGTCGAGGACGGGGTCAGTGATGAAGTATTGGAGGTTGCATCTGGAGCATATCAAATAATGTGTGAGTATTATCGTTATGAAACTACAGGGATCCAATCAAGGATGCCTGTATATGGCCATTGGTGTGGCCCTAATTATGGAAGCGGCACCCCTATTGATCTGTTAGATACGGGATGCAAAAAACATGATCAATGCTATGGGTCGAGGGGATATCATAAATGTTCCTGTGATAACGAGTTTTTATCATACATTAATAAGAATTTAAGCAAAATGTCCGGCCCGCAAAGGACTGCTGCATATGCTATGAAAGCATGGTTAAAAATAAAAACTTCAAATGTAACACCAAATGGAGGAAACACCAGTTGCAGAAAATAAGTAAAATGGATATCGTTATATTTCGCATTTATGATCATTATCAAAACCATAAGAAGCCGATACGCATTATCATGCTGATTGTCGATCTGCTGCTATTTCTTTACTACCTTCTTTTTTTTAACCCTGGCATGTGGACATTACCGCATGAGGCAATATGGAATGAAATGTACGCTGTTGTGAATCCATTTACAACAGGTGCCTATATCTTGGGGGTGGTCATCTTGCTTCAGTATATTATGTATGATGACTGGATCACTAAGGTACTGCTCAGTGGTTTTTATGGCTGGCTCATACTGATATCCCTTATTATAATAATAGGTATGACAAGCGTTTGGGAGTTATGTATTTACATCCCGCATCTGATAGTGGCTGTTCTATGCGGAATCGTTACCCGTAGCAAGCAGAAAATCAGAACAAGGGATACTGCTGTGCAAGATGAGAGCGTGAAAGAATCATAAACCCTTGGAGAAATATCACATCATTTAAAATCGACACAGAAAAAAAGCCGCTGCTTTTTACGACGGAAATCTAAAATCTTGCGATGCAGCGGCTTTTCCATCAGCAGAGGGCTTGAGAGAGCAAATATTTTCTACGCCCTTTTATGCCTGCTTGAGCAGAAAAAATGCACAATTTCAAGGCTGAGAAGCGCCATATTTTTTCAAACTGTAAGAACGGAAGACAATCTGTCTTTTTCAGGATCCCCAGCCCATAAAAGAAGGAGCACGAGAACAAAAAATGGATAAGCTTATTTTAGGAACCGTATATCTGGCAAAAGCGATACTCTATGGATTTGTAGCCTATATAATTGTTTTTCTTGTTTTAAAGCTGGTGAATGGCAGAAAAATGGATGGCAAATATGTGCAATGCTTTGTAGAATATAGTTTCGTTGTATATATCATTACACTCATGCAAATAACGGGAATTGCAGATATTGTTTCATGGAGCTTTACAGCAGGAAAAGCGTTTAATTGGATTCCGTTTGTCAATGAAGATATGCGATTATTATTTCTTAATGTACTGCTATTTATTCCTATGGGAATGTTTCTTCCGATGATCCTTCATCGAAACTGGAGCTTTTGGAAAATAGGGCTGATTGGAATGGGCATTTCTTTGCTAATAGAAATGATACAGCTTTTTTAGTTGGAAGAACAGCAGATATTGATGATGTGCTGGTGAAGTGCTATAATAAAGTTGTAACGGGAGTGGCTAATGAGATATAATCAAAAATTACAAGGAAAGAGGTACTCATAATGTCACAAAACTACACTCCCGAATTTAAAAAGAAGATTGTCCGCCTCCATGAAGAAGAAGGACGAACCTACAAAAGCATCACTGCAGAGTATGGCGTATCCAAGGCCAGTATCTCCAAGTGGTGCAGCGAATTCAGCAAAGAATGCCAGACAGACAGCAAAATGGCATAAAGATGATTTTGGGGCAATAGAGGGTCTAAGAGTTTCAATAGCAACAGAAGGGATTATTGTGGCGATTATGTGTATAGAGGCAGTTGTATGACTAGCTGCTGTTATTAAGATGGATGAATCTGTAGCTTTATTAAGGAGGAGAAAAAATGTGTAAAAAGAAATGGATCACGGGTATTTTAGTTGCTTTATTAGCGTTCCAAAGTAGTACTGTCTTTGCGGAATAACCACCTACCTATGACATTCAGCTTCCAGAAGCATCTGCAGATGCGGACTATATTGTATATGTCGGTGAGAAGGCAGATCAGGATGTTGTCAAACAAATTGAAACTGCACCATCCGAAAAAATTTTGGATGGCCAGAAAGAATCCCTTTATCTGTGTGATTTGAGTGACAGGCAGGCCAAGCAGATTGATTCGGCGGACGCGCATATTATTGTAGAAAAGAATACGACTTTCTCTGCTTCTGCAGTTGATCTCTGGCTGCTGGATGAAGAGCTGGATGAAGCCGCACCAGTCAAGCAAAACTGGAATCTGGAAATGATCAATGCAGCGCAATCTCAAGGCGCTGCCGGACTGAACAAGGTAAAAGTAGCTGTTATGGATTCCGGGATTGACGGATTATCGGATGTGCCATATAAAGAGAGTATCAATCTGGTAGAGGATGAACAGGAAATTACGGCTTATATGGAAGATATGACTGGGCATGGAACTGCTGTTGCCAGCATCATTTCTAAGATTAATCCCAATGCAGAACTGTATTCTGTCAGAGTATTAGACAGCGATAACACTGCAGATTTGAATCAGGTTCTCAGCGGAATTTACTGGTGTATCGAACACGATATGGATATCATTAATATGAGTCTTGGAACAAACAGTGAATCTCAGATTCTACAAAAAGCAATCAAAGATGCTGAAGCCAATGGAATTTTAGTTATTGCAGCAGCAGGAAATAGCGGCAATGCAGGGGTAGACTATCCGGCAGCCTATGATGAAGTTGTATCAGTCGGAGCTATCGATCATAAGGCAGAAAAAACAAAACTCAGCGCAGTAGGCGATGAAATTGATGTAGTTGCCCCTGGAGAAGATATTAGTGTCGAGGGAATGTTCGGCCTGCATTCCTGGGCGGATGGAACCAGCATGGCAGCCGCTCATGCTACTGGAGAGGCAAGCCTTTTGTGGCAGAAGGATAAAACCAAGTCCAATGGATTTATCCGGGAGCTGATGGAAAATACGGTAAAAAATATAGGAGAAGAAAACCAGTATGGTAAGGGAGTGCTGGATGTAGCTTATGCGCAGATGCAATATGATGAGTTTGAGACGAATTATACGGATGCGGCTAAAGAAGAGTGTGTAATTGAAGAAAATACCGAGCCTGTGGAAACTTATACGGAGCAGGAGGTTTCCCTGCAAGGAAAATGGGGAAGTGCAGAACATATAGGAAGTGTAACAGATATTGCTTCCGGAACTGCGATTAGCGGAACAGCTTTAACAGCGATAAAGAGAGGATCGGTCTATCAGGATCTTAACCAGGAAGACTTTGGACATAGCTCAAAGGAGACGTTTTATTGGTGGCATGGAAGCAGAAGCTATAACTATTTTGCAGCTTACCGTATGGCAACGGCAATCGCATCCCATGCAGGTGATGCAAGCAAAGTGGCGAAAAGCACAGTCCCTGGAATCGAAGATAAGGTATATAACCACATGAAAAGCAGCGTAAGTACATCAAAACTGGGAAGTCAAAGCTGGGCAGCGGCCATAGATACCAAACAATCAGAACATGGGGACTTGATCGAGCAAACATATGCAACACCTATCTATACAGGCAGTGATACGCGGAAAACAAAACTGCGGAAATGTTTCCTGTATGGGATGTCCATTCATATTGCGACAGATACTTTTGCACATTCAGCCTTCCGTTCACGCAATATAAATGATAATATTGATCATACAAAAGTTAATGGCAGAAAGGAAGCTGATGATCCAAATGTTTGTCCAAAGCGTTATGAGGATGCAAAAAAAGCAGCTCGGAAAACGATTATTGCCTACAAAAATAGTGTCGGAGATAGCCTTTCTGGAGGCTCTGCCCTTGGAGACGTCAGCTGTTTTGCACCAGTTGAATACCCCGCAAATCGAGATTACTACCTTGGAAAAATGATTACTTATGCAAAGGCAGCAAAGACAGGCTCTATTACAAATGCAAATATCGAGAAGTGGTTTGGCAGTATTAATTTCAGCTATTAAGACGGATACGAATGAATAAGGAGGAAACCAATGTATACATTAAATTCAGGAGTATTTTCTCCGCTTACAAAAGTGTTCCTGGCGGCCGGACTCCTGCTTGCACTCTTCTTTCCTGCGACAAGCTTTGCAGAAAGTGAGGAAACTCCCATCCAGGCTCTGGGAGGGACCGTTACTTCTGCAGCGGAACTGAACCAGGCTCTTGGAGGTATTCATCAAACAGAGGAAAATACCGTAATCCTGCAGCAGGATGTTGTTCTGGAAAGCCGGATTGACTTGAAAGCGGCGGCTTCATTAACTCTGAATCTCAACGGTAAAACCATCCGTTTTCATAAGACCGATGAGGCTGGATATTGTGCAATCAATATGGAATCCGATCTGGTGATTAACGGGAACGGAACGATTGAAGCTGATGGAACGGAGGTCAGCGCCATTGCACCCGGAGGCCGTTGCAGTTTAACCATCCATAATGCGGAAATTCAGAACCGAGGTTGGGAATCCTGTGGAATCAAAGCGGTAGGCAGCGCAGCGGATCGTATTCATATAAACCTGACTGGGGTAAGGATGCAAGCTCCATGGGATTCCATACGGGGAGAAGGTGCTGTTGTTAATCTGAGCGTTAAGGATACCGTTATAAAAGGAGGTGTTTCACTTCAGTTTCCTGAAACATATATGGACAATATAGAAGCTATCTCAGGGGATTACAATACCGTTGTCTTTAATGGCGGAACGGCAACGCGCCTGGGTGGTGAAATGACAAAGGCCATTATCAAGGCAGGAACCATTCAAAGCATAAACTTTTCATGTAGAAGTCATGTCTATATGCGGGGCGGAACTGTTTCAAAATGCAGGCTTAATGACATTAAAACAACCATGAAAATGAGTGGCGGAACGGTTTATGGTGTAGATTGCCATCATATGGAGGAACTTACGTTGACTGGTGGAGTAATTGCCGGAACCGGTGTTGATTTAGATGGTGGAAGATTGGTGATGAAAGGCGGAACCATTCAAGCATCGGATAGAGAAGCATTAAAGCTCTGCCCATCCCTTGATGATAGGTTTTGTACAGCTACGATATCCGGTGGCACCATTCAGACCAGCAAAAACGGAGCAAGAGGCATTTCGATAGATGGAACTTCTACCCTGACTCTGAAAGGCGGCATCATAAAAAGTACCGCGCCAAAGAGCACCAGCGCGGGGATTTACGCATCCGGAAGTAAAGCCAAGGTGGCTCTAAAAGGGACAAAAAACTCCCCGGCCTATGTGAAAGGTTACAAATACAGCTTATACAAAAAAGGCAGCGCAGCCTTCAGCATATCTAAAAACACGAAGGTATTTGCGCCGAAGGTCAGAAAATCCGGCTACATCCGCGGTCAGAAGCTGCCAAAGAGTATTAAGGGTAACCTGTCTGTAACGTATAAAAAACTGTAATGGTTAGAAACAAAGGGAAGATCTAAATGAAAAGAACAGCACATCTGGCAAAGTAGATTGCTCTCAAGATGTGCTGTTTTATTTTGTATTGCCAGCATAAATGTAAAGGTTGAGTGTGCTTAATCGTATTGCGGATTATACAGCAGTTCAAATTCTCTATCAAAAAAATTTTCAACTTTTTTCCCAAAACATTGCCCAAAACCCATATGTCAAACGTGTTCCATATGAAAGGGGATTTTTCAAATTCTTTCTATCAGCAAGGAGGCAAACTTATTATGGAAACAAAAGACATCACCGAACTTTTTGATATCTACTGTCGGAAAGTATTAAAAAACAAGCAGATCGACTATTATCGCACGGAAGCATCTCGAAAGAAATGGGAAGCCAGTTTTGATGGGACTTCAGAGGAAGTAGAAAACCTGCAAACACTTGATGATTACTTTGTAAAAAAATTACGGGTAGATGGGTACGAAATGGAAATCAAGGATGATGATTTGTGGGAACACTTAATGAATTTGCAGCCCCAGGAGCTTCGCATCATTCTTTCTTATGCACTTGGCTGTTCGGATTATCAGATAAGCGAAGAACTGGATATGCCCCGGCGAACCGTATCTGCCAAAAGGAACCGGATACTGGAGCTATTGCGGAAAGAATTGGAAAGGAGCAGGGATTTTGAAAAATCGGAATAATTGTAGGAAGAAGCGAAGCATTGACAAGGCGGTCATGTATGCTGCGATTGCTGGTGATGCGATAGCGATCAACATCATTTTACAGCATTATGAGCGATACATTAATACATTAGCAACAAAATGAACCTAGGATATCTTTGGAAACTATTACGTTTTTGTAGAACCGTATCTTAAGAGAGTCTTGGAAACGCAGCTGATTATCGCAATACAAAAGTTCAAGGTATAGGAATAAGCAGATAAAAGAAAAATCCTCTTTCTGTCGAACAAATAACAAGTACCTTAACAACTGAATAACCGGGCTGAATACAAAAAGGAATGCAGCGAGCCGTTGTAATAGAGCGCCGAGACCCATATGGCAGCGATTTCCTCTATGTGCAAAGCAAACCTGGCAAGTTTGTGCCATGACCTGCAATCCGGACAATGATACTCCCGCAGAATATGCGGCGCACCCATGGGCATGGGCCGAGGGGAGGGAGAAGAATCTCTTACTTCCCTGTGGGTGGAGCTGGCTGGCAGCCGTTCAGCCTGGTATAACGTGAAAATAGCGATGAAACACAACGTAAAACAAAATGAGGAAGAGGGAAGGCATGATGCAACCTATAAAGTCAGGAAAATATGAAATATTTGTTGCTGCGGACAAACCATCTACAGAGGCTCTTTGTGAATTCTGTAAAAAAATTTTGGAGCTGGTGCAAAAGCGGAGGAGTAGCAACAATTAAGGCTCTTTTTTATCAATCCGATCCAGCTCCTGATAGAGGGTGGCGTACAACATATGCTGCCCTCTGCTGTCCAGGCGTGCATAGTGACTCAAAAGCTCCTGTTCTTCCGGAGAAAGCCTGGGAGGCGGCGTTATATCACCTTCACCAAGGAGAAACCAATCAAAAGAAAAATTGTGTGCTTTGGATAATTTATAAACACCAATAATCGCTTCCTGTGGGAGGCCGCGTTTTTCATGCTCAATATCACTGAGAGCTCCTTGAGAAATATGCAGATGTTTTGCAAATGTTACCTGGTTTTGCTGAAGAATCTGTTTCCGAATATATAATAGTCGCTTACCAAAAGTATCCATGTAGCACCTCATAATAACAGTAAATACATAAAAATAAATAATAAAGCTTGAAAATATATTATTTTGGATATATAATAAAACCCTAAATACAACACTATTATAACATAGGATTTAACGGATATTCAACAAGTCCATTTCGTAATTACAAGCAGTGAATGAAAGAATGACTGTAGAATTTGAGAAACGGGGGGAAACAAAATGAAGTATAAAAGAAAACCTTTAATAGTTGAAGCCGTTAAGTGGAGTGGTGAGAGTTACTTTTGCAGAGCCTTAATATTTGAATATGACTGTGAGTCAGTATTAAAATAGAGGGGGCGGTAAAATGTCTACGGACCGATACGATCCCTTTCACCTTCCAGATATTAAATTCGTGGCAAATTATATACGAAAATCCCGTGCAGAAAGCACAGAAGATCTGGAAAAACACAGAATGACATTAGAGCGGCTGTGTAAGGTCCATGGGTGGAAGTATGTCGAATATTTAGAAGTCGGGACCTCAGACAGCATCGAGCTGCGGCCCAAAATGACACAACTGCTCAGAGAAGTGGAGGATGAATATTATGATGCCGTCTTAGTAGTTGACTACGACAGACTGGGGCGGGGAGACCTGGGGGAGCAGGACCGTATAAAAAAAGCCTTCCAAAAATCGGACACCTTAATCATTACACCGGAAAAAATTTATAACCTCAATGATGATTTAGACGATACCTATGCAGATTTTAAAGGGCTCTGCGCCCGCCAGGAATTAAAAATGATAACCAAGCGGCTGCGCCAGGGAAAGAAGATCGGCGCACTGCGGGGAGACTGGACCAATGGAACACCGCCGTTTCCCTATGTGTATCAGCAGTATCAGGACAAATTCAATAAAAAGGGACTGGTTGTGCATCCGGAGCGATACCTTATTTATCGGGAGTTTGTTGAGCTGGCGCTTAACAATAAGTCACCCAGAGAAATTGCAACCATTGCAAATAACAGAGGGCTCAGAACCCCGAAGGGATATATCTGGCATGCAGAATCGATCTACCGAATCCTGATCGATGAAACGGGTCTGGGGAAAATTATAAGCAATAAGACAGAAGGCGATGGGCATCGGAAGCGAAAGCCCGGGGCAAAGCCGGTCAGGAAACTGCCGAGAAGTGAGTGGGTGATTGTGGAAAACTGTCATGAAGCAGTAAAATGACAGGAAGAACATGACACCATTGTAAAACTTCTTCAGGAAAGACGCCAGATGGGAACTAGAGCAAGGCAGCATGTGTACGTCTTTTCAGGACTGATACAATGCGGCCGGTGCGGTCATAATCATAGCTTTTATATGAAGAAGGGGAGAGAGTATATAAAATCATGCTGGTATCAGGAGGCATGCGGACATCGATGCCCAAACCATGGAGCCCCGGTGGATGTGATCGAGCCTATTGTGTTAGAACAAATTATACAATAATCTCTCGGAATCCTGAGTGATTATAGTCAGCACAGTTGGCAGTGGACATTGAAAAGTGAATATTATCTGAAATGAATAAAAATAAACATGAGAAACAGACATAACTGTCGCTATGCCTTAAAAAGGTGTATAATACCCATAGGATTATGCCGTTTTCAGAATCAACTTTCTCAGGGCGGATTCATAAGGCAAATCCCATGCATCAAGATGTTGGAGCATCATGATGTTATAGAGGCGGCAGTAC
>CAJTER010000013.1 GCA_910575405.1 Clostridia bacterium | reverse complement strand
AATTATTCCATCGTTTCCCATCAGGTTCCCCTTTCCTGACGCAGGCTTTGCGCCATTTTGGCAGATGAAAAGCCCCTTTTGCATCTGCCTGTTTACATCTTTAAGTAAAATATTTACATGTTATATTTTACCATTTACACCGCCCTTTGTCTAGTATTTTTTTCATATTTTTATATATACTGTAAATTATATTTTAAAAAATAAAAACTACCGCCTGAGAGACTCCCCCCTGCGGCAGTTTCAGACCAAGCTGCTTCTACTTTCCCCCCCAACGCCCGCTCTCTGAGCAGGGCTTCCTCTTCATTTTCAGCCTTATCCAGAGTAATGTTGTGGGCCCGTTTTTTCTTGGTATCCAGCTCCACACACACGAAGGTGACAAAACCCTCCACGTTCTGCCCGGATCGATTTCGCACAGAGCCTTTACGTGGACCATCATGCTGGTGGTTCCCGTCTTTACGATCCGGCTGTGGATAGTGAGGATATCGCCCTTCTGAACCGGCTTTTTGAAGGTAAAAACCATGGACATTTACGCACAGGATATCCTGGGGTCTGCCGTGGGTGTCCGCTGCCGCGATAAAGGCCGCTTCCACCAGCCATTCGGCTGTACGCCCGGCAAAGAGGATACCGTGATGGTTCAGATCTTCTGATTTTGCCAGATGGGAAATTTTATATTCTTTCATAGCAACGTTCCTCCTGAAATATAATATTTCTTCCTATTTATATATAATAAAACATTTTCGCTATTTATTATAGTGAATTTCAGCTGAAAATATAGGACTTTTTTCAAAATATACAATATATTGGTTAAAGGGGTTTTTATTTCTGTCTCCTGTTCCGGCATATTCCCGCCATCTGCCGCATACACATAGAGCAGGATTGGCGGCCGGCCCGTATACGGTTCGGACTTCCGATTTCAGAGTAATACGAATGCAGGGAGGTATATGAATGCGAAACATACTGGCAATTCCCGTTTTTGCAGGGAGCATGCTGCTTGTCTTTTATCTGACCTTCGGCTCTCTGGGTCCCTGGCTCAGCAGCCATCTCTCCTTTGCTATTGATCAGGCAACCAGCCTCCTCAGTTCTGCGCTGCTGAGTGCAGGGGTCAATCCTGCCTTTCACGCCCTGGTCATAGACGGGGTCTGCGCGGGAGTCGGTAGCGTCCTTTCCTTTCTGCCTGTGATCGCAGTTCTCTTTTTCTGCCTTTCCCTGATGGAGGGCAGCGGGTATACAGATCGGATGGCAGTTCTCATGGACAGGCCTATGAGGTGTCTGGGGCTTTCCGGTCGCTGCCTAGTGCCGCTTCTCATGGGGTTTGGCTGTTCGGTGCCTGCGATTATGGCTGCCAGAAGCCTTGCCCGGAGGAAAGAACGGCTGGCTGTCACAGCTATGATTCCCTTTATGTCCTGCAGTGCAAAGCTTCCTCTTTATTCCATGTTTGCCGCCGTATTTTTCCCCAGGGAAAAGTGGCTGACCGTAGCGGCTCTATATGCAATCGGTCTTTTGATGGCGCTTTTATGTGCTCTGCTTTTTAAAAAAATTCGATTTCCGCAAGCCCGCAAAACAGGAAGTCCTGTCCGCAGCTGCATCTCTGCCCTCCCTTCTTACCGGATTCCCTCCATGAAAAGAGTTTTCCTGACGGTATGGGAAAATGTCAGAGGTTTTGTAAAAAAGGCCTTTACCGTTATTTTTACTGCTGCAATTATCATTTGGTTCCTTCAAAGCTTTGACATGGGGCTTCATATGGTAGATAATAGTGAAAACAGCATTCTTGCTGCCATGGGAAAGGCCGCTGCTCCCATTTTTGCGCCTCTGGGCTTTGGAGACTGGCGCTCCGTAGCTGCTCTGATTACCGGCCTGTCTGCCAAGGAGGCCATTGTCAGTACTCTTGCAGTCCTGACCGGTGCAGCAGAAGGTTCCTGCCTTTCGGAAATGCTGGCCGGAGTTTATACACCTCTGTCCGCCTTTTCCTTTCTGGTATTCTGCCTTCTTTATACGCCCTGTATTGCCGCTCTTGCCGCTGCCCGGAAAGAATGGGGCGCCTGGCCCCGCACTTTTGCGGTCATGTTCCTTCAATGCGCGGCGGCCTGGATCTTTGCTTTTCTTGTTTTTCAGATAGGAGGTATTTTTGTATGAAACTTTATATTGCAGATGCATTCACAGATCACGTATTTGGCGGAAACCCGGCCGGCGTCGTAATTATGGATGAGGGCCGCCCATATCCCCCGGAAGAGACCATGGTAAAAGCAGCTGCCGAGCTTCGCTATTCGGAAACCGCTTTTATCAAAAAACTGGACGACTCCTCCTTTGAACTGCACTATTTTACTCCTGCCGGAGAAGTCGATTTGTGCGGACATGCCACAATTGCCTCATTTTCCGTACTCATGGAAGCAGGGCTTGTCTCTGACAATTTCCATTACACAGCAAAAACACAGGCCGGAGAGCTCTCAATAGAGCTTCAAAACGGCTTTATTATGATGGAAATGGCGCCGCCTCGTCATATTGCCGATATTCAGGAGCAAACAGAGCTTGAGCGCCTTTATTCTATTATGGGAATTTCCTATGAACCCCTTGCCGCTGAGAACCTCTGCGGCAAAGAAGAGACGCTTTTGCCTGCCATTATTTCCACAGGACTTCCCGACATCATCCTCCCTGTAAAAAGCCGCAGCCATCTCTCTCATATTGCACCGGACTTTCCCGCCCTTTCCCGGCTTTCCGAAGAATACCAGGTTACAGGAGTACACGCCTTTACCCTGGAGCAGGAAAGCTCCGATGTGACGGCCCACTGCAGAAATTTCGCCCCACTCTATGATATTGATGAAGAAGCGGCTACCGGAACCGCCAGCGGCGCGCTCACCTGGTATCTTGCCTGCCGCGGGTTGATTGCGGACGCGGCCGAGTCCGTCTTTATCCAGGGCGAAGCCATGGATCGCCCGTCCCGCATCTTAACTCAGCTCCAAAAAACCGGAGACAGCGCCCGCATCCAGGTAGGAGGAACTGCTGCCATTTTAGCTGCCGGAGAAATCTTCCTCTAATCCCGAGTCTGCCGCTTTTTCGTCTCATAAAGGGACTTCACGGATTTTTATCCAATTTCGTCTGTGTTTTCCCTTTTTTCAGAATAAATTCTCTTTTTTTAGAATTTATTCTCTAATTTGACACAGTTCTGCTAAATATGCTATAATTTTATGACACCGTTCGTATACTGCATACCTTTATTTTATAGAATATTGGATTTGATTCGTTGTTTTTATTGATGTGAAAGGAGTACGTAAAACATGACACAGAATTGTGCCGGCTGCGCTGATTTTCAGGAAAAATCAGGACAGCTCAGCAAGATCATCGCTAAATACAAGGACACCCAGGGAGCCCTGATCCCGGTCCTTCATGAGGCCCAGGAGCTGTTCGGCTATCTGCCTTTAGAGGTTCAGCGTCAGATTGCGCAGGAGCTGGATATTCCTCTGGCCGAAGTTTATGGCGTTGTAAGTTTCTATACGCAGTTTTCCATTAATCCGAAAGGTAAGTACCAAATTAACGTCTGCATGGGTACTGCCTGCTATGTAAAGGGCGCGAGCGAAATTCTGGACAAATTCAGAACACGCCTGTCCATTGATGTTGGGGAATGTACCGACGATCAGAAGTTTTCTCTGGATGCCTGCCGCTGCATCGGCGCCTGCGGACTTGCCCCTGTCGTAACCATTAACGATGAAGTTTACGGCAAGCTTACGGCCGATGAGGTAGACGATATTCTCGACAAGTACGAAGATCGATAGCAAAAGGAGACAAATGATGATAAGAAATATTGAAGAATTAAATGCTTTGAGGGACAAAACCCTCAAAACCATGGATATCCGTCTCGACCGCACGCAGCAGCCGGGTACAGAGGGCGGAAAAATACATATTTTGGTCTGCGGCGTCGCAGGCTGCGCTTCCTCCGGTTCCCTGAAGGTTGCAGAAGCAATCGAAGAGCAGATCAAGGCAAATGGCCTGGCAGAAGATGTAAAAATGATTAAAACCGGATGTTTCGGTCTGTGTGCAGAAGGCCCGGTTATGATGATCTGTCCGGAACACGTTATGTACACAAAGGTTACGCCAAAAGATGTAAACGAAATTTTTGACAGCCACATTAAGGGCGGCAAAGTCGTAAAGCGGCTTCTGGCAGGTGAAAAGGAATACGAAGAAATCCGCGATCGTCTTCCTCAGATTCCTTTCTTTGCCATGCAGCGGAGAATTGCCTTAAACAACTGCGGAATCATTGATCCGGAACAGATCGACGAATACATTGCACTGGACGGCTATCAGGCTCTCGCCAAAGTTCTCACCGAATTTGAACCAGAGGATGTGATCGATGAAATCAAAAAATCCGGTCTGCGCGGCAGAGGCGGCGGCGGCTTCCCCACAGGACGCAAATGGGAATCCTCTGCTGTTGTAAAAGAGCACACCAAGTACGTTATCTGCAATGCGGATGAAGGCGACCCGGGTGCGTTTATGGATCGTTCCATTCTGGAAGGCGACCCGCACTCCGTTATCGAAGCTATGATTATCAACGGCTACGCAGTAGGATCTCACCAGGGCTATATTTATGTCCGCGCTGAATATCCGGTAGCAGTTCAGAGACTGGGTGTGGCTATTCGCCAGGCAGAAGAATACGGCCTCCTGGGAAATGACATTTTAGGAAAAGGCTTTAATTTCAATCTGGAAGTGAGACTTGGCGCCGGAGCATTTGTATGCGGCGAAGGAAGCGCCCTCATGACATCCATCGAAGGAAAACGAGGCGAACCTCGTCCAAAGCCTCCTAGATCCGCGGAAAAAGGACTTTGGAAAAAACCGACAGTTCTCAATAACGTAGAAACATATGCAAATATCCCTCAGATTATCCGCAACGGAGCTGATTGGTTCGCAAACATCGGCACGGAAAAATCCAAGGGAACCAAAGTATTTGCCTTAGGCGGAAAAATCAACAATATCGGACTCGTAGAAGTTCCCATGGGAACCACCCTTCGCCAGATCATTTACGATATCGGCGGCGGCATTCCAGACGGCGGCACCTTTAAAGCTGCTCAGACAGGAGGTCCTTCCGGCGGCTGTCTGCCTGCAGAACATCTGGATACTCCCATTGACTACGATTCCCTGACAAAACTGGGCTCCATGATGGGTTCCGGCGGACTTATTGTCATGGACGAACATACCTGCATGGTAGACCTGGCAAGATTCTTCCTGGACTTCACAGTTGATGAATCCTGCGGAAAATGTCCTCCGTGCCGTATCGGTACTAAGAGAATGCACGAAATTCTCGTAAGGATTACCGAAGGTAAAGGAACTCTGGAGGATTTGGACAAACTGGAAGTTCTGGCAAGAAACATCAAGGCTTCCGCACTTTGCGGCCTGGGCCAGAGCGCTCCAAATCCGGTTCTTTCCACATTAAAATATTTCCGCGATGAGTATGTTGCCCATGTTGTAGACAAAAAGTGCCCTGCAGGCGTCTGCGTATCTATGGTTAAATTTATCATCGACAACGATGCTTGTAAACGCTGCGGTATCTGTCAGAAGGGATGCCCGGCCGGCTGTATTTCCGGAGATAAAAACACGCCATTCGCTATTGATCAGGAAAAATGCGTTAAGTGCGGCCTCTGTATGGAAAAATGTCCGTTCAAGGCAATACTCAAGAACGCGTAAAGGAGGACCACAAAATCATGAACAAAGTTCATATTTCTATAGATGGAATCAGTCTGTACGTACCGGAAAATTATACGATCCTGCAGGCCGCCAAAGAGGTAAACATTACCATCCCTACCCTTTGCTTTTTAAAGGATGTCAACGAAATCGGCTGTTGCCGTATGTGCGTTGTGGAAGTCAAAGGCTCCAAAGCATTGCAGGCTGCCTGTGTGCACCCGGTAAGAGAAGGCATGGAAGTTTTCACTCATACGCCAAAAGTTATGGAAGCGCGTAAAGTCAATCTGGAGCTGATTCTTTCCAATCACGACGCCATGTGCCAGACCTGTACCAGGAGCTGGATGGACTGCGAGCTTCAGACCCTTGCAAACAAGTTGTCCGTAGATACCGTGCGCTTTACGGGAGATAAAAAGCGTCAGCCGCTGGACATCGGTGTTTCCATTGTCCGCGACCCCAACAAGTGCATCCTCTGCCGCAGATGTATCGGCGCCTGCAAGAACATTCAGACTGTAGCTGTTATTGATACCATGAACCGCGGATTCGACACTGTCGTAGGCTCTGCCTTTGGTTTGAAGCTGGACGAAACACCTTGTACCAACTGCGGACAGTGCATCAATGTCTGCCCGGTTGCTGCTCTTCATGAAAAGAACGATACCGACCGCGTATGGGAGGCCATCAATGATCCGACCAAGCATGTCGTTGTACAGACCGCCCCGGCTGTAAGAGTTGCTCTGGGAGAGGAATTCTACATGAACATCGGTGAATCTGTAACTGGAAAAATGGTAACTGCCCTGCGTATGCTGGGATTTGATAAAGTATTCGATACAGATACTGGCGCTGACCTGACCATTATGGAAGAAGGCGCAGAGCTCATCGACCGCATTAGAGGCGGCGGGAAATTACCGCTCATCACCTCCTGCTCACCGGGCTGGATCAAGTTCTGCGAACATAACTTCCCGGATATGCTGGACAATTTGTCAAGCTGCAAATCACCGCACCAGATGTTCGGCGCTGTGCTGAAGACCTATTACGCACAGAAGGAAGGCATTAATCCAGACGATATTGTAACTGTATCCATCATGCCTTGTACTGCCAAAAAATTCGAAGCAAAAAGACCGGAAATGGAAGTGGACGGACGCTCCGATGTAGATATCGTTCTCACCACCAGAGAGCTGGGTAAGATGATCTACGACGTAGGTATCGACTTCCCTAGCTTAGGCGACAGCGACTTTGACAATCCATTTGGCGAGGCCTCCGGAGCCGGAGCCATCTTCGGCACTACAGGCGGCGTTATGGAAGCGGCTCTGCGTACGGTTGCAGACATCTTAAACGACTCTTCCGCTGATAACTTTGAATATGAAGAAGTCCGCGGCCTGGAAGGCATCAAGGTTGCAACCATTGAAATTGCCGATCTGAAAGTTCGCGCCGCTGTAGCTCACGGCCTTGGAAACGCTCGCAAACTGATGGAAGCCATTGAAGCAGGCGAAGAATTCCACTTTGTCGAAATTATGGCCTGCCCTGGCGGATGCATCAATGGCGGCGGACAGCCTCTGCAGCTTTCCGACATCCGGAACTGGGTTGATGTCAAAGCAGAACGTGCGAAGAATCTTTACAAAGAAGATCGGAAAATGTTCATCCGTAAATCCCACAACAACCCCGCCGTTAAGAAGCTGTACAAAGAGTTCCTGGGCATGGCAGGTGGCAAACAGGCACACAAGCTGCTCCACACTCACTACGCTCCACGTAAAAATTACGAAGACTAATCGGTTTTCTTTCAAACCGGAACATCTGCCAGACCTTTTATGCAGAAATAATAGATTGGACATCGGCGCTTTTGGCGCCGGTGTCTGTTTCTGTTTTTTGTCTGTTTCATTTCCTTCTTTTATCCCTGATGCCAGGTTGGTGCACTGGCCATCTGAGTATTCTTTCACAAAACTACCGCAGTATTTGCGCATGTCCTGTCATAATTAAAGCAAATTTGTTATTTTTTTCAGAAAAATCTCGTTTTTTAAACTATTTTTTTGTCTCTTTTTTAACAATCTTGCTTTGTTTATTTTCCCATATGAATATTGATTGACTTTCTTGTACAATACGTGGTATGGTTTTAGTACGAAGTTTTAATATATTCAGATATATTAAAATATTGAAAGAATACTGGCTCATGATTTGGCTACCATAAGAGCAGCCAGGCACGGTGCCAGACACGCGTTTTATTGATGTATGAAAGGAGTTTCCGATGACTGACAAATGCACGGGATGTGCTGAATCACAGGAAAAAGCAAGAAAGCTGCAGGAAATTATCGAAGGATACAAGGACACAAGAGGCGCCCTGATCCAGGTACTGCACGAAGCTCAGGAATTATATGGGTATCTTCCTCTGGAGGTTCAAAGAGAAATTGCAAAACAGATGGATATCCCTCTGGCAGAAGTATATGGAGTTGTTAGCTTTTATACACAATTTTCCATTAATCCAAAAGGCGAATACAAAATCAACGTATGTATGGGCACAGCCTGCTACGTTAAAGGAGCAAATGAGATTCTGGATAAGTTCCGGACCAGATTGTCCATTGACGTTGGCGAATGTACTGATGATCGGAAATTCTCACTGGATGCCTGCAGATGTATCGGCGCCTGTGGACTTGCACCGGTTGTAACCATCAACGACGAAGTTTATGGAAAGCTGCAGCCGGACGATGTCGACGACATTCTTGATAAGTATGAAGCGAAATAAGGAGGGTGCGCCGAAATGATAAAGAGTATTGCAGATATTGATAAAATAAGACAAACAAAAGTAGCGGATATGCAGATCCGTGTTAATAAGGATGCACAGCCGACAAAAGAAGGCGGCCGTATGCACATTATGGTATGCGGAGGAACGGGCTGTACCTCCTCTAATTCCATGAAGATTATCGAAAACCTGGAAGAACTGATTCGCATCAATCAGATGAGCGATGAAATCAAAGTCGTTAAGACCGGCTGCTTTGGACTCTGCGCAGAAGGTCCGATTGTTATGATGTATCCGGATCATATCATGTACACCACAGTTCAGCCGGAGGATGTTTCTGAAATCTTTGAAAGCCACGTTCAGAAAGGAAAACCAGTAAAACGCCTCCTTGCCGGCGAGCAGACAGAAGATGAAATCACCAATGCCTTAGACAGCGTTGACTTTTTCTCACGCCAGATGCGTGTTGCTCTGCGTAACTGCGGCGCCATCAATCCAGAATGCATTGACGAATACATAGCAAGAGACGGTTATAAGGCTCTGGAAAAGGTTCTCACCGAAATGGAACCAGAGGATGTTATTGAGACCATCAAAAATTCCCAGCTCCGCGGACGTGGAGGTGCGGGCTTTCCTACCGGAACAAAGTGGAGTTTTGCCGCTTCCCAGCAGGTAGCTCAAAAGTACGTATGCTGCAATGCGGACGAAGGTGACCCGGGCGCATTCATGGATCGTTCCGTACTGGAAGGCGACCCCCACTCCCTCATCGAAGCCATGGCCATCGCAGGGTATGCAATCGGGGCAAATCAGGGTTACGTCTATGTGCGTGCAGAATATCCAATTGCTGTAGAGCGCCTTACCATTGCCATTGAGCAGGCAAAGGAATACGGACTTCTGGGCAAAGACATTTTTGGCAAAGGATTTGATTTTAATCTGGAAATCCGTCTGGGGGCAGGCGCATTTGTCTGCGGAGAAGAAACAGCTCTCATGACTTCTGTGGAAGGAAAACGCGGAGAACCGAGACCGAGACCTCCGTTCCCTGCTGTAAAGGGACTGTTCGGTCAGCCGACCATCCTAAATAACGTAGAAACATATGCAAATGTACCGGTTATCATCTTAAAAGGCGCGGACTGGTTTGCAAATATCGGTACGGAAAAATCAAAAGGTACCAAAGTTTTCGCTGTCGGCGGAAAAATCAACAACACAGGACTTGTGGAAATTCCTATGGGAACAACCCTTCGCGAAATCGTCTACGATATCGGCGGCGGCGTTCCAAATGGAAAGGAATTTAAAGCAGCTCAGACAGGCGGCCCTTCCGGCGGATGCATCCCTGCTTCCGAGCTGGATACGCCTATTGACTACGAATCCCTCATTGCCTTGGGCTCTATGATGGGATCCGGCGGACTCATTGTCATGGACGAAGACACCTGTATGGTAGACCTGGCAAGATTCTTCCTGGAATTTACCGTTGATGAATCCTGCGGAAAATGTCCGCCATGCCGTATTGGTACAAAGCGCATGCTGGAAATCGTCACTCGGATTACAGAAGGTAAAGGAACCATGGAAGATCTGGATAAGCTGGAGGTTCTGGCAAAGAACATCAAAGCTTCCGCCCTCTGCGGCCTGGGCCAGACTGCCCCAAATCCGGTTCTTTCCACAATGAAATATTTCCGCGATGAATATATCGCCCATGTAGTCGACAAAAAATGTCCTGCAGGTGTATGTAAATCCATGGTTAAATTCATCATTGACCAGGATAGCTGTAAACGGTGCAGCATTTGTAAGAAAAACTGCCCGACTCAGTGTATTTCCGGAGACAAGAATACACCGTTCTCCATTGATCAGGATAAATGCGTTAAGTGCGGCGTTTGTATGGAAAAATGTCCGTTTAAGGCCATCCTCAAGAATGCGTAAGAAGGGAGCGTAAAACAGAATGAATAAAGTAAATATCACCATTGACGGTATAAAACTTTACGTGCCTGAGAATTACACGATTCTCGAGGCTGCCAAGGAAGTAAATATCACCATCCCGACTCTTTGCTTCCTGAAGGATGTAAACGAAGTGGGCTGCTGCCGTATGTGCATTGTAGAAGTAAAGGGTGCGAAAGCTCTGCAGGCTGCCTGCGTTCACCCAGTCAGAGAGGGCATGGAGGTTTATACCCATACACCAAAGGTTATGGAAGCCAGAAAAGTAAACCTGGAGCTGATCCTTTCCAATCACAATTCCATGTGCCAGACTTGCACCAGAAGCTGGATGGACTGCGAGCTTCAATCCCTTGCAAATAAACTGTCCGTAGAGAATGTGCGCTTTGAAGGCGAGCAGAAAAAGCAGCCTCTTGATATTGGCGTTTCCATTGTCCGCGACCCAAATAAATGTATCCTTTGCAGAAGATGTGTGAGCGCCTGCAAAAATATTCAGACTGTAGGTGTTATTGATGCAGTAAACAGAGGTTTTGATACGAAGATTGCAGCGCCATTTGATCTTGCGCTTTCCGATACACCATGTGTTAACTGCGGACAGTGTATCAACTATTGTCCGGTAGGTGCGCTCCATGAAAAGAGCGATATCGACAAAGTATGGGAAGCGATTTACGATCCAACCAAACATGTTCTAGTGCAGACAGCTCCTGCAGTCCGTGTGGCTTTGGGAGAGGATTTTGAAATGCCTATCGGTTCCCCTGTAACGGGAAAAATGGTAACTGCCCTGCGTATGCTGGGATTTGATAAAGTATTTGACACAGATACCGGCGCTGACCTGACTATCATGGAGGAAGGCGCAGAATTAATCGACCGCATCAGAGGCGGCGGGAAACTTCCGCTCATTACTTCCTGCTCACCGGGCTGGATCAAGTTCTGCGAGCACAACTTCCCGGATATGCTAGATAATCTGTCAAGCTGCAAGTCTCCTCATCAGATGTTCGGCGCTGTGCTGAAAACGTACTATGCACAGAAGGAAGGCATTGATCCAAAGGATATCGTAACCGTGTCCATCATGCCTTGTACCGCAAAGAAATTCGAAGCAGCAAGACCGGAAATGAACGTGGATGGAAATCCTGATGTAGACGTTGTTCTCACCACAAGAGAACTTGGCAAGATGATCTATGACGTAGGTATCGACTTCCCGGATCTGGGAGACAGCGACTTTGATGATCCGTTCGGAAATGCTTCCGGGGCCGGCGTTATCTTCGGTACAACAGGTGGCGTTATGGAAGCTGCCCTTCGTACAGTGGCAGATATCCTCAACGACTCTTCTGCAGATAATTTTGAGTATGAAGAAGTTCGCGGTCTGGAAGGTATCAAGGTTGCTACCATTGAAATTGCGGATCTCAAAGTTCGCGCAGCTGTAGCGCACGGTCTTGGAAATGCCCGCAAGCTGATGGAAGCAATCCGTGCCGGAGAAGAATTCCATTTTGTCGAAATTATGGCATGCCCTGGCGGATGTATCAACGGCGGTGGACAGCCTCTGCAGCTGTCTGATGTACGAAACTGGATCGATATCCGTGAAGAACGTGCAAAAGGGCTGTATAAGGAAGACAGAAATACCTATATTCGGAAATCCCACAACAATCCTTCAGTCAAAAAGCTGTATAAGGAATTTCTCGGAATGGCTGGCGGCAAGAAGTCCCATGAACTTCTCCACACCCATTACCATAAGAGATCGAATTACGACGATTAACTCCTTTTATACAAAATCGGCCCTCTGAAAATTTAGAGGGCCGATTTTGATGCACCTTCTTCCTGTTTTCCTTTTCCAAATTAAACCTTTTTTGCTTCAATATATTTTTTCAGTGCGTTAAAAATCGCATTTTCTGTCGGAGGGCAACCCTTTACATAGAAATCGAAATTCTTCGTACAGTTTCCAATTCCTATACCACCTGTTTTAGTTCGATATCCCTGCCCGATACAGATCTGTTCATCCAGCTTGCTCAAAAGACCTGCTTTTTCCAACCTGTCGAGCGCAGGAATCAGGTTTCCATAACATGCGCTACATGAGCCTACCTCATCTACACCGTAAGACAGTTCCACTGCCTTTTTCGCATGTGGCAGTTCTTTTGCATAATCTTCGCCGAAAACAATAATTTCCGCCTTGTCCAGATCCGCACAGCCTACATGCAGCTGTTCTGCCAAGGTAATATAACGGACATCCGTAACCTCATAGTGCAACAGCTTTGCTACATAAGAATCCAGCAGCACCGGATCCATAGCCGCCATAATACAATTCTGAACGAAAGGGTTTCCACCTTCCTCAAAATCCAGGTCACCACAAATGTGATCCACAACAATAAAATCCTGATGAATGCCCACATTTAAATGGGCAATCGGCTCATGCAAACCAATGGCATGGAATCGCCGCTTTTCAGAATTAGGGATCAATCCCTTCATATTTTTCAGTGCACAGGTAATCCTGGTCTGACAATGACCTTTCAGCACCGGCACATTAATTAAAAAATCAATATCCTTTATGCAGCTGCAAATCTTCAGCGGCAGACCATTACAATCATCTACATAAAAGGAATCCTTTTGCGTATCGATCAGTTCTACACAATAGTTTTCGATTAACTTGTCATATCCACAGGCAGAAACGGCTGACATGGTTTTATCACCAACCCAGGACCCTTCCACAATGACAATATTGAAAAACCCATGCTCCTGCAGGTACTCAATAATACCTGCAACCACTTCCGGATGTGTTGTCGCCCCCTCTGAGGCCGGTATAGCGCCAATCAAGTTGGGCTTCAGGCCAATTCTGGCGGAGAACGAGGGAATATGCCCCGCAAGGTTTGCTTCTTTCAGCAATTCCTTCGTAGTCTCCTTAAAGTCAGTACCGTACATTTTTAAAATCTGGTTCTGTTCCATATTCTACGGCCTCCACTATATTTTTTTAAAAGCATCTGTTCCATGCTTGCAAACAGGGCAGACAAAATTTTCAGGAAGCGCTTCTCCCTCATAAACATATCCGCATATGGTACATATATGTCCTTTTTCCTTTTTCTCCGGCTTTGGCTTCACATTGTTATGGTAGTAAGCATATGTCATAGAGCGTTCATTCGACAAACGTGCGGACTCTGTTACTTCACAAATGAACATATCGTGGGTTCCCATATCGATTACACTCTTTACTTTGGCCGAAATATATGCGTTAGAATATTTTGTTAAATACGGAAGTCCATTTGAACTATATGCCGCAAAAGTAGGGCCGACCGGCAATGCCGCCGCTCTGCCTACACTGCATTCTGCAGGTGCCGTCTGCTTGGTGCCGCTCTTTATAGTTTCAAGATATGCAGCTGCATATGTCCAGATTCCCTCCGAGCTTGAAATATTGGAGATTCCGCAGGAAGGATCGATTCCTGTTCCAATGCCCTTTGGGAATTTATCCACATCTCTTCCGGATTGGAAACCAAAATACCGGAATAATTCCATAGGTGCAGTTTCATCAAGCACAGATATATTCAATATGCCTGCATTCTTTATGCTGGCAGCAGAGTAGTTTGCCTTGTTGATATTCACAGCCAGAAGGATCGGTTCTCCCGCGTTTACCTGAGCGATGGTATTGACAATCAAGCCATTATCCTTCTGTCCGTCATTTGATGTTACGACATAAACGCCATAGCCAAGCTGGAACATAGAGGCCGGATCTACGCGGTTTGGCTCCACTATACATCCATGATATTCTGTGGTAAGTTCTCCTGCCATTTTTTTTATCGCATTTGTACTTTTCTCATTGAGCACTGATAAAAGTGTCACAGTATTTTTGACATATCTTATATTGTCTAGATTCTGCAATTCTTCCCGGATGCATTTCGCTGCCTGAGGGGCCCATGAACCGTTCTCAATAATGGCAACAGTACGATTCTGAAAATTGCGCTCTTTCAAATAATGCAGAAACGTATACATATGCGGAAAAATTTTCCCATTATAGGTTGTAGTCGCCAGCACTAATTTACTATACTTGAAAGCGCTGGCAACTGCCTTTGTAATATCACTTCTTGCCAGATCATAAGTTTCAACAACAGGTGCTCCATTTCTGAGCAGTTCTTCCTTTAGCAGCAAAGCCGCACTTTTTGTTGCACCATAGACCGATGTATAGCATAGACAGATTCCGTCTTCTTCCGGCTCATAGCCGGACCATTTATCATACAAGGAAATATATTGTCCCAGATTTTCCTTCAATACCGGCCCGTGTAACGGACAAATCGTCTGAATATCAAGATCCGCAGCTTTTTTCAGCACAGCCTGTACCTGTTTTCCGTATTTTCCGACGATACCGATATAATATCTTCTGGCTTCATCACACCATCCTTCTTCAACATCAAGAGCGCCGAACTTCCCAAACCCATCTGCGGAAAATAATATTTTTTCTGCAGATTCATAAGTCATCATAACTTCTGGCCAATGCACCATCGGTGCAAAAACAAAGGTCAAAGTATGTCTGCCAGTATGAACGGATTCCCCGTCTTCCACCGTTATACACCGTTTCACATCAATCTCTGGAAAACGATTGTTTATCATATCTAAGATCTGGCGGTTTCCTAAAATAACGGCTGCCGGATATTTGGCCGCAAATGCGCCAATAGAGGCTGAATGATCCGGTTCCATATGTTGAACAACCAGATAATCCGGAGTTCTGCCGCCGCAGGCATTTTCCAAATTCTGAAGCCACTCGCCGGTTTTTCTCTTATCCACCGTATCCATTACGACAATTTTCTCGTCCAGAATAACATAAGAGTTGTATGAAATTCCGTTTGGTACGATATACTGTCCTTCAAACAAATCTACCTCGTGATCATTTACTCCCACATATAAAATCGTATCTGTTACTTTGTCTATTTCTCTGAACATATACTTCATGCTCCCTTCATAACGCTATATCTTTCCTTCACTTTGCTTTAGTTAAAACCCGACCCCGCCGAAAATGCGGGGTCTTGATTTAACATGCTATTTTGGTTCAGTACCTATAACTGCCATTAAGCTCTTGTTCTTTAATTTCCGATAAGGCCGATTCTACAGCGACCGTATCTCCCGAAATTGCAAGCAAAATCATATTCTGCGGACAGCTTCCTCTAATGTCTGCGACGGTAACGCCAGCTGCTTTTTCTGCAATATCCGCAGCTACAATCATTTCAATCATCTTGCCCTGGACGAGTCCAATGGCATCAGCATGATATGGTTTCTCTGTTTTGCCGGTTCCCTTACGTCTCATAAGAATCTCTATTGTACCTGGAGAAGGATTCTTGATCATTTTCATTTCCATACCATTACCCCTATCTGACTCTCCTTTTCATAGAGTATCGCAGCAAATTAAGCAGTCACTTCTCTTTCATATGCCAGATATTCATCCGGTCCAATGATTCCTTCTTCCCGATCTTTCTGTTCATACTTCTTAACAATCTTTACTACAAAGAAATGGATGAAAATCAGGGAGAATACGCCGCCTGCCAACTTGCCAATCAGGATTGGTCCATAAAGCGTTGGCTGGAAGTTAAATGTGTAAACCAGATGGTCTGCAAGAAGATATCCTGCGCACAGAGTAAAAGCAAGTCCTCTTACTTTGTCTGCTGGCGGCATATCGTCATATAGTCTGAACATAGCTACTAAAGTGATCAAAGAACCGATGATTCCAATGGAGCCAATGGAGGAAATACCGCATTTATTTCCGATCTTCCCAATTGGCTTGATGCAGTAGGTTCTCAAAATGTACAACAATGGGAATGCGCCTGCCAGCATCAGGCTAATATAACCGGAGACCTCCAGCGCTCTGTTGATATCATTTATATCCGCAATGATCGGGTCCAGTTTCCACCAGGAAAATTTCTGGCCGATTCCTACAAAATAATCGACTACAGCCAGGGAGAAGGATATATACAGAATCTTTGTCATACCTTTTCCGAAAATCAGGAACCCTTTTATCATTTTATCCGGGATGATAATAACGCCCACTGCAATCGCACCGCAAATAATCCAAACTGGAAGCAAATTTATGATAAAGGTAGACCATGGGATATTTACTGCATAATTGGCATCTGCTGTCATAGATACTTCAGGACGAACCAGCATATGCTGGAATTTAACAATGAGTGCCATAATCGTTACGGATATTGGTGCAGCTACCATACCGCTCAGAATCCCAAGAGCACAATAATTGTAGTCTCTTCTTTTTATCAAAACCATACTCATCGGAATACCAAAGGTCACGCCTGAGCCCACTATATATGATGTTAAAAATGTCAAAATATAAGTTTCCGGAGATTCTGCGATCTCTCCTCCAAGAATATTTCCACCCATATCTGGTGGGAAAATAATACCTGCCCACATGGCCGGATCAAACCCGCATGCTCTGGAAAATCCTGCAAGGGGTCCTTGGATCAGCATATTGATATATGGGACCAAAGTCAAAACACCGGCCTGAGGGATGAAAATAAGGCCCAGCTGCCTTACCCCTTCCTGAAATTCTCTGCCAAGTCCTTCATCCGGGTTTCTCACAGCGCCAATCATACCAACAATCAAAAATGCCATAATAATATACGTTACTACTGTTCCTATATGTTCCATAAATTTATAATCCTTTCCGTTTTTTGGAATCCTTCTCCATTTATTGAAAATTGGGATTCTGACGTAAGCGATTCATCATTGCTAAAAATCATCTGAAATACTTTTTAACCGGCTGCACAATGTTCCATACACAGTCCGTCCCTTTTGGGAAGAATGCCAGAACATCCGGTTCAAGTCTTACAGTCTCCCCATTACAGATAATGTCTGCAAGTCCCTCATAAATGACGCATGTTTCATCCGCTTCATATACATGATCAAACTTTGAAATCCCGCATTCCCAGTATGTCATGCCTTTGAAATACTCCTTTTCGCCCTCCGTTGCTTTTCTTACAAAAATCGCCATTTTTTTTACACTCCTTTCTGCACTGCATTTTTACTGCAGTCTCTCTGAAATTTCGGTTTGCTTTTGTTTTCCACTATCAAAATCGTTATGTATCCTATAGAAGCGCCTGTAACAGACTTTTTTCCGGTCTTGCTATTACCGACACCTGCAGCCTCAAATCCGCATCCTGCGCACCTGCTTTCACCGCAGTTTTTACTGCTTCCAGGTCACCGGTCAAAAGCACTACGCCTTTTCCACCTACCGCGTAACCAAGCCGAATTTCAACCAAATTTACAGCCGCGGCCTTTACCGCTCTGTCCGCCGCCATAATTCCCGATGTGGAGGAATAAAACTCCATTACACCGATAGAACTGAATGTTTCGGGAAGTTCTGTCTGAGCGATTGCCGGGATTACCTGCGGATGAACATTGTGAAGCTCCAGTGTGTCTACTACAAATTCGCCTCCGCATGCAGCCCCTGCCTTCATCGAAGATTTGACACTTTCCGTATATCCGCTGATGATCGTCAGATATTTGCCTGGACAGGTTGTAGAGGTTTTTAATACTTCTGTCTGGGCGGCCTTCAGCATCTTATCAGTAGCCTCAATTCCTCTGGCAATACTCATAAATTCCATTACACCAATTGACTGATTCATACTTTATACCTCTCTTTGTTCACTGGAACAGATTATGATTTTCTGTTCGTCTGCATATTCAATAATGCCATCCATGCTGGCATGTATGTTGGCTGACAGCGCATTTTCCGCTGCCGCAGCTACCAGTTCCCCCCTGGTGACGATATCCCCCGCTTTCCTGACCGGCACAGCGGGTTTTCCAATATGCTGAGATGTCAATAGTGTCACCTTGTCCGGATTTAATGTTATGCAAGTATCATCTGCGTGCTGGAAACTGTAGTCCGTCAGGCCGAGCCTGGCAATCAGGCGTCCTGTCGACGCTTTCCCCGACAGGTTTACTTCTCTTGCCTCAGGGTTCTGATTCTTTGGAACATCGATCTGTTTTTCTCGCAGCTGCTGCTTCAGGTAAACGTTCACTTTCCTGGGAGATAGCCCCATCGGGCATGCATACATTTCACAAATTCCACACTCACTGCAATTTGCCGCACTGCCATACATCCGCTCGTATTCCTCTTTACTGTCAATTCGCTGTTCCAAAAAAATCGCCCTCATAATCCTGTGAGGCTCTATATTATGCCCGATTTTATATCGCGGGCACTGTTGTGTGCAAAAGCGGCACTGCAGGCATGCGCTCTGTGCCATATGCAGGTTATATTGCATGGGCCGAGCTGCTCTTTCTGATAAGTAGTGTCCTTTCGGCAGTACAAGTAAATTGGATGTCGTTTTTGTCACGGTCTTTTCTTTGATGTCTTCCTGCGCGCATACTAGCTTTCCCATCATAGGCCCGCCCAGAATAACATCAAAGGTTTCCGTCTTTGGATTTGCCGCCATGATACAGTCCAAAATCGGAGTCCCCAGAGGTACCCTAAACATCACAGGTCGTTCCACCGCACCTGTAACGGACAGGTATTTCTCTGTAAGCGGAATATTTTTCATGGCATTATATATATTCAGCACTGTTCCAACATTGTCAACGACTGCACCTACTGCAATCGGAATTCCCCGTTCCGGTACTGAACGGCCCGTAATCTGTTGAACCAGCACCTGTTCATCGCCTGCCGGA
Source organism: Clostridia bacterium (assembly GCA_910575405.1). Taxonomy (GTDB): domain Bacteria; phylum Bacillota; class Clostridia; order Peptostreptococcales; family Anaerovoracaceae; genus Hominibacterium. Next base: position 87,778 of record CAJTER010000013.1, on the reverse strand, counting down.
TAAAAGGAATCCATCAGAAAAAGTTCAATCAGAGTCTGTTTTCTCTGAATAGCCTCTTCCAAAGCTGCAACCTCTTTTTCATATTTTCTTTTCAACGCAATTATAATTTTCTTTGCTTTCAAATGTCCGCCAACTGCGGCTGCCGCCTCTATTAATTCATCTGTGAACATGCGGCAGAAAAACTTGTCCGTTTCAATGAGCGGTTCGCATTCAGCGGCATTAATGATAAAATATTCTGCCTCCGTATTTAGCTTGACATGCGTAGGAAATCCTGCTCCACCTGCTCCTACTACACCCGCTTCTTTTATTTGATCCGTCAGCATCTGCGCTCTCCCCCTTGTTTTTTAGTAAAAAGTAATTGTATTAACTATCTGCTTCTAAGTTCTACATTATCTACAATCCCGAGAATCGCCGCATCAATAGGCGCCTCCGGATTTAAAACCGCCTTTCTTGCAGAACTTCCTTCAGAATAAATGACTTGTTCGCCGATTCCTGCGCCTATTGAATCTACTGCTACAATGGGGATCGTTTCATCTGCTTCGCTGAAAGGATTAACGGGTTTTACGAGCATGAATTTCATTCCTCTTAATGTGTCATCCTTTTTTGTGGACCATAGCGATCCAACTACCGTTCCTAGTTTCATATAGCATCTCCTTACTTTCACTGTTCCGTTTCTGGTACACAATTTACAGCAATTCCAGTCGGCGTAACGAGAAACGGATCGGTCGCCTTCACGGTTGTGATTCCCAGTTGCTTTTCAAAGATTTTTTCGATATTCGTCATACAGCAGGTGCCACCACATAGATATACGGTTTTTGTTTCTTCCGGGTCTATATATTTTTTTGTAATCGCCGCCATCTTTTCAATGACGGGCCTTATAACAGGTAAAATTTCCTGATGCCGAGCATAATTCATTTTGATTTGTTCTGCTTCATCCAGTGTAATTTCCATACTGCCCGCCAGTACCAGAGACAAATGATAACCTCCCGTAGCCTCATCCTCTGTACGAATTACCTTTCCATCTTTGAAAATCGCAAGCCCCGTAGTCCCGCCTCCAATGTCAACAATCGCACCGTCCGTTATTTTGTAAATAGCATTGGCCGCAGTAGGCTCGTCCAATATCCGAATGACGCGCATTCCGGAGTTTTCAACAACATACATATGGGTCTTTACGCTGCTCTCTGTTCCTGCAGGCATGGCAATGGCACATTCTGTCAGTTCTGTTCCGATTCGTTCTTCGAGCTTTGCCTTTAATTCTTTTACAATGCTACAGGCGCCTACATAATCAACCACTACGCCATCTCTCAGAACGCGGGCCGCGCGTTTTTCACAGGCAATCGGATTATCCTTTTCATCAAGAACGACTATCACAATGTATGCGGTTCCAAGATCAACTCCTACTTTCAGTTTTGTATCCTCCGGAAAGGGGAAAGTCTGGCTCTCAGAAGTGATAACCTTACTGATATAACGATCTACTGCTGCCAAATTCATGTTATTTCCTCCTCAGTATACAAGATAATATCTCCAAACCGGCCGGACAGTTCCTAGCGAATATGAAGCTGGTCGGACATTACGCATCTTCGTTTTCTGCAAAATGAACGAGCAGATGTAATGCCCTCACCTGTTGGCCCAGCAATGGTAAAGGTAGTCGTGCCTTCACCGCCTACACCGATTCCGGCATAGGAAGGAGCGTTCTTAACGAAAATCGTCGTCTCCATGAGCTTCGCCATCTTCGTCAACTTTTCCACGTTCTTTGAGTGCATCATGGAAGTATGCCTATTACCATTTTCAAAGACTTTTGCCAGCTCAATCGCCTCGTCAACATTTTTGGCTCTTACTACAGGCAGAATTGGCATCATCATTTCAACCCGCACAAAGGGATGGTCCTTATCTGCTTCCATCAGGATTACTTTTGTCTCAGCCGGTGCTTTGATTCCCATTCTATCCAGAATATATAGTGCACTCTTTCCAACAAAATCAGTCTTTGGCCCGCCTTTTTCATTGGAAGTTAATTTCCAGAGGTTTTCAATGGTATCCCTGTCTCTTATGAGAAATGCACCATTTTCCGTCATATGGCGGATCAGATCATCTGCGATACAGTCTACTGCAACAACTTCCTTTTCTGCGATACAAGGTAAGTTGTTATCGAAAGAGCATCCGCTGACAATATCGATGGCCGCTTTCTTGATATCCGCTGTTTCATCAACAACTGCCGGTGGGTTTCCTGCTCCTGCTCCAATCGCTTTTTTCCCTGATGACAAGGCTAATTTCACAATTCCAGGTCCGCCTGTGGCAACGATCATCCGAACCTTTGGATGGTTCATCATTTCATTTGTGCGTTCCACAGATGGAGCACTTACTGTTGTTATCAGATTTGCTGGAGCGCCTGCTTCGATCAGCTTTTTGTTCAGCAGTTGAACGAGCCATTTGGTCAATTGCTTTGCTCTCGGATGCGGACTGAATACAACGCTGTTGCCAGCAGCCAGCATGCCAATCGAATTGCAGATAATTGTTTCGGAAGGATTTGTGGCCGGCGTAATGGAGCCGATTACGCCAAATGCGCAGTACTCCGTTATTGTAAGACCTTTATCTCCGCTTAAGGCCTCTGTCGGCAGATCTTCAATTCCCGGGGAATTTTCTGCTGCTGCTCTATTTTTAATCAGTTTGTCATGTACATTTCCCATGCCGGTTTCTTCAACGCCCATAACGGAAATAATATTCAAAGCTGTTTCGTCTGTCACAGCATCTCTAATGGTCTGGACATACCGCTGTCTGTCCTGCATTGGACAGAATAGGTACTCTGCCTGCGCTTTTTCCGCAGCCTTGATTGCATCATCCATGCTGTCAAATACACCCAATTCTCCTCCTGCGCATGCCGCCGAACCAGACGTACATCCCGTGCTCCCGTTCTGTACATTATCCATTACTACCTGCTTTACAATTTTTTCCAACATTTCATCGCTGATGTTCATTCTGATTTCCTCCTTACATTATTTATTAATTCGTATTTTGTCTCCGGTCTTCAGCCCAAAGGCATTTGCTTCATCGGTATCAATATGCATTTCAGGTGCAAACCTGTCAGAAACCCTCACCAGAACTTTCCGCATCAGACATCCCCGATCTCCCGGGATTTCTACATTTACAAACTCACCATCACATACATGTAATAACTTTGCCGTGTCCTCTGTCAGGTGAATATGTCTCCACGCCGTAATGACGCCCTTCTCAAGTACAACCTGGCCTTTAGGACCCTCGATTATAATCCCCGGCGTCCCGTCAAGCTTTCCGGACTCTGTTACAGGCGCCTGAATTCCCAAAGCAAAGCCATCTGATTTGGAAATTTCCACCTGACTTTCTTTCCGGACAGGACCCAGAACACGAACCTTTTCAAAAGTTCCTTTCGGGCCACGCAGCTTTACTGATTCTTCAGCGGCATACTGACCCGGCTGACCCAGCATTTTCTTAACCGTAAGTTCTGCTCCCTTTCCAAATAAAATATCCATGTGTTCCCGGCTCAGATGAACATGCCTGTTGGAAACACCAACCGGAATATCCTCCATCTCATTGATGCACATATATGTTATTTTTGCTATCTGCGAGATCATTTCCTCTGTTACTACTTTTTCATGCATTCTGTTTCCTCCCAAACGCTAACTTCTGACAATTCTTTTAAATTGAAGCGGTGTGACGCCTTCATACTTTTTGAATACTTTACTGAAATAACTGCTTTCGTTATATCCAAGCTCATAAGCGATGTCGCTAAATTTCATCGAGGAAAAGGCGATGCGCTTTTTTGCTTCTCTCAGTTTATGACGCTGCACATAGTCCATCGTACTTACGCCCATAAGCTCTCTCACTTTTTTATTTAAATAGCCTTCGCTTATATTACAATTCAACGATATATATTCAAGCTTCAATGGTTTATCAATTTCTTCATCAACCATGCGAAATACTTTTTCCAAAACCTCGCACTTCGCAACTGCTATTTTCTGAAATGTAAAATCGATTATATCGGTCAACCAAAATTTCCAATACACCTCATTATCTGAAAATCCCCCTTTCACAGGAAACAGCTCTTCAAAATCGATAACTTTATTACAAGTCATTTCAAGTCTATCCTGAAGGCCTTTGGCAATGGCCAGCATTTTCTCCCTGTGTCTCCCATCCTGCACCGCCATAATCTGAGCGGTTATAGCAGACACTGTCTGATCAATCCCACAGTAATCTTTTTGTTCCAAAAGATTGAATATACCCTGTACCAAGGATTCTTCAAAAAGGTAATTCTGTTTTCTTTTATGGGATATCAATATCTCTTTGATCTTTGAAAAAGTTAAAGGCAAAATCAGATATTCCTCAACCTTCAGCTTTAAAAACTCTTTCATAAAAGGATCGTTTCTAACAGCTGCCACAATATAAATTTTTAACGCAGGTGCAATCGTTTTCATTTCCTCTACAACCTGCACACTACTCCTTCCTGTCAGTATTGCTCCGAGAAAAAGTAAATCAATTTTTTCATCTCTGCAGATTTGAAAAATGTCTTCCCCATCTCCGACAGAGGCTACTACAGAAAAGTTTCCATCCTTCAAAATCATATTCTGCAGCGCTTGTCTCGTTAGAGTGTTGGCTTCAACAATCAGAACATTATACATAATTCCTTTATTCTTCTCCCTCCACATAGGAATGCGGATATTGAACAAAATACTGGCTTCCCTCTCCCCTTCGCATTTCCACGTTTACCGTGTAATTATGCGGAAATATGATATCCAACCGCTCTTTTACCCGTTTGACTCCGCTCTTTCCGCCATCTTGAGAATATTCACTTGCACTCTGGGGGAACAACGCTTTAAGTTCTTTGTAGCCAATGCCCAAACCGTTATCGCTAACCCATATCTTTACAAATTCATCCTCACATCTGGCTTTTATTCTGATGGTTCCTCCATCTTTTTTGTAACGCAGCCCACAATACAGCGCCTGCTCCACAAGTGGTAAAAGCAGCATTGTGGGAATTCTCTGAAGCATCATATCTTCTGGTATATCAAATTCAAACTCCAGTCCGTCTATCTGTTGCTGCTGCAACAGCAGATAGCATTTCATCGTTTCCAGTTCATTGCATAGAAAACAAGAATTTTCATTTTCTTCTGTTGTATCCCAAAGAAATCTTGACAGAACCCCTGCCATTTCATTCGTTTTAACCGCATCTTCAACTGCTGCCATATTCGCAATAGATATGATGCTCTTGGTAAGGAACTCTCTGTCCGTCTGCAACCTCAGGATTGTAATTTCATCTTCTTTTAAATTCTTTTTTAATTGAACGCTTGTCTCCGTATTTTTATTGATTCCTTCCGCCTTTGCCTGAAAAAATTCCGTAATCAGAAAATAACTCATCTGCGCCGTAGCCTTGAACTCCCGAAACGTCATCTTTGTCACCTGTTGAAATTCCTCTGCGAAGGCTTCAGAACAGATAATATCCTGCGGAAAAATCGATGCCAATCGGTTAACACTATCCGGAATATCGTCACAACGAATCTGTCCTGCGACAAAGCCGCCAAGGAATTTTCCCTCTATGACAATCGGAATCGACACTTCCAACAATCCATTAGGGCAAACATATATATATGGCTCCTGTGTCGTTGCTGCCTGAATTTCTCCAATGCCGGTTGATGTTTCACAAGCTCTTTTTCTTGTAACATCCTTTTGCACATGCATACAAAAGGATGAGTATCCAGTGCATCCAGCCGCCGGATTACCGTAATAATCGACAGCTGCAATTCCCATACCTGTTGCATTTGCGATCTTTTCCATCATATTGAATAACAGCTCCTGATCGACTAATTCAACAAAAGTCGAGATTGTATTCTTCTCATTTTTTACCAAATTTTTAGTGTTCTCCATTTTCACCCTTCCAATCAGTATTTTCTTTTTATTTTGACTATATTGTTATCATAATTATACTGAAAATTGGATTATCATTATGAAGAACCTTCCCTTAGCGAATGGAAAATCCACTTGTTAACGTACATCTACGCTTACGCGCAAACGTTCTGGCTGTTGTAACGCCTTCACCCGTAATATTCGCTAAAGTAAAACTGGTGTTTCCATCTCCATACAGGCCAAGACCTACCAGAGATGAACCATTTTTAATAAAAATTGACGTCTGCATCTTATATGCAGCCATATTGAGACGCGATATGGATTGAGAATGAATGTATGCGCTGTGGCGATATCCTTGTTCAATAAATAATGCAATCTCCAGAGCCCTTTCAAAGCTCCCAGCGCGAATCATTGGCAGTAATGGCATTCGCATTTCACAGGTTGCAAAAGGATGTGTTTTGACAGTATCCACTACAATTAATTTTATATCTTCCATCACAGCAATTCCCGCAGCCTCCAAGATTTCTTTTGCGCTTTTTCCCTCTAACAACCGATTAGCTTCCATACAGCTGGTTACTGTCGCCTTTGTTAGTTTCATCATTTCTTCCATGTTATTGGTATAATACACGCCATTCTTTCTGAGCTCTTTGATAAAGGTATCCGCTACGGAGTCCACAATTACAATATTATTTTCAGATATACACAAGCCACCATTATCAAAAGTAGCTCCTTCTACAATATCCTTAGCTGCTTTTTCCAGATCTGCCGTTTCATCCACAATGACTACCGGATTTGCAGCTCCCGCACCTATAACTCTCTTTGCGCTTTGAAGAGCAGAATGTACTTTTGGATCGCTGCCGGTAGCAACAATCAGAGCTACATTCGGGTGATACATAATCTCGTTTGTATGTTCTTTTGATGCTATATTCAGGACAGTTACCAGATTTCTTATTCCGCATGCTTCATAAATTGCTTCGTCTATGCATTTTGCAGCCAGAACAGAAGATTCTACACAGCGAGGATGTGGTATATTGATTACCGCATTGCCTGCAGCCAACATACCAATCGTATTGCTGATCAAGGTCGCGCAAGGGTTTGTGCTTGGATGCAGCGCACATACCACACCGTATGCGGAATATTCATATAAGGTCATTCCTCCATCGCCGGTCATGACTTCTGTAACCAGATCTTCAATGCCAGGGGTTTTATCAATTGCCAGAGCAATTTTTACGATCTTATCCTGAACATTCCCCATTCCGGTTTCTTCCAGTTCCATATTGGCCAGCTTTACCGTAAGCGGGGTCAGCTTTGCTTTTATATTATTTATAATTCCCTTTCTCTGCATAAGCGACAGTTCAGAATATGCCTGAAACGCATCACAGTTTTTTTGAATTAATTTCTGAACATCCACTTCTTTTATGTCTGCAGTAGGATCATTTTTTAAAAGGTTTTGAAATTCCATAGCAAACTCCCTTTACTTGGGACAAGAATCCCTTTACTCCTTATTTTCTTTTTTTATTTCTTTTGTTGTATTCTCTTGTGCCTCTGCCTTTTTGTCGCTCTCTAACTCCGATGATGTTGATGACACTTTTTCGGGATTTTTTGTTTCGGACTTTTCTGCACCTTTTAGCGATGTTTTTTTAGCAGTCTTTGAATTCTTTTTTCCCGCTTTTTTCTGCTTGCTGTTCTTTTGCGCCACTGTTTTTTCTTTACTCTTTTCTGCACTCTCTGCTTTCTTTGGCAATTCTGCCTGCTGTGGCATATGATTCTCTATCGAGTCTGATTGTTCAACCTCATCCGATGAAGTTTGCTCTATTTTATCCGCTGCTTCCGTGTTTACAGTCTCCTGGGGATTCGTATCCTGCTGCACCTCTTCAGCCCGGATTGTCTTTTCGGTCTCTTTGCCTTCTTTTTGTGCTCTGTCCGTTTCTTTTGCCTTATCTGCCGGTTCTGCTTTGGCTGCTTCTTCAGCTTTTTCGTTGTCCAGAGCATTACAGAACATGTCTTTTACATCCTGAACCGGCCTTGGAATCACTTGTGACGAGATGAATCCATTAAATTCTTCGCCTTTTTGTTTCCCCGCATTTACGGCCGCCGTTACAGCCCCAACATCGCCCATGACTTTAATTGTTGTCCAGCCGTGGCCACGCGCCCGTTCAGCACCGATCAGCCTGACTTTTGCTGTTTTTACCATAACATCAGCTACGGTTATTGCGCTCGCCAGACCTTTAATTTCAACCATTCCTAATGCCTCGTCCATTCGCCGTCTCCTTTCATATGGTTAACAAGTTATGATTTCGATTCCTTTTTCCTGTGCCGCTTCCCTTCCTAATTCTGTAATAATGTCCTTTCGATTTAGCTCCAGACGAGTATGCGAAGGCATTGCATTGATATCTTCTGCTGTAAAAATTCGTTTTCCCGCAGTTGCTCTGGCAGAAACGGAAGGTTTCATCTGTATTTCCTCGCGTTCCTCAGAGGGCAGACAATTAAATAAGATGCCGAAAGTTTTCAATTCATGGTCATATTCCTGAAGTTTTCTCCTGTATGGTACTGGCTCTTTTCCAGTAAACCCTGTTTCTTCTTTCCACATGTAAATCGGTCTGCCGTTTTCAATGCAGTTAATGACCCACTGGCTTTCAAAATCTTCACCTAAGCATAACGCAACTTTTACTCTCAGATTTCTTGAGGCCGATACAAAAATAGTTACACTGTCATCCTCTTTTACGGAAGCCTTACTTCGTTCAAGGATCTGATCTGTACGCCTTTTTATAGATTCGTCGAGGTCTGTCACCTTATCTGGAATAACAACGACTCTCCTATATCGGTTCTGGCAACTGTTGAGACACTCTAAAGTCCTGGCTATTTCCACCTGACGGATTTGTTCTGGAAGGATGATATATGCCTTAGGCTTGCTCTGCTTCTCACTCTGTGGATGCACACCCACAGTCTCCTGCTTTAATTCATTCCTGAGCATCAGGAAGATTTTTTCAGCCAATGCATCTATTTGTCTTTCGTCCATAGAATCCTCCCTACTTTCCATTTATCGGGAAAAACAGAGGAGCTCTGTTTTTCCCGATTTTTTTGTTTATGTCGATTCCAATTAGTCTCTCTTTGGAATAATTAATTCTGTATCAGAATGCGGACGTGGAATAACGTGTACAGATACAACCTCGCCTACGATTTTTGCAGCGGCCGCGCCTGCATCTACTGCAGCTTTTACAGCTCCTACATCGCCACGTACCATGACAGTTACAAGACCAGAGCCGATTTTTTCGTTGCCAACCAATGTAACGTTAGCAGCCTTTACCATAGCATCGGCAGCTTCGATTGCGCCAACTAATCCATGAGTTTCAACCATTCCTAATGCGTCATACATGACATTACCTCCGTTTTATGTTATTCGATTTAAGCTTAACAAAATGAAATTGTTTAAATATATGGTACTGAGCCGCTCTTTGGCTCGCTGCCCATAGCAGCCAGTATTTTCTTCCCTGGTTCAATCGCGGCTTTTACTGCCTGGCGTACAGCCCCTGAATCTCCGGTAAAAGTGGTCGTTACTTCATTTGCAAATGAAAAACCATCTCCGCTTGTACTCGATGTATAACTTACAATCTCTACATTTGCTGCTTTGATTGCAATATCCGCAAGTACGGGGCCAATTGCAGACGGGCCGGAGCATACGACGCCAAATGCCTTTCCTATTGGAGCTCCAAAGGCTTTATTAAGACAATAACTTGCTCTTGCAGTAAACTGCATATCCAAGTGCCCAAATTCATTGGCATACACATCGCCATAATATTTTTCTACCTGACTTAATGCGATTTCCACGCAGCGGCGTACATCTGCTACATCTTCGCCTCCAATAATAACGTAGGAAGATGCGCCTGCACCGCCCATATCGTCACGTGGCGCTTCTACCTTGAGCACTTCAACATTTGTTGCCTTAACAGCTTCATCAATTGCCATTATCTGTGGGCAGAACCCCTGCCTGCTCCCAATAAAACCAATGGAACGAAGATTTCCAAGCTCCATTCTATCTGCCAGAGTGGAATCAATGCTTGCCAATACAAGTCCTACGGTCGGGCCAAGGCTTGTTGTTCCAATATATTCTGTAACCCCGATATCTGCAAAGATACCTGACGTATCCTCCGGACTCAACTGTACTGCCTTTGGAACTTCGTTAGCTGCCGCAGATTCTGTTTTATTTGCAGCTGCCATATCTTCCTCAACACGTTTGATAACTTTCTGGATTAAATCGTCCATTCTTCTCACCTCCTTTTTCATTCTGAAACGGTTCCCCGTTATCCGCCAATCACACAACGAAATCCATTTTTTTCTACAACTTTTTGTAATGGTAGTACATCCTCATTTTCCAACGGTTCTATTTCAGCGGGCATCCTGTAATCCACCCCCATCAATTTGTATTTATTTGCACCTAATATATGGTATGGAAGGATATGGATCTCTTTGATCCCTTTTAGACTTCCCGCATAACGACATATGCTTTCAAAGTCCTCCTCCGTGTTATTGATTCCCGGTATTGTCGGAACTCGAATGATCGTATGCGCAAGCTCTGTAATCCTTTTCGCATTACGGCGGATTTTCTCGCCACTTACACCCGTACAGGCCTTATGGACTTTATCGTTTGTAGTTTTACAATCAAACAGCACTTGATCTACATATGGGAATACGGATTCCACAGCTTCCTCACTCCCATATCCTGTAGTTTCAATGGCTGTATGCCATCCCTGCGCTTTACAGGCCTTCAAGAGTTCTGTACTGAATTCCCACTGTACCAGCGGCTCTCCGCCTGATAGGGTAATACCGCCATTTGACTCCCGATAAGTGATGACATCTTTTTTCAGTTCGCGGATTACTGATTCTACTGTCATTGTTTTACCTTTAATCGTTAGAGCTCCTGCCGGACAGGCTGCCACACAATCACCGCAGCCTGTACATTTGCCATAATCAATAAAATTCGGATTTTCGACAGAAAAAACTCCATGCTGACAGGTCCTTACGCAGGATTTGCACCCGATGCAGCTTTCTGCATCATACATCAGAGTAGGTTTGCGCTGTTGTGATTCAGGATTGCTGCACCATAGACATGATAAAGGACAGCCCTTGACAAATACAATGGTTCGGATTCCCGGCCCATCGTTTAGTGAAAATCGTTGAAGGTCAAAGACGATGCCTTCTGCTTTATAATCAATAGGAACAGCCATTCGCTAAACCTCCTGTGTTATGTGAAAAATTAATGCATTCACGTATTAAAACTGCATTTCAGTACGCGCGATAATATTATCCTGAGTTTCTTTTGCAAGTGTTGTGAAGAACGCACTGTATCCGGCTACGCGTACTACCAGATCCTTGTGGTTTTCAGGATGCTCCTGAGCGTCAACTAGGGTTGCTTTATCAACAACATTAAACTGCATATGCATTCCCTTTCTTGCGAAATACCCGCGAATCAAAGCCGCAAATTGTTTTAAGCCTTCATCGCCGGCTAATGCTGCCGGTGAGAACTTCATGTTGTAAAGCGTTCCGTTCGAAGCATTTGCATGGTCCAGCTTTGATACGGAGTTTGCTGCTGCTGTCGGTCCGTGTGTATCCAAACCGGCTCTCGGTGATACGCCGTCGGCCAGAGGTGTTCTTGCAAGTCTTCCATCAGGCAGAGCACCAACATCTTTACCATACAGTACATTCGCTGATACTGGATAAATGCCTGCCTGGAACTGCCCGCCTCTGTAGTTCTTATACTTTTCAACTTCATAAGTATATGCACCTGCAGTAAATACCGAATACTGGTCAATTTCATCAATATCATTTCCGTAGCCTTCTGTATTCTGAAGGACCTTCAGGATATACTGATATTTTTCAGGACATTCACTCTGTAGTTCGCTGGCTGCAGGCATTGCATCTTTGCGCAGTTCTTCCAGATTTAATGATCCAGAGCCTGCCAACATAGCCTTTACCTTTTCGTAAATTCTGGCTTCCAGTTCGCTCTCATTAGTGCCTACACCGGTTGCCGTACAGGAATTCGGTCCATATTTCCAATTTATAGAAATTTCCTGTGATCCGCCTTCCGGGCCGCCTGTGTACCCAAAGTTGTTGTCTATCGCTTCTTTCAGCTCTGCTAATGTGAACTTCTTATCCTCAAACACATTCTTCTGAATGCAGTACAAAGAATCTCCGGAATCTACGAAACCATAAGTCTGTGGTCCGGAGAAGTTGTACCATGCGCCTCCTTCCTCCGCAGATTTTCCCTGTTGGATACATCCATCAATAAGCGGCGCCTCAAATGGCAACGGGCATAAGTCTGCGTGAGCTTTTTCTACGCAGCAGTCAGCTTCAATCATTTTGGAAACGAAATATGCCATCTGTTTCTGGTAAGCTTCTTTGATTTCTTCGATATTATTAAAATCTGTAAGTTCTCCAGTTTGTGGACCCACTTGATCGCCAAAGAGTCTTCCGTTGTTCATAGTAGCCTGCATTATCTGTGCACTGTTGAAAGATGCTGCATCATGCCATCCGAACTCTCTTCCGTGAATGTCAGGCTCTACACATCCGCTCGGTGAATAAGTACGCGCGACCTTGAGCGGAATGCCGCGGTTTGTAAGTGCTGGAATAATGATTTCATCATTAAATACATTCGGCATACCAGTTCCCAGACGTATCGTTTCGCAAACACGATAAACAAATTCATCCGGCGTCTGATTACCAATTCTTACGCCAATTGATGGTGATGGCATCTTCGTATGCGCATGTGCCTCCAAAACCATATAGCTCAAATCGTTTGTAAGGTCATTTCCATATTCATCAGTTCCACCAATGGTCAGCAACTCAAAAAGAGTATAGCCCGCAAAAGCTGCTGCTGAAATTTCATCACGCACTTTATTACAGTCACTGAATTTAATCATCAGGCAGTCAATCAGTTCCTGTGCAAACTCTCTTGTAATAGTCTTATCCATTGCATAGTACGGATATAACTGGCGATCAAACGGCCCGGGCGAAACACTGTGTCCGTTGGATTCTACATGAATAATAAAGTTGACAAACCAGTAGGACTGGATGGCTTCCCAGAAGTTCGTAGCTCCAAACTCTGGTACTCTTTGCAGGTTCTTTGCAATCTGTTCCAACTCCGATTTCCTCTGCGGATTTGCTTCCACCTTTGCCATTTCCGCTGCCTTTGCCCGATAACGATGCGCTAAATTAATTGCTGCTGTATAAGTAATCAGGATGGCATCATAGAACTGCTTTTTGGCGATGGACTCAGAATTCGTATAATCTAATTTTGCTTTGGCTTCGTTCACTTCTTCGATTACGCCGCTAAATCCTTTTTCCAGTATTTTTTCATACATTGGAACATAGTGTCCTACGCCCGCCAGCTTGTAGTTATCGACGTTAAATACTGCGTGGTCCTGACATGCCTGACATTCAGGAGTCATCAGAGACATCGCATATTCGCTCAGGGTTTTTCCTTCCCAATATTTGGCAAGTTCTCTTAATTCCTTCTTGCTCTCCTCGCTGATATAAAATGGATCGTTTGCTCTTGTTCCAATTGTGTCAAATTCTGGTTCCAGCCAATCAAAAGAGAACTCAATACCAACCTCTGAGGAACGTGGATGCTGTGCTGCTGAGCCTACAATCAACTCATCATCACGAATCGTTACATGCATGTTATTTAAAAGCTTTTCTATAACTTTTGCACGCCTCATAATCGCAGAAATACCCTCATTTTCTTTGTAGGCTTCTGTTACAAGCTTTGCTCTTTCTGTTTCGATAACCGGCATCGCCTCAACGATCACCTTTTTTAGCCTTTTGACTCTATCAGTAGGTTCCATAAAGCCTTTTCCAATAGTTTCTCCTATTGCCACTAGATATTACCTCCTTACTTTAATTTCAATTAAATTGATTTGCTGTAAAAAACGAAAACACTCTCTATGCAGAGCTGCCTTTGTTTCCTGAGAATAAACTTTAAATTGCAGTTCTGTTATAATCAATTTACAATATTTCAGATATTTTGGTTAATATTTTCCATATGTATTTCTTGTCGAAATTAGTTATTTCTTTTTCAAAGTTTTTTCAAAAAATGTAATTTCCGTATCTGTTTTCTGCATTTTTCGATCCTTTTCAAAGTTTATTTCCTCTATTCGATGTAATTATTGATGCTCTCAACAATTTTTAGACTTCATGCAGGCTTGTATGTATCTTTTGGATGCTGAATCGGGTGGGGAGGCTTGCCTGCGCTTTCTTTCAGAGAGTTGCCCTTTAAACCTTTGCCGCAATGGCGCCTCTGCTGCTTGCCCTGCTTCCTGCCTCCCCGGCATATCTATCTTCATACACTGGGATACGGTTCTTTGGCGCGCAAATAAAAACAGAGCAGTACTGAAAACAGATACCGCTCTGCAAAAATAAATCAGCATCTCCCCCAATGCTACTTTTACTCAAACAGATAGCATATTCCATGCTTTTAAGTAATCTTTTAACGCTTGAATCCCCTCCCCTGATTTTGTACTGATCCGAAAATAAGGTTCCTCGACTCCGATAGCCCGCAGCTGCTTTTCGCAAAGGTTTTTATTTTTCATATTTTTGTCGCATTTGCTAATCACACCTGTTACCGGACATTTGAATATCCTTGCAAAACCCGGAGAATAAACCTCCGAACAGTTGGACTGATCGACCATCAGTAATATACAGCCTGCATCCTGTGACAGAGCTATCGTATGCATATACATCCATGGAATTTCGATATACGCGCTTGGGACATCAATTGTATTCTTTGAAAAAATCGTATCCTGCGTCTTTCTAAGGTCGCCACGGTAATCGTTCAATACATTGGCAAGAGAAGTCTTACCGCAATTTCTGGCGCCAATAATCATAATTCGTTTCTTTTTCATGTCTTTGTAATTGAAACAACTGCAAATCCCAACTGCTGCTCCAGTATCTTTGTCACTTCTTTAAGCGCTGTATGTACGCTTTGAACATCTCCGGAAATTACGACGGAGCCTGTAAACCGGTCAAGAAATCCAATTTCAACCTGTGCTGCTTTTGTTGCAATATCTGCGGCGATCATAGCCGTTTCGCAGGGCGTCAGAGTCAGGATTCCAATAGCTCCTTTGTCATCAATACCAAGCCGCTCATAAATATCCGGTGTTGGCGAGGCAATCACATGTGCAATCGTCACCTGTTTTCCGGGAACAGATTCCTGCACAATCCGTGTCATTTCGTTTATCTTGTCCATAAAAGTCCCTTCATTCTTTTCTTATTTCAATCAGCACTTCTATCACACATTCTTCGCTACTGCCCATCCAGTTGCTGGATACACATCGCTCCATCGAAGTTTCCTTACATTTGTAACCATGCGTCTTTGTCCAAGCAAAAATTTTTTCATAGGTTTTGTCAATTGTCGCGCCATCACCAATGTGATAACACGAAGCTGCAAGATATCCTCCTAGAGCCATAACCTGCCCTTTTTCATAGCCCGTAAGTGCTTCTTGCAAAACCCGTACTTTTGTCGTATGCTTTTTCATTTTCTCTCTATAATCAGGGAACCACAAAAGCTTAGGGTTCCTACCATCCCAGTCGGTAAATCTCAAGGTACTATGCTGTTTCAAATTCGCCAGGAGTTTCATATAATCATTATGAAACTCCTGTTGCTGGTAACAGACTGTTAAAAGCTTCATATATTTTACAGATACATCCTGTACCTGGTTTTCAATTACGCTTTTTGCTTCTGGAGTCAGATCTGGCTGCAATGTCAGGGAATGCCGGAAGCACTCCCGTTCTCCCACCGTTCTTCGGGTAGGCAGATTTTTGTTGTCAGTTAAACACTTGTGTATTTTCCCCATCCTGTATAAAAGCTCCCTATACTGCCTGATAAACGTAGCAAATATCAATTGCTCTCTCCTATACACGCACAATTCCTCCTACTGCTCATTTGCTATCAGTATATCGCAGACGCTCATTTACAAATAATAATTTTCAGCTGTAATTCAGGTACAATACAGTTTTTTGAAGTTAAAAAAATGGTAAAATTCGTTTCTTTTTCGTACACAAAAGTGCATCTTTCCTATAATCTTCTTTTGGATTGACAGAGCGCCATTTTCGAGGTATGATTTCTAAAGTACAAATTGATATGCTAAAGGAAAAAAGAAGAAAGTTCTATACAGGATTCTGCAAGTTCTTTCTTTTGAGGAGGGTGCACATATGGAAACGCGAACTGCATTAATTGGAATTGTTGTGGAAAATCCGGATTCCGTCGATCAGCTCAACGCTATTTTACACGATTACAAAAAGTATATTCTTGGAAGAATGGGGCTGCCTCACCCGGCAAAGCCGATTTCCATTATCAGCATTGCCCTGGAAGCTCCCGCAGATACCATCAGCGCATTGTCCGGCAAGCTGGGCGCGCTGCCGGGCATCAGCACTAAGACTATTTATGCGAAAGTTTAAACCTTTGGCTGCCTGACAAAGGAGGCGATTCTCCCGGAGCCAAAAAAAGCACCAAAAAACTGCCTGCTGGGGCTGTCTTCCCTTTCAGGCAGTTTTGATGTTTATTTATCGTTTTCTCCTTGCACCGCCTTCGGCTACATTCATTCTTGTAATGGATTTCGCAATGGCAATCTTGGCCTTGGCAATTTCGTTTGGATCGTGCTCCGTCTCCGTTGTAAGCCAGTCTTCTGCCTTGGCCTTTTCGCTGAGTACTCGTTCCATATCAATGTCTTCCGACCATTCAGCAGCATCCGTATAGATGACAATACTGTCCTTTACATCCACAAAGCCTCCCGCAACGGCAGCAACGCGCCAATCGTCCTCATTACCCTGAGACTTACCCGCTTCCAGAATCCAAAGCTCATTGATGTCCAGCAACTTACAGGCCCAGGAATGGCCAGCCATAAAGCCTTCGTCTCCCTCCAGGGTCCTTGCGATGACCATTTCCACCCGGCCTCGGAAAAAAACTTTTGAAGGTGTGATAACCTCAAGCTTTACTGTCCTACTCATGGCTCTGCTCAAACCTTTCTACGACTTCATCAATGCCGCCTGCCATCAGGAACATGGACTCCGGAATTTCATCATGCTTTCCTTCCAGGATTTCTTTGAACCCGCGGACCGTCTCTTTCAGCGGCAGGTACTTGCCCGGTGTACCGGTAAACTGTTCTGCTACGCTGAATGGCTGTGAGAGGAATCTCTGAATTTTTCTGGCTCTGTTTACCACCAGTTTATCAGTATCAGAAAGTTCGTCCATACCGAGGATTGCGATGATATCCTGCAGATCCTTATACCTCTGAAGCACTTCCTGCACGCCTCTTGCCGTGTTGTAATGTTCTTCACCCAAGATCAGCGGATCCATAATTCTGGACGTAGATTCCAGAGGATCGACAGCCGGATAAATTCCCAGCTCTGTGATGGCACGGGAAAGTACGGTAGTCGCATCCAAGTGGGCGAATGTAGTTGCCGGAGCAGGGTCTGTCAGGTCGTCCGCCGGCACGTAGATAGCCTGTACCGATGTGATGGAGCCCTTCTTTGTGGATGTGATACGCTCCTGTAGAGCGCCCATTTCCGTTGCCAGGGTGGGCTGATAGCCTACTGCGGAAGGTACACGGCCCAGCAATGCCGATACTTCGGAGCCTGCTTGGGTAAAACGGAAGATATTGTCGATAAAGAGCAGCACATCCTGTCCCGCTTCATCACGGAAATGCTCTGCCATGGTGAGACCGGTCAGCGCTACACGCATTCTTGCGCCCGGCGGTTCATTCATCTGTCCGAATACCATAGCCGTATTATCAATTACGCCGGATTCGATCATTTCGTAGTACAGATCGTTTCCTTCTCTGGTACGCTCCCCTACTCCTGCGAATACGGATATTCCATCGTGTTCCTTTGCAATGTTGCTGATAAGCTCCTGAATCAGAACTGTCTTTCCTACGCCTGCGCCTCCGAAGAGTCCGACCTTTCCGCCTCTGGTATAGGGCGCAATCAGATCGATAACCTTGATTCCGGTTTCGAAGATCTGCGCAGTCGTATCCTGCTCATCAAATTCAGGCGCTGCCCTGTGAATAGCAGCTAATTTATCGGTTTTTACCGGCCCCTTTTCATCAATGGTCTCGCCGATAACATTGAACATTCTTCCCAGAACTTCTTTTCCTACCGGCACCTTAATGGGAGCCCCTGTATCGACCGCTTCCATGCCCCTTGTCAGACCGTCTGTTGAAGACAGGGCAACGCAGCGTACAATATCGTCGCCAACATGCTGTGCAACCTCTGTTACAATTTTCTGTCCATCGTGGTCAATGTTAATGGCACTCAGCAGCTCAGGAATCTCTTCCGGAGCAAATTTTATATCGATAACAGGCCCTATAATCTGCTGTATGATTCCTTTGCCCATATCTACCTCCTAGTTATTTTTGTGCCTCTGATCCGGCTACAATTTCGATGATTTCATCGGTAATGGCGGACTGACGCGCTCTATTATAATACAGGGACAGGCTGTCTAACATCTCCCTGGCGTTATCGGTGGCGTTTTCCATTGCCATACGCCTTGCCGCGTGCTCGCAGGTGGCAGATTCCACCACTGCGGAATAAATCATCATTTCTACATATTTGGGTACCAGATAATTGAATACGTCTTCCACAGAAGGTTCATACTCTACCATCTTTTCCAATCTCATAATTTCAGGGTCATGCTCAATTTCAAATGGCAGAAGCGTCACATTTTTGACTTCCTGCTCAAGCGAACTTATGAAGGACGTGTAGATCAATACGACTTCATCAATTTCCCCTGAATTGTACATCTCAATAATCGGCCGGCTCATTTCCCGGGTTTCCAGAAAAGAAATACTTTCGGGCGGTGCAAGATAATCGCTGTAAATGTCATATCCCCGCTTTTCAAAATACTCTTTTCCTTTTGTCCCAATGGCAACAATTACCGGTTTTTCCCAATCCTCCAGAATTTCCCGTTCAGCCTCTTTTATAATATTGGAATTAAATCCGCCGCAAAGCCCTTTGCAGCTGGTGACAATAATATAACAAGTTGTCTTTATCTCCCGATTTCCGGCAAGATAATGCTGGGGGACGTCACTGCTGCTGTTGAAGATTTCAGCAATAGTATGGGCTATAAAATGAATGTTTTCGTGGGACTTTTCAAAGGTGGCTTTGGCTTTTCTCAGTTTCCCGGCAGATACCAGCTTCATGGCATTTGTAATATGTTCTGTACTGGTGACACTCTTAATTCGCCGTTTTATGTCCTGCATACTGCTGGTTGCCATTCAAGTACCTCCTTTTTTCAAAAATAGTTATGCGAAACGTTTACTGAAGATTTTTTTGCAGGTCTCAATTCCCGCTTTCAGCTGCAGTTCCGTCTCTTCATCCAGCTTTCCTGTTTCCATAATTGCCTTCGCAATCTGCGGATGCTGGGTGGACATGAATTCCCGGAATTCCTTTTCAAAGGCCTTTATGTGTTCAACCTCAATATCCACCAGATAATCGTTGATGGCAGCGTAAATGATCATTACCTGATCCGCTACCGGAATTGGCTGGTACTGAGGCTGTTTTAAAATCTCCATCAGGATTAAGCCGTGATCCAGCCGCTTTTTCGTATCCGCATCCACATCGGATCCAAACTGAGAAAAGCTCGCCAGCTCTCTGTACTGAGCCAGCTCCAACTTGATCTTGCTGGATACCTGCTTCATGGCCTTGATCTGAGCGTTTCCGCCTACCCGGGATACGGAAATACCCGCATTTACCGCCGGCCGCTGGCCTGTGAAGAACAGCTCCGTTTCCAGGAAAATCTGACCGTCGGTAATGGAAATTACATTCGTCGGAATATAGGCTGATACATCGCCTGCCTGTGTCTCAATGATTGGAAGGGCTGTAATGGAACCCCCTCCCAGTTCATCGGAAAGCTTTGCCGCGCGTTCCAGCAACCTGCTGTGAAGATAAAATACATCCCCCGGATAAGCTTCTCTTCCAGGCGGTCTTCTCAGCAGCAGAGACATGGCTCTGTAAGCTACCGCATGTTTTGATAAATCATCATAAATAATCAGGACATGTCTGCCCTCATACATAAAGTGTTCACCAATGGCGCAGCCCGCGTAAGGCGCGATATACTGAAGCGGCGCAACCTCAGATGCTGTAGCGGAAACTACGATAGTATAATCCATTGCGCCTTTATCCTCCAGAGTCTGTACCAGCTGCGCTACGGTAGACTGCTTTTGTCCGATAGCGACATAGATACAGATTACGTCTTCATCCTTCTGATTGATAATGGTATCAATGGCAATTGCCGTTTTTCCGGTCTGCCGGTCGCCGATAATCAGCTCACGCTGCCCCTTACCGATTGGAATCATGGAGTCGATGGCTTTGATTCCCGTCTGCAGAGGTTCATGTACCGATTTTCTTTGCAGAACGCCTGGCGCGGGATATTCAACTGGTCTGTAATCTGCCGCCGCGATAGGCCCTCTTCCGTCAATGGGCTGTCCCAGGGCGTTGACAACACGCCCGATCATTTCAGGTCCTACCGGTACTTCTACAACCTTTCCTGTCGGCTTTACAATATCGCCTTCTTTAATCGTTTTATCTGAACCAAGGATTACAGCGCCTACATTGTCCTCTTCCAGGTTCAGCGCCATTCCATAAATTTCACCCGGAAACTCCAGCAGCTCGCCTGCCATGCAGCTTTCCAGACCATATACTCTGGCAATACCATCGCCGACCTGTATTACAGTTCCGAAGGCTGATACCTCCAGCTGGTTTTTATAATTCTTTATTTGCTCTTTTATGACAGCGCTAATTTCCTCAGGTCGTAAGTTCATATGGCTATCTCCTCTCTTTTAGAATAATTTGCTTCCCAGATCTTCAAAACGCTTTCGTATGGAAGCATCAATAATGCGGCCATCCACCAGAATTTTTACGCCTCCTATCAGCCTCTTATCCAGTTTGTTTTCCAACCTGACGTTCTGCTGCAGGAGGGAAGCAGTCTCTGCTTCCAGCTTTTCAATCTGTTCCGGCTTTAGCGGCTGCACGGAATAAACCGTTCCGTAGGAAAAGCCTTCCTCATGATTTACCATCTCCTGATAGGCTTTTACGATCTTGGGGAAGTGATACGTTCTTCCCTTGTCCACCAGCACATAGAGCAGATTTAAAAGTTCCTGACAAATCTGCCCCTCAAAGACATTTTTCAGAACAGTCTTTTTTTCCTTAACAGAAATAGCCGGATAATTGACAAACGTATACAAATCAGGCTCCTGCTCAAAAATAGTCAACACCTGACACGCTTCATCTAAAATAAGATCTTTTTTATCCACTTCCCGTGCGGCCTGGTAAAGCGCGCTGCCGTAAGTGCGATCGATTGTTAATTCTGCCATTGTCTGCTACCTGCCTGTTCAATGATATCATCTACGATCTTATCCTGCCCAATCTGCGCGATGTCCCGCTCTACGATTTTTTCCGCAGCCAGGAGAGCCAGCGCGGCAATCTGCTGTTTCATATCATCCAAAGCCTTTTGCTGTTCCCGCTCGATCTGCCGCTTTCCAGCCTGAATAATTTCACCTGCCCGCTTGTTGGCCTCTTCGACAATATCCGCGGCCTGGGCTTCTGCGCGGGTTTTGGCATCCTTGATGATTTCCCTGCCCTGTTCTTCAAGCTTGGCGATCTGACGGTCATAATGATCCATCTTCTCGTTGACACGCCTGTTGAGCATTTCCGCATTATCCAGTGCATCCTGAATGGACTGCTTTCTCGTATCTAGAACATTCAAAAAAGGCTTATATAAAAACTTTGTCAGCACTCCTACCAAAATCAGGAAATTGATTAAGTAAAATATAAACTCTTTCAAGTCGATTCCCAATGCTTCTATCATGGTTTTGCCTTCCTTCCCTTGCAGATGTTCATATCACACATCCGCTCGTTAGATTTTTGCAAATAAGAGAAATGCCACAAGAAGTCCATATATACTGAGGGATTCCATAAATGCAAAGGAAAGGATCATATTTGTACGCAGCATACCTGCTGCCTCTGGCTGACGTGCCATTCCTTCCAAGCCCTTTGCTGCCGCAATTCCCTGTCCGATTCCAGGTCCGATTGTTGCTAAACCGATAGCCAAAGCTGCTCCTATTGCTATTAAACCCATAATGATTCTCCTTTCAATTTGTATATACTTTTAATTTATTTGCAAAGCGAAACCGATTCGGCTCCGCATTCCAAAACTTAGAGATGCTCCTCTTCTTCCGGCAGTGATTCTTTAATGTAGATTGCTGCCAAAAGAGAAAATACCAAAGCCTGTACAAGTCCCATCAGCACGCTGAGGAACTGCATAATAACCGGAAGCCCGATTGGGATCAGGTCAAAGAAGGAAGACGTAACGGTTTCCTCACCGAATACGTTTCCATAAAGCCTCAAAGTAAGGGATACAGGCTTTACCAAATCCTCCAGAATCATAAGAGGCAGCAAAAATGCGAAAGGCCGAAGAAGATGCTTGTAGTAGCTGAATCCGTGATGTTCCCTGATTCCGATTACCTGCATGGCGACAAAGACGATGATTGCCATAGCCATGGTACAGTTAATAGAACTGGTTGGCGCCGCAATGCCTGATATATGCCCTGCCCCGGGCAGCAGGCCCGAGTAATTGGCAAACAGAATATAGATAAACAAGGTTCCTACCAGCGGAAAGTAGCTCCTGCAGGCCTTTTGCCCCATGATATCCTCAAAGAAATGGTACAGACTTCCTATGGCCCATTCCGCGACATTCTGCAGTCCGGAGGGAACCATCTGAAGCCGCCTTCCTGCAATAATAGAAAGGACACACAGTATAATGGTAATTGCTGTGCTGGTAATCATACCATTTGAAATGCCCATGGAATTTAATGCTTCTATCATTACGATCATGCCTCCTTTTGTTTGTCCTCAAAGCGTTTGTAGCTGGCTGCCAGCACCTTGTTCATAACGGTCAGGGCAATTGCCGTGCCTACCAGAAAGGCCAGCCCGTGGAACGGTACTGCATTGCGAAGAAAAAACGCAGCCGCCAGAGTCAGTATATTGACAAAATAGCTGATTCCGGCCCTTGCGTACAGCCCGCCGACTGTATTTGCCTCTGCTCCGGACGAAGCGCTTTCCCTCAGGTATTTTTTCCAGATAAACAAATTCTTCAGTTGTCCTATCAGTCCGCCGAATATAAGACCGGCTACTGCGCCTAATGCATATTCCAAACCGATTTACTGCTCCTTTGTCAAAATACGGATCACTTTTTTGCTAATGTATATATTATGAACCCTTTTCACAAAAAAGTAAAGAATTGTTAAAGAAGAAACAAAGTTTTTTTCTTGTATGTGCCAGTTTATGCCGCAAGATTCCAACATCTGCACTAATTTCTCATTTTTAATAAACCAAAAAACAGCCTGACCGCACCCCTTCCCCTTAAGGAGAATCACGGCCATTTTTTTGTAAATTGCGCTCTATTCACTGTTTTTTGTTATTTGTTTGCGGTTTATATGCCTTCTATATCATGAATCATATTTTTTACCCATTTTTTTGAGAAAAACCGTCTCGTAAGTAAGATTCCTTTTACCAGCTCCTCGGACTTGACTGCCAGCACTGCAAAGTAAATGGGCCATTTGAACACAAGGGCTGTCAAAAATGCCATGGGCACGCCTACGCACCAGACGCAGAGCACTTCTGCCAGCATAGCAAACCGGGTATCGCCTCCGCACCGCAACACTCCCGTTATATGGATGGCATTGTACAGGCTCAGCCACATCGCGCAGCCATAGACGATGAGAATCCGGAAAGCATACTCCGCCCCTTGATCGGTAAAATCAAACAGGCCTAAAAGCGGCCTCCCGCAGAGAACCAGCCCGGCTCCCGTACAGATGCCGATCACGGTTCCTATTTTTAAAAGCTGCTTTGACATCTCAAAGGCGATTTCCGTCTTTCCTTGCCCCAGTTTTTGTCCTACGAGAATCAGAGTAGCATCCCCTACACTGAAGCAGGCCATCATAAACAAATTGTTGATGGTATTGCAGGCCTGAACCGCAGCCGCCTCCGTTATGCCGATTCTGGCAAAAGCAGCCACATAAAGGGCCGTTCCCAGGCCCCACATGGTTTCGTTTATGGTCGTAGGTACTGCATTTTTTACGATGCGGAAGGCAAAAGCCTTATCAAAGCTGAAAAATTCCCGCAGGTTTCCTGCCAGCATGTTTTTGCGCCCAAAGACCACAAACAGGGTCAGCATCAGCTCTATGAATCTGGAAATAACCGTTGCAAGAGCTGCCCCCATTACGCCCAGCTTTGGCGCTCCAAAGCTTCCGAATATAAACAGGTAATTTAAGAACGTATTGGTCGCAAAGGCCACAATGCTGATATAAAGCGGAAGCCTCGTCTGCTGAGTCGCCCGCAGCGCTGTAGTAAAAGGCACGGTTACTGCTACAAAGAGGAAAGCAAAGGCTCCCATTCGCACATAGCCGGCCCCCAGATCAATAATCTGTGGAAAGCTTGTGAAAATCCGCAGTACATACTGGGGAAAAAACATAGCAGCGACGAAAAACAGCAGGCTGACGCATACGTTGACCGAAATGGCAAACCCGGTGCTTTTGCGGATATTGCGCATATCTCCGGCGCCGAAAAACTGCGCCATGAAGGTGGCCGAGCCGCTGGTAAAGCCAAAGAGCATCATCCAGTGGATAAAATAAATCTGCACCGATACGCCCACTGCATTCAGTTCTTCCTCTCCCAGGCTTCCCACCATCAGATTGTCTACCAGATTTAACGATGAGGCAATCAGACTCTGCAGAGCAATGGGAAGCGCTACAACAGCCAGACTTTTCAGCAATGCCCTCTTATTCAGATTGTTTAGAGTTGTTTCGTTTGTCATTTTTCTTTTTGCTTTCTTCTTTTTTAATATTTACTGCATGAAGCTCGATTTTTTTGTTGCTGGTATCAGACAAAAGTACATAAAGGAGCATGACTGCAATTGCTAAAAGGCCCAGGCATTCTACCATTTGTGGACGGCTGTATTCCACAGCTACAACGCCCATAATCCCGCTGATACAGTACATCAGCATCACAGCCCTGCGCTGCCCGAAGCCTGCCCGCATAATGCGGTGGTGCAGGTGTTCCTTGTCTGCGACGACGATGGACTGGCGCCTGACGATTCGCCTGACGATTGCAAAGGCAGTGTCAAAAATGGGCAGCCCCAGCACCAGAGCCGGTATGGCAACAGCCACAACCGTCGCGCTCTTTACTGGCTGAATCAGAGAAAAGGTCGCGAGGCAAAAGCCCAAGAACTGGGAACCCCCATCCCCCATAAAAACCTTTGCCGGATGAAAATTATAGGGAAGAAAACCAAGGGCTCCTCCCGCCACAGTCAGCATTGCCATAGCCGCTACATAATGTCCATGTATAAAGCCCGCATATGCGATGCAAAGAGAAGCAATGGCTGCAATCCCCGCCGCAAGCCCGTCAAGCCCATCGACCAGATTGACTGCATTAGTAATTCCTACGATCCACAGCACAGTTACAAGAAAGGAAGCAATGCTCCCAAACATCAGATCGTTCCCACCCAGAAAGTTGGCGATAAAGTCCAGACGAATTCCCGATGCATACACGATACAGGCACAGACAACCTGTCCCAGAAATTTCAGCTTAGGGCTGAAATCCTTCAAATCATCCAGTACCCCGAACAGATAAATGAGTGCTCCGCCTATGAGGATCCCCTCCACGCTTTTGCCCGGAATAAAGGCAGGCATAATAAAGACCACTGTGGAAACCATGACCCCGATAAAAATGGCCATTCCTCCAAATCTGGGTATCGGCTTGCTGTGGACCCTTCGTTCATCCTTTGGGATATCCATGGCGCCTATCTTAGGCGCCAGCCAGATGGCCAGCGGTGTAAAGGCTGCCGCCAGCACAAAGGCTGTCAGAAACGACATCCATAATGCAAAATAATTGATCCCCACGGCTACTGCTCTCCTAACATTACAATTTTCAGGCCAGCTTCTGCCAGAATATCCTCAGACATTTTGTCCGGGTATCCCTCCTGCAAAACAATCCGCTTAATTCCCGCGTTAATAATCATCTTTGCACATATGAGACATGGCTGATGCGTTATATAGATGGTCCCGCCTTCAATGCTATTTCCCATGGTAGCTGCCTGAATAATTGCATTTTG
Source organism: Clostridia bacterium (assembly GCA_910575405.1). GTDB lineage: Bacteria > Bacillota > Clostridia > Peptostreptococcales > Anaerovoracaceae > Hominibacterium. Next base: position 61,749 of record CAJTER010000013.1, on the reverse strand, counting down.
CTCCGCATGGAGCGCCCTGCACAATTCATGACGCTGACCAGATGGGATTCCCAGACGCTCCCGCAGACAGCCCCCTTCCAGCTCATCGCAGTGCGCGAGGCCCCGCGGCGCTCCGTTATAGCCTGTAGCGATAATATGCTTGTCCCGCACAATCACTGCCCCCACCTGCCTGCGAAGACAGGTAGATCGCTCTGCTGTCAGAACTGCTATGCTCATAAAATATTCATCCCAATCCGGGCGTTCCTTCCTCATATCCTGGAATCTCCTTTGTCTCATAGTAAACCCTTGCCAGATAAAGCCCCTGGGGCGGCGCCGTGTGGCCCGCGTTCTGTCGATCCCGGCTCTTTATAATCCGCGCTAGATGCGCGGGATCCATTTTCCCCAGGCCCACTTCTACCAGCGTCCCTGTTATAATCCGTACCATATTGTAAAGAAATCCGTCCCCAGTAACAAATATATCCACATTCTTGCCCTCAGAACGGATATCTGCTTTGTAGACCGTTCTCACCGTAGTCAGACGCTCCTCGCTGCCAGAAGCCTGAAAACACTGGAAGTCATGAGTACCTTCGATCTCCCGCGCCGCCGCTTTCATGGCTTCTGTATCCAGAGGCTGTCCAATCCGATAGCAGTAATTTCTACGAAAAACATCCAGCTCCGGTGAATTATAGAGCCTGTAAATATACGTCTTTCCCCTGGCATCAAAACGCGCGTGAAAGTCCATGGGCATTTCCTGAACTTCCGTAATGCGGATGGGTCCGGAAGTCGTCCTACCCCGCTTTCCGCCTGCCAGCCTGTGATTTACAACCATCGCCAGCTTGTCCGTAGGAATTCCGAATTCTCCCTTAAAGTTGGCCCTCTGCCCATAGGCATGGACTCCCGCATCCGTCCTGCTGGTGCCGTCTATCTTTATCTCCTGTCCGCAGACCGAAGTCAAAACCCGTTCCAACTCTCCCTGCACAGTTTTTCTGCCAGGCTGCCTCTGCCACCCGGAAAACCCGGTTCCATCGTACTCAATGGTCAGCAGCAGGTTTCTTGCAGGATGCTTGCTCATGATCTGGGCAGAATAATCTGCTTGTTATCCCTTGACTCCCTGTAAAGAACGAATTTGCGGCCAATTGCCTGAACAAATTCTGCAGACAGCTCCTCCGCCAGTTGATTTGCCACTTCCTTTGGATCCAGTGTGCATCCCTCCTGAAGCTTTACCTTAACCAGCTCCCTGGATTCAAATCCAGTGACCATTTCCTTGCGTATATTCTCTGTAAGTCCGCTTTTTCCCAAAAAAACAGTTGGCTCCAAATCATGTGCCAGCTTTTTCAGAAAGCTTCTCTGTTTACTTGTTATCATTGAAATTACCCCTCTTGCGGCTCTGCCGCACCTTTTACCTTTTCTTAATTATATAAAATCCCGTATAAATCAAAACCGTTTCTTCTATTATATATGAAATCGATTTTTTTACAACAGTGGGTAGATAATTACTATATAAAAAATCGCAGCCCCGCAGATGTACGGTCCCAGAGGCAGCCTGTCCGTTCGTTTTACCTTTTTCATGGCCAATAAAATCGAAAAGATAATTGCGCTGCTGACTGCTGATAAAACCAGCACCGTCAAAGTGCCTCGAAATCCCAGACACAGCCCTGCCGCGGCAAACAGCTTTACATCTCCCATGCCCAGAGCCTCCTGCCCGGTTATCCATTTTCCCGCCAGGGCAGAAAGCAGCATTACTCCGCCTCCCAGCAGCGCCCCCTGCAGGGGCTGCCACATGCTGGCGTGCTCAGGGATAAACCCAAGAGCCGAAATAGCGGCCAATATTATGAACTGATCCGGGATAATGCTGTACTTTTTGTCTGCAATAGCAGCCTCTAACAGCGCCCAGCAAAAAAGCAGAGCCGCAATGGAAAGCTGCCAGTCACACAGCACCAGCCGGATGAGGGATGTAGCAAAAAATCCGGAAAAAATCCATTTCCACGGGTAACCTTTTACTCTCTGTGTGTAAGGATCCTTCAGTTCTTCTGAGGGTTCCTCCCCATAATCGCAGAGCCATGCCGGCGGAATTTTATTGAATACATATACGACAGCATGCCCAGATATAATTCCTGCCCCAATTGCTGCAATTATTTTAATAAAAAAAACGACATTGATCGACATAAATCCACTCCTTTAGGCCCTTATTTTCTTAAATTCTACCAATTTCGACGCATAACCACAACCTTTTTTTGGAAAAACTCGCATCTTGTCGGAAATGTGTTGTGGATTTTTGTCTTTTCCCCTTATAAAATCTAATTATAGTGCAAAAAAGCATCAAAAAATATCGAAAGGCGGTCTGATCTATGAGACAAACTATCTTTGCCGCAGCTACAGCCTTCTGCGGATTTTTAGCCATCCTAATTGCGGTGCTTTTCCTGCCGCATAATAGTCTGGACCCACGGCTGGCATTCCTTTTTAAAATTTTAACGCTCCTGCTGGGATTCGCCCTGTTTGCAGCCCTGCTCCTGTTCGGGCGGCGCAAGCAGCTCCAAAACGAGCGCATGCAGCATAATCACTCCCTTTTGTGTACCATCACGGAAAACCTGGACGAGGGGATCGCGGTTCTCACGGGAGCGGATCACTTTGAGGTCAGCAATACCCGTTTTTTGCAGCTCCTTGGAATCTGCGCTGCCATAGGTAAAGGCAGCAGAGCCGCAGACATTCTGCCGGAAAACATTTATCGTTTTACTTCAGAAGCCAGAAGATCGCCGGAGCTTGGTTCCGGGTTTCCTGCAAGCCGCATCTTTGCCTTTAAGCAGGCTTACCTGAATGTGCACGTTTTCCCGATTTCAGGTGAAAGGAGAACCGGCTCTTATGCTCTGATCCTCCAGGATTGCACCAAATATATTCTCATGGAGGAGGATCTGACTGGCCGGCTGAAGGAGGCCCGCCACCGTATGGATGCAAAAGCCTCTCTGCTTTCCAATGTTTCCCATGAATTAAAAACACCGCTCAATGCGATTTTTGGGCTGAACCATATTCTCGAAGAAACGGATCTGAATGATTATCAGCGGGAGCTCGTATCCAAGATCGGTATTTCCTCCGACTGCCTCAATGAACGCATTAACGACATGCTGGATTTATCTGAATTAAAAAAAGGTTCTTTCAGCCAAAAAGTATCCATCTTCCGCCTCAGGGATATGATGGATTCTCTTTACAACAAATATTCAAAGCCTGCATCCCACAAGCATATTGTGCTGATGGAAAATTACCGCTTTGATCCGGAGCTTTGTATCTGTGCGGATCGCTCCCGGGTGGAACAGATTCTGTCCAATCTCATTGGAAACGCATGTAAGTTCACAGAAGTAGGTTATGTCCGCATCTCGGTTTCCATTCTAAAAGAAGATGAAAGCAATGTGACCTTGGAATTTATGGTTGAAGATACTGGCATCGGCATTCATAATGAAGAAATTCCTAATATTTTCAAAGACTTTTATCAGAGCGAGAATTACCTGACAAAGCAATATCAGGGAACTGGGATTGGGCTTCCCATCTGCAAATACCTGGCCGAAAAAATGGGCGGCACCTTATCTGCCAAAAGCAGGAAAGGGTTCGGATCCAGCTTTATGTTTGCCATTACTGCACCAAAGCACTCTATCGAAGCAGAAGAGCCCCTTTCCTCTCCTCTGGATCTCCACGGGCATGGAGAAAAGGTTCTCGTAGTAGAGGATGCGCCTCTGAATTATGAAGTGGTGAGCACGCTTTTAGCAAAAGTAAATATTGACTGCCATCACGCAGCCTCCGGCCCCGAAGCGCTGAGTATGTGTGAAGAAGCCGGCGATCACTATTATAAAGCAATTTTTATGGATATCCATATGCCTGTAATGGACGGTTATGAAACCGCAAGAAGACTGAAAAAAATGGGCTATCAAACCCCGATTATCGCCCTGACTGCCACCAGTATGGATGCCAAAATGCAGCAGGAAAATCAGGATCTGTTCTGCGATTTTGTATTTAAACCTTTTAAGCATACACAGCTTTATAATGCCCTGTCCCCTTATATCGACAGCCTGCCCCCTATTCAAGAACCATCCCCGGAGCCGCTGGTGGGGCAAGGATCCGAAGCATTGACATGTCCACAGGAGGAAACTCCTCAGGGCCTGGGCTGCAGCTATCATGTAAGAAAGACCAAACTTCCCTATATTGGCCGGGACATGGCCATCGAAAATATGGGCGGCAGCCAGGAGCTCTATGAAAAGCACCTGGCAAAGTTTAAAAGAACTTATGTAGGCAGCTGCGATCAGATTCGGGATTATTTGAAAGAAGGAGATCGGCTGGAAGCAAAACGTCTCGCACACTCAGTAAAGGGTCTTGCAGCAACCCTCGGCCTGGCTCAACTGGCCCGCTCTGCAGAGATTCTGGAATTCGCCATCACCGATGGGATTGAACAGCTCCAGGCCGAAGTGGATGCTTTTGACGGCAGCCTTGCCAGGGCACTGAAGGACTGACTGACAAAAGCTACAGAGGATTCCATCTTTCTCAGCGTTCAGCAGTCCCCTCTGCTCAGCAGTCCGCCAGCTTTATAATGGAAACCTCATAAGCTGTTTTGATGGTCACATTTCCCTCTTCATCCCGCTTTTTGTATTCCCTGCTCTGTATCCGGCCCTCAATTTTCAGCTTGCTTCCTACGGTCAGCTCTCCACCGTAGGCTGCATTCCTTCCCCAGGCAATACAAGGGATATAATCCGATTTGTTGTACATCCGGTTTACAGCCAGCATAATATCGCAGATTTCCCGGCCAAGAGGCGAGGTCCGCCGTACCGGTTCTTTGCACACAAAACCTTCCAGAGATACTTGATTTTCACTCTGTACATCGCCTTCCAGCAGCTGCAGTTCCCTGGCAAAGACTACTACATTCAGCCTGTTTCTTCCATCGCATTCCTGATTATAAGTCCGGACCTGTCCGGATACTTCCAGCATACAACCTGGCTGTATTTCCATATTCCAAATGAGCCTCTCGGATACCATGAGACGAATATTATCCTGATATCCACTTTTTCTTAAAATTCCAAGCAATACAATATAAAAGACTTCGCCATACGTTTTGTGACTGACCTCCAGTTCAGAGAGGACTTTCCCAACAAGCTGCGCATGGTTTCCTTCCAGAATCTTTTCCATAAAAATTCCCCCCAAAGCAAATTATCTCTAAAATATATTGCCTTGGAGGGATAAATATTACTGGAAATCCAGCTTCATGACTTCAGGGTGGCAGTTTTTTCCGAACTGCGGGCAGGTGAGGCACTCAAAAAAGTTAGGCGCTTCCTCTTTGGGAACCGTTTTAAAACCGTATTTTCGGAAAAATTCCGGCGCCCTTGCTACCAGATAAATGCTCGTTCCACCCTTTGAGAGAGTTTCCTCGACTGCCTTATCCAGGAGGATTTTTCCGATTTTCAGTTTGCGGTAAATCTTTTCTACTGCAATTCCGTCAATGATAAATTCACCTTCCCGTTTTGCAAGCACCAAGGCTGCCATGAGATGTTGATCTGCGCCGTGAACCACTTCCCAGCATTTTACCAGATCCGTTGGTACTGGCTCTTCTTCGGAAAATTCCAGCTCATTTTCGATAAAAAAGGGCACTAATTTTTCATAATCCTTTGTTTCCGCCATTCTAAAGTTAATCATTTAAATGTCATCCTCCTCTGTAAAAATCCGCAGCCGGTTGTGGAGCATACTGAATTCTAGCGGCATCTTTTCACCCTTTTCTCCATCAATATCTGTGGAAATATCTTCCTCTGATTCAATGCACAGCGAATCAGTCTGAAAGGTCAGAACATGTTTATTTTTGGAATGATTTCCGTGTATCACATTAAAGAGCAGCGGTCCCAGCTCCAGAATCGGCATTTTGCGGAACAAAATGACATCCATCATACCATCATTGACTTCGGACTCCGGCGAAATGCGTTTAAAGCCTCCTGCGGAAATTCCATTCATCACCACCATAAAGTACATTTCCTCTTCATAAGTTTGTTCCGGTGTAATGAGCCTTACCTTATGTGCTCTCAGGTTCGGTACTTCTGTCACAGCTTTCAAGTAGTATGCCATTACGCCTATGGTGTTTTTCAGATTCGGATCCGTCTTCTGGCTCACATCGATGAGCGCTCCCATTGCCGCCACATTGACAAAATACCGGTTATTAACCTTGCCCACATCCGCATTCGTAAAATGGTTTCCCAGGGCAATGTCGATCATGCCGTCAATATCGCTTGGAATTTCAAAGTAATAGGCAAAATCATTGGCTGTCCCTGCCGGAAAAATCGCCAGCGGCAGATCAATCTTGTTTTTTATCATCGTATTGACACAGATGTTGATGGTTCCATCACCACCTGCCGCGATGATCTGCCGGTACTGGCTGGTATCAATATTGGCAAGCGCCCGGCTGATGGCCATTCCCTTAGCTGCCCGGATGGGTACTACCTGATAGCCCGCGCTCTGAAACCGGTCGATGATGTAGTCCAGGTTATTTTTGAACAGGCCGTTTCCTGATTTTGGGTTATAAAATAATAATACCTTTTCTGCTTCCTTTTCACACATGGTTTAATCTCCCCCTTATCTCTCCTATTAAATACAATGATCCGGCAAACAAAATTACTTCAGGCTCTATCTCATGTTCCATTGCCATTTGAATGGCGGACTGCCCGTCTTTGGCAACAGCACATTCCCCGCCGCAGCGAGAAAGCAGCTCTGCTAAGTCTTCTGCCGGCAGTTTTCTCGGATTATCCGGCTCTGCCGCAATGAAGTTTTTTGAAATCTCCGCCAGCGTTCCGGCTATTTTATCCGTTTCCTTATCTGCCAGCATTCCGGCCACAATCAGGATCCGCCTGCCAGGGAAACAGGCGCCCATGGTTTCTTTTAACGTTTCCGCACCTGCCTCATTGTGGGCTCCGTCCAGCACAATGCAGGGCTGTCCGGGATAAACTTCAAAGCGGCCGGGCTGCTTTGCCTTCCGCATTCCTTCGTATAATTTGTCGCGCTTAATATTTATTATACCCTGTTTTCTAAGAACTTCCAAGGCAATCAGCGCAGTTTTCGCATTTTCTATCTGGTGTCTGCCTGGCATGGAAATCTCTACACCGCTGTAATCCGTTCCATAAAGCTGCATATCAAAACAGCTTCCTTCCGCGGATTGTTCCGCGATCCGGTACTTTACCTTTGAGGCATCATACAGTACGCATCCCTTTTCGTAAGCAGTCCTGGCAATAACAGCTGCTGCTTCTCTCTGAGAAACATTGGACACTACTGGCACGCCTTGTTTTATGATTCCCGCCTTTTCTCCCGCAATTGCTTCCAGCGTGTTTCCCAGCTGCTGCATGTGATCGTAGGATATAGAGGTAATAACGCTGGCCAGAGGTTTCTCAATGACATTGGTAGAGTCCCCCGTACCTCCCAGTCCCACCTCCAGGATAACAAAATCAACCTTTTTCGCTGCAAAATAAAGGAAGGCAATGGCTGTCACCACTTCAAATTCTGTAGGTGAATCATGGCCCTCTCGTACCAGTATACTGGTATTTCGTACCACTATACCGGTATATTGCTCTAGTTCCTCTTTTGAAATAAAGCTGCCATCCGCCTGGATCCGTTCATAAAAGGACTCAATAAAAGGTGAGGTATAGAGCCCCACCTTATATCCGTTTTCCTGCAGGGCTTCGTACAAATACCGGCATACGGAGCCCTTTCCATTTGTTCCCGCTACATGGATGACCTTCAGATCCCGTTCCGGGTTTCCCAGCCTTTCCAGCAGCAGGTTCATTCTCTCCAGTCCCAGGATGCTGCCAAAGCGGTCAAATGTGTGTATTCTCTCAATTGCATCCATTTCTTTTCCCCCTGTTTTCTAGTTACATTTGCTTTCCACCATGGCGAGACGTTCGCAGACTTTGGCCAGCATATCCTCGTACTTCGCCATTTTTTCCTTTTCTTCGTTTACCACCTTTTCCGGCGCTTTTTTGATAAAGCCTTCGTTGCCAAGCTTTCCTTTTACCCGCTTGACTTCTCCCTCCAGCTTTTTCTTTTCTTTTGTAAGGCGTTCAAGCTCTGCTGCGTAGTCTACCAGATCGTCCAGCGGAATGAAGATTTCGGCGCCATTTATAACAGCGGACATGACTTCTTCCGGTACAGCGGACTTTTCTTCTGTAAAAGTGATTTCCGTGATATTGGCCAGCTTCTTTATATAGCGTTCTCCGGCCCTGACTGTCTCCAGGGCGCTATCCCTTCCCAGGATGACGGCCCGAAGCTTTCTGCTTGGCGCTGCATCTGCTTCTGCGCGGATATTTCGGATGCTGCGGATTGCTTCCATTGCCATTTCCAGCTTTTTCACTTCATCGCTGTATGTGAGGGCTTCATCGTATATCGGCCAGCGTTCTTTAATGAGGAAGCCTTCCGGGTTGTCTTTTTGCGGTTCTTCCTTTGGCAGGAAGCTCCAGATTTCTTCTGTAATATACGGCATGAATGGGTGGAGCATGCGGAGCATATCTTTTAAGGCTTTTACCAACACGTATCTTGCCGCCGCCTTGTCCGTTTCATCGTCGCCGTAGAGCCTTCCCTTTACGATTTCAATGTACCAGTCACAGTACTCGTTCCAGATGAGCTCGTAAACCCGCTGTCCGGCCAGGGCCAGATCGAATTTTTCCATGGTTTCCGTCACGTATTTAGCCGCGTCGTTTACTCTGGAAAGAATCCACTTGTCCTCGTCCTGCAGGCCCGCTTTATCGGACATTTCCTTAAAGTTTCCCTCTTCATCCTGCAGGTTCATGATGACAAAGCGGGAAGCATTCCACAATTTGTTTGCGAAGTTTCTGGCGCTTTCCAGCTTGTCCTCTTTAAACCGCATGTCGTTTCCCGGCGTGATTCCTGTTGTCAGCATAAAGCGAAGGGCGTCCGCGCCGTACTGATCGATGATCTCCAGCGGGTCAATGCCGTTGCCCAGGGATTTGCTCATTTTGCGGCCTTCCGCATCCCGCACAAGTCCGTGTACATACACGTATTTGAAGGGGGATTTTCCCGTTGTTTCCAGAGCAGAAAATACCATGCGCACAACCCAGAAGAAGATAATGTCATAGCCTGTTACCAGCACATCGGTTGGATAGAAGTATTTCAAGTCTTCCGTTTCCTCCGGCCATCCCAGGGTGGAGAAGGGCCACAGAGCAGAGGAGAACCAGGTGTCCAGCACGTCTTCATCCTGCTTAAGATTGCTGCTGCCGCATTTTGTGCAGGTCTTTGGCTCTGTCTCAGCTACGATGATTTCCCCGCAGTCCTGGCAGTACCAGGCCGGAATCCGGTGGCCCCACCACAGCTGTCTTGAGATGCACCAGTCGCGGATTTCCTCCAGCCAGTGAAGATAGATTTTTTCAAAGCGTTCCGGCACGTGAACCAGATCACCCTTCTTTGCCGCCTCAATGGCTGGCTTTGCCAGCTCTTCCATTTTTACAAACCACTGATCCGACAGCATGGGCTCAATTGTCGTTCCGCAGCGGTAGCATCCGCCTACCGGAATAACCTTGTCCTCGGTTTTTACCAGGTATCCGGCAGCTTCCAGATCTGCTACCCAGGCTTTCCTGCATTCGTAGCGATCCATGCCCTGATATTTTCCCGCCAGCTCGTTCATGGTAGCGTCCTCATTGATGCAGCAGAGGCTTTCCAGGTTGTTTCTCCTTCCCACCTCAAAGTCGTTGGCGTCGTGGGCCGGAGTGATCTTCACGGCTCCTGTTCCCTTTTCCGGATCCGGATAGGGGTCTGCTATCACCGGAATTTCCCGGCCCACCAGAGGCAGGACTACGTTTTTTCCCACCAGCTCTTTGTATCTTGCGTCATCCGGATGTACGGCAATGGCAACGTCGCCGAACATGGTTTCCGGTCTGGAGGTTGCTACGACAACGCCCTCGCCTCCGTCTGCCGCAGGATAGCGGAAGTACCAGTACTTGCCGTTTTTATCCTCATGCTCAACCTCTGCGTCCGAAAGGGATGTGCCGCATTTAGGGCACCAGTTGATGAGCCGATTTCCTCTGTAAATATAGCCCTTTTCGTAGAGCCTTACGAAGAAGTGGTTGACGGCTTTGTTGCAGCCCTCGTCCATGGTAAAGCGTTCTCTGCTCCAATCGCAGGAATCCCCCAGCTTGCGGCACTGTTTCGTGATCTTGCCGCCGTAAATCCGCTTCCAGTCCCAGGCTCTTTTGAGGAATTCTTCTCTGCCAATCTCTTCTTTTTCCTTTCCCTCGTCGTTTCTCAGCTTTTCTACTACCTTGACCTCCGTAGCAATGCTGGCGTGATCGCTTCCCGGAAGCCACAGAGCGCTGTAGCCCTGAAGCCTCTTAAATCTGGTCAGTACATCTTGGAGTGTCTGATCCAGGGCATGTCCCATGTGAAGCTGGCCCGTAATGTTGGGCGGCGGCATTACAATAGTGAACGGTTTTTTGTCTGGATCCCGCTCTGCTTTAAAAGCGCCCTTTTCTTCCCACATGGCGTAGATGCGGTCTTCAAAATCCTTTGGGTTATATGTTTTTGCAAGGTTTTTTTCCATATTCGTGTTTCTCCTTTTCTGAAATTTTGTATGGATGATCGGCCGCTCCCCTGCTAAAGCATTTGTCTTTTCGCATGGGTTCAGCTGCGTAAATTCGGGCGATCGTCTCAATAAAAAACCGCCCTCTGCTGTTAACGCTAAAGGACGGAATGTTCCGCGGTACCACCTTTATTCCATGTTTTCAGGGTTTTGTCAGGCTGCCGTTTCATCCCTCTGCAGCCTTTTTCGCTGCTGCAGTCGCAGTCCCTACGCTCCCCAAAAGCATAGCTCTCATTTACATGGCCCCCGCAGCCTGCGCCTGTGACGCTCTGCCGGTGCCGGTCAGGCTCCAAAGCAACCTTCGGAAAATGGGGTTCTTAAAGGTCTCTCAGCCTGGCATTTCTGAGCTTTTCGTTCTGTCAGACACACTCCCGAACCTTCTCTCTGTCAAGTCCTGTTTTCCTACTCCTCTTTTTCATCGCCTTTATTCAGTTGTACGCTGCGGGAAGAAACGCATGCCGACTCTTCCTGTCAAGCGATATATTACATTAGTTTACCTGATTGCGGGAAAATGTCAAGAGGGAATTCCCTCCTGCATTGAAAAATTTTGCAGGCTATTTTAGGCAGGCTCAGGCCTTTTTTTCGCTCTCCGCTTCCATATCCTTGATCATGCCTTCGATCATTTCCGATGTAAAGCAGATGTTCTGGCCCATGGGATTGATGACAAAGCCGCGGACTGCTTTTCCCTGGTTCAGGATGATGTTGGCCAGATCTTCAAAGTTGACGATCATGCTGTGCTGATTTTTCTCTGTGCTGCATTTGCGCAGCTCTTCTCCGTCTGTAAAAACGGGATAGTACAGATCGCCGTTTTGGGCTTTTATGAGTTCAAAGCTGACGGTGGTATCCTTTTCCAGTACTACCTGGCCGTCTTCCCCTTCCATGACAGGCGCTTTGTCCAGGCTGATGGGGGCCAGAAGCTTTGCCCGCACTACCTGGTTCAGCATTTTTACGGTGTTTTCCTGAGACGCGTCTTGTTTCGCGTTTTTGATACTTTCCACCAGTTCATCATTTCTTACTGGTTTTGGTGCTTCGGTCATGTTTGATTCTCCTTTGCTTTTGTCTGTATGTATTTATTCCTGCTCAATGAGGCTGATTTTCAGGCCTTCTTTTCCAGTATCCCGTCCGCCTTTTGCAACAGCGGTTTTGAGAAGGGTTCCTTTTGGAAGCTCCTTTCGGTACTCCGCGCAGGTTCCCATGAGTACGCCCAGCCCGGAAGGGGTCACAAGCTCCGTTTCAATATCGTCTGTGACAAATACGTAGTCATCACAGGTTTCCCGCATGGCCATAACCGCTGGAACTGGTACTGGAATAGTCCCGTGGCTGCAGGTGATGAATCCTTTGCCGTCGTGGATTTCCGAGCAGTATATTTTGTCAATATCCAGGCTTTCCAGAGCAGAGGCGATGCCGGCGATATTTTTTATGGCTTCATTTCTTCCTACCTCGTGAAAGTGGACGTTTTCTATGTCGGATTCATGGACCTTTGCTTCTGCCGCTGCGATGACTCTGTAGATGGAAAGGGCTGTGTCCTTTGCTTGTTGCGACATGCCGCTTGCCTCTATCAGGCGTTTTACTTCTTTGTGGCTGCGGTGCGTATGGTGAGCGTGAGTGTTCTGGCTGCCGCTGCTGGCCTGGCCATGGTGGTGTTCATGCTCATGGGCCTGGCTGTGGTGAGCGCGGCCGTCTTCATGGGTGTGGTTCTGCAGAAAATTCAGCGTTTCTGCCTGTGAGCTGTCTCCTCCCAAGTCCTCAAGGGCCCTCAGCACCATGTCGCCGCTGATGCCGCTGGTGCAGTCGATGTATAAAATCATAATCTTTACTCCTGTATGCGATTGATGTTGGAGGCCAGATAGGCGGCTCCAAACCCGTTGTCAATGTTTACAATTCCTACGCCGTTGGCGCAGCTGTTGAGCATGGAAAGCAGGGCCGACATGCCGCCCAGGTTGGCGCCGTAGCCGATGCTGGTGGGCACCGCGATGACCGGCCGCTCTACAAGGCCTCCTACCACGCTTGCCAGTGCTCCTTCCATGCCGGCAACTACGATGACGACATTGGCGCCGCGGATCCGATCCAGCTTTGCAAAGAGCCTGTGGATTCCGGCAACTCCCACATCGTAAATTCGATCTACCTGATTTCCCAGACACTGAGCCGTAATTGCCGCTTCCTCGGCCACCGGGATATCGGCGGTTCCCGCTGTCACCACAGCAATGGTTCCTTCCCGCTTTGGCAGAGTATCCTTCATGAGGACGATCATCCTGGCCTGCGGATAAAATTCAGCTCCCGGCAGCACCTCCCGCACTACTTCAAAGTCCCGCTCCGTGGCTCTGGTGCCTATGATGTTGTCGTTGACTCTGGCGAGCTCCTTCATGATGGCCGCAATCTGATCCGGTGTTTTTCCCTGGCAGAATACAGCCTCCGGATAGCCTGTACGAAGCTTTCTGTGGTGGTCGATGTTTGCAAAGCCCAAATCCTCAAATGGAAGCTCTTTTAAGGCTTCCACCGCATCCTCCGGCTTTGTCTCTCCGCTGGCCACCTGCTCCATGAGCTTTGTTAAATATGCTTTGTCCATAAGGCATTCCCCTTTTTTTCTTTATTTTCCTGTTTGCCGCTCTGCTGCCTCAGCCGTCTGCTGCATGAGAACAGCCGTAGTAACGGCGCCCACGCCTCCCGGCACCGGAGTCAGAAATCCTGCTGCCGCCGCCGAGTCCGCGTCCACGTCTCCGCAGAGCTTTCCCTCTTCATTGACGTTGATGCCCACATCCAGCACAACCTGTCCATCCCGGATATAGCTTTCATCAATCATAGCTGCTCTTCCCATGGCAGCTATGAGAATGTCGCTTTCCCTACAGATGGCTTTCATCTTTTCCTCACCAGTTTTACTGTGACAGACCGTCACTGTGGCGTTTTGCTCCATTGCCATCATGGCTGCCGGTTTTCCGATTACCAGGCTGCGACCCAGTACCGCCGTTTTTTTGCCCGCCAAATCAATTCCGTAATGAGCCAAAATTTCCATGCAGGCCCTAGCTGTACAGGGCGCAAATCCCCTATGGCTTCCTGTAAAAATACCACCGAGGGAACCGTCCGTAATTCCATCAATATCCTTTTCCGGCGCCAGCGCTCTGCGGATGGCTTCATCATCAATGTCCTTTGGAAGAGGGCGAAAAATTAAAATGCCGTGGATGGACGCATCCTCATTGAGCTTTTTAATTCCGCTGATGAGCTCTTCCTCTGAAACCGTTTCTTCATATATATATTTGCATACCCGGATGCCGGCCTTTTCCGCTCTTTTTTCCGCGCCCCGTTCATAGGACAGATCGCTGGGATTTTCCCCTGCCCGCACAATGGCCAGAGTGGGCAAAATACCATTTTCCTTTAAGGCTCCTGCCCGGCCTCTGGTTGTTTCTGTAATTGCATCCGCGACTTCTTTTCCCTTTAATAATTCCATACTCTCCTCCTGCTTTAAAAGAAGCTTCTGTTCACTGTCTTCCCTATCGGATAGCGGCCATTACTTTTTTTGAGATGCGCTCCGCCTTTTGTCCGTATTCCTCCAGCATGCGGTCTGCCCTTGCGTTTTCCTGCTCCGCGTATTCCCGGTCGGCCATGGCCTTGGTGTTGATGTAAATATTCAGACTAGCGCTCTGAAGGGCCGCCCAGCAGAGATTGGCTCCTGCTCCCGCATCGCTCACCGCCATTACACTGCCTTTTTCCGCGAATTCACCGCACAGGTCGATTCCTCTGGCGCATTTTTCCATAATTTCAAAGGGTACGCTGCAGGCCTGCCGCAGGGCCGCTTCCATGACACGCACCTTTGCAGCCTGCTCTTCCTTTGTCTCCTTCGGCATTTTGTAGGCAGCGGCAAGGGGCGCAAAGCTTTCCGCGTCCTTTTGCACCAAATCCAGAAGTTCCTTCTGAAGTTCCGCGGCTTCGGCCATAAGACTCTGGATTTCTTCCTCCACTTCCCTGTATTTTTTCTTTCCCGTTGTAAGGGAGCCTACCATATTTCCCAGGGCAGCCCCCAACGCTCCAACCAGGGCTGATGCCCCGCCGCCCCCTGGAGTAGGCTCGCTGCTGGCCAGAACCCGAACAAAATCCTCGCAGCTTTCCTTTATATATGACATCCCATTTCCTCCTTTTTTCCGTCAATTTGTACGTCAATTCGTTCATTATACCATCAAATCCCACCTCCGTCACCTCTTTGTGGTGAAAAGATCCGCCCGCCTCATTGGCCTTTTTTCCAGTTCTTAATCTGCTCCAGCCGAGCTTTGAATTTGGCTTCCAGCCCCTGCTCTGTAGGCCGGTAATATTCGGTTCCCAAAAGGGAATCAGGGAGGCACTGCATAGTAGTCAGCTTTTCCTCTGTATCGTGGGCATACTGGTAGCCCTTTCCGTAGCCAATTTCCTTCATCAGCTTTGTAGGCGCGTTGCGAATATTGAGAGGCACCGGCTCGCTGAGCTGGGAAAGGGCGTCTTTTTTGGCGCTTTCGTAGGCCGTATATAAGGCGTTTGACTTAGGAGCCAGAGACAGGTAGACGACCGCCTGAGTCAAATGCACCGTGCATTCCGGCATGCCGATAAAATGGCAGGCCTGATAAGCCGCCACCGCCATCTCCAGGGCTTTGGGATCGGCAAGTCCCACATCTTCACTGGCAAAGCGTGTGACACGCCTTGCCACGTAAAGGGGGTCCTCTCCCGCCTCCAGCATACGGGCCAGCCAGTAAACGGCTGCGTCCGGGTCGGAATTTCGCATGGATTTGTGGAGGGCGGAAATCAAATTGTAGTGTTCCTCTCCCTTCTTGTCGTAGAGCAGAGATTTTTTTGAAGTGCACTGCTCCAGCGTTTCCTCTGTCACCCGGATCGTTTCCCCATCCGTATCCCCGTTGAGAACTGCCATTTCCAGAGTGGACAGAGCCATACGCGCATCGCCGTTTGCAAAGCCCGCAATAGCCTCCAGCAGTTCCGGCTCCATATCCACCTTGCGATCCCCGAATCCCCGCTCATCGGTCAGGGCGCGAGAAAGCAGCCCTGTCAACTCCTCAGCCGTCAAGGCCTGCAGTACGAAGACCTTGCAGCGGGAAAGAAGGGCGCTGTTGACCTCAAAGGAAGGATTCTCCGTAGTCGCCCCGATGAGAATAATGCTGCCCTTTTCCACAAAAGGCAGAAACGCGTCCTGCTGCGCCTTATTAAAGCGATGAATCTCATCTACAAATACGATGGTCCGTTCCCCATACCTGCGATTGCTCTCCGCCTTCTGCATGACCGTGCGAATTTCCTTAATACCGCTGGTAACCGCGGAAAAATCAATAAAAGCCGCTTTCGTTTGACCCGCGATAATCCGCGCCAGAGTCGTCTTTCCCACTCCCGGCGGCCCCCAGAAGATCATGGAAGAAATCTGATCCTCCTCAATCAGACGGCGCAAAACCTTGCCTTCTCCCAGTAGATGCCTCTGCCCGGCGAATTCCGCAAGACTCTGAGGACGAAGCCTGGCCGCCAGGGGCCGGGCTACCTGATCTTCGAATAATGTCATTTGCTCCACTCTGCCACCTCCCTTTTCTTTGTACATTTATTATACCTACGCGGGGCGGGAAATCAAGGTTTCATTTGCCATGGAAACGATCTATAATGGAATAGAAAAAGACAGCGGCAAACCCCGCATTGATTATTAATTGGAGGCTTCATCATGAAACAATCGCTTTTCCGACCAGTCTATAGAGAATGAAATAACGAAAAATAAGGGCTGGACCCCCCTGCCCTTGTCGGAAAACACTGCCGCTCTGGTCTATGGGGTTGTCTCGGAGACCTTTGTCTCAGGGCCCTATCTGACGAACGGCGAAGACAACGAACCTCTATTCCCAAAGATCCAAAATGGCTACTATTATTTCCTCGACAAACAGATCGAAAATGGGGACATGCACGATGACGCAGGTGTGCTAGGGCGACATTCTATGAATTTTATCATTGCCATATACGACGCGGACACGGATACCCTATATTATGGAGAGCTTGATACCTGAAATAGATGATGCTTCGCATGAACTCCACAGAAGTCATCAAATTCTTTGAATTAACGTTTCCTTTCTACCACTAGCTGCGCCGCTGTACAGAACTCTGTATAGAAGGCAACCGGTATTTTTGATATGCTTTTGCTATCAAAACCAAGGAGGATATACACGATTATGAATTTTTCAGAAAAATTATTGACCCTTCGAAAAGCCAAAGGTCTGACTCAGGAGCAGCTTGCCGAACAGCTGGACATTTCCAGGCAGTCCGTTTCCAAATGGGAAAGCGGTCAGGCATCCCCAGAGCTTGAAAAAATAGCGGCATTAAGCGCAATTTTTGATGTTACGACGGATTATCTTTTAAAGTCATCCGATATCGATGACTTATCCGTAAAAACGGAAATGCTGGAAAAGCAGCAGCGTGACATGCTCCTGCGAGAAAAAAGGCAGAGGCAGATTCTGGGCTGCGCCCTCTATTCAGCTGCGGTATATCTCGCTTTTTTTGCTCTGTATGCCATTGGACACTTTTATTTTGAAATATGGAATCCATCCATATGTTTTGCGGGATTTTTCATCGCCACTGCCGCCGCCTTGGTGATATGTGTTAAGAAACTCAGCAAAAGCCCGGTGTAGCATTTTGACACAAGGAATTTGAATAAAAAGGAGGAAACCGTGTTGCCGTGTTATGATGAAACGAGAACCTTAGAGGAAACAGGAATCCTTGCGTCCGAAATGAAAACGCTTATCAAAAACAAAACCGAAGAATTATTATCAAAGGAATATTTCTGCAGCCTGGGCCAATTGAAGGGAACGGAAACGGTATATTCCCTTCACCCTGCCGCAAAGCAGCCTTTTATCAAAATATTGGCATACCGGAACTGCGTAGTAGTCTGCACGTCGGAAGGGCTGCACCAGGAAGTGCGAGAACTCCTTTGCGGCAAAAATCGAGATGAAATTTTTGAGCTGCCCCTGATCTACGGTCAGACCATCCACTATGTTCCTGATTCCTGCGCCGGACATCCGCAGGCTCCTTCCAATTACACATTTGAATTCTTTTTCGGAGAGAACGTCCTATCTCTCAGGGGGTTGACTGGCTTTGAAAATTCTCTGCCCTTTGATGAGAAGGGCAATACACTAGCAGGGGCCGTTTATCTGGCAAGGTCAAATGGCTGGATTATCGGAGCGGCCGGCGCTGCAGCATCCTCTGCAGAGGGGATGTGGGAAGTTGGTGTAGATGTTTTGGAAGGATACAGAAAGGCCGGGCTGGGCACCTGCTTAGTGAAGGGGCTGACCGGAGAATTACTGGCGCGAAGGATTGTTCCCTTTTATTCCGCCTCTGTTACCAATATCGGCTCCCAGATGGTGGCCAGCCGATGCGGATATATACCCTCATGGGTGGATACCTTTGGAACCGTTTTTGATGGAAATTGCGCATACAAGAGCCTTGTCAGCGGTTTATTCCCGCAGGCAGTCCAATGATGTTCTCATGGATCAGGCTGCAAAAAGGCTCCAGTGCCGCCAGCCAGACAAAATAGAAAAGACGCAGAGCCTGCCGACTGAATCCCGCTTTTGCTCTGCGTCTTTTATTCTCTTTTAAGCCTTAGAACAGTCCCGTAATTTTCCCCGTCTTATCCACATCGATCTTTTCTGCTGCCGGTACTTTCGGAAGTCCCGGCATGGTCATGATGTTTCCGGTCAGAGCCACGATGAAGCCTGCTCCCGCAGAGACTTTCAGGTTTCTTACGGTCAGGGTAAAGCCTCGCGGCGCTCCCAGCAGGGTTTGGTCGTCGGAAAAGCTGTACTGGGTCTTGGCCACGCAGATAGGCAGGTTTCCAAAGCCCAGCTTTTCCAGCTGCTCCAGCTGCTTTCTGGCTGCCGGAAGGATGTTTACATCATCAGCTCTGTAAATCTTCGTTGCGATTGCGCGGATTTTTTCTTCAATGGACAGATCCAGCTCATATGCCTGCTTGAAGGAATTTGGCTCGTCACAGAGGCGAACGACTTCCTTTGCCAGGGCGATTCCGCCTTCTCCGCCTTTGCCCCACACTTCGCTTAAGGCCACGTTTACACCCAGCTCTCTGCACTTGTCTTCCACCAACTTTAATTCGGCTTCCGTATCCGTTGGGAAGCGGTTGATGGCTACAACAGCAGGAAGGCCGTAAACCTTTGTGATGTTTTCGATATGCTGCAGCAGGTTTGGAAGTCCCTGTTCCAGAGCCTGCAGGTTTTCCTGTCCCAGATCCGCCTTTGCCACGCCGCCGTGATGCTTGAGGGCGCGGACCGTAGCTACGACTACCACTGCAGAAGGGGCGATTCCCGCCATGCGGCACTTGATATCCAGGAATTTTTCCGCTCCCAGATCCGCGCCGAATCCGGCCTCCGTTACAACGTAGTCCGCCATTTTCATAGCCATGCGGGTTGCCATGATGGAGTTGCAGCCGTGGGCGATATTGGCGAAAGGCCCGCCGTGGATAAAGGCCGGTGTGTGCTCTAAGGTCTGAACCAAGTTTGGCTTTAAGGCATCCTTTAAGAGGGCTGCCAGCGCTCCCTGGGCCTTGAGCTGTCCTGCAGTCACCGGCTCGTCGTTATATGTATAGCCTACGATAATGCGGGAAACTCTGTTTTTCAGATCCTCAATGTCCCTTGAGAGGCACAGGATGGCCATAATTTCACTCGCTACCGTGATATCAAAGCCGTCTTCCCTCGGCGTGCCGTTGGCCTTTCCTCCCAGTCCGTCGGTGATAAAGCGCAGCTGCCGGTCGTTCATATCCACGCAGCGCTTCCAGGTGATTTTTCTCGGGTCGATTCCCAGGGAATTTCCCTGCTGGATGTGATTGTCCAGCATAGCTGCCAGAAGGTTGTTTGCCGCTCCGATGGCGTGCATATCCCCTGTAAAGTGAAGGTTGATATCCTCCATGGGCACAACCTGGGCATAGCCGCCGCCTGCCGCACCGCCCTTTACGCCGAAGACCGGTCCCAGGGATGGCTCCCGCAGCGCTACCAGCACCTTTTTGTCGATTTTTTTCAGCGCATCGGCAAGTCCTACGGTTGTGGTGGTCTTTCCCTCACCTGCCGGGGTGGGGGAAATAGCCGTTACAAGAATTACTTTTCCGTCGGGGGCATCCTTTTTTTCTTCCAGCAGATTGTAGTCCACCTTGGCTTTATAATTTCCATAAAGCTCGATGTACTGTTCGTCCAGCTCCGCAATTTCTGCAATGTCCCGAATGTGTTTCATTTCCGTTTCCTGAGCAATCTGAATATCGCTTTTGATTTCCATTCCATTCTCCTTTTTCCAAAACAAATCAACTTACCCTGTCCAGCAGCGCCCCGGCTGCCTTTTACAGCCTGCTTTCCAGCTTTATACAGATCCGCCGCCTTTCACGCCTCCTGCATTTTCTAAAATACAAAAAAGCCTGACGATCCGGACAGATATGGTGCCCAGACGGTCGGCTTACAGCATGCATTATACTTCACGTGGTCCATTCCACTTTATCCGTCAGTCGTATAACAACTTTATAATAGCATTGTCTCTTTTTCTTGGCAAGCTTTTTTTCCTGGATACCGGCTATCCCTGCTGGTAGAATTTCTTCAAAAACGTTTCCCTGTGTATGGGGCAGCTCCCCTGGCTGCGCAGGCCTTCGTAGTGAGCCGCTGTTCCGTAGCCTTTATTTTTTTCAAAGCCATAGCCCGGATATTCCTTCGCGTATTCCACCATCATCCGATCTCTGGTGACTTTGGCAACGATGGAAGCTGCCGCGACGGAAAGACTCTTGCTGTCCCCTTTGATGACCGAAGTCTGGGGCGTTTTGAGCTGGGGAAGCTCCATGGCGTCAAAGAGAATGTGATGGATTTGCGCCTGAACCCGCTGCTCCAGCATTTCCGCCACCCGTCCTACAGCTTCAAGCATGGCTTCCTTTGTGGCCTCCAGGATATTGATTTCGTCGATGCGTCTGTGATCCGCTATTCCGACGCCCCAGGCAAGGGATCGCTCTGTTATAGCCAAATACAGGGCTTCTCTCTTTTTTTCCGTCAGTTTTTTGGAATCGTCGATTCCCAGCAGATCGAAGTCACGGGGCAAAATGACAGCTGCCGCGACTACCGGCCCTGCCAGCGGGCCTCTTCCCACTTCATCTACGCCTGCGATATAGAGGGCTTCTTCCCCGCAGGTTTCCAGTTCAAACTGCTTCATATCTGAAAGGCGTTTCCTCAGATATGCTTCTCGCTCTGCCTTTTTCATGCTTCTTCCCTTTTTGCCTTTGTATCCGTTTTCACTTTCGTATCCTTTGTCCGCTCCTTCTCCTCTTCCGCCGCCGGCGCCTGCTCCAGGGTGATTCTGCCAATCCGCCCTGCCCGGAACTCATCCAAAACCACATTGGCGATCCGTTCGTAGTCGATTTTTTTACCCGGCAGGATGCAGCCCCGCTTCCCCGCCATAGCTTCCATAGTCTCAAGAGGTGTCTCGCCCAGCTCCTCCAGCTTGTAGCGTGCTGTCAGAAGCTCCGGATAGTCCCTTCTGAGGACGGAAATCAGTTCCAGGGCCAAATCCGCCATATCGAGAATTTCGTCCTTGATAGAGCCACAGAAGGCCAGATTGAGGCCTGCCTTGGGATCCTCAAATTTGGGCCACAGAATTCCCGGTGTATCAAGCAACTGCATGTTTCCCGGAAGATTGAGCCACTGCTTGCCTCTGGTAACTCCAGGCCGGTCTCCTGTCTGGGCGCTCTTCTTCCCCGTAAGCCGGTTGATGAGGGAGGATTTTCCCACATTGGGAACTCCCGCGATAAGCAGCCGATAGGGTTTTTTTCTGATCTGATTTTTGTTTTTTTCATCCTGCAGCCGGGTCAGCAGCTTTAAAAGGCGGGAGGCTCCGCTTCCGGACATGCAGTTCATGGAAAGAACCAGATTCCCCTGCTTTTGAAAATAAGCTTCCCACTGCCGGTTGGCCTCCTCGTTTGAAAGATCGCTTTTGTTGAGGACCACGATCCGCGTCTTGTTTTTTACCAGCTCGTCGATAATGGGATTTCTGCTGGAAAGGGGAATCCGCGCGTCGATGACTTCTACCGCCGCGTCTACCAGCTTTAAATTTTCCTGTATCAGCTCCCTGGTCTTTTTCATATGGCCCGGATACCAGTTAATATGTTCTATCATGCTTATGCTCCCATCCTTCCCGGCTTCTTCCATCTGCCAGCTGCGGGCAAAGCTCCCCCGCGCCCATCATTTGCCGCCAGGTGTCTGCCCGAAAAAAACAGGAGCCGAATACTCCTCGGCCCCCGCTGTTTTCATTCTTTATTCTTTCCTCACGCATCTGCCGTCGCAAACATTCTCTTACTCAGCAACTACCTTTGACTTGATCTTAGCAGATTTACCAGTTCTCTGACGCATGTAGTGAAGCTTCGCTCTTCTTACATCACCCTGTCTCACAACTTCGATTTTCTCTACTAATGGTGAGTGCAGCGGGAATGTCTTTTCTACGCCTACTCCGGAAGCGATTCTTCTTACTGTAAAGGTTTCGCTGATTCCGCCGTTCTGCTTTTTCAGAACAAAGCCTTCAAAGATCTGGATTCTTTCTCTAGATCCTTCTTTAATTTTAATGTGCACTTTTACCGTGTCTCCCACATTAAAAGCAGGGATATCTTTTTTGATATATTCCTGTGCAATTGAGTCCATAACATTCATTGCTCATTTCCTCCTTCCCTCCAAGACGTTCGTGGTGCTATCTATTTGCATCCAGAGGACCGCCCGTAATAACTTAAACAGTCTAACACAGAACCTGTCCACGCGCAAGGATTTTTTTACGAATTTTGCAGAAAACAGATCGAAAACAGGAGGATGTCCGCTTCTTTGAACAATCCTCCTGCTGATGTTTCATTCTTTTATGATTTTATACCGTCCAGCCATCCGGCTTTAGTCCTCTACGACACGGATTACGGCAGCAACCCTTGTGCCGGAACGGTGGAGCTGCTTTACGCTCTGCATGATGACGCCCTTTCTGGCGTTAGCTGCGTGAATGATCTTGCCCTTGCCGCAGTAAATAGCCGCGTGACTGTAACGTCCGCCTCTTTTGAAGAGAAGGATGTCTCCTGCCTTTGCCTTCTTCACACTGTGAACCGATGATCCCACGGTGTACTTTTTCAGTGCCAGATAAAGGCCTGCGGAAGAAGTGCGCACAATGGCTTTTTTTGGATCTACATCCGCGTTCTTGTATACCCAATATACAAATCCGCTGCAGTCAAAGGCATCCGGGCCTTTTGCCCCTGCTCTGTACTTGGCGCCTAACTTTTTCTTTGCTCTGAGGACGATCTTCTGTCCGTCCGTTTTATCGGTCTTGCCTTTTGCGGTTTCTGAGAACTTGCCGTGGCGTTTTTTGCCGTCCTGTGAAGCGTATGCTCTTACTTTATACCGATAAGCCGTATCCGCCTTGAGATCGGTGCTGTTAAAACGTCTGCTCTTTGTATCTGCGACCTTTTTATAGGTTTCCGCCTTTTTGCTATACTTGTAAACCTCGTATCCGGTAGCGCCGCTTACTTTTCCCCATGTAAGCTTTATTGTATCACTGTCAGCAGTCTTTGCCTTTACTCCAGCCACTTTTGCTACCTTCAATGGTGTTTTTTTGCTTTTCGTTTCCTCTTCTGCAGCTTTGGCTTCTGCCACCTTTGCTACCTCCAGAGCTGTTCTTTCCGTATCCTGTACGGCTTCTTCCTTCAGTTCCGCACCGTAGCCTGCTGCTGGGAAAGAGAATACGCTGAAAAGCATTGCCATTGTTATCGCATAAGTTATAATTTTTCTACTCATAAAAGCCTCTCTTTACTGATTGAATTCCAGTTTGCTTCCAGCTTTTATTGAATAACACGGCTATTACTATAGCAGGTTTTATACAAAAAGTCAAATCTGGCCTTATCCCTTGCCATTACTAGTATGCACTTGTGTCTCGCCGGATTTTGGAAAAAAATACATAAAAAAAAGCAAAAATTCTTTGCTTTTCGCTTTTTTCCTACTCCAATCCGTTGAAATTTCAAACTTTTTCTTAAACTCGGCAAATTATTTCCGGTTTTCATATAACTAGTATATTGTTTTTTTATGTTTTTTCATAACTAATTTGCTATTTTTTAAGCTTAAAAGTGTATAATATTTATTTATTTTTAAGTATAATTATTCTATCATTAGTACTTTCAGCACCTGTCTCGAAATACTGCAGCCAATCTATCCGGTAAAGCCGCCGCTTTCACATACTCTCGTCCCGCCTGTTTCAGGAGCAGAAAAAAGCCCATCCGTTTTATGCTCGCGGGTGGGTTTTATCGTAAACATCTTTAATTCTGTTTTTGGTAACACTTAAATAGATCTGGGTCGCTGATATATCTTCATGACCTAGCAGCTCCTGCAGGGATTTAAGATCCGCGCCGTTTTGTATCATATGTACAGCAAAGGAAGTCCGTATGATATTCGGTGTAAGCTTTTGCTCCAGACCTGCCCGCCTGCCATATTCTTTGAGGATTTTCCAAAGGCCCTGCCGGGTGATCCTCTGTCCGCAGTAATTCACGAAAAGCGCCTCCTGCTCTTCCCCTTCCTTTAAAAGCTTTCCCCTGGCATCATAGATATAATCCTCCAGCGCCGCTCTGGCCGGCTTTCCTATGGGGATAATTCTGGCCTTGCTTTGCTCCCCCGCACAGGTAATGAACCCCATGCGTAGATTAATATCCTCCACGTTGGCCTCGATGAGCTCCATCACACGGATACCAGTAGCATACAAAAGCTCCAGAATCGCTCTGTCTCGTATGCCCCTGACGCTTTTATCCGGAAGCGCCAGAAACCGATCTACCTCTTCAATGGTCAGATATTCCAACTTTTTGCGCTCGATTTTCGGTGATTTTATATTGTGGGCAGGATTGACGCTGATTTCCTCCCTAGCCTGCAGATAATTGTAAAAGGCCCGTATTGATGCCAGCTTTCGGTTTACGGTTGCCGCAGATCTTCCATCGTTTTTCAGCTTTAATAAAAAGGCCACCACTTCTGTACCCTGGGTTTCCTTCAGATCCGAAATACCCCGGCTCTCTTCAAAACGTGCAAATTCCAGGACATCGCGCCTGTATGCATCAATTGTGTTTTTCGACGTGCGCTTTTCCCGTTCCAAATATTCAAAAAAATGCTCAAGAAGCATGGATTCCGCTCCCTTCTTTGCAGCTTTTGCAGCTGCTCTTTCCATTATAGTCCTCTGGGGAAGAGTTTACAACGTATTTTGGCGAATTCTGGCAGCTTTTCTTACTGCGGCATAAATTCGGGCGAGCCGGCATAAGCATGGGTTGTATACGAACACTGGAATCTTCCGCCTCTTTTCATGACAAAGAAGCGAAAGAAACATTCCATCTGCAAAATGCAGAAGATACACAGGAGGCACATATGAAAAGAGATTTGAGTTATCACATACATACGCTGAATCAGATAGGGGCAGCTGCTCTCTGCAGCAAAAAAACGCTGCTGGCTGCTGGATTCTTTTTTCTTACGGGAATTTCTACAGGAATTTTTATGGAGCTGACCCTCGTTTCTGAAGAAAAAAGCATGCTGACCGATTATCTGCATCAATATCTGTTTTCAGGCAGCAATGCTATGGAATATCCAAACCCCTTTTGGGCCTCCCTGTCGGGCAATCTGCTCCTTCTGCTCATCCTGTTTCTTGCGGGGCTGTCTGCCATTGGCTTTCCCCTTGCTCTTGCTGCTCTGGCCTATAAAGGGCTTGCGCTGGGATATTGTACGGGCCTTATCGCAGAATCATTGAAAGGAAAAGGGCTTGCCATCATCCTCACCACCCTGCTTCCGCAGAATTTGATTTTAATCCCGGTCTTTATTCTGGCAGCCTCTGCTGCGGTCAACTACGGGCTTTATTCCCTGTGCAGGGGCCGCAGGCAATCGAAAAAGAACCTGAGAGATATTTCAGGTTCTTATCTTCCTTCTATGATTTTTTTCGCTCTGGCTATCGGACTTGCCTGCGGCCTGGAAGCGGCTCTTCACCCGCTGGTGTTTTAGAGCTGGATATTCAGCTGCTCTTTGGCCATGAAAATGGCGGCAACGGTTTTTGCGTCCACCAGCTTGCCGGAAGCTGCCATTTCATAAGCCTCCCGGTAATCGTACTCCAGGATTTCCAGATCTTCATCATCGTCAAACTCAGGCTCTCCCGGGGTCAGTCCTGTAGCTGCGTACAGGTGAATAACCTCTTCGGTATAAGCGACGCTGGGGTTCAGCTGACCCAGATAACGGAGCGTCTGCGCCGTATACCCGGTTTCTTCTTTCAGCTCCCGGCGGGCCGTTTTTTCTGGCTCCGTTTCACCCTTATCGATCTTTCCTGCCGGAATTTCAAGCAGAATTTTTCCACTTGGATAACGGAACTGCCTTACCATTACCAGTTTTCCCTCTTCTGTAACAGGCACAATGGCAACGGCTCCGTTGTGCTCCACGATCTCCCGGTAAGCAGTTCCCTTTGGAGCTGTTACAGTATCCTTTCTCAGATTTAAAATCGCACCTTCATAGATGCGCTGGCTGCTGATTCGTTTTTCTTCAAACACGATACATCCCTCCTATTTTGACATCAATTTCGATTTATCCACGGCAGCCTGAAATCCTGCCTTTACATTATCCTGAAAGCCGTTTTCAAATAGCGTATTTACGGCCTCAATGGTAGTTCCGCCCGGAGAGCAGACATTGATCCGCAGCTGCTCTACGCTGATATCGTTTTCCAGTACCATTTTCGCTGCTCCCAGCACAGATTGGGCGGCAAAGATTTTTGCCTTGTCTTCTTCCATTCCATTATCCACTGCTGCCTGTATGAGTGCGTCTATATACATATAGGTATAAGCTGGGCTGCTGCCGCTGACGCCGATGACACAATGGATCAGATCTTCTGTCACTTCCTCGGCCTTTCCTACCGCTTCGAGGATTTGGAAAACGCTTTTGAAAGCTTCATCGCTGACATTGTTGTTTCTGCAGGCGGCGATCATAGCTTCTCCCACCTGTGCCGGAAGGTTCGGCATGATGCGTATGATTTTTTTATCTGCTCCCAGAAAACCTTCAATAAAAGAAATTCTGATGCCGGCTGCCATAGAAACGATGATGCTGCCTTGTTTTACATGCTCTGCGATCTGAGGAAGCAATTCGGCAAACACGTTGGGCTTTACTCCCAATACTAAGATGTCGCTCTGTTCTGCCAGCTCCTGCTGAGAGCCGCAGGCCGCAACCGCAGGAAAGCTCTTTTCCAAACTGCTCCGAATGGCTTCCTTTTGATCATATACGAAAATCACATCGCCCTTTTTTTGTGCTGCAGGCGCATATCCCTTTAGAAGGGCTCCGCCCATATTACCTGCTCCGATAAATCCAATCTTCATACTACTGCCTCCCTGTAAATACGGTTCCCGTTTCCTGTCCGCTTAATGCCTGTTTTATAATATCGCTTTTTTTGCCATTGAGAAGAATCATGGGGATTCCATACTGGCTTACCAGACGGGCCGCTTCGATCTTTGTGGCAATCCCACCGGTTCCAAAGCTGCTCTTTTCCCCAATATCGATTTCCTCAAGCAGCCGGTCAATATCCGACACCTGCTCAATCAGCTCCGCATCCTGCCTGGTTTTCGGATCCTTGTTATAAACACCGTCTATATCGCTTAAGACAATCAGTGCATCTGCGTTCCACAGATTCGCCACATGGGCGCTGAGGGTGTCGTTGTCGCCGATCTTGATTTCATCCACACTGACACTGTCATTTTCATTGATAACCGGCACAACGCCTTCATCCACAAGGGTGAAAAGGGCGTTGCGGATATTCAGTGTTCTGTGGGTATCCTGCAGATCTCCCTTTGTCAGGAGCATCTGCCCCACATGGATGCCGTAATCCCCAAAGTATTCTTTATAGGCCATCATCAGCTCTACCTGGCCGATTGCGCAGAGAGCTTGTTTGTAGTTCATGTCGCCTCTGCGGCTCCATTTATTAATTGCGCCCACTCCGCAGATTCCAGCGCCCGAGGATACCATGATAATCTGCTTGTCCTCTTTTATCAGTGTATTAACCTGTTCCACGATGTTGTGGAGCACGTCTCTGTTGACAGCTCCCCGGTCGTCCGAAAGCACGTTGCTGCCGATTTTAATGACAATTTTTCGGCTTTGATCTATCACCTCGCTGATAAGGTTCATATTTATCGCCTCTTTCTTTATTTATCTAATCGTATAAGTATACAATAGAATCTTTGTGCCTGCAAGGTTCACCGGAATTTTCCTTTACAGATTTTTTGTTTTCTAAATTTGCAAATATGACTTCTCCCTCATCAGATATGGCCTGTGCCGCTTATCTTTACAAAAAAGAAAAGGGCCCGGACGCTTTTTATGTAAGTCCGGGCCCTCTCTATTATCTCGGTTCTACAATGAGCTTGATTGCAGTTCGCTCCTCGCCGTCTATGTCAATATCCGTAAACGCTGGTATGGTCACCAGATCAATGCCGCTGGGTGCTACAAAGCCCCTGGCAATGGCGATTGCCTTTACTGCCTGATTAAGCGCCCCGGCCCCGATGGCTTGTATTTCTGCTCCGCCTTTTTCTCTTAATACTCCTGCGAGTGCTCCTGCTACCGAATTCGGATTCGATTTTGCTGAAACTTTTAAAACTTCCACTTAATTCATCCTCCTTTAATTACTTCCTTGAATATGCTTTTTTGTATCCCTTCCCGGGCGTCTTTTGAGAAAGGATCCTGTATCCTTTCCGCTCCTCTATTATATAACCATAATTTTGCTTTTTATAGGAAAAAATCGCGATAAATTCCTACAGGAAGCCGTTTTTTCTAAAATTTTATGACAAGGTCTTGATTTTTTTGACACAACCCGCTATAATCAAATTGTGGTTATCCCCCTGATAACCTCATTAATCTCTAATCCCAATACCCCTTTTGAACAAAACAGACTGCTCCCCTGCAGTCTGTTTTGTTTTTTGTCACCAAAGATCCCAATTATGGGGAATCCTGTGGTATAATCGAAAAGGATAGGAAAGGATAAAAGGCAGCATACATATGACGTATATTACGGATACAATTACATACCCCCATTATCATTCAAAAGCCTTTACACTTTATTTTAAGGGCATGAAGCTTGGGGCAGCGGATATCGAAACAACCGGACTGAACCCTGAAAAATGCAGCTTTGTGCTGGGCGGTCTTCTGACAGAGGAAAAAAGCGGACTGAAGGCGCATCAGTTCTTTGCGGAAGATCTAAGCCTGGAGCAGGAGACCCTTCAGGCATACCTTTCGGCTCTCAAATCCTGCGATGTGCTTCTGACCTACAATGGGCACCGCTTTGATCTTCCCTTTATCCGCAGGCGGGCGGGAAGCTGCGCGGAAATGCTCCCGTACAATCTGGATCTGTATCTCCTGGTAAAAAACTACAGCCCCATCCAGAAATTCCTTCCGAATTTAAAGCAAAAAACAGTAGAAAATTTTATGGGGCTCTGGGAGCACCGAAGGGATGAAATCTCAGGCGGGGAAAGTGTTGCGCTTTATTATCAGTATCTTTCGCAGCGGGATCCTTGTGTAAAGCAGACGATTTTGCTGCACAACCACGATGATATTATTCAGCTCTACAGGCTCCTTTGGGTGTTGGAAAAGTGCGACCTGCACAAGGCGCTGTACTACATGGGATTTCCGGTTTGTACAGGCTCTCCCCAGGTTTCTAATTTAATTGTTGAGAACATTTCCTTTTCCAAAGACCAGTTGGCTGTAAAAGGCCGCCAGGGGCCGAAGGCAGTCAGTTACCGCTGTTTTGAATGGGATGGCATCCCGTGCTCCGCCCAGTTTTCTGCCAGCAGCCGGACGTTCACCGTTTTTGTCCCCATTATCCGCCATTCGAGTATGACGCTGGTGGATCTGCAGACACTGAAGCTGGATATCTCTGTATTCGAAAAGTATCCGGGCTGCCAGGAAGGCTTTCTGATTTTAGAGGAGCAGGATCAAATTCATTATTTGGAAATCAATCATTTTGTAAAGGTATGTTTAGAAAGGATATTAAACCAATGGATTACAAAGAAATCGCAAGAGGCGTAAAGGCGGACAGCTTTAAGACAGCTTCTCTTTCCTGTGAAGTGCGGGATGGCGCTCTGAAGGCCATTATCGCAAGCCTCAGAGAGCACAAGGAAGCGATCTTCCTTGCTAATAAAAAGGATCTGCAGCGGGCCGCCCAGGACAGCCTGCCGGCTCCCATCCAGAGCAGACTGAGGTTCGACGAGCACAAGCTGGCAGACTGTATCAAGGGCATGGAGGATCTGGCCGCCATGGAGGATCCCCTCTTTCGGCAGCTGCTGAAACGCCAGCTGGACGAAGGTCTTACTCTGGTGAAGACAACCTGCCCTATCGGGGTAATCGGCGTTATTTTTGAATCCCGGCCAGATGCGCTGGTTCAGATTTCCGCCCTCTGCATTAAGAGCGGAAACTGCGCTGTTCTAAAGGGCGGCAGCGAAGCCGCTAATACCAACCGCGCCCTCTTTGACTGCATCTTTGAGGCAGGTGTTGCTGCCGGTCTGCCACAGGGCTTTGCCACGCTCATTGAAGATCGGGCCGGAATCGATGAACTGCTCAAATGCCACGAATCGGTGGATCTGATTATTCCAAGGGGCTCTAATGCGTTCGTCCAGTATATTATGACAAACTCCAAAATCCCCGTCATGGGCCATGCTGACGGCATCTGCCACGTTTATGTGGACAAGGACGCGGCTCTGGATAAGGCTGTGCCCATTGTCATTGACTCCAAAACCCAGTATGCGGCTGCCTGCAATGCGGTAGAAACCCTGCTGGTGCACCGGGCGGCCGCAGATGAGTTCCTGCCCCGTCTTGCTCAGGCGGCCGGAACCTCCATTGAACTGCGCGGCGATGCGGATACCTGCCGACTGATTTCCTGCAAGGCAGCGAACAGCGCGGATTTTGAAACCGAATACCTGGACTATATTTTAAGTATCAAACTGGTAGACTCCCTGGAACAGGCGGTGGAACACATCAACCGCTACGGCTCCCACCACACGGACTGCATTGTAACAGAAAACCAGCAGGCAGCGGAACTCTTTATGGCAAATGTAGACTCTGCCGGAGTTTACCAGAACTGTTCCACCCGCTTTGCCGATGGCTTCCGCTACGGCTTTGGCGCCGAGGTTGGCATCAGCACCGGAAAACTTCACGCCAGAGGCCCTGTGGGACTTGACGGCCTTGTCACCTACAAGTACAAGCTCTTTGGAAACGGCCAGATTGTTGCCGATTACGCCAGCGGAGCAAAGGAGTTCCACTTTAAGGATCTGTAGCCCGAAGGCCGCCAATTTCGCCGGTCTTTTCAAAGTTTACCGCAGGGCACGCAGGAACCACCCACGTGGAAATTAGGGTGAATGGTGCTGAATATTTTGTCAGCCTGCAAGGCGGAAGAACGAGGTATAGCCATAGCTGCGGCAAGGCAGTAAAACAGGACCCGCCCCAAAGCGGATGTCAGCTTTGGGGCGGGTCCTGTTTGAGCCGAAACAAGGGGTGCGTGCTTCCTATTTGTAGGTCCACGATTTTACGGTCTTAGAATCTCCCTCTGTATAGTAGACGGCTTTCATTCCCAGATGTACGATGTTGGAAAAATCCGTGTTCTTTAGCACCTTGAGGGTTACCGGGTTCTCACCAGACAGACCGCACTTTTTCAGAATCATGCTGTGATTCTGCTCGTTTTTTTCAAGGTAGTAAACCGTTTTTCCATACACAACCTCGCCGTAATAGGCCTCGTCCGCCAGCGCGGGAAGTCCATGAAATTCTTTTGACTCCGCATTATACAGCCAGTGAGAGGGTCCCTCCGGCCATTCCTGACAAAGCAGATACTTGCCATAGCTGCTCACTGCCATATACGTATACGCTCCGATCCGTTCTTTCTTTTTTTTCGAAAGATCCCAGGCGTAAAGATCGCTGGCGTTTCCCCATTCTTTTTCCAGGCTATAGTACAGCTTTCCGCCATAGCAGCCTGCCAGCACTACCGAATTTACAGAAGGCAATATCTTCTTTAAGGTGACGATCTTTGTATGTTTTTTGCCCTTTACATTAGTTTTATAAATCGTATAGGTAGCCTTTTTGTTGTTGATAAGTCCGTAATAGATGGTGGTTCCATCTGTAACAACGCTGTCTGCAACGTGATAGTTTCCGATATCTCCTGCATCTTCGCCCTCGTCCACATAGAATTTTTCTTTTGTCACCCGCTTTAATGTCTTTTTCGTCCCTTTCAGCGAGGCAGCGCATTTCAGAGCGGAAGTCTTTTTGCTTTCTTCAACCCAGATATAATAGTTTCCCACTTTGTCTCTCGGCTTTCCCATATAATCCGCGCTCACCTTCATATATGGCTTTGAAGCCGCTGCTGCCTGCTCTGGTACTGCGATGCAGATGAGGGAAAGCGCCATTACAGCCGCTATCACATAGCTTAAAATCCGTTTGCTCATTCTTATCCTCTTTCCTTTTATTATACTATGCAATGAACCCTTTTTAAATATTTATGAAGGAAAAAGCCCTAGTGTATTAGCCATCTGACAATTGGTGGCTCTGGGATTTTCCGTTTCATTACATGCTATATTTTACTATTTTTTCCTTATCATATCAACTGTTTTTCTGTAAATTTCAGGAAAGCTATTAAAAAGCTTAATTTTACTGAAGATCTCTGCAAGGATTGGACAAGCCCGGAATCCTGTGCTATCATCTGTTCTTAACTGGAATTTGTACTGCGAATTTAGTTCTGGAGGTTATTATGAAAATTGAACATTTAAAAGAACACGGAACGGATATTGCGGTTGTTTCCAGTGATAAAATTGTTATTACGGATGTACAGTCCGCTTTAGATCTGGCCATGACGGTAAAATATGAAACAGGGGCAATGAAAATTGCCATAGATAAACAAATCATCTGTGAGGAATTTTTCGTTCTCAGCACAGGACTTGCAGGGGAAATTCTGCAAAAATTCATGAACTACCACGTAAAGGCAGCTGTTTATGGCGACTACACACAGTATACCAGCAAACCGCTGAAGGATTTTATTTTTGAGTCCAATCGCGGCAGAGCCTTTTTCTTTGTGCAGGCAAAGGATGAGGCAATTGAAAAATTAACGGAAGTATAGATAAGGCCGTACAGATTCCGGTTTACGCTTCTTTCACGCATAAAAATCGCTTAACCCTGGCATCCATCAGGTTTAAGCGATTTTTTAAAGCTCAAGATATGTAAGCTGTAAGTTTATTGAAATATGCGTTTTACACCGTAGATTTTACTTCTGTGGCTGTTTTTTATCGGCTTGATGACCACCTTATCTGGCCAGGATTCGATAACCTTTCCGCCGCCCAGATAAATGGCGATGTGGTTGATTGCGCCATTGCGTCCTTGGTAAAAAATCAGATCTCCCCGCTGTTTTTTGCTATAGGGAACTGTTTTCAGCTGTTTCAGCTTCCAGATGTTGCGCGATTCGTATTCGTAGCCAGCTTTGGCATGCCGGACACTGCTTACCGGCTTTGGATCCACTCCTGCGGCGTACATAGCCTGCATCACAAGGCCGGAGCAATCCGCGCCCTGGCCCGGTTTTCCCGATGCGCCTACTACATAATCGTCTCCCAGATATTTTTTGGCTGTGCTGATCATGGCCTCGATATGCTGCTTTTTGCTGCTGGACGGGTTGACCTTGATGGGAGAAACGTAGGCCCCCAGATTGTACCAGTCCTTTTCGGAAAAGCCCATTTTCAGCCATGTTTCCTTGTTCACGATACCAGTGGCCTTCAGGCCTTTTTTCTTCTGGAAGGCCTTTACTCTTCTCTTTGTTTCTGACGTGTAGCGGGGCCAGTTCTTATCTCCGATTTTAAAGTACTGATTCACTTTGAGTACTTTAAGGCCCATGTAGCCGGACTTTAGATTATATCCTCCCGAGTCCTTCAGTGTAATTTTGTCCTTAATCTGCAGGTATCCGGCTGGATTCTGGTAATAGCGCTTTGTCTTTACCTTTATGGTTTTGCTGATGAAGCCGCTTCCCTCTTCACTTTCCGGGATCGCAAGGCGCCAGTCAGAAGATGTCAATTTCCACCAGTCGTTGGAAAAAACCAGCTTCAAGGTATCTTCCGCTGTTTCCTTCAGACGGAAGGTCTTTTTCGTAATCCACTTGCCATTCTTTTTCATTTGTAGCTTGACAGTTCTGCCGTAGGCAGGCGCTACTGTAATGTTTTTTGCAAGAACGGAGCGGGATTTTTTCGTCAGGCTTGTTTTCAGCCCGGAAACTTTCGTATCCGCCCGCACCACCTCTACGTGTATCACCGGCAGGGAAACGCCTTCAGCCAGGGAGTATCCTTCAATAGCGGCTGTATAGGAAAAGCTTCCCGCTTTATCGGTTGTTACTTCCCCGTCTACCGTCCAAACTGCGGCAAGGTCAAAAAATTGGTCGCTTCCCGCAAGCCTTACGGACAAAGTCTCCGGCAGATAAACTTTCTGCCCGGATTTTACGGTAATGGTCTGATTTGCAATCGTCTCTTCAAGCGGACGTATCTCTTCAATTACTGCCTGCTCGGGCCCTGGGTATTCCTCATCCGGCACTCCGTTTTGCGGCTCCTGCGCTTCCTGCAAAGCCGTCTGTCCATCTGCGGTACTTTCCGCCTGCTGCAGTTCCGGCTCCTGCTCGCTTCGGCCGCTTTCTATGAAGGTCTGGCTGGAATCCTGTGAAATATCTTCCCCAAGGGGGGCTTCCTGCGCAAAGGCTTCGATTGGCGCCAGCGTGGTCAACAATGCCAGCATAACGGCCAGGCTAATGATACGATACACTTTCATTTTTGATTTCTTCCTTTCTGCTTCTTTAATTGACCGCCTGATGTGAGCAGTCTCAGGCGGCCTAATGTGTGGTAGTTCTATGTAATATTGTAATCGGTTTTGCTGGTTATGGCAATTGGATTTTGTGAATCCCGATCAATACTATTTGTAAGCTAATGTATTTACTTTCTCCGAATTTCCGATTGTGTAATAAGCAGCTTTCTTTCCCAAGTGTATAACCTTTATGTTCTTCCCTTTTTTTATAGTTTTTACATTTTTGCCGGAAAGATCGCATTTTTTAATAACGGTTACGTCTCTATCTCAGTCTACATTGGTATAATAAATATTCTTCTTATACACAGCTCCATCGTTAATGTCTTTGAGTGCCGATAGCTTCTTTGCACTGCATTTTGAAACATTAGCTTCCCAGATGCTGGTGCTCTGTCCCAAATCTTCCTCTTCAATTATGGAAAAATTCAGCTTTCCGTTATAATAACCGGTTACGATACCTCCCCATTTGGTAGGCACTTAACCCAAATATAATACGTTCCAATCTTATCCCTTAGCACCCCATTTAGATCCGTAGACACACTCATATACGGCTTCGATGCCGCTGCTGCTTCCGCCGGCATGCTGACACATATGATGGAGCACACCATTACCATCGCTATCACATAGCTGAATATTCGTTTCTTCATTGTCTTCTTTCCTTTCCGTCACTTTCCCAGATAATGGAGGAACGCTTCTTTAGCGGCTTTGTAATAGGCCCTGCTGATGGGAATGGTCATTTCACCGGCAAAGAAAAATTGCCGTTCTCCCATCCTCTGTACCTGCTCAATATTGACAATATAGCTGTTATGGCACTGCAGAAAGCGCTCATCCAGCTGGTTCTCAATGTCCTGAAAGCGTCTGTAAAAGGAATAGTCCCCGCTATCCGTGTAAACGTGGATTTTTCGTTTTTCCTTTTCCAGATAGAAGACTCGGCTTAGGAGGTCCGCACATTTGTCCGCTTTCCGGAAAGGGCAAAATACGGCTTGCTGCTTGCCTGCAGATGAGCGAGGGCCCGGTCAATTGCCAGGCGCAGCTTTTCCCGCTCAATGGGTTTGTGGAGAAAATAGACGTGCTCCACTTCGTAGACATCCAGATAATAATCGTCATATCCGGACATGAAAATAATCTGCGCATCTGGCTGCACAGCTTGAAATTCCTTTGCTGCTTTAATTCCGTTTTTTTCTCCCAGCTTGATATCCATCAGGATGACAGGGGGCTTTTCCGCATCCAGCATGGCGGCGAATTCCGGTTCATCACCTGAGGTAAAAAGCTCAATGGACTGTACCTCTCTTATGGATCGGGAAACTTATATTCTGTATGCCTGCATATCGAATTTGCTGAAAACATATCAGCGGACCTGGGAAGATATCTGGCTTTCGCGGCGGGAGCGCCAGCTGGTTTTATCCCTCTCAAAGGAAAGGGAAGGTGTGCCGGATCCTGATCCAAAGAAAAAGGGGTTCGCTTTTATCCTGCAGAAAATGGATATGGTAAGCAGTCACAGAAAGACAGCCTTCCCCTTGTGGAAAACCGATCCTGCCTGTCCGGTTGTGACAGCCTTCTGCACTTAAGCTGTGCCGGAAATCCCGTGGTAGACGCGCTGCTCTTCAGCAAACGGACGGCCTGTGAAGTCCAGGGGGTGCAATTTTCTGCGGCCGGAACCGCTCATCCTTTCGTGCGCCTCAGCAGCGATATAAAAAAGTCGGTCTGGATTGTGAAAACGGAGAATACGAAAAACCCTGCCAATCACCCCATCCAAAAAACAGCAACAGCCGACCCGCCCTCTCCGCTTCCTCCCGTGGAAAAGACTGACCGGCTCCTGCTTTATGTTCTAAGTTTTTTCGCTTCTTAACCTTTATTTATAGTGCAGCAGATGATGCGCTTTGTCTCCTGCAAGGAGTCCTGTATAGAGTGCGTCTGCTACCGGATTTTCTGCAGAAAGCTTTACATTGGAAAGTCGGTCTGCTTCGTACATTCCGTCCGCGCGCTCCGGTTTTGCTCTTCCCAGTACGAATGGCTGTCCTGCTCCCGCGATACATCCGCCCTCGCAGGCCATAACTTCTACAAAGTCATAGTGGGCTTCGCCGGACTGAATGGCCTGGATCAAATTTTCTGCGTTTTTCAGGCCGCTGACAATGGCGATGGAAAGCTCCTGTTCCTTGTAAGGAATTTTTACTTCCTTCAGGCCGTCAAAGCCGCGAACTCCCGTAAAGGAGATGTCTGCAATGTGATCTCTTGCGGAAGATCCCAGGACGTAGCGGATAACGGCTTCTGTTACACCGCCGGTTACACCGAAGATAATTCCCGCGCCGCTGGCAATACCGTAAGGCATGTCGACTGCTTCCGGCAGTATATCCTCAAAGCGCAGGCCCGCTTCCCGAATCATGTTTGCCAGCTCAATGGTGGTAATGGTGTGAGCTACCGTCGGCTCTCCCTCGTACTGCATTTCGTCTCGTTTGATCTCGAACTTTTTCGCTGTACATGGCGCGATTGCAACCACCTTTGTTTTCTTTGGCTTTTTGCCGGTTTCCTGCTGCTTTGCCCGTTCTTTGATAACGGATCCCAGCATTTCGATAGGGGATTTACAGCTGGAAATGTTGTCATAAAGCTCCGGATGGTTGATTTCCGCATAACGGAACCAGGCCGGACAGCAGGAAGTAAAGAGCGGAAGTTTTCCGCCGTTTTCCAGGCGATCGATAAATTCTCTCGCTTCTTCGATAACCGTCAGGTCCGCGCCTGTTGCTGTATCGTAAACTTCGTCAAAGCCCATTCTTCTCAGAGCTGTAACCATTTTACCCATTACATTGGTGCCACGCGGAATATCGAATTCGTCTCCCAAGGCAACCCGTACGGCCGGTGCGATCTGAGCAACGACTCTGACGTTGGGATCATGGAGATCTTCCCAAAGAGGGCCTAAGTCGTTTTTGACTGTGATGGCTCCTGTGGGGCAGATGGCCGCGCACTGACCGCAGTTTACACAGTTTGTTTCGGCAATCGGCATGTTGAAGGCTGTTGTAACTTCCATTTTGGAGCCTCTGTGGGCAAAGTCGATTGCTCCAACATTCTGGATTTCCGAGCACATACGCACGCAGTCGCCGCAGATAATACACTTGTTGGGATCCCTGAAAATAGCAAGGGAGGAATTGTCCGTCTTATCCCAGATGCTGTAAGGCTCAAAACGCACTTTTTTCAGACCAAAGCGCTGAGCCAGTTCCTGCAGCTTGCAGTCGAAATTTTTATCACAGGTTGTACAATCTCTACAGTGATCTGCCAGCATCAGTTCCAGAACCATTTTCCGGTATTTCTGAAGTCTCGGAGTATTGGTCTTGATTTCCATACCGGAACGGGGCGGTGTGGAGCAGGAAGCCATGATTTCGCCATGCTTTCCTTCCACTACACACATTCTGCATGCACCGTACGTAGAAAGCGCCGAATAGTAGCACAGAGTCGGCAGGTCGATGCCCGCTTTTCTGATTACATCCAATATATTTTTTTCTCCCTCAATGGCTACCGGAAGACCATCGATCATCATAAACTTTTTATTATTCATCGTATTCATTTTGATTAAGCCTCCTTGATCGCCTTGAATTTACAGGAATCCATACATGCGCCGCACTTGATGCACTTGTCCTGATCGATTTCAAACGGTTCTTTCACTTTTCCGGAAATAGCATCTACCGGACATACTCTTGAACACAGGCTGCAGCCCTTGCAGCTGTCTTTATCAATATAAATTTTCTTCAGCGCCTGACAGGTCTTCGTTCTGCAGACCTTGTCCCTGATGTGCTCTTCGTACTCTTCTCTGA
This sequence comes from Clostridia bacterium, assembly GCA_910575405.1. Lineage (GTDB taxonomy): Bacteria > Bacillota > Clostridia > Peptostreptococcales > Anaerovoracaceae > Hominibacterium. The sequence continues at coordinate 23,536 of CAJTER010000013.1, read as the reverse complement.
AGTATTTCAGTGTGGAAACAACCGGGTTTGCCGCTGTTTTTCCAAGTCCGCAGAGTGCTGTGGAAGTGATGGTATCGGCCAGCTCTTCCAGCATATCCAGGTCGGACATCTCGCCCTTTCCCGCTACAATGCGTTCCAGGATTTCCAGCATTCTTCTGGTGCCCTCTCTGCACGGTACGCACTTTCCGCAGGATTCATTCTGGGTAAAGTTCATGAAGAAGCGGGCAACCTCTACCATACAGGTGTCCTCGTCCATAACAACCAGTCCGCCGGATCCGATCATGGCGCCTGCCTTTTTCAGGCTGTCAAAATCAAGAGGCAGATCCAGATGTTCCTCAGTCAGACATGCTCCGGAAGGTCCTCCAATCTGTACGGCCTTGAACTTTTTGCCGCCTCTTACACCGCCGCCTACGTCAAAAATAATGTGGCGAAGAGTCGTTCCCATAGGTACTTCGATAAGACCTGTATTTACAATATTTCCAGTCAGCGCGAAGGCCTTTGTTCCCGGGCTCTTTACCGGGCCGATGCTCTTGTACCAGTCTGCGCCCTTTTCAATGATAATAGGCACGTTTGCGAATGTCTCTACGTTATTGAGAAGCGTCGGTTTGCCATAAAGTCCGTGTTCTACGGTTCTCGGCGGTTTTACTCTCGGCATACCCCGGTCGCCTTCTATGGAAGTGGTGAGAGCGCTTCCTTCTCCGCATACGAAAGCTCCCGCGCCTTTTACAATGTGAATATCAAAGGCAAAGCCGGTTCCCAGGATATTTTCACCCAGAATTCCGTATCTTCTGCAGTCCGCGATTGCCATTTCAAGACGCTGTACAGCCAGCGGATATTCCGCTCTTACATAAATGTAGCCTTCTGTTGCGCCGGAAGCGTAACCTGCGATAATCATACCTTCCAGCATTTTGTGAGGGTCGCCCTCCATGATGCTCCGATCCATGAACGCGCCTGGGTCTCCTTCATCGCCGTTGCATACAACGTATTTTACTGGATCTTTCTGAGCCTTTACCTGAGACCACTTTCTTCCTGCCGGGAAGCCGCCGCCGCCTCTTCCTCTCAGATTGGAATCATTGATGGTTTTTACGATATCATCCTGAGTAATATCAAAGAGACATTTTTCCAGGGAGCTGTAACCGCCGTAAGCGATATATTCTTCGATAGATTCTGCGTCAATCTGCCCGCAGTCCTCCAGTACGATTCTAGTCTGGTTTTTGTAGAAGGGAATTTCCTCCTGTACCGGATATGTAATGCCGTCTCTGGAATAGATCAGGCGATCGACAACACCGTCGCCTACAATGGATTTTTCCACGATTTCCTCGCAGTCATCTAAGGATACCTTGAGGTACAGCAGTTTTGCCGGCTCAATACGAAGGAGCGGTCCCATTTCGCAGAATCCGTGGCATCCGCTTTTTTTCAGACCTACATGGTTTCCTTCCTCTTCCTTTTCCAGCTTTACCTGGCACTTGATGCCTTTATCTTCAATCAGCTGTTTTAATTTTTCATAAATTTCCATGGAACCGCCTGCGACGCAGCCCGTTCCTCCGCAAACATAAATCTTCTTTGTCTGATGATCGATCTGTTCCAGGAAAGCCTCTCTGGATTTTTGCAGTGATTCTCTGTTTTCAAATACCATGTTTACGCTCCCCTCCTACTTCAGTTCTCCGAGAAGTTCGATTGCCTTCTCCGGAGTCATTGCCGGATATACCTTATCGTTTACAGTCAGGACAGGCGCCAGACCGCAGGCTCCCAGACAGGAAACCGTTTCTACGGTATACATCAGATCGTCTGTCGTGTTCTTTTCGCCGGAAAGTCCCAGTTCCTTTCGGAGAGCATCCAAAATGGGGATGGATTTCCGAACGTGACAAGCTGTGCCGTCACAGATTTTAATCACGTATTTCCCTTTGGGTGAAAGTGAGAAGTTCTCATAAAAGGTCGCTATGCTATATATCTTTGCAAGGCTTACTCCCAGCTTTTCAGACAGATAGTCAAATGCTTCTCTGGGCAGATAGCGGTAAACTTCCTGAATATCCTGCAAAATAGCTACTATCGGTTTTTCACTGCTTTGGGCATTAATGATTTCATCAATTTGTTGATACAATTCTTTATTGTCCATAAATTTCCTCCTGAGTAGAGCGACTCTACGGGTACTTTCCCGCTTTCACTCTAAGTTGTGATTCGTTTAACGTATTTTCACATCGCTATATTCTCTGTTTTTTCTTCTCACCTTTTTATTTTACCGTCATATTTGCGGTTTGTCCAGCCTAATACTCGAACTATTTTGCTGTATTTTGAGACATTTCTTGGGAGCATGTGGATTTTTCATTATTTTTGTAGTAAACAAAAAAAATGAAAATTCATCTTCATTTTTAATCAATTTCACTTTACTATACGAAAGTGTTCGATATTTTATTAACAAATTAATTTCTCCAGTGTGCTGCCTCATTGCCTTTCAAGATGTAAACAAAAAGAACGCCCACCGTGCAGCAGGCATCCTCTTGATCTCGTTTGCAGCTTGCGTATTTCTTTGCTTTTGCATCGCTTATTTCGCATATGCGAGCGTTTTCTGTATCCCACGGATATCCTCGCTGGAAAGCTCCGGAATGCAGGCAGCAATTTCTTCGATAGATAGTTTTCCAGTCTTCAGCAGTCCCTCTGCCGTTTTCCTGGTGATGCTGGCCGCCTTTTCAGCAGCTCGTTTCTCAGTTTCCGTAGCTCTTTTCTCAGCTTCTGCAGCTACCTTTTCCATTAATAGTTTTTCAGCGTCTTTCAGCCCTTCCTCTATTCCTTCCCTCACTCTGTTTTCAATATAGAGCTCCACGATACGCTTCTCATCAAATAAGGCCATCATAATACTCACTACCTCCTTTTCCCGACTCTCAAGGAATTCCTTCAGCACATTCCAGTCCCTGCAGATCCGAATTGTCTCTGCAACCGCTTTTCGGGTTCGCCTGTACTTCTTGACCTGCTCATTATACACTTTTGTAAAAATAATATACTGGCTGATAATGTCCTTTTCCTCCCGGTCTCCCGAACTTACAGCTTCCCAGGCTTCTTCCCCATAGATCATGTTCACCTTCACCTCAAGGGCACATTCCTCTCCGCCAAAGAATTCCTCAGAAAGGGATACTGTCTCCGGATGCTCTGTCCGTTTTCCGGTAAAAACCACATACAGCTCCGGTCTCGGCAAATGCACTTTTTTGCTCCGGTACAGTTCTACCTTCTTCCCTTCAAAATACTCGTGATAGCTTTGCACCAGATACATCAGCGCTCTTATGATAATATTCATACTCCAGCTGGCCTGAGCCTCTACCAGAATCAACAGCTTATCGCCTGCCATAAAGCCCAGATCATTGTAAATTCCGTCCGTCAAGACATTTTTAATCGTAATGTTTTTCAAATCTTCTTCCGTTGTGTCGGTATCCTCCGGATGCAGTGCCCGGTAAAGCTGAATCAAATATTTCTTTTCCCTGAACAGAGTCGTAAAGACGCTGTCTTGCATTGTATACTTTGCGATTTCAGGCTCGCCGCCTGTTTGCCCCGCAAAACGTTTTTCGCGTTCATAATCTGTAATCTCTCCCATATTCATTTCCCCCTGATATTGCTGTTTCTAATATTTCTGCTGCCGATTCCCCCTTCACTACTGTGTTCCCCTTGATAGATTTATTATACAAAAAAATTGGGCCCGGTTCAATGTAATTTTATTACTTTTTTTATATTTTTTTCAATGTAAAATTGGATGATACAGAAAAGGAAACGGATCGCAAACCTTATGCAGCCTGGTGCTTTTTAAAACTTCTCCTGGCAAAGGGAAGCATGATGACAGTCAAAATCACATACAGGAATGTCCTTGCAGCAAAGGCATCCAGGACCAGACTGCCAAATTGATAGGAAATATATTTGCCCAGCTCCGGCATGGCCGCGCGATAGGGAAGCAGGAACAGCAACTGATTGTAGATTCCCGTTGTACCGTCCGGCGTCAGAAACATGGGAACAAAAAGCACAGCCGCCAGCACCGGCAGTACCAGATACGGAGTTTTCATCTTTGACGACAAAAGGAGGGTCAGGCTGATAGCGGCAAACAAAATCAGATAAAGGACTCCCAGACCCGCCAGCGCAGCCTGCAGGAAGGTAAAGTCATACGGTATGGTCATATTGGCAGCCTGCAGAGGAAGCTCCCAGCCATCTGTGCCAAAGGTCGTCAGTAGTATGCCAAAGGCTATAATAATGTGAAGCGTAAAGGCAAGGGCCCCAAACAAAAATGCGGAACGGATTTTCGCTGTCACCAGCTTTGTCTTCCCATATTTCGCAGGTAAAATCAAAGCATCCGTTCCAGCCTGATATTCGCCTGCAAAGACCGGCGCAATCACAATGCAGATGGACAGTATGGCAAACATCAGCAGTTCAAAGCTACTGATCAGGGTTTCCCAGCCCTGGTAATATCCGTACTTCAAAGGCGTACTAACTTTAGCTGCCATGCTGCTCCAGTAGGCCTTCTGCTGCGCGGTCATCCGGCGGGCCGGATCCTCCAGCAGCGCTTCCCGTTTTGATTCCGCCGCCTGATAAAACTTTGCGCCCTCTGCCGCGTCTATATCCGCAAGCTTATTGTAGCCCGAATGTTCCCCCGGGTTATCGTAGGCCTTAGCGATGGTGTTCAGCAAGTTTTCCCTCGGCGCAATATACTTCCAATAGGCCTCCCCGATGAGGAACTGCTCATTTCCATCGTAGCCCACATTATGTGGGTTTTGAAAGAGCCCCTGCACCTGGTGGACGGTCTTTGCAATGTATTCCTCGGTCAGAAATGTCGGCAGCTTTACGGCCTGCTCTTTTTCATACCGAATCCCCTCCATCCCTTTTATCACACCGTTTTCATCATAAATCTGGTATTGCATAACCGGCAGACCAAAGAGAAAGGCCGTCAGAGCCAGACTTACTGCCATCAAGATGAGGGTGAATTTTTTGCGCAATAGCTTTAAAAGTTCATATTGGATCAACATCTTCCATTTCCTCCTGTGTCTGGTTTCCAAAATGATAGAGAAATAAGTCCTCAAGATCCGGTTCCGCGGCCCGCCCCTCCGCTGCGGGCATGGTTTCGCTGACCATTCTCAGACGTACTTTGCCCTTTTCGTGATGCAGATTTACAATGGGAAACCGCCTGCTGTATTCCACTGCCTGCCGCTCACTGACCAGCACCTCCCAGACCTTTCCCCGGATACTGTCCGTAACCGTATCCATGGGCTCCTGCAGGAGCAGCCTTCCCTGCTTCATCATCAAAATCGTATCCGCAATGCAGGAAACGTCCGATACAATATGGGTGGAAAGGATCACGATCCGATTCCGCGAAAGCTGCGAAATCAGATTGCGAAAGCTCACCCGTTCTTTGGGATCCAGCCCAGCAGTAGGCTCATCCAAAATCAGAATCGCCGGGTTGTTCAGCACAGCCTGGGCAATACCGAGACGCTGCTTCATTCCTCCGGAATACGTTTTAATCTTTTTGTCTGCCGCCTCCTGCAGATTGACCATGGAAAAGAGTTTTTGACTGCGGGATTTTGCCCGTTTCTTATCCAGTCCCTTTACAGCTGCCATGTACAGCATGAATTCACGGCCGGTAAATTCCGGATAAAAACCGAAATCCTGCGGCATATACCCTAAATGGGTATAGTACTGTTCTCCCAGCTCCTCCATGGCGGCTTCATTAAGAAGGATCGCACCGGATGTGGGCTTCAGAAGCCCGCATATCATTCGCATCAGGGTTGTTTTTCCCGCCCCGTTGGCTCCAAGCAGACCATACACCCCTGGTGTCAGGCGGGCATTGAGCCTTTGAACGGCTCGCTTTTCTCCATATTGCTTGCTGAGATTTTGTAATTGCAGTTCCATAGGGAAACCTCCTTGTCGTTTTCCATCGCATCTTACTCGCTGTCGCCTGCCGCACCTATGCTTTGGACATAACAGGCATAAAAAAACAGATGACCCATGCTTTATAGCATAAGCCATCCATCTTAGGCAGAGCTTTTCCCTATCTTAAGTTTGCCTTAAGTCATTCCGGCAGCGGATTCGGCAGAAAAACGGTAAATTCCGTGCCTTCCCCCGGCTGGCTCTTTACCGAAATATCGCCGCCGTGCAGCACTGCAATCTGCTTTGCAATGGCAAGGCCGAGACCGCTTCCTTCCGTTTTTTCCCTTGTACTCGTGCCTCTGTAATATCGCTCAAACAGCCTGGATAGCTCTTCGCCTTTCATACCTACGCCATTATCCCGCACGCGAATAAACGCCGCCCCCTGCTCATTGGATTCTGCCAGCACAGTCACTTTTGTCTGCGGCGGATTGTGGGTCAGGGCATTGATGATCAAGTTTTCCAGGGCGCGGCGCAGCAGCTCTGGATCCGCAGGGAGAAGGAACTCCTCCGCGTAGCTTTCAAGCTCTATGGTACGCCCGCGGAAGGCAGGGTCATTGACAATATCAATGATGATTTCTCTCAGACAGTGGATCACAGATATTTCTCTCGGGTGATACGGCATGACCCCGGATTCCATCTGCCAGGTCAGCTTCAGATCGTCGATCAGGCGTTCTGTGTGCTGGGCATTCTTTAAAATCAGCCTGCCGTATTCCCGTACTGTATCCGTATCCGGCATAGGTTCCTGGGAAAGCAGCTCCGCGTAGCCTCTGACTGGCGAAAGGGGCGTTTTCAGATCGTGGGTAATATTGGAGATCCATTCCCTGCGAGTCCGTTCGGTGTCTTCTTTCATCCTGTCGCTGCGGCGGATTTCCGCATCCATTTTGTTCAGCTCCCGGTAGACCTGGCGGAACATCCCTTTTTCCGGGAGCTCCCAATAAGCTCTGCACAATACCGAATCAATACCTTTTGCAATCCTGGCCAAATGGCCGGTAATCCAAAAGCCACTCACCAGAACAAAGATGAGAACAAAACCTGACACAGCACATATCCCCACGCGAAAAACAGGTGAAAGTCGCTGTGCGTGCTCCCCGTTATAATAGAGCATATGCTTTCCTATGGCATAGGGAAAGCCGATCACATAGCACCAGGTTTGGCCGGATGCTTCAAAGCTGCTGACAAAAATCGTATGCTTCTTTTCGTAAGGCCGAATGCTCAGAGCAGCCAGCTGGGATGCGGAATAATCTTTTGGATAAGCCTGCGGTTTATTGTGGGAGAGCACTTCCCTTCCATCTTCATCCAGCACCTGCAGCCACAATCCATACTCGTCCAGACGCTCTATTCCAATATCCTCTACCGTCAGACCGCCTTCTTCCTTCTCCATCCATACGGAAAAGCTGTCTGTGAAGGTCTGAGGCCAGGAAGCCAGACTCAATCCCTCCGGCTGGGATGCGGATATGCTGAAGATATAGTAGAACAGGCCTATGGCCGCAGCAACGGCCGCAAGAACCAGAACCGCGGCAAAGACAAAAATGCGCAGAAAGGGGTTCGTCATTGCTTTAGGTTTCATATGGATTCACCAGCTTGTAGCCCAATCCTTTCATGGTAATAAGGTACTCCGGCTCCGCCGGGTTTTCCTCCAGCTTTTCGCGCAAATGGCGCATATGGACCATCACCGTATTATCGCAGCCAAAGCTGTCCTGACCCCAGATAGCTTCATACAGGCGTTCCCTGCTTATGACCCGCCCTTTATTTTCCGCCAAATATACGAGTATTTCAAATTCCCTTGCCGTCAGTTCAATGGGTGAACCGCCCTTCCTCACTCTGCAACCTGCCGGGTCGATTTCCAGCTCCCCGATTTTCACAAAATCATCTTTTGGCGGATGCTCCCCATACCCGGCGCGGCGCAGCTGCGCTTTTACCCGATACACAATTTCTCTGGGGCTGAAAGGCTTTGTTACATAATCATCCCCGCCCACAGCAAGTCCCAGTATTTTATCCAGTTCCTCGTTTTTGGCAGAAAGAAACAGCACCGGACAGAGACAAAACTCCCGTATCTGCCGGCAAACCTCATATCCATCCATGTCCGGGAGCATGATGTCCAGAATAATCGCCTCGGGCCTCATCTCTCTGCAGGCCTTTACAGCTAAGCGCCCACTATCCACCTTGACGATATTGCCATATCCCTCCAGATTAAGGGCCTTTTCCAGCAGCTCCAGAATATCCGGCTCATCATCCACAATCATAATTCTACTCTTGTTCACAAGTCCCATCCCCTTTTTGTTCCTTCATTCTCTTTCCTGACGCAGCCGGAGCATACGTTCCAATCCGCAGCTGTATGCTTCATGCCGCCTCCCAATGTCACCATTATACGTTGCCTGCCCGGATGTTGCAAGTATTCCCACCCAAGGGAGTTTTTTCTGAACAGCAAAGAAAAGGCAGCGTCCCGCGGTTTTCCTGCCGCGGGCAAGCGCTGCCTTCTGTAAGGTATTATTGTTATGAAGCTAGTGATGTGGTATAAAAAAAGTTGACAGCCCATTCTCAAGGATTTGAGATATAATCAAGAGAATAAGGAGTGAACAAAAATAGCAGAAAACAGGCAATACGACCATGAATACAAAGTACAGGCAGTGAAACTGGCAAAGGAAATCGGACAAGCAAAGGCCGCTAAAGAACTGGGGGTTCCAAAGAATACCATGTATGGCTGGGTACGGGCCAACCGCCTTGGCAGCCTCGACCTTGGGGCAGGTTCACAAACCCCGCAAAGCGCCATGACGCTTAACCAGGAACTTCTTCAGCTCCGCCAGCAGGTTAAGGAACAGGAAAAAGAAATCCGCCGTTTGAAGAAGGAAAATGACTTTCTGGAGGAAGCCAGCGCTTTTTTCGCCGCGAGCCGTCTGAGGTCAGCAAAAACGAAAGAATGAAGTTCATTGCCCTTAAAACCAAAGACGGCGAATTAATCTGTTAAAACGTGATTTCAAGTCAGAGGAGCCGCTGGTCAAGTGCGTAACAGACATAACAGAGATCAAAGCCAGCGATGGAAAGCTGTATGTTTCCGCTGTTTTTGACTGCTTCGATTCCAGCGTGGTAGGATTGGCGATGGATACTAATATGAAAGCCCCATTATGTGCGCGGACACTGGAAAATGCGGCGAAGACATATCCGGGCATCCATGGGGCAATTATCCACAGTGACAGGGGAAGCCAGTACACCAGCCAGCTTTACCGGGATGTAATCTGGAAGTATGGCATACGGCAGAGCATGAACAGTGCGGGCGGCAGATACCATGATAACGCCCGGTGCGAGAGCATGTGGGCCAGAATGAAATCTGAACTACTTTATAACCGCTACGATACAGAGAAGATGAGCACGGATGAACTGAAAACCCTGATCTGGAGATATTTCATCAGCTATTGGAATAACCGGAGGATCTGTTCCTCTAATGGAGGCCTTCCTCCCATGATAAAACGGCAGCGATACTATGATTCCCTGAAAGAAGCAGCATAGGATACAAAATCCTTGAGGAAAATGTGTCAACTAATCTTGACAAAATCATTACGGGTACATTTTAAGCATTTATTTGAAATACTTATCAAAAAACTTATATAAAACAACACATAATGCCATAGGCAAACCAAATAACACACCACCAATCAAAATTCCTATGATTAACTGATATACAGAAAAGAAATCTGAAAAATAATAATTTCTTAATCCGAAAATTGAATTGACAAGAAAAAGTGTTCCAGTTATTAACCCCGGAGAGATTTTTCTATCTTTGATTGTATAAAAAAAATGGTCGCCAAAATTTATGATTCCCCATATAAGAATTGCCACTCCGAAACAGACAAACTGATTGATAGACACAAATAAAAAAACTGATGCAAGAAGCATTGGATAGTAAATAAACAAATTGTTCGCCATCCAGTGTCCATGCGTCATATGATAAGGCAACCATTTATGCTCATACATCCACTTAGGGAAATCGCCACTAGCTTCCTCAAACAAGTGAAATGGTAAATAAATCACCAAATTAAAAAATATAAAATACATCAAATTCATTTTTCTTCCCTTTCTTTTGCTAACTCTTTTTCAAAATTTTCTTCCCATTTTTCCAATGTTTCTAAAAGCAAAAATTGTTGTTCCAGAATAGTCCGCCCAAATAATGGAATGTCCTTATGTGTGGGTAATTGTTCCGCAATCTGCATTCGGCTCTTTCGCTTTTCCATGTGCTGTGAATAGAATTATCCATGATTCATAGCCTGTTATGCACATTTCCATAATGCTTTGTCTTTTGGTCTTTGGTTTCTTTGGTTCGGAATAGTGTGGTGCTGGCGGTCTATCTCTTGTTTTCGGTTGTTTGCTTCTTTACCGTACATGAGCATTAAATGGTGGTTTTGAAACCAGTCCGCCAGTTCCTGCAGCGTATGTTCCTTTAAGTAATCCTTTACGCAGTCAAAGCGTATTTCAATATAGTCAAATCCGTGTTTTTCGCATGCTTCCAGATCTGCCATCAGGGACTGGCCGCTGCCTTTACCAGTGCGTCGGCTGTAACGGCTGCCAGATATCCGTCCCTGGCGGTCGGCCCATTGATGATACCTTCTGCCGCGCAGTCTACCCAGTTCTGGACTTCTGTGTCATACGCATCCTTAAATCTTACAAAGCAATCCGTGTCAATCGCCTCTGCTGCTGCCGCGTTTTTGCGGATAGAAGGGTAAGGCGGCTGCGCCATTTTGATGGCTCCGTCCTCGCAGACAACTTCACAGTTGATATCATAACCGAATTTGCAGTTTACAAAGACTTCCACATCAATGCATACGCCCTTTTTCGTTCTCATGAGCATGATCTGCGGGTCTTTTAGGGCTGAATGTGAGTACTTGGTTACTCTCGGCAGGATCACCTGTACGGATTCGGATTCGTCATCCACCAGCCAGTGGAGAGTGTCGATTTCATGAATCGCTGTATCGTGGACTGCCATTGGAGTATCGTAGTTTGTGCCTATCTCCGGGTTTCTGTGGGTGCAGTGCAGCATGAGCGGCTCCCCGTATGCTCCGGATTTTAAAGCTTCTTTTACCTGAATGTAGCCCTTGTCATAGCGTCTCATGAAACCCAGCTGAATCAGGTGCTTTCCTGATTCAGCTTCCGCTTTGACAACCTTCAGGCAATCCTCTGCTGTGGTACAGAGCGGCTTTTCGCAGAAGACCCGTTTTCCGGCCTTGATAGCTTCCAGCAGTGGCTCGGCATGGGCGAAGCCCGGCGATACGATGAAGACCGCGTCCACCTCCGGCGCCTGAATCAGTTCGCTGCCTGTGCTGTAAATTTTTGCGCCGCAGATTTCAGCTGCTTTCTTTGCGTTTTCAGCGGAAACATCGCTTACCGCTACTACCTTTGCTCCCTGGATTTTGTTGGTTAGACGTCCGATATGATCTCTTCCCATGCCACCGCATCCAATTACTCCTTCTTTCTGTTCCATATTCTTGATTTGTGATTTTGCCTTTATTTTATTTTCGCTCTGCTGTATTTCTTTTGATGGTCCTATCATAGCGTTGTGTGCACGTGAATGCAAACTTCATTTTACAATTTTCTTTATTTTTAAGTATTTTAGGCAAATAAATAATCGTGCACCTGCATATAGCACGCAAGATCGTCATTTTTCGCGTCGTTTTCCACAAAAAAGAGTGCTGCACGGCTGGTGTACTGGCCTGATTGATAATTAGCCAGCACACTCTGTCTCCGTTTCAGCACGTTCTTTGCTCCATTTAAGGATTCGTTCAGATGTTGTACCTGTTTTTTATAATAATATCCGTATACTGCAGCTCTGTCTTTGGCCACTTGCCGTCCAGCAGCCCTTTGAGCAGGATCATGACCGGCTCGTAACCCTGCACGTGCGCCTCCTGCCCGATGAGAAAGTTGATTTCTCCCCGTTTCAGGTACTCCAGATTTGCCTCCAGAAAGTCATGGCCCACAAGCTTCAGAGTACCTGACCTCCCTGCTTTTTCAATGGCGCGGCAAACGCCTTCTTCCCCATGTCCTGTAATATAAATTCCCTTCAGGCGCGGATGCTTTTGCAACTCCTCTTCCACGATTTTTTCCGCAACCCAGTCGTCACCATAGGAGTGGCGGATGTCCGCAATAGCAACCTCTGGATAGGTCTGCTCCATTTCCTTTTGAAACCCCCGTATCCGATCCTGCAGCGCCGGGTTTGACGCATGGCCCGATACAATGACCACTTCACCTGTTCCCCCTACCATTTCTGCCATCAGGCCCGCAGCTACCGCTCCGCTCTGCCTGGAATTCTGTCCTACAAAGCACTTTCGCTTTGTGCCCTGAACATCTCCGTTAAAGGTCACGATGGGTATCCCGTATTCTTCCGAAAAACGGTCGATGGTCTGCTGCAGCAGCATATCCTCGGAAGGCAGGAGGGCGATGCCCTGCACATTGTCCTCCCGCATTTCCTCCATCAACTCAATGACAGCTGCCGTATTGACATCCTCGATCTCTTCAATCCGGACGCTGCCGCCCATGCTTTCCGCTTCCTGTTTTGCCTCCAACGCGCCTTTTTTTACAAGCTGCATAAAAGGCGTTCTGGCGGACTGTATGATAAACCCTATTTTTATCTTTCGTTTGGCCATTGCCAGAGCCCTGCCCGCTCGGCTCGGCTGATAGCCCATATCCTTTGCAATCTGCTTGATCCGCTCTTCTACCTCCGGCCGTATCCTTCCCCGGTTATTAAGAGCCCGATCCACGGTTCCGCGGGAAACACCTGCTTCCTCTGCGATTTTCTGTAATGTTACTGCCATACTACTCCTCCAATGTGCGTTCTCGTGCACACATATGCAATTATTATAGATCAGGTTTCCAAGCTGGGCAAGTGTTTTCTTTTTACAAATGCCTCAGCAGCCATTTTTTGTTTTGGAATTATTTTCTATTTTATTTACATTTAAATCCATATACAGTATAATTATGGTGTTGTCGCTCCAATCTGACAGCAGAAAGGAGGTGAACGATGTGGAATACATTTTGGGTGTTCTCATGGCGGTTTTGGCACATGTGATCGGATATTATGTGTGCAAGTGGCTAGACCATCATGACTCCGACAACTAGCCAACATGAAAAACCGGGAGGTAGGATCTCCCGGTTTTTCTTTTTCGTGTCCGATGTGGACATCTTGGGTATTCTTATTTACTTAGTATAGCACAATTTTCGAAGCTGTCAATATGGAAATTTTTTCAATTACAAAAATCTCCTTTTTCGCAGATTGCTCCTCTTTTCCGCGTCTTCCCCGCTGTTAGGCGTTCTTTCCCCAGAGCGCTGTTTTCCCGCAGTTTCATTTTCTGCTGCCGCCAGACGATATCCGGCTGCAGGTCCTGCCGCCCTTCTGCTGCTCTTTCGCTGCACAAAGCACAGGGCAATCAGGATACCGATGCCGCACAGGCTGACAACGCTTCCCGGAATCAGGCCGTCCGGAAGGTAGGTCAGTTCCACTGTATGTTCGCCTGCCTTCATAGGAACGGCAACAAGAGCATCTGCCAGAGGATCGATCTCTTGCTCTTTCCCGTCCACCTTCAGGCTCCATCCCTTTTCATATGGTATGGAGGTCAGGAAAACGCCGTCTTCCTTTGCTGTAATGCGCCCCTTAACATGCGTGTCATCAAAGTTCTCTGTCGTCAGGCCCCCAGCGGCCAGCTCTCCGTAAGCCCTGTCCCAAGCCTGCTGATCCAGCCCGCATACCCGCGCAGTAATACCGCCCGCAGACTCGCCTTCATATATAATATTAATCGTAACCGTTTCACCAGCTTTGCAGGTGCCCAAGCTTACAACCGCTCCGCAGTCCTCCTTGAGCTGCACAGGCTCCCCGGTCTCTGTCTCCGCAGAGATGCTTTCCGCGCCTTCCGCTTCTACAAATACGTATATCGGCTGCTCCTCTGTTATGGTAAAGACCAGCTGAGCATCCGGCTCTTCTCCTTCTGCGCTGCAATCCACATACCCATCATAATATTCTCCCAGGGAAACATGGGTTCCGCTTATTTCCGGCGTTCCCACAGAACGGAAAACCGGCGCGACTTCCCCTGCCGCCAGCTCTACAAAGTCATTTAACACCTGGAAGGGATTTTCCTGGCTGTAATCCCAGGTATCCAGCACATCTTGATTTGCCATATAGCCTATGGGCAGCGCATACTGATTTTCATAAAGGCAAGTCAGCTCTTTTCCGCCTGCCAGCGTCAGCTCCGAATGATTTTCAATGGGCTGGCCCTTGCTGATGATATACTTTACACCCAGCACAGCATTTGCCACAGGCGTTGTCATAACATAATTATACCGGTTCTTCACATCTTCTGCCTCCAGCCCGATATGCTCCATTAAATAAGAAACATTTCCATTTACTGTGGAGGAAAATTCCGATATTCCCGGATAATGATACAGCATTGGCGAATTGAGAATCAACGGATTTGCCACTTCCATCCGGTAAAGCCCTCTGTCCTTTTCCCGCGTATCCTGCACCAGCTCTTTTACCTCCTTGCTTTCGGCAAAATATTCAGCCCGATTGGTATAGCTCACCTTATCAACAGCAGCCGCCGTATGATTGACCATTTCACCGCATACAAGAAGTAGCAGCAGCAGGCACATAGCCGGCTCGTGGTAGAGCCCTGTCCTGTAAGCGGCCAGAAAAGCACCATACAGCAATAGCAGCAGCAGGCACACATAAACAAATTCCGCACTAAAGGTCTCTTCATAAAGCTTTTGCGCCAAAAGAATATAGACCGCTGCTCCGGCAACGAGAATTCCAATCTGCTTTCCAGAGATTTCCCGTATATTCAAAAAAGCTTCATAAGCCAGGATCACCAGCAGAAACGATACGACAAAGGAATACCGGAAAGGCAGCTGGTTTGGAAAATGAAAACCATGCCACACAAAATCCAGCTTGTTCCAATTCAGACTGAGGAACAGAAATGCCAAAAATCCGCAGTTCAGCAGTTTTCTGCGAATGGAAACACGCTTCAGCAGCATGAACAAAATCACCAGCATAAAGCAGATAAGCCCGCAGTAAATATTAGGCAGCCCTTCCCGTACCGTCAGTTCCGTTTCAGGCAGCAGGTTGGTTACCAGATCCAGCAGGGAATGATAAAAGGAGGAATCCTCCGGCATCTCCGAGTCAATATAATAGGTATTCTGCATATTGAGAAAGGTCGGAAACAAAGTCATCCCTGCAATAAAAATCCCCGTAACAGAGCACAGCACCGCCTTCCCCGTCACCTCCAGACAGCCTTTGACACCTCTCCTGATATCCCTTGAAAAATACAGGATCGGGTAATAAAAGAAAATGAAAATACAGACCATGCCGCCAGTATAATAATTGGTAATCATCAGCGCTGCAATAGAAAGCGTATAAAGCTTGATCCTTCCCTGGTCAAGCAGCCGGTTAAGCCCCAACATACAGAGAGGCAGCAGGACAACAGTATCCAGCCACATGAGGCACCAGTAATACCCCATCACATAGGCGCACAGCCCGTAAAGAACCGAAAAAGCGACTGTGCCGCAGTCGCACCGCCCATGCATACTCCGCAGATAAATTGCCATACAGGCGCTGGCCATCCCGATTTTAATGAGAATAATCACGGTCACCGCTTCCATCAGATAAGCATCCGGAACAAAAATCGTCAGGAAGTACAGAGGACTTGCCGCGTAATAGGATATGAGCGTAAGAAAATTTGTCCCCAGGCCTCCATTCCAGGTATATAAAAGGCTGCCTCCACTCTGCAGCTTTTGGTGAAGCTCGCTGATAAAGGGAAAATATTGATGATACATATCAATGACAGCCGCCTGGTTTTCCCCAAAGGGATAAAATTCCGCCGATGCGAATGCGGCAAACATGAGAATAACCGGCACAAAAAAAGCCAGAATGATATAGCGATTATAGTAAAAAAACGCCGTTCCTTTATGAAGCATATCGCTTCCTCCCTTACTGTTGCTGTACTACTGAGCTGGGTTGATGGTAATCCCCTCTGTAGTCTTGATGTGATCGGATTTATCAATAAAAGCAGCCTCCAGCTCCGGAAATTCCTTCAGCAATCTGCGGCCCTTTTTTTCGCCCGCCATGAGGCATATGGTACCCATAGCATCGCAGTCTATGGACTGTCCCTCGCCGCCCTTTACTGCAACAGCATCCAGTTCTCCTTTAACCGGATAGCCTGTCTTTGGATCCAGTACATGGTGATACAGGACTCCTCCCTCTTCAAAACATCGCTCGTACACGCCGGAAGTAGCAATCGTTCCATCGCTCAGACCTACAGAACCCAAAATTTCCCTCCGGTCTGAATAGGGCCGCTCAATTCCAATATTCCAGGGCACGCCCTTTGCCTTTTCACCAATTACGGCAACATTTCCACCCAGACTGATAATAGCCTGCTCTACGCCCTCCTGTTTCATCTGCTCTATGAGCCGATCCGCGATATAGCCCTTGGCAATCCCCCCCAGATCCACCTGCGCTTTGGGATTTTTCAGACTCACCTGATTTCCCTCAATCTGAATCTGCCTGTAATCCACCGTGTTTACGGCTTTTTTTAATTGCTCCGCGTCCGGCACCTTTGGATTTTCACCGGAAAAGTCCCACAGCTCTGAAACTGCTCCGATGGTAATATCAAACCCTCCTCCGGAAAGCCGTCCATAGTCAATGCCCTTTTTAATCAGGGCCAGAGTTTCCTCCCGCACAGCAACTGATTTTCCCCCCGCATGGTTGAGCTTGTAAATATCGCTTCCTTGGACTGTTTTGCTCAGCATGTTTTCATATGTCCTGCAGGTTTCAAAGGCCTCGACAATAATCTTCTCCGCCTCTTCCTTTTTCATTCCGTCGATAGTGATGGTACAGATTGTGTCGAGAAGAAACTGATTTTCCGAAATCTGCTCCTCGCTTCCGCAGCCAGTCTGTGGTATAATGAGACCTGCACATAATAAAATAAGTGTTATTTTTTTAATAAGTTTCATATTGATGTACCTCTAAGGAGTTCCTATGATTCGAAAAGCTGATATCCTTCTTGCCGCTGTATTGATTGCCGCAGGCCTCGCCGTTTCCTGGCTGCTCGCCGCAGGAAATGAGCCTGGGCAGATGGTCTATATTATAACAGACGGAAAGGAGTACGCCTACTACCCGCTTTCAGAGGATCGAACAGTCACGGTTCAGCAGGAAGGCCATATTAATAAGATTACCATAAAAGATGGTAAGGTTTCAATGGTATTTTCCGATTGTCACAGCCAGGATTGTGTTCAAAGGGGAAAAATTTCAAAAACATCTCAGAGCATCATCTGTCTTCCCAATAAAGTGGTGGTGGAAATCCGGGGAGATTCGCAAGAATACGACGCAATCGCGCAGTAGGACGGCGTTCTGAGGCAATATTTTGAAAGAAAGGTAATATAGATTTTATGAACAGTAAAAAGCAGGTCGCCGCTGGCTCCCGAATCGCTCTCTCTGCCATGATGGCCGCTCTGGCGCTGATTTTTTCTTATGTCGAAGCCATCATACCCTTTAACTTCGGCATTCCGGGGGTCAAGCTGGGAATCGCAAATCTGGTAATTCTCACGTCCCTCTACGTGCTCAGCTTTCGCTATACTCTGTCCATCAACGTGATCCGGATTCTGGTTGCAGGTCTTTTGTTCAACGGCTTTTTTGGAGCCATGTACTCTCTGGCCGGAGGGCTGCTCAGCCTCCTTGTGATGGCGCTTTTAAAAAAGACCGGGCTGTTTTCTGTCGTCGGCATCAGTATGGCCGGGGGCGTCGCCCATAACCTGGGGCAGCTTTTGGTAGCTGCCCTGCTGGTCTCCACAGGCAAGCTTTTTTTCTACTTTCCGGTGCTGCTCTTTTCCGGCCTCATCAGCGGGATCCTCATCGGCATTGTCACTTATTTGATTTTGAAGCGGCTTCCGGAAAGGCCGCTTGGATGAGCTGCGGGTGGCCGAGGCAGCCGCAGCTCTTTTGAATGGTATTCTATAGAAAAAAGGGCAGCTGCAAGCTGATTTTGCCTGTAACTACCCTTTCTATTCATTCTATGCTTTTGCTTGTTTTGCTTAGGCCGTAGCTTCCGCTTCGGTCTTTTCCTCAGCCTTCTTTGGTGGAGCTTTTTTCTTAGGCCGCAGGTTTAAAATAGCGCCTGTCGGACAATCCTTTGCGCAGAGTCCGCAGTTCTTGCACTTGTCGTAGTCGATCTTAGCCAGATTGTTTTCCACGGTAATGGCTTCAAACTTACATGCCTTCTGACACTTCATGCAGCCAATACATCCAACCGTGCACTGCTTTCTGGTCTGCGCGCCCTTGTCGCCGGATTTGCAGGCAACGTAAACCACGCTCTTCTTGCTGTGGATTTCGATAATGTGCTTTGGACAAACCTTAGCGCACATGCCGCATCCCACGCACTTTTCTCTGTCAATAAAGGCAACTCCATCGTTAATGCAGATTGCGCCGTAATCGCAGACATCCGCGCAGTCGCCCATTCCCAGACAGCCGTAGCGACAGGACCACTGGCCGCCGTAGAACTGATTTGCTTCTTTACAGCTCTTGATGCGGTTGTGTTCCATGATGGTCTTTGCTGCGCCGGAATTTCCGTGGCACATAACCATGGCTACCTTCGGGTCAGCGGATTCTGCTTCAACGCCCATGATTCCCGCAAGGGCCGCTGCCAGATCCGCGCCGCCTACCGGGCAGGCTGCCGTACTTACATTATGTGTATCTTTGTCCTCTGCCAGTGCAGCAGCATAGTCGTCACAGCCGTTAAATCCGCATGCGCCGCAGTTTGCTCCCGGAAGAGCTGCTCTCACATCCAGAACCAGCTGATCAACTGGCACAAACATTACCTTTGATGCGATGGTAAGAATGATACCGGCTACAAGGCCAATGACTACTACGATACCTACAGGTATTAATACATTCATCTCTCGTATCCCTCCTTACGCAAATAAACCTTCTACCACGCCGGAAAATCCCATAAAGGATAGGGACAGAATTGACGCAGTAACAAGTGTAATCGGAATTCCCTGAAATGATACAGGGACCATTTTGCAGTCTTCCAGCTTGCCTCTCAGACCTGCGAAGAGCACCATAGCCAGCAGGAAACCGATTCCAGCGCCCACTGCATTGAACAGGGACTGGATATAGGTCAATTCATCACTGATATTGTTGATGGTAACGCCCAGTACCGCGCAGTTTGTCGTAATCAGTGGCAGGAACACGCCCAGCGACTTGTAAAGCGGCGGCATGTATTTCTTCAGGGTCATTTCAACCAGCTGTACCAGAGATGCAATAACCAGAATAAACACGACTGTCTGCAAGTATCCGATGCCATAAGGATCCAGCAGGAACTTCTGGATCGGCCATGTGGCAGCAGTCGCCAGAACCATAACAAAGGTTACAGCAAATCCCATACCAGATGCGGAGTCCAGCTTCTTGGAAACTCCAAGGAACGGACAGATACCCAGGAACTGGGATAAAACGAAGTTATCTACAAGGATAACACTCATGATAATTACAATAATCTCTTTCATTATGCGCTAGCCTCCTCTTTTTCGCTGCAGCTGCTACCGCTACAGGTTCCAGCCATAGCACAGCCTTCGCAGCCAAAGCTCTTTTTCTTGATTGCCTTTCCTTTTGATGCGAAGTTAATCACCGCAATGAGAATGGCAAATACGAAGAATCCGCCAGGAGCCAGCATGAAGATTCCCATAGGGGTAATGGCATTTGCCGTCAGTGTAATACCAAAAGCAGTGCCGCTTCCCAGGAATTCTCTGATGAGACCCATGATGCCCAGAGCTACAGTGAAGCCAAGACCCATGCCGATTCCATCCAGAGCAGAGTCTACAACCGAATTCTTGCTTGCGAACATTTCCGCTCTTCCCAGAATAATACAGTTTACTACGATAAGCGGGATAAACAGGCCCAGCGCTTTGTCCAGAGCCGGCAGGTACGCTTTGAGCATTAACTGTACAATAGTTACGAATCCGGCAATTACAACGATGTAGCACGGGATACGCACTTTATCGGGAATTACTTTTTTCAAGATGGAAATTACGATGTTGGCGCAAATCAGTACCGCCATGGTGGAAACGCCCATGCCAAGGCCGTTGATTGCGCTGGTGGTTACAGCCAGCGTAGGACAGCACCCAAGCAGCTGAACCAGTACTGGGTTTTCTTTAATAAACCCTTTTGTAATAATTGAAAGTTTGTTCATTATTTAACACCTCCGCATTCCTTGTACTGCAGCAGTGCTTCGCTAACAGTCTGATATACTGCGTTGGAAGAAATGGTAGCGCCTACGATCTGATCGATTGCAGCGTCATTTTTGATGTTGTCCTGGCCTGCGGTATCCACACCGCTGTACTGTGCCAGATATTCATCGGTCATAGCCTTTGTCCCAAGACCCGGGGTATCGGCGTGTTCTGTAACTGTTACGCCTGTTATTTTTCCGTCCTTGTCAACGCCAACCATAGCGGACAAAGTTCCGCCAAAGCTCTTGTATGTAGCTGTTACAGCCATTCCGGATTTGTTATCCGCAAAATAGCATTCTGTAACGCCTTCTACCAGCTTACCATCATAAGGCGTAAAGCTGTCGCCGGAAGGCAGTACTTTTGCCCTGGCTTCATCAGCTGTTTTCTGCGCATTTTTTTCAATCAGAGGATTTGCTACCCCGTATGTCCCTGCAAGAGCTGCTGTAACCACCAGACAGATGATTACCAATACTAAAGCAGGGGCGATATTGTCTTTAAATGTATTACTTTTCATTACTCTTTGCCGCCTCCCTTTTTATACGCTCTACTGGTGCAGAAGTTGTCGATGTGTGGAGTCAGAATGTTCATCAGCAGAATTGCAAATGAAACACCTTCCGGATAAGCGCCATATACACGAATCACAAAGGTCAGTATACCGCATCCGATTCCAAAGATCACCTTGCCCAGCGGCATGATGGGGGAAGTTACATAGTCGGTTGCACAGAAGAATGCACCCAGCATCAGTCCGCCTGCACAGAGGTGGAAAATCGGATCCTGTCCAGGAACGATGAGTGCCAGAACAAACACAGTTCCCAAAAAGCATACTGGAATAATCGGGGAGATGATCCCTCTCCAAATGAGGAAAATTCCTCCGATGAGCAGAGCCAGAGCACTGACTTCACCGATACATCCGCCGATATTTCCAAGGAACATATCCAGATTGGATGGCATCTGTCCGCCGCCTTCCGATAAAATACCAAGCGGAGTCGGGCCCGTCGTAGCATCTGTCGCGCCTGCGCCTCTTGGAATAGGCCAGGTTGTCATTTCCGTTGCAAAGGAAATAAACAGTACAATTCTTGCTGTTACTGCCGGGTTTACCAGATTCTGCCCAATTCCTCCAAACAGCTGCTTTACAATAACAATTGCTACAAAACAGCCGACTATGGACATCCAGTAAGGCAGGCTTGCTGGTATATTAAAGGCAATGAGCACACCTGTAAGGGCAGCGCTCAGATCGCCTACTGTCTGCTTTCTCTTCATGAGTGCGTTGAACAGCCACTCAAATACGATGCAGGCAGCAATACAGAGGATGGTCTGTACAGCAGCCTTGTATCCGAACTGGTAAATGCCTACCGCAAATGCCGGAACCAATGCCACCAGCACCGTCCCCATGACTTTCGTCGTATCAACATTTGACACCGCGTGAGGCGCAGAGGATACGACAAGGTTATCATAATATTGTTTTTCCATTACTTATTTGCCTCCTCTTTTACAAACGCTTTACTCAGCTTGTTGATGAAGCCCAACGGTCTTCTGGCCGGACATACATAGGAGCAGCTTCCGCATTCCATACACTGCATGATCTGCAGTTGATTCAGCCTATCCGCATCCTTGTTTTCATAAGCTGTAGCAAAAGCAGTCGGCAGCAGCTTGAACGGACATGCCTTGTGGCACTTTCCGCAGTTAATACAGCCGGTTTCCTCAGGAATAATCGCCTGGGCTCCTGCAAAGGCCAGAATCGCATTGTTGTTTTTAACAAGAGGCGTTCTGTCGGAGAAAATTGCACGTCCCATCATCGGTCCGCCCATGAGGATCTTCTTTGGCTCTGCCTTGTATCCGCCGCAGAATGCGATAATATCGGCAATGCTGGTTCCAATAGGCGCAATAATGTTCTTAGGCTCTGTCACTGCAGATCCGTCTACTGTAATTCTCTTCGTAGTAAGAGGCCGTCCTGTTTTAAAATACTGGCCTACAAACGCAATAGTCGTAATATTGGACAGAATCACGCCCAGCTGCGCCGGAAGCACGCCTGCGTTCATCGTCTTTCCTGTGACCTCATATACCAGAACACGTTCCGCTCCCTGCGGATAACGGGCTCTCAGGGTTACGGTTTTTATTTCCGGATGGTTCTGCTCTGCCAGCATTTTGTTCAGCAGGCTGATGGCATCCTGTTTGTTTTCTTCAATGCCGATGTAGCCCTCTTTTAATCCCAGCTGCTCCATAACAATCACGCAGCCGTCGATGATCTCCTGAGGGTTTTCCAGCATCAATCTGTGGTCAGAAGTTATAAAGGGCTCACATTCCGCTCCATTTACGATTAAAGTATCAACCTCATCAATATTCTGAGGATTGTACTTGATATGGGTTGGGAAAGACGCTCCGCCCAAACCTACCAGACCGCTGGCCCTGATTGCTTTTACAAAGTCTTCCCTGCTGTTCACTTCCGGAGGCTTAATTTCTTCCCAAACCTCCTGCTTTTTATCTGTCTCAATTACAATTGCCTGGTCCTCTCCACCCATTACGGAACGAATTCCTTCGATTCCTGTCACTGTGCCTGAAACACTTGAGTGGATGGGAGCACTTACAAAAGCATCTGTATCACCGATTGGCTGTCCCACCTTTACATAATCGCCTTTTTTTACCAAAGGCTTACATGGGGCTCCAATATGCTGAGACATGGAAATGCATACAGTATCGGGAACAGGCATTACCTGGGTTTCACACGCCGAAGTGTGCTTCTCATGACTCACCCGGATACTTTGCAAATGCTTTTTCTGTTGACTCATTTCTGAAACCTTCCTTTCCAAAGTTTTTTCAGTCGCATACAATAACTATATTATCACAAAACAAACCAATATGCTACGATTTTATGACGAAAATCAGCGAGTCATGTCTTTTTTGTATACAGAATACCAGTTTTTTGTTCATTTCTTACATATTATATGGTACGATTTCTTTATATGCTCCGGCGGCAATTTTTTTCACATGCCTGTGCCCTTTCGGGTTCGAACCCCTGCGGAAGTTTTTAGAATAAAAACCTCCTAACAAAAGTCAAGACTTTTTAGCAGGTTTTTTATAAATTTTTAATATGAATTTTTTCCACGACGATTAGACCGGTGGAAAATCCGGTCTGTCGTATTCTCTGCTTTAGTTCTTTTTAATTCTGGTATACTTCCATTACACGTGCATAATAAATCCTGAGAAATTTATTTAATCCTGCTATCTTAGCTGCACGTTTCGATTTCCCTTCTTTTTCTTTCTTCAAGATAAACCTATACACTGCTGCGTCTTCTGGTTCTTTATGTGTTTTCAGGCATCTCATCACTTCATATCCAATCTTACGCAGACTGGAAGATCCTCTCTTGGATATTTTTCTCTCTGTTCCAATGAACTG